>JBMZBC010000018.1:0-42270 GCA_049611965.1 Schleiferiaceae bacterium | reverse complement strand
CCACTTTAAACCTCGACGACAACTTACTCAAGCCATACTTCAAGATTGAAAATGTGCTGGCCGGTGTATTTGATATAAGTGCCAAACTCTACGGGTTGAGTTTTAAAAAGAATGCCAGTATCGCTACCTACCACGAGGACGTGGATGCCTATGAGGTATATGATAAAGACGGTGAATTTTTAAGCCTTTTGTACACCGATTTCTTCCCGCGTGCCGGGAAACGCGCAGGTGCCTGGATGACCAGCTATCGAAGTATGTATAGCCTGGATGGGCAGGTCGTACGTCCGCACATTAGCATCGTCTGTAACTTCACAAAACCTACTGCGGATGAGCCTTCGCTGTTGACTTTTAACGAGGTCACTACGCTGTTTCATGAGTTTGGTCATGCCTTGCACGGGATGATGGCACGTGGTACCTATCCTTCATTAACGGGAACCAGTGTGTATTGGGATTTTGTCGAATTGCCTTCACAGATTTTAGAGAATTGGTGCTACGAGCCCGAGGCGTTGGCCTTGTTTGCAAAGCATTATGAAACGGGTGAATTACTGCCTAAGGAATACGTGGATCGCATCGTAGAAAGCCAGCAGTTTATGGAAGGTTACGCCACATTGCGTCAACTCAACTTTGGGTATCTCGATATGAACTACCATGGACTTACTGCACCTATGGAAGGCGCTGTGGCCGATTTTGAACGTGCAGCAACAGCCGATACACAGCTTTTCTCACCTGTCGAGGGAACCTTATCCTCTACAGCCTTTAGTCATATTTTCCAAGGAGGCTATAGTGCCGGGTACTACAGCTACAAATGGGCTGAGGTACTAGATGCAGATGCATTCGAGCGTTTCAAAGAAGAGGGCATCTTCAGTGAGGCAGCGGCGAACGGATTTGCTGAGATTCTTTCTAGCGGAGGTACCGTAGCACCGGACAAACTCTTTAAAAATTTTAGGGGTCGAGATCCAAAAGTGGATGCATTGTTGAAGCGGGCAGGTATTGCTGCTTAATGCATTCGAAGGGTTTTGTGACGGAATCGCCAATACAAGGCTATGGAAGCCAGTACGAGGCCGACAGTCAATCCCATCCATACCCCTATAGGTCCTTTTTCTAGGTAAACGCCTAAGAAGTAACACAGCGGAACGGCAATCACCCAGTAGGCGACGAATGCTACAACGGTAGGAATGTTTACATCCTTAATGCCGCGTAGGGCACCTAGCGCTGTGGCTTGCATACCGTCTGGCATCTGGAATATTCCTGCGGCCACCATCAATACGGCGGTGTATTGGAGCACCTCTGGATCTGAGCTGTAAAATTGCGGTAAGAAATTGCGCAGGAGAATAAGCAAGGTCATTGTGACCAGCATAAAGAAGAAGGTCAGGTGAAATAGACTTTGTCCTGCAAGGCGGAGCATGGGGTAATCCTTTCGACCCAACTGGTTGCCCATGCGAATGGTAGCGGCAGCTCCTAGGCCACTGACCATCATGTAACTTACCGAAGCAATGTTCAATGCGATTTGATGCGCAGCTTGCTGTACGGGTCCAATCATACCTACAATAACGCCGCTCATGGCAAAGGCGCCGGCTTCAAAAACATATTGCAGTCCGCTTGGAACACCAATGTCTAGGATCTCTTTAATGGTGGGCCAATTCACCTCAGAATCCCTCCAAAACGACCAATAGAGGGCGAATTTTTCCTTCTTTCGGATGTAGAGCGCCATTCCACCGAGCATGAGGAATCTGGTAATCAATGTGCTCACTGCGGCACCAATCAACCCCAATTCTGGGAACGGACCCCAACCCGTAATAAGAGGGTAGTTTAAAAGTACATTTAAGAAGTTGGCGGCCAAGCTCACACGCATAGCGGCTTTGGTATCGCTCAGGCCTTCGGCAAATTGCTTGAAGGCGAAGAAGCTCATCATCGGTACAATAGAAAACCCGACCACATGAATGTAGGGTAGGGCTTGTGCGACTACACGTTCGTCCTGGCCAAGCAAGTGTGCTCCTTCAGCGAAGAGGGCGATAAGGCCATAAATTATTAGGCCTAGGATACTGTTGAGTACGAGACCGTTTTTAAAATATTTCGTGGCTTTAGCAGGGTTTTCTTCACCGTCAGCCCCGGCGATTAATGGAGTAAGTCCATAGGCCACGCCGATGGCAAATACCATAGGAATGATAAGCACTGATACGGCAAGACTAATGGCTGCAAGTGGAATGGTTCCGAGGAACTTTCCGACCATGATGGAATCGGCCACGCTTACCATGATTTGCCCAAGCTGTCCTATGACAACCGGGTAGGCAAGGTTAAGGCTAATTTTATACTGCTGACTGTATGTACTCCAGCGGTAGACCATTAGAGGTTGTAGCGGTCGACTTCGCGTTGGTAGAAATCCTCAGCTTCACTGATGAGGCCTTCAAGCGTTTTTGTTAGATCACCTTCGTTTTCGTCGCTGATGTCGTCCAGCCACTTCACCTCATCATTCTCTAGGTTGAGGATGAATGCTGGAAATTCAGTGTGTACGATGAAAATAGCATCAGGGCTATCAGTGTTATCTGCTACGAGGAATTTTGGGAAACTCATGTGCTTCTTTATTTGAAGCAAAAGTACGCTTATTTCCTCGCGAATTTATCTACGCACGATTTACTGATCGGATTTCCGCT
This sequence comes from Schleiferiaceae bacterium, assembly GCA_049611965.1. GTDB lineage: Bacteria > Bacteroidota > Bacteroidia > Flavobacteriales > Schleiferiaceae > UBA10364. The sequence goes on along the minus strand of JBMZBC010000018.1, from coordinate 39,619 downwards.
TAAAATGTGGAGACGCTCCATCACGTTACGGAATTCACGGATGTTTCCGGTCCAATCGTATTCTTGTAAGGCAGCAATTGCTTGTGCGTCAATTTCTTTTGGAGCAGTGCCGTATTCTTCGCCAATGGCTTTCAAGAAGTGGTCGGCAAGCAGCGGAATATCATCACGACGGGCATTGAGTCCAGGAACTTCCATGACTATGACGCCCAATCTGTGGTACAAATCTTCACGGAACTTGCCGTCGTCAATCATCTTGCGCAGGTCCTTATTGGTCGCTGCCAATACCCGTACGTCCACCTTGATACTTTTATCGCCACCGACCGGGGTGATTTTATGTTCTTGCAGTGCACGAAGTACTTTGGCCTGAGCGCTGAGGCTCATATCCCCGATCTCGTCTAAAAACAAGGTTCCACCGTTGGCCAACTCAAATTTTCCTTTGCGGTCTTTCTGCGCTCCAGTAAAAGCTCCTTTCTTATGTCCAAAGAGTTCACTTTCTATCAATTCTGCAGGGATGGCTGCGCAATTCACTTCAATCATTGCATTCTTACTGCGCTGACTCTGCTCGTGAATTTGGTGGGCCACTAGTTCTTTCCCCGAACCGTTAGGACCGGTAATAAGAACGCGGGCTTCTGACGGAGCTACTTTTTCAATGATGTCGCGCAGCTCCTGCATACCGGCACTTTCACCAATCATCTTGTATTTCTTGCTGACGCGCTTTTTCAAGGTTTTAACCTCACTGACCAGTTCTTTTTGCGTCAATGCATTCCTTACTGTACTCAACAATCGGTTGAGATCGGGAGGCTTAGGCAGGTAATCGTACGCACCTTTTTTCAAGCAATCTACTGCAGTGTTTATATCGCCATGCCCAGAAATCATAATGACGGGAACGTCTGGATTGACGCTCATCATATGCTCCAGCACTTCCACCCCGTCCTTGTGTGGCATTTTGATATCACAGAAGACCAAATCCCAATTCCCTTCTCCGAAAGTCTCAATGGCCATTTTGCCGTCTTCCGCTTCATGGATAGAGTGGCTGGCGTCCTCCTCGAGAAGGATTTTCTTTAGTACCCTGCGAATGGCTACTTCGTCTTCAATCAATAGTATTCTGCTCATAGTAATTCTTTAAACGGCTCCGTTATCCCTTTCGCTTTCTTCGTCCGGCATAATCTCTCCTGCACCAACTATGCCATTCCCAAATTGGGTAACGCGTTCAGGACCTTTCCAAACGGTACGCTGCGGGAATGGTATGATGATTTGGTTTTTGAAGAACTCTTTATCAATTGCGAATCGCAGGTCACTTTTAATTTTTTCTACGAAGAAGAGGTCCCTAGTATAAAAGTTCAATTCAAAAATCAACGCACTATCGCCAAAGTCTTTCAGCAGTACCAAGGGGTCTTCTTTATCGTCGGCCTGTGGATGGTTGGCCGCAATATCGTACAAGATCTTCGCTACTTTCTCAGTGTCGCTCCCAAAGGCCACGCTTACAGTAAGTGAAAAACGGGTCGTCTCCTCGCTGTGGGTGAGGTTGATTACGGTTTCGTTGGTCAATTTTGAATTGGGTACGATGATTAAAATATCGTCGCGAGTACGAACGGTTGTCGTGCGTAACCCAACCGCCTCAACTTTTCCAATTTGATTTTCCAATTGGATAATATCACCAACACTTAAGGTGCGCTCTACGAGTATAATGACTCCCGAACTGAGGTCCTTGAAGGCATCTTGTAGACCCAGACCCAAACCAACAAAAAGTGCTGTTGATGCCGCAAGAAGTGCCGTTACTTTGACCCCGACAGTCTCCAGGGCAACCACAATAACTACTGTGTAGATGATGTATTTGGAAATTTGCAGGATGGTATAGCGTCGCCCTTCGTCGTAATGCTCGCCAGCTTTACTACGCATGATGATACGGTTGAGTAGCCAAAATCCATAACGTGCAGAAGCGAGAAGCAGCAGCACCTGCAGCAGGCTTTTCACAGAAAGTCTGAAAAAATCGGTCGCCCAAATTCTATAACTCAAGAATTCAGTGAACCATTGCTGGATATTTTCTAGTACTTCAACCATTTATACAATTCTTTCCAGGTTACCTTTTTACCGTACATCAATATACCTACTCTGTAGATCTTTCCGGCAAGCGCTACAACACCAAAAAATGTTCCCACTAATAAGGTCGCACTCAAAGCCATTTGCCATATCGGCACACCGAAGGGCAGGCGAATCATCATCGAGATGGGTGAGGTCAAAGGAATCATACTCATCCAAAAGGCTATAGGTCCGTTTGGATCTTGCACAATATTCATTGCGGTAGTAATGGCGATAATCATTGGAGCAGTTACAGGCAGCATGAACTGTTGGCTATCCGCTTCTTGATCGATGGCCGAGCCCAATGCTGCGAAAAGTGCGCTGTAGAGGAAGTAACCACCGAAGAAATAGAACACAAAGCCACCCAAAACAACGGGGAAGTTGATGCTATTTATCATGGCGAATATATTTCCTTGATCGACCTGATTAAGATCTGGTGCATCAGGCCCCATTGGGACTTGCTGAGCGAAAATTTCGGGGTAAATGAAGGTGCTGACTACGGTATAGATGGTGCCCGAAAGGATGACCCAGATAAGGAATTGGACCACACCTACTAAACCGATACCAAGAATTTTACCCATCATCAGTTGGCGAGGACGCACGCTTGAGATAATCACTTCTACAATGCGGCTGGTCTTTTCCTCAATTACTCCGCGCATCACCTGAACCGCATAGAAGAAAATGAAGATATAAATCAAAATACCGGCGATGTATCCCAGTCCCATCTTTAGTGGAGTAGCACTGGTTTCCTCATTGCCTTCCTCTTCGCCCAAGGTGAAGCTCTTTACACTCACTTGTGTTTTGGTCTGAGTGACCACTTCCGGATCTACGCCTTGCTGAATGAGTTTTTGGTTGTTGATCTTTTCCTCCAGCTGGCGTTCAATAAAGCGTTGGAGGTCGATGCCAATATCTTCCTTGCCGTAGAGCAGTATGTTTTTCTTGATAAAATCAGGGTCCCAGCCGTTTCCTGCTGGGATATACAAGAGTGCGTCTTTATCACTTTCCCGAAGGAATTGCTTGGCCAATTCTAAATCGAATTCACCCGGATTCAAATATTCCAGTGCAAATTGCGCAGTACCTTCTTCAGGCAAAAGGATGGAAGGTTCATCCAATACGAGGATCGTCTTGTCCTCCTCCGGCATCGATGCTAAAAGTCCAGGCGCGATCATTACGGCTGCAAGCAATACGGGCGCCAGCAACGTCATTAAGAGGAAGGTCTTCTTGCGTACGCGAGTCAAAAACTCACGCTGAATAATCAGTAGGATAGGGCTGTTCATGCGTCTTTAGGTTTAGGTCCGTTTTGAACGATGTCAATGAAAACGTCGCTTACACTCGGTAGCACTTCTTCGAATCCTAGAAGCTCATTGCTGCTAGCCAATTCTTGAATGATACCGCTGGGGTAGTGTTCCGATTTAATAGTTGTCGTATAACCTGTGTGTTGGAGGTCGCGAGACAGCACATTCAAACCTGTGAACGTTTGTTCAGTTTTTGTAGTGAAGGCATAGGTGCCGTTCATGTAATGTCTTCGGATATCAAGCAACGGTCCTTCCACCATTACTTCTCCTTGGTTGATCAGTCCGATATGATCACATATTTCTTCTACACTTTCCATACGGTGGGTGGAGAAGATGACTGTGGCGCCCTCCTTGTTGAGACGTTTGATTTCTTTTTTAATGAGATTGGTATTGATCGGATCAAAACCGGTGAAAGGCTCGTCAAAAATCAGCAGTTCCGGCTTGTGCAAAACCGTAGTGACAAACTGCACCTTCTGTGCCATACCCTTGCTCAAATCCTCAACCTTCTTCTCCCAAAAGCTTTCCATCTCTAGACGAACAAACCATTCTTTGGCCCTGCTCTTGGCTTCTGCGGCACTCAATCCCTTTAGCTTGGCTAGGTAAAGCACCTGTTCACCCACTTTCATCTTTTTGTACAGACCGCGCTCTTCAGGGAGATAGCCGATGCGAGCAATATCGTTTAAAGCGAGCTCCCGATCGCCGAAATAAACCGTGCCACTATCCGGTGCAGTGATCTGATTCATGATGCGAATAAAGGACGTCTTTCCGGCACCGTTTGGGCCGAGAAGTCCATAAATGCTTCCCTTGGGAATGTTTAAACTTATACCGCCCAGTGCGACCTTTGGTCCATACTGTTTAGTGACATTTTCTGCTCTTATCATACGTTCATTCTTCGGCTTGGTAGCGTCGTTTAAGTAGGGGTAATACTAAAACTCCCGTCGCATTGGACAGGAGTTTGAAGATATAAAATACTAGGTTATGAGAACATCTCTTTGACTCTATCGAAGAAGCCCTTATCAGACTTGCCTGGATTAGGTTCGAAGTTCTTGCTCTCTTTAAGTTTTTCTAACGCTTTCTTTTCATCATTGCTCAGGTTCTTAGGAACCCAAACATTGATATGAATCAGTTGATCTCCCCGTCCGTAGCCTTGGACACTAGGTAAGCCTTTATTTTTCAATCGAAGGATTTTACCTGGCTGCGTACCCTTGTCAATATTAATCTTGACTGTACCACTTACGGTAGGAATCTCAACACTCGTGCCTAGTGCCGCTTCCGGGAAGCTCATTGTTAATTCGTAATGCAAGTTCTCGCCATCTCTGGTCAAGGATTCGTGAGGTACTTCTTCAATGAGCACAATGAGGTCCCCAGGCACTCCACCTAAAGCTTCATTCCCTTTACCCCCTACACGCAATTGCATGCCGTCTTGTACACCGGCTGGAATCTTAACTGCAACGACTTCCTCTTTACGCTCGAGTCCGTCTGAACCTACTCCGCTCGGTTTTTGGTCCACCGTTTTACCTGCCCCGTTACACGATGAACAGGTTGCTGCAGTGCGCATTTGCCCCAAAATAGTATTGGTTACTTGCTGTACTTGACCGGCACCGTTACACGTGGCACACGTCTTGAACGTTACGCCATCTGCAACTTTAGCACGACGAATTTTGATCTTTTTCTCAACGCCATCGGCAATTTCCTCTAAGGTCATCTTTACCTTGATGCGTAGGTTTGATCCTTTGGTCTGGCGTCTTTGACCGCCACCACCGAACCCACCGAATCCACCACCACCTCCGCCGCCGAAGATGTCTCCGAACATGTCGAAGATGTCGTTCATGTTTCCGTGGAAACCGCCACCGCCGGCGCCAGCACCAAATGCTTGGTGACCGAACTGATCGTATTTACGACGCTTCTCCTCATTGCCGAGGACATCGTACGCCTCTGCGGCTTCTTTGAATTTATCTTCAGCCTCCTTGTCGTCAGGGTTTCTATCCGGGTGATACTTCAAGGCCACCTTGCGGTAAGCCTTCTTAATCTCGTCCTGGCTTGAGCCTTTGCTCACCCCTAATACGTCGTAGAAATCGCGTTTTGCCATCTTATGCTCCTTTACCTACTACTACTTTGGCAAAGCGAATCACCTTTTCGCCAATCTTATATCCCTTCTCTACTTCATCTATGACTTTTCCGTCCATATCTGGAGTTGGCGCTGGAATCTGCGTAATAGCTTCCATTTCTTCTACGTCGAACACTTTGCCGATAGTGCTTTCCATGGCATTAAGGCCTTTGCCTTTTAGTGTCTCCGTAAGCTTGTGTTGGATCAATTTTAATCCTTCTAATACCGCTGAGTTTGCTTCTGTCTCTTCGGTATTTTTAAATGCTCTCTCGAAATCATCAAGAACTGGCAGCATGGCTGTTAAAGTGTCTTTGTTTGCGCTCTCCATGAGCTCTAGACGCTCTTTTGCAGTTCTTCTGCGGAAGTTTTCAAATTCTGCGTATAGACGTAAATTCTGATCTTTTAAGTCTTTGACCTCGTCTTCAAGTTTAGCTACCGGATCTTGCTCAACGCCAGTATCCTCAGTACTTTCAGTACTTTGCTCAACGTTGTTTTCTTCGTGCAATTCCTCGCCTGTGGTTGCTTCTTTTTCTGACATGTATTTAGAATTTAGGGCTAGTTTTTCTCTATTACTGCAAAATGTTCGCCATTAAGCGCACCGCTGACAAGGTGTCAGCGGTGCGCAAAAATACCGCATAAAAAAGGGCGCCGGCATCGCCGGCGCCCTTAATTTGACATTGAAGTCAAAATATCTTAGCGCTTCAAAGAAGCTAGCGTATTCTCTAGGGCTTTACCTCTTAGGTTTTTCTTTATGATAATTCCATCACCGTCAATCAAGAAGGTCGCCGGAATAGAGTTCACATTGTAGGTACGTGCAGCAGCATTTCTCCAAAACTGCAAGTCGCTAACATGGTTTTCCCAAACCAATTTATCTTGTGAAATACCCTTCTCCCAAGCCGATTTATCTCGATCCAGGCTAACGGAGAAAACCTCAAATCCATCGCCGTTTTTGAACGCAGCATCTTTGTATTGACCGTAAGTGCGAACCACATTAGGATTCTCCATTCTACACGGGCGACACCATGATGCCCAAAAGTCTATTAGGACAATCTTTCCTTTTAAATCCGATAGCTTGCGAATGTTGCCTTGCGGATCGCGCATGGCAATTTCAGGTGCTTTATCACCGATACTCAAGGTTGCCATTTGCTCGGCAGGAGCAGCAACGGCATCGCTGTAATTGTTTTGGGCGCTGGTAAATATCGCTACAGTTAAAAGCAGTGCAAAGCTGCTTATGATTAGGGATACTTTTTTCATGATTAAGTATGTTGCTTTTAAGGCCTACAATCTAACTATTTCCGCACCAAGTGCTTTCAATCTTCCGTCGATGTTCTCGTAGCCTCGATCAATCTGATTAATGTTGTGAATGGTTGATGTTCCTTCTGCACTCAGAGCCGCAATCAACAAGCTAACTCCGGCACGAATGTCAGGAGAGGTCATGGTTGTTGCACGCAAAGGACTTTGTTTGTCTAGACCAATGACAGTCGCACGGTGAGGGTCACAAAGAATGATTTGTGCACCCATATCGATCAACTTATCAGTAAAGAATAAACGCGATTCGAACATCTTTTGGTGAATGAGCACCGACCCTCGAGCTTGCGTGGCTGTCACAAGAATGATACTTAAAAGATCTGGGGTGAACCCTGGCCATGGCGCATCAGCTATGGTCATAATGGATCCGTCGATGAAGCTCTCTATTTCGTAATGATCGTGCGCTGGAACACGTAAATCATCACCTATAAGTTCTGTATGAATACCCAGGCGACGGAAAACGGTAGGGATGATTCCGAGGTCGGGATAACTTACGTCCTTGATGGTGATATCTGATCCAGTCATCGCCGCAAGGCCAATCCATGATCCAATCTCTATCATGTCCGGTAAAATGCGGTGGTCTGTTCCGCCTAACTCAGAAACTCCTTCTATGTGAAGCATGTTAGAGCCGATACCGTCAATCTTTGCACCCATGCGAACGAGCATCTTACACAACTGCTGTAGGTAAGGCTCACAAGCTGCATTGTAAATGGTCGTTTTTCCTTTTGCCATGACAGCAGCCATAACCACGTTTGCAGTACCCGTTACAGAAGCTTCGTCGAGTAGCATATACGTTCCGGTGAGTTGTGAAGCATCTACACTGTAGAAACTGTCTTTGCTGTCGTAGTTGAATTTTGCCCCCAACTTCTGGAAGCCCAAGAAGTGCGTATCTAATCTTCTACGGCCAATTTTATCACCGCCCGGTTTAGGAATGTAGGCTTTGCCGAATCGAGCCAGTAGTGGTCCAACAATCATGATTGAGCCTCGAAGGCTAGCTCCCTTCTGCTTGAACGTATCAGAGGTTAGATAGTCAAGGTTGACATTTTCCGCCTTGAAAGTATAATCACCGTGCCCGTTTTTCTTCACATAAACACCCAAATCGCCCAAGAGGTCGATAAGCTTGTTGACATCTACAATGTCCGGAATATTCGTGATGCGTACTTCCTCAGGGGTCAGTAAGACTGCACAGAGGATCTGTAAGGTTTCATTTTTCGCCCCTTGAGGCGTGATGGTTCCGTTGAGTTTTTTTCCTCCGGTAATCTTAAATGTTCCCATGTATTAGTATCTCCTTTTCTTGTTTTTCTTTTTGCGGTTGTTTTGGCCTTGTTTGCGTTCGGCTTGCGTAATGCCAAATGCTTTTTCGTGAGGCAATTCAAACTCACCAAGCTTTAATTTACCCTCAGACATTTCAGCCAAATCACCAAGAATAGTGGCATCACTAACGGTGTCTTTGTTGTATTTAAGGTAATTGCGCTTCATTGCGTAGGCGATGCCGTACACTAATGCGTCTTTTTCTTCTCCCTCCTCTAATTGCAGAGCATGGCTAATCATATTCTTGACAATTGAGCCGTAGTGACGGAAACGACGTGATTTCTGCGGATATGGCACTTCATCAGGTAGGCCAACGAAGCTTTCAGCGGTTGGAATAGGGTATGGGCTATCCACGTCCAATTCAAAATCGGACATGATGAACAAATGATCCCAAAGCTTGTGTGCGTAATCTGGAGCATCGCGGATAGCGGGATTTAAATTTCCGATCACATCGATGATACTCTGCGCCACCTTACTGCGGTGCTCTTTGTCTTCGATAGTCAAACAGTAGTCCACCATACGTTGTACGTTTCTACCGTACTCTGGTATCTTCAGTTGAGTTCTGTCTGTATTGTATTCCATAGTCTCAATAACTTAAAATCTTCGCTTAGACCGCGCTGACCTTGGCGAATTTTAGTAACAATCTTTTTTCTCCAGCATTGTCGAAGTTGATGATGGCTTTGGCGTCTGCTCCTTCGCCTTCCATGCGTACAACGGTCCCCAAGCCAAAACGGCCGTGGACCACACGCTTGCCTTCGTGCAATTCATGTGGCTTAAGAAAATCACCACTCATTGTGCCTGCACCGGTGTTATTTATCGGTGTAAGCGTTTTGCCCCTCAAGGTAGGCTTTTTTGCGGCACCGGCACCCGGTCCTATGTTGGCACTCTTTTTCTGCGACCCAGCAGGTTTACCCCAATTGGTGTTTTTCCCTTTGTACACTGTTGCACTTCGACCGTTACCGCTCGCCGGAGCGCCAAATGCGTTATTAAGTGCTGGAGAACTAAAACTCGTCGGGGAAAATTCGGGGACCTTTATATCTAGGTATTTTTCATCAATCTCATCGATAAATCGAGAAGGTTCACAGTCAATAAGCTTGCCCCAGCGGTACCTTGTATGTGCATATGTTAAATGGGCTCTTTTCTCCGCTCGTGTTAAGGCGACATAGAACAAACGACGTTCCTCTTCGAGCTCGCTTCTGCTTCCGCTGCTCATCATACTAGGAAAGAGGTTCTCTTCAAGGCCGACAATGTAGACATATGGAAATTCCAACCCCTTAGCCAAGTGGATGGTCATCATACTCACTTTGGGAGTTCCGTCGTCGACCTCATTATCACGGTCTGTCAATAGTGCAACATCGGATAAGAAATTAGCTAGCGAGGGGTCGCCCTCGGCCAATTCTTTCTGCTGCTCGGTAAAATCCTTAATCCCGTTCAATAATTCTTGTACGTTCTCATACCGAGTCACACCCTCTGGGGTCTTGTCTTCGCCAAGTACTTTGATCAATCCCACACTTTTTGCAACGTGTGCTACAACATCAAAAGCATCGTGTTTTTTTGCTAAAACGGCGAAGGAATTGATAAGCACTGCAAAATCGCTAATCTTCTTTTGCGTAGGCTTATTCAGTCCTGTTGGTATACTCTGTAAACGTTCGCAAACCTCCCAAAGAGATATCCCTTGTGCTTCAGCAGCTAAGGTTAGCTTGGCTAAAGTAGTTGCTCCAATCCCTCTAGCAGGGTAATTAATGACCCTTCTAAATGCTTCTTCGTCTTTTGGATTGATTACGAGTCTTAGATATGCTAAAACGTCTTTAATCTCTTTACGCTGGTAAAAGCTCAACCCCCCGTAAATTTTGTAGGGAATGTTCTTTTTACGCAATGCATCTTCGAAACTTCTGCTCTGCGCATTAGTCCGGTAAAGAATACAGAAGTCGTCGTGTTTTGCGCCTTCGTTCATGGCAGTCTGCCAGACATTCGTAGCGATGTAGTTGCCCTCGTCGGAATCTGAAATACTTTTGTGAACGATGATCTTCTCTCCGCCGCTGTTCTCTGTCCAGACGTTTTTCTGTATTTGATCTTTGTTCTTTTCAATGATGCTGTTTGCTGCCTGAACAATATTGTTGGTGGAGCGGTAATTCTGCTCTAGCTTGAACAGTTTCGTATCTGGATAATCCTTTTGGAAGTTCAGAATGTTGCGAATGTTTGCACCGCGGAAAGCGTAAATAGATTGTGCGTCGTCACCTACGATACATATGTTCTCATATTTCGCAGCAAGTGCCTTAACAATGAGGTATTGACTGTGGTTGGTATCCTGATACTCGTCTACCAAAATGTACTTAAACCTGTTCTGGTACTTCGCCAGGACATCGGGGAACTTGTACATCAGTTCATTGGTCTTCAATAGCAAATCATCGAAGTCCATGCATCCGGCTCGAAAACACCGTTCTGTGTATGCCTGATAGATCTCTCCGAACATGGGCATTTTTGCCGAGCTGTCTTGTGCTTGAAGTTCCCCGTTTTGGAAGTAAGCTTTCGGTGTAATTAGGTTATTCTTAAGTGAGGAGATGCGTCCTGCAACAGATTTAGCCTTGTAAATATCCTTGTCTAAATTCTTCTCTTTAATAATGTTAGAGATCACTTTTTTGCTGTCATCTGCATCGTAAATGGTGAAATTTGTTGGGTAACCTAATTTCTCTGCTTCTATCCTTAGGATGCGTGCAAATATGCTGTGAAAAGTGCCCATCCAAAGATTCTTGGCTTCACTCTCTCCTACAAGCTTCCCAATACGTTCTTTCATCTCTCTTGCTGCCTTGTTGGTAAAGGTCAAAGAGAGGATATTGAAGGCATCGACACCTTTCTCTAAAAGGTATGCAATTCTGTAGGTCAGAACTCGTGTTTTCCCAGACCCAGCACCGGCTATGACCATAACTGGGCCCTCAGTTTGCTCCGCTGCTTTGCGCTGAGCATCGTTTAGTTGATTGAGAAAATGTGCCAAAGGGAATGCTGTTAAATTGGACAGTTAACAAAGGTACTTTTATCCGAGTTTAAAACAAGGTCAACTCCAAAGCCTAATTGGTGAATTTTCGACCTCTTTTCAACACCCTACGTAATTATTTCAGAACGAGCCAATTATTTTAATCCACAGGGGTTTGGTTCTGGAGATAATATCACTACATTTGCAGTCCCCAAAAAATGGGGTAACTGATTATTGGAATAAACTAGAAATCAAAAGGTACGTATGCCAACGATTCAACAGCTTGTAAGAAAAGGTCGCAAACAGATCAAACAAAAGAGTAAATCTGCTGCGCTGGATTCCTGCCCACAACGCAGGGGTGTATGTACTCGTGTCTACACAACGACGCCGAAAAAACCAAACTCGGCGATGCGTAAAGTGGCAAGGGTGCGTCTATCAAATGGAAATGAAGTAAATGCCTACATCGGAGGTGAAGGACACAACCTACAAGAACACAGCATCGTGCTTGTTCGTGGTGGTCGTGTAAAAGACCTTCCAGGAGTTCGCTACCACATTGTACGTGGTGCCCTCGATACTGCAGGTGTAGACGGAAGAACTCAGCGTCGCTCAAAGTACGGTGCTAAGAGACCTAAGAAATAAACACACTTCTAGATAAGAACTCATGAGAAAAGCAAGAGCTAAAAAGCGCCCGTTACTACCGGATCCGAAATTCAACGATACGCTAGTAACTCGTTTTGTAAACAATTTGATGTTGGACGGTAAGAAGTCTATCGCATTCAACATTTTCTATGATGCTATTGACATTGTTTCTGAAAAAACAGAAAGCAACGGTCTAGAGGTATGGAAAGAAGCACTTAACAATGTAATGCCACACGTTGAGGTTCGCTCTCGTCGTGTTGGTGGTGCCAACTTCCAAATTCCTATGCAGGTTCGTCCAGAGCGTAAAATCACTTTAGGTATGAAGTGGATGATTACTTATGCACGTGGTCGCAATGAGCGTTCTATGGCGCAGAAATTGGCTGCAGAGATTATCGCTGCTTCGAAAGAAGAAGGTGCTGCAGTTAAGAAGCGTACTGAGGTTCACCGTATGGCTGAAGCAAATAAAGCATTCTCTCACTTTAGATTCTAATAGACTAAATCATGGCAAAAGGAAATAGAGATCTAACGTACACTCGTAATATTGGTATTGCAGCACATATTGATGCTGGAAAAACCACTACTACTGAGCGTATTCTTTACTATACAGGTGTAAGTCACAAGATTGGTGAGGTACACGACGGTGCTGCAACTATGGACTGGATGGAGCAAGAGCAGGAGCGTGGTATTACCATTACTTCAGCTGCAACACACTGTGAGTGGCCGTACGCTGGTAATAAATATGCAATTAACATTATTGATACCCCTGGACACGTTGACTTTACCGTTGAGGTAGAGCGTTCATTGCGTGTATTGGACGGTGTTGTTGCATTGTTCTCTGCGGTTGATGGTGTTGAGCCACAATCTGAAACTGTATGGCGTCAAGCGGACAAGTACCGTGTTCCGCGTCTAGGTTTTGTAAATAAAATGGACCGTCAAGGTTCTGATTTCTTCAATGTTTGTCGTCAGGTAAAAGAAATGTTGGGTGGTAACCCAGTTGCTCTTCAAGTGCCAATTGGCGACGAAATGGATTTCAAAGGTGTGGTTGATTTGATCAGCAAGAAAGCCATCGTTTGGAATGAAGAAGATATGGGGATGACTTACGAAGAAATCGAAATCCCTAGCGACCTAGTAGATACTGTAGACGAGAAGCGCGCTGAACTCATTGAAGCTGTAGCTGAATACGACGAGAACTTGATGGAGAAATTCTTCGAGGACGAGAACAGTATCACTGAAGACGAGATCATCGCTGCACTTCGTGCTGCAACTATTGATATGAGCATCATTCCTATGATGTGTGGTTCTGCATTTAAGAACAAAGGTGTTCAGGCTATGTTGGACGCAGTTATGCGTTACTTGCCTTCTCCTCTAGATGTAGAAGCTATTGAAGGTACAAACCCGGATACAGGTGATGCGGATTCACGTAAGCCTTCGGTAGAGGAGCCATTCTCTGCTTTAGCATTTAAGATTGCAACTGACCCGTTCGTTGGTCGTTTGTGTTTCTTCCGTGTTTACTCTGGTGCACTTGATGCAGGTTCTTACGTTAAGAACACGCGTTCAGGTAAAAAGGAGCGTATCTCTCGTATCTTCCAGATGCACTCGAACAAGCAACAGCCGATCGACCAGATTACCGCAGGTGATATTGGTGCAGGTGTAGGTTTCAAGGATATCCGTACTGGTGATACACTTTGTGACGAGAAAGCACCAATTGTACTTGAGTCGATGACTTTCCCAGAGCCAGTAATTGGTATCGCGGTTGAGCCTAAGTCAAAGGCGGATGTAGATAAGATGGGTACTGCTTTGGCAAAACTTTCTGAAGAGGATCCAACCTTCCGTGTTCAAACGGACGAGGCTTCAGGTCAAACGATTATCTCAGGTATGGGTGAGCTTCACTTGGATATCTTGATCGATCGTATGAGACGTGAATTCAAGGTTGAGGTGAACGTAGGTGAGCCACAAGTTGAGTACAAAGAAGCATTGAACGGTACAGCTAACCACCGTGAGGTTTACAAGAAACAAACGGGTGGTCGCGGTAAGTTCGCGGATATCATTTTTGACATCTCTCCAGTGGACGCTGACTTCGAAGGTGAAGGTCTTCAGTTCGTGAACGAGGTGAAAGGTGGTAACGTACCAAGAGAATTCATCCCTTCTGTAGAAAACGGTTTTAAGGCTGCTATGGGCAATGGTCCATTGGCTGGCTTTAACGTTGACTCTGTAAAAGTTGTTTTGAAAGATGGTTCTTTCCACCCTGTGGATTCTGACCAGTTGTCTTTCGAATTAGCAGCTAAGCTTGGTTTCAAGGAAAGCGCGAAAAAAGCGAATCCTGTTATCATGGAGCCAATCATGAAGCTAGAGGTAGTTACTCCAGAAGAGTACATGGGTGATATCGTTGGTGATTTGAACCGTCGTCGTGGTCAGGTGAACGATATGTCTGACCGTAACAACGCCAAGGTTATCAAGGCGGATGTGCCTCTATCAGAAATGTTCGGTTACGTGACAACATTACGTACGTTGAGTTCTGGTCGTGCTGCATCTAGTATGGTGTTCTCGCACTACGCTGAAACTCCATCGAACATTTCAGAGAAAGTAATTGAAGAATCAAAAGCTTAATAATAGACTACAATGAGTCAAAAAATTCGCATCAAGCTTAAGTCTTACGACCACAACTTAGTAGATAAGTCTGCTGAGAAGATCGTTAAGACCGTGAAGAGTACCGGCGCAGTTGTTAATGGTCCTATTCCATTACCAACGAACAAGCGCATTTACACGGTGCTCCGCTCACCACACGTAAACAAGAAATCACGCGAGCAGTTCCAACTGAGCAATTATAAGCGTCTGTTGGATATCTACTCTTCTTCGTCAAAGACCATTGACGCTTTGATGAAGTTAGAGTTGCCGAGCGGTGTAGAAGTAGAAATCAAGGTCTAACAGTAGACTAATCATTAAATTCCAGAAAACATGCCAGGATTAATTGGTAAAAAAGTCGGAATGACCAGCATTTTCAGCCCAGAGGGTAAGAACTTGCCATGTACTGTACTAGAAGTAGGTCCATGTGTAGTTACTCAGGTGAAAACTGAAGATGTCGATGGTTACAATGCAATCCAACTAGGTTGGGGAGAGGCAAAGGATAAGAATACCTCTAAAGCATTGAAAGGGCACGTACAAAAAGCAGGTACCTCTGCCAAGAGAAAACTAGTAGAATTCACAGACTTCGAAGAGGAGCTGCAGTTGGGTCAGGTGCTCACTGTTGATTTGTTCGAGGAAGGCGGCTTCGTTGATGTAGTCGGCACTTCTAAGGGTAAAGGTTTCCAGGGTGTAGTAAAGCGTCACGGCTTTGCGGGTGTGGGTCAGGCGACTCACGGTCAGCACAACCGTCTGCGTGCACCAGGTTCGATTGGTGCGGGTTCAGATCCATCGCGTGTATTCAAGGGTATGCGTATGGCTGGTCGCATGGGTGGCAAGCGTGCAAAGGTTCAGAACCTACAGGTTTTGAAGGTAGATGCAGAGAAAAACTTGCTCGTAGTTAAAGGTTCCGTTCCAGGAGCTAAGAATTCAACTGTAATTATTGAGAAGTAATGGAATTCAAGGTAGTAGATATCAACGGTAAAGAAACCGGCAAAAGCGTTAAGTTAAACGCTTCTGTATTTGGCATCGAGCCGAATGAGCACAGCATTTACTTGGACGTAAAGCAGTTCTTGGCCAATGCTCGTCAGGGAACTCATAAGTCTAAGGAAAGAGGCGAGATCAACCGTACGACTAAAAAGCACCACAAGCAGAAAGGTACTGGTGGCGCTCGTGCGGGTTCTATGCGTTCTCCTATCCAGCGTGGTGGTGGTACTGTATTCGGTCCACGTCCTCGTAACTACGGATTCAAGTTGAATAAAAAGGTGAAGCAATTGGCTCGCCGTTCAGCGCTTTCGATGAAGGCTAAGGGTGATGCTCTTACTGTAGTTGAGAACTTTACGTTCGAAGCTCCAAAAACAAAGTCATTCTTGTCAGTGCTTAGTGCACTGGGTCTCAACGAGAAAAAGTCACTGTTCGTAGTAGGTGATTACGATAAAAATGTATATTTGTCATCCCGCAATTTGACAGGGGTTAAAGTTGTAAACTGCTCAGAATTAAGCACTTACGATATTATGAATGCTTCAGCAGTAGTGATATCAGAGGGTGCAGTTGAGAAAGTGACAGCTATTTTAAGCTAATTGAGCTATGAGTATTCTGATTAAACCAATCATTACAGAGAAAGCAACCGCACAAAGCGAAGACTTAAATGTGTACGCTTTTGAGGTAGCTCGTTCTGCTAATAAAGTTGAAATTAAGAAAGCCGTAGAGGAGTTCTACGGTGTTAATGTTGAAACCGTACGCACTGCGATTGTGCCTGCTAAATTCCAAACGAAGTATACGAAAGCTGGTTTGGTACGCGGTAGAAAGCCTGCTTACAAAAAAGCCTTAGTGAAGGTAGTAAGCGGTGAAACAATCGATCTATACGGTAATATTTAAATCCAATGGGTGTAAAGAAATTAAAACCGATTACTCCTGGGCAGCGTTTCCGCGTGGTCAATGACTTTGAGCAAGTTACGGCAGCGAAACCTGAGAAGAGCCTTGTAAAAGGTAAAACCAAGAGTGGTGGCCGTAACAACCAAGGACGCATGACCATGCGTTACGTTGGTGGTGGTCACAAGCAAAAAGTTCGTTCAGTAGACTTTAAGCGCGATAAGTTTGGCGTGCCGGCTACTGTAAAAGCAATTGAGTACGATCCGCTACGTTCAGCGTACCTAATGTTATTGGTATATGCTGATGGTGAGAAGCGTTACTCTGTTGCTGTTAATGGTGTTAAAGTTGGGGATTCACTGGTTAGTGGTCAAGGCGCTGCTCCAGAAGTAGGTAATGCATTGTACCTCGCAGATATCCCACTAGGTACCATTATCTCTAACATTGAAATGCGTCCAGGTCAGGGAGCTATCATTGCTCGTTCTGCTGGTACTTTCGCGCAGCTTGTTGCTCGTGAAGGTAAGTATGCAATTGTGAAGTTGCCTTCAGGTGAGACTCGTATGATTCTCACTACTTGTATGGCTACTATCGGTACTGTAAGTAACTCGGAGCATATGCTTCAAGTTAGCGGTAAAGCTGGTCGTAGCAGATGGCAAGGTCGTCGCCCACGTGTTCGTGGTGTAGTTATGAACCCGGTTGATCACCCAATGGGTGGTGGTGAAGGCCGTGCGTCAGGGGGTCACCCACGTTCGCGCAACGGTATTCCTGCTAAGGGTTACAAAACTCGTGCGCCGAAGAAGGCTACTAATAAGTATATCATCGAACGTAGAAAGAAATAATCTGAAAGTATATGGCACGTTCGCTTAAAAAAGGACCTTATATCCACTACAAACTAGAAAAGAAAGTTCTAGCTAATGTGGAAAGTGGAAAGAACACAGTGATCAAAACTTGGTCACGCGCTTCAATGATTTCTCCGGATTTCGTTGGTCAGACAATTGGTGTTCACAATGGAAAAACATTTGTACCAGTATATGTGACTGAAAACATGGTAGGTCACAAACTGGGTGAATTTTCACCGACGCGTAACTTCCGCGGTCACGGTAAGAATAAGAAATAATAGAGATGGGAGCTAGAAAAAGACAAGCAGCTGAAGCGCTCAAGGCAGCGAAGAAAGCAATTGCGATTGCCAAGCTTAACGATTGCCCAACGTCTCCGCGTAAAATGCGTTTGGTTGCAGACCAGATTCGTGGCGTAGAGGTTGAGAAGGCATTGGCCATCTTGAAGTACAGCCCGAAGGAAGCTTCAATTCGTTTGGAAAAACTTTTGCTCAGCGCGATCGCGAACTGGCAAGCGAAAAACGAAGGAGCAAATCTAGAAGAGGCTGGGTTGGTAGTTAAAGAGATTAGTGTTGATGGAGGCCGTATGCTGAAGCGTATCCAGGCTGCTCCACAAGGTCGTGCGCACCGCATTCGCAAGCGTAGCAACCACGTGACATTAATCGTAGGTAGTAAAGAATCATAATCAGGGAAAGATGGGACAAAAAACCAACCCTATTGGCAATAGACTAGGTATCATCCGCGGCTGGGATAGTCAGTGGTATGGCGGTCGTAACTACGGCGAAAAAATCGCTGAGGATGCTAAGATTAGAAATTACTTGTACGCACGTCTTACTAAGGCGAGCATCAGTAGAATCATCATTGAGCGCACTCTGCGCCTTGTAACAGTTACTATTACAACTGCTCGTCCAGGTGTAATCATTGGTAAAGGTGGTCAAGAGGTAGACAAGTTGAAAGAAGAGTTGAAAAAACTGACTGGTAAGGAAGTTCAAATCAACATCTACGAGATTAAGCGTCCAGAACTAGATGCGAAGCTTGTAGCAGATTCGATTGCTCGTCAGATTGAAGGTCGTGTAAGCCACCGTCGTGCGATTAAAATGGCAATCAGCGCTGCAATGCGTATGGGTGCTGAGGGAATCAAAGTATTGATTTCTGGTCGTGTAAATGGTGCTGAGATGGCTCGTTCTGAAATGTACAAGGACGGACGTACCCCATTGAGTACATTCCGTGCAGATATTGATTATCACTTAAGTGAAGCACACACGACTTACGGTCGTCTTGGTATCAAGGTGTGGATCATGAAAGGTGAAGTTTATGGTAAGCGTGATCTAAGCAACCAGTTAGGTACTACTAAGTCTGGTGGTGGCCGTGGTCGTGGTAAGCGCAACAACCGCAAATAATAGTAAGAGATGTTACAGCCAAAACGCACAAAGCACAGAAAAGTCTTTAAAGGCAAAATGAAGGGTAACGCTCAGCGTGGTGCTCAATTGACTTATGGTTCTTTCGGACTAAAGTCATTGGATTCAAAGTGGATCACTGCTCGTCAGATTGAGGCAGCTCGTATTGCAGCTACTCGTTACATGAAGCGTGAAGGTCAGATGTGGATTCGCATTTTCCCTGACAAGCCAATCACGAAGAAACCACTAGAGGTACGTATGGGTAAAGGTAAAGGTGGTGTAGAATACTACGCTGCAGTTGTTAAACCAGGTCGTATCATGTTTGAGATGGACGGTATTCCACTAGAAGTAGCTCAAGAGGCATTGCGTCTTGCAGCTCAAAAGCTTCCGGTACGTACCAAGTTTGTAATCCGTAGAGACCTACAAGGCTAATATTTAGTAAGTCATGAAGTACAACGAGATTAAAGAATTGACCACTGCTGAATTGGCAGAGCGTCTTGCTGAAGAAAAGGCAAACTACACAAATATGAAGTTGACTCACACGTTGAGTCCTTTGGAGAACCCATTGCAGATTCGTGTAGCTAGAAGAACAATTGCTCGATTGAGCACTGAATTGAGCTCTCGCTCAGCAGAAGAATAAGTATCATGGAGAATACAAGAAACTTGCGTAAAGAGCGTGTCGGCGTAGTAGCTAGCAACAAGATGGATAAGTCAGTTGTAGTGAAAGTCGAGCGTAAAGTAAAGCACCCTAAGTACGGTAAGTTCGTAAAGTTCACGAGCAAATTCCATGCTCATGATGAGGCAAACGACTGCAACACTGGGGACACAGTAAGAATTATGGAAACAAGACCACTCTCAAAGACTAAGAACTGGAGAGTTGTTGAAGTTATCGAAAGAGCTAAATAATCATGGTACAAACAGAATCAAGATTAAGAGTAGCAGATAATACAGGTGCCAAAGAGGTTTTGGTAATTCGTGTATTGGGAGGTACAAAAAGAAGATACGCTAGCGTAGGTGACAAGATCGTAGTAACCGTTAAGGATTCAACTCCTGCGGGTTCTGCGAAGAAAGGTGAAGTAAGCACTGCGGTAGTTGTTCGTGTAAAGAAAGAAGTTCGTCGTTCAGATGGTTCCTACATCAGATTTGACGATAACGCATGTGTATTATTGAATGCAGGTGGAGAAATGAAAGGTACTCGTGTATTCGGTCCTGTTGCGCGTGAATTGCGCGACAAGCAATACATGAAGATTGTTTCATTAGCACCGGAGGTTCTTTAATCTAAAAGACAACCATTACAATGGCAAAGTTTAAAGTAAAAAAAGGAGACACAGTAAAGGTGCTGGCAGGTGAGAGCAAAGGCTCTACAGGTCGTATCGTTCGTGTTATTCCAAAGATGAATCGCGTAGTTGTTGAAGGTGTGAACATGATCAAGAAGCACCAGAAGCCTAGCGCCGCGAACCCACAGGGTGGTATTGCTGAAATGGAAGCTCCAATCCACATTTCAAATGTTGCATTGGTAGATCCTTCAACAAATGAAACTACTCGTGTAGGAAGAAAAGTTGACGATAACGGTAACGTGGTACGTTACGCTAAAAAATCCGGTGAGGTATTATCATAAAGAGTATGACACCTAGATTCAAAACAAAGTACAGAGAGGAAATCATTGCGAAGTTGCAGGAGGAATTCAACTACAGCAATATCATGATGGTACCTAAGCTGGAAAAAATTGTAGTTAGCCAAGGTATTGGTGCTGCAGTAGCTGATAAGAAACTCGTTGACCAAGCGATTGCTGAAATGACCATGATTACAGGTCAGAAGGCAGTAGCTACCAAGTCAAAGAAGGATGTAAGTAACTTTAAGTTGCGTAAAGGAATGCCTATTGGTGCTCGTGTAACATTGCGCGGCGACCAGATGTACGAATTCTTAGACCGTTTGGTTAGTGCATCTCTTCCACGTATTCGTGATTTTCAAGGTATCAAAGCTTCAGGTTTTGATGGACGCGGTAACTACACTTTTGGTGTTACTGAACAGATCATTTTCCCTGAGATTGATATTGATAAAGTAAATCGTATCAGTGGTATGGATATCACATTTGTAACCTCTGCTCCAACTGATAAGGAAGCAAAGGCATTATTAACAGCATTTGGTCTACCATTTAAAAAGTAATAAAGATGGCTAAAGAATCAATGAAAGCCCGTGAGGTGAAGCGCGCAAAATTGGCTGCAAAGTATGCAGCAAAGCGTGAAGCACTAAAAGCAGCGGGTGATTACGAAGGATTGCAGAAGCTTCCTAAAAACGCTTCTCCAGTTCGCGGAAGAAACCGTTGTAAACTAACTGGCCGTCCAAGAGGATACATGCGTCAGTTTGGTATCTCTCGTGTTACTTTCCGTGAAATGGCTAACCAAGGTTTGATCCCAGGAGTTAAGAAAGCTAGCTGGTAAATAGAAGAAGAGTAGGAATTATGTATACAGATCCAATTGCAGATTTCTTGACACGTATTCGCAACGGCCAGAGTGCTGGTTTGCGTGTTGTTGAAATGCCTTCAAGCAAAACTAAAGTGGCTATTGCCGAGATCCTTAAGGACCAAGGTTACATCCACGATTTGAAAGTAGTAGAAGTTGCTCCTCAGAATGTTCTGAAAGTAGCTCTTAAATATGATAGACTAACTAAGGTTCCAGCGATTCGCGAAATTAAGCGTATCTCGAAGCCAGGTTTGCGTCAATACCGCAGCGCTGTTGATTTACCTCGTGTAAAGAATGGTTTGGGTATCGCAGTAGTTAGTACGTCAAAAGGATTAATGACAGACAAGCAAGCTCGCATAGAGAATATCGGTGGTGAGCTTCTTTGTACAGTAAGCTAATTAATTAGAAGATTATGTCTAGAATAGGTCAAGCACCAATTGCCGTGCCTGCAGGCGTAGAAGTTACCATTAATGGTAATAGCGTATCTGTAAAAGGAAAATTGGGTGAATTGCACCAGGAGATTACTGGCGGCATCACCGTAAAAATGGAAGACAACACTATCACTCTTGAGCGTCCATCTGATGCAAAAGAACACAAAGCCAAGCATGGTTTGTATCGTGCGTTGGTAAACAATATGGTAGTAGGTGTTAGTGAAGGATTTAGCCACACCCTAGAACTTATTGGTGTAGGTTACAGAGCTTCAAACCAAGGTCAGGTTTTGGACCTTTCATTGGGTTACTCACACAACTTCTTGATCAACATCCCTAGTGAAGTAAAGATCGAGACGACAATGGAGAAAGGTAAGGCCCCAACGATTAAGTTAACGTCTCACGACAAGCAGTTGGTGGGAGCAGTTACAGCGAAAATTCGTTCGCTTCGTAAGCCTGAGCCTTACAAAGGAAAAGGTATTAGATTCCAGGGTGAGCATATCCGTAGAAAAGCAGGTAAGTCTGCAGCTAAATAAGAATAAGACATGGCATTAACTAAATCAGAAAGAAGACTACGCATTCGTAGAAGAATTCGCAAAGTAGTTACCGGTACAGCTGCAAAGCCTCGTCTTTCAGTTTTCAGAAGCAACAAAGAAATCTACGCTCAGTTGATTGATGACGTAAAGCAAGAAACTTTGCTTTCGTTCTCTTCAAGAAGTAAAGAGTTGGAAAGTGCTACTGGTACTAAGAGTGATAAGAGTTTCCAAGTAGGTCAAGGTTTGGCCAAGTTGGCAATTGAAAAAGGTATTACTGAAGTTTGTTTCGATCGTGGTGGATACTTGTACCACGGACGTGTTAAACAACTAGCAGAAGGCGCTCGTGATGGCGGCTTGAAATTCTAAAATGTCGAGTACAATGCATAACTCACGTAAAGTAAAGCCTACGGGTATTGAATTGGTAGATCGCTTGGTAGCGGTAAACCGTGTAACTAAAGTAAACAAAGGTGGTCGTACGTTCAGCTTCTCTGCAATTGTAGTTGTAGGTGATGAGAACGGGACTGCTGGTTACGGAACAGGTAAGTCTAAAGAAGTTAGTGAAGCTATTGCTAAGGCAGTAGAAGATGCTAAGAAGAACCTTTACCGCATTCCATTGCTAAAGAGTACTATCCCTCACGAAGAGAATGGTAAGTTCGCTGGATCACGTGTATTCCTTCGTCCTGCGTCAAGCGGTACTGGGGTAATTGCTGGTGGTGCAATGCGTGCAGTTTTGGAAAGTGTAGGTGTTCACGATGTACTTGCAAAGAGCAAGGGTTCATCAAACCCTCAGAACGTAGTTAAGGCTACCTTCGATGCACTGTTGAAGATGCGTAGTGCGCAGGAAGTTGCGAAGACTCGCGGCATTTCTTTGGACAAAGTATTTAACGGATAATCTTAAATAGCATGGCAAAACTTAAAATCACTCAGAAGCGCAGTGTAATCGGTCGTCCAGCTCGCCAGAAGGCGACAATGGAAGCGCTAGGCTTGCGTAAGATTAACGCTACAGTAGAAGTGGAGGGTACTCCACAAGTATTGGGTATGGTACGTAAAGTATCGCACCTAGTAGAAGTTGTTGAACTTTAATTTAATTAGATAAAAATGGATTTATCAAATCTTCAACCTGCGAAGGGAGCAACCCACAGCCGTAAGCGAGTAGGTAGAGGTGAAGGCTCTGGACACGGAGGTACCTCTACGCGCGGACACAAGGGTGCTCAGTCGCGTTCAGGTTACAGCCGTAAAATCGGCTTTGAGGGTGGTCAAATGCCACTACAACGTCGTGTTCCTAAGTTTGGTTTCACGAATCCAAACCGTGTAGAGTACAAGGGTTTGAACCTTGATACACTTCAATCTTTGGTAGAAGCAAAGAAATTGAAGAGCACGATTACTTTCGAAGACCTTGTAAACAATGGTCTAGTTGGTAAAAAAGAGCTTGTAAAAGTATTGGGACGTGGTGAGTGTACAATGAAATTGAACATCACTGCTCACGCTTTTAGTAAATCTGCAGTAGCTGCCATTGAAGCACAAGGCGGTACAGCAACTACTCTATAATCGCAATGAAGAAATTCGTAGAAACCATCAAGAATATCTGGAGTATCGAAGAGTTAAAGGATAAGATCCTTACAACTCTTGGATTGCTTTTGATATACAGAATTGGTTCAACGGTTCTTCTACCTGGTGTTGATCCGGATAGTTTGACGCAGCTTCAAGCGCAGACTTCAGAGGGTCTTTTGGGCGTATTGAACGCGTTCACAGGTGGTGCATTCTCTCGTGCATCTGTTCTTGCATTAGGTATCATGCCTTACATCTCTGCTTCGATTATCATCCAGTTGATGGGAATGGCAGTACCAGCAGTGCAAAAAATGCAGAAGGACGGCGAGAGCGGTCGTAGAAAGTTGAATCAAATCACACGTTACCTAACAATTCTTATCGCGGGTGTACAGGCTCCAAGTTATTTGGCTAACCTAAGCGCTCAGGGTGTTGTTCTAACTCTTGATCCGGGCACTTTTTGGTTCTTGGCATGGGTTACATTGACAACGGGTACCATTTTCGCGATGTGGTTGGGAGAGCGTATTACTGATAAAGGAATTGGTAACGGTATCTCGCTATTGATTATGGTGGGAATTATTGCAACGCTTCCTCAGGCATTCTTCCAAGAGATGTTGTCTCAGGTGAACCAAGGCGCTGGTTGGGTTGCATTTATCATTGAGTTGTTTGCATTGTTTGTAATTACAATGTTTGCAATTGCATTGACACAGGCAGTTCGTCAGATTCCAGTTCAATATGCGAAACAAGCAGCCGCGGGTAGAGGTGCAGCAACACCAACAGCACGTCAGTACCTTCCTATGAAGGTCAACGCTGCAGGTGTAATGCCTATCATCTTTGCTCAAGCTATTATGTTTATTCCGATCACAGTACTTCAGTACAGTGGTGCGGAAGGTGATAGCATCAGCTGGATTATTACGGTTTTCGGAAATATCCAAGGTTTTGGTTACAACCTCACATTCGGTTTGTTGATCATTATCTTCACATATTTCTACACAGCTATTCAGGTAAATACCAATTCTATTGCGGATGATCTAAAAAGAAACGGTGGATTTGTACCAGGTATTAAACCAGGTGCGCCGACTGCTGAATTTTTAGATACAGTTCTAAGTAGAATTACATTCCCAGGTTCATTACTTCTTGCGCTCATTGCAGTTCTTCCTGCCGTGGCAATGGTTGTAGGTTTGAATACGCAGTGGGCTTACTTCTACGGAGGTACTTCATTGTTGATTACTGTGGGTGTAATTTTGGATACCTTACAGCAGGTAGAAAGTTATTTGTTGAATCGTCATTATGACGGCTTGATGAAGACAGGAAAACTAAGAGGAAGAACCCAAACAAGTACCTTCGGTTAATATGGCTAAGCAAAATGCAATAGAACAAGACGGTACGGTAACAGAAGCATTGTCAAACGCAATGTTCCGTGTAGAGTTAGAAAACGGTCACGTTGTAACTGCGCACATCTCAGGAAAAATGAGAATGCACTACATTAAATTGTTACCAGGGGATAAAGTAAAACTAGAAATGAGTCCTTACGATTTAACTAAGGCTCGTATAACGTACAGATACTAAAAAAATGAAAGTAAGAGCTTCAGTTAAAAAGCGCAGTGCGGACTGTAAAATTGTTCGTCGTAAAGGACGCTTGTATGTTATTAACAAAAAGAACCCAAAGTTCAAGCAACGTCAGGGTTAATTGATATAATAGAAAGAATACTATGGCAAGGATTGCAGGGGTAGATTTACCTAGAACTAAGCGCGGTGTTATCGGTCTAACTTACATCTATGGTGTTGGATTGAGCCGTTCTAAAGAGATCTTGGCGAAAGCAGGGGTTCACGAAGATGTTAAAGTTCAAGAGTGGACTGATGATCAGTTGACTACCATTCGTGGTGTAATCGCTGACGAATACATCGTAGAAGGTGAGTTGCGTTCAGAGATTCAGTTGAACATTAAGCGTATGATGGACATCGGTTGTAACCGTGGTATCCGTCATCGTGTGGGTCTTCCACTACGTGGCCAACGCACAAAGAACAATTCTCGTACGAGAAAGGGTAAGAGAAAAACAGTTGCTAACAAGAAAAAAGCAACTAAATAATAGTTATTAGTTATGGCTAAGAAACAAGCAAAACAGACGAAGAAGCGTAAAGTACGCGTAGAAGCGATGGGTGAAGCACACATCGGATCTTCGTTCAACAATATCATTATCTCATTGACAAATCAGCAAGGTCAGGTTATCTCTTGGTCTTCAGCAGGTAAGATGGGATTCCGCGGAAGCAAGAAAAACACTCCTTACGCAGCTCAAATGGCAGCAGAGGATTGTGGTCGCGTTGCACTTGAGGCGGGCTTGAAGAAAGTTAAAGCATACGTAAAGGGTCCTGGTAACGGTCGCGAGAGCGCTATCCGTTCTTTGCACAACTTGGGTATTGAAGTGGTAGAAATCATTGACATCACACCAACACCTCACAACGGTTGTCGTGCACCTAAGAAACGTCGCGTTTAATAATTAGTAGAAGAAAAGTATTATGGCAAGATATAGAGGACCAAAAACAAAGATTGCACGTCGTATGGGCGAGCCTATCTTTGGCCCAGATAGCTCTTTCGAAAAGCGCAAATATGCTCCAGGGCAACACGGTAATGCCCGTCGTCGTGGTAAGAAGAGCGAATACGCAGTTCAGTTGCAAGAGAAGCAAAAAGCAAAATACACTTACGGTATTTTGGAGCGTCAGTTTGCAAACATGTTCGACAAGGCGTCTAGAAGTAAAGGCAAAACGGGTGATGTTCTTTTGCAACTTTGTGAGAGCCGTCTTGACAACGTAGTATTCCGTTTAGGTCTTGGTAAGACTCGTGATGCTGCACGTCAGTTGGTAGGTCACCGTCACATCACTTTGAATGGAGAGCTTGCAAGCATTCCATCAATGAATGTGAAGCCTGGTGATGTAATTGGCGTTCGTGAAAAGTCTAAATCATTGGTAGTTATTGCTGATGCTCTTGCATCTAGCAATGGCGAGTACCCATGGTTGGAGTGGAACGAAAGTAAAATGGAAGGAACTTTCCTAAGTGTACCTTCACGTGATGCAATCCCTGAGAATATCAAGGAGCAGTTGATCGTCGAATTGTACTCGAAATAATAACACCTTATACCCATTTAATATGGCTATTCTTAATTTCCAAAAGCCGGATAAAGTAATCATGAACGCGTCGACTGACAAAGATGGTCAGTTCGAGTTCAGACCTTTAGAGCCAGGCTACGGTTTAACAGTCGGTAATGCACTTCGTAGAGTATTGCTTTCAGGACTTGAAGGATTCGCTTTGACTTCTTTGAGAATTGACGGCGTAGATCACGAATTCAGCACAATTGAAGGTGTTGTAGAAGATGTAACTGAAATTGTTCTAAACCTAAAGCAAGTTCGCTTTAAGCAACAAATCGAATCTGTTGATACAGAAACTGTAAAGTTCTCTGTGAGCGGTAAAGAGCAGTTGCTAGCGGGCGACTTAGCGGCACACATTACTTCATTCCAGGTATTGAACCCAGATTTGGTGATCTGTAACATGGATGCGAGCGTGAACCTTTCTATGGAAGTGGTGATCGAAAAGGGTCGTGGTTACGTTGGTGCAGAAGTGAACAAGAAGGCAGATGCTCCTATCGGAACTATTGCTCTTGATAGCATCTACACGCCAATCAAGAATGTGAAATACTCTATTGAGAACTACCGTGTAGAGCAGAAGACGGACTTTGAGAAGTTGGTTATGGAGATTGAAACTGATGGTTCAATTCTACCAAAAGATGCTTTAACCGAAGCAGCTAAAATTTTGATTCACCACTTCATGTTGTTCAGCGATGAGCGCATTAGTCTTGAAGATGAAGAAAGTGCTGAAACTGAAAGCTACGATGAAGAAGCATTGCACATGCGTCAGTTGTTGAAGACTAAGCTTCACGATATGGACTTGAGCGTTCGTGCTTTGAACTGTTTGAAGGCTGCAGAGGTAGATACGTTAGGAGATTTGGTGACGTACTCGAAGTCAGATTTGATGAAGTTCCGCAATTTCGGTAAGAAGTCACTTACTGAATTGGAAGAATTAGTTGATAGTAAAAACTTGAGCTTTGGAATGGATATTTCTAAATACAAGCTCGATAAAGAATAAAAATGAGACACGGTAAGAAAAATAATCACCTCGGTAGAAAGACTGCGCACAGAAAGGCGATGTTGAGCAACATGGCTGGTTCTCTTATTGAGCACAAGCGCATCAACACGACTGTGCAAAAGGCTAAAGAGCTACGTAAGTTCGTGGAGCCTCTGATTACTCGTGCTAAAGAAAATACTACACACAACCGTCGTACTGCATTCTCTGCGTTGAGAAATAAGCATGCAGTAACTGAGTTGTTCACTGTAGTAGGTCCTAAAGTAGGTGACCGTCCAGGTGGCTACACTCGTATTATCAAAACGGGTAACCGTCTTGGTGATAACGCTGAAATGTGTATGGTAGAGTTGGTTGATTTCAACGAATTGTACACAAAAGAAGAGAAGAAGAAAACTACTCGTCGTAGCCGCCGATCAAAAGCGACTACGGAAGAAGCAGCTCCAGCTCCTGCAGCTGAGACAGCTACTGAAGAGGTAGCGGTAGAGGAAACTAAGGAAGAATCTGCTGAATAAGAATAGACAAATGCACCAAATAGGTCTTTGTTGATTAATTTAGAGGGGAATTAGGTTTTGGGCCTATTTCCCTTTTTTTTTAGAAACTGACACTCATGGATAATTCAACTAAAAAGGCAACGCTACTACTAGAAGACGGAACCGTATTTTATGGTACCTCTACAGGGCTTGACGGTACTGCCTACGGGGAGATTTGCTTCAACACAGGTATGACTGGTTACCAGGAGATTTTTACAGATCCGTCTTACTTCGGTCAGCTTATGGTAATGGCTACTTCTCATATTGGTAACTATGGTGTTCACGCTGAGGAAATAGAATCGGGAAAGATTCAAATTGCAGGTCTGATCACCAAGAACTTTAGTGAAGTTGCGTCACGTGCCGGAAAATCGGACAGCCTTTATGGATATTTCGAAAAAGAAGGTAAGGTTGCTATTAAGGATATTGATACTCGCGCATTAGTCCGTCACATACGTGATGCGGGTGCGATGAATGCAATTATCTCTACGGAAATCCACGATGTAGAAGGGCTCAAAGAAGAGCTTAAAAAATGCCCAAACATGGAAGGATTGGCATTGGCACCCGTGGTAAGCACCAAGGAGGCATATGAAGTAGGTCCTGCCGATAGTGAGATTCGTGTTGCCGCATTGGATCTAGGTATCAAGAATAACATCGTAAAATGTTTGACAGATCGTGGAGCTCGAGTAAAGGTCTTCCCATACAATACTTCAACAGAAGAGATGATGGCGTGGAACCCTAACGGCTTGTTTTACTCTAACGGTCCTGGTGATCCTGCTGCTTCTCCAGAGGTAGTAGCTGAAGTGTCAAAAGGCATAGCCTCTGGTCTACCAGTCTTCGGTATTTGTCTAGGACACCAAATGATCGCGCTAGCAAGCGGTTTAAATACCTATAAAATGCATAACGGGCACCGTGGTATTAACCATCCCGTTAAGAATGTAGAGACTGGACTGGGCGAGATTACTTCACAAAATCACGGTTTTGTAGTGAAGATGGAAGATGTTGAGGCCTCAAATAATGTGGCATTAACCCACATCCACTTAAACGACCAAACAGTTGCAGGTATTAAAAGAACGGATGCGAATTGCTTCTCTGTTCAATACCACCCTGAGGCTTCTCCGGGCCCACACGATAGCCGATATCTTTTTGATTCGTTTATCGAAAACATCAAAAACAACTAAGACACAACACACTAACTAACACTCTAAACGTAATATTATGTCTGTAATTACTCACATCCATGCTAGACAGATTTTGGATTCTCGCGGGAACCCAACTGTTGAAGTCGATGTAATCACTTCTAGCGGTGCTATGGGTAGAGCTGCTGTTCCTTCAGGAGCCTCTACTGGTATCCATGAAGCAGTTGAACTTCGCGACGAAGACGCCTCTGTATACATGGGCAAAGGTGTATTGAAAGCAGTGGATAACGTCAATGATATCATCGCTCCAGAATTGGAAGGTGAGATTGTTACTGAGCAAGCACATATTGATGCGATCATGCTCGAGCTTGACGGCACTGAGAACAAAGGGAAATTAGGTGCCAACGCAATTTTGGCGGTTTCTTTGGCAGTGGCCAAGGCTGCAGCTGAAAGCACTGGCCAGTCATTGTACCGCTACATTGGTGGCGTAAACGCGCGTACACTTCCAGTACCTATGATGAACATCTTGAATGGTGGCTCACACGCAGATAACTCTATCGATTTCCAAGAATTTATGGTAATGCCATTTGGTGCTGAGTCATTCAGCCAAGCATTGCGTATGGGAACTGAGGTATTCCACAACTTGAAGAAAGTGCTCAAGAGCAAAGGATATTCTACGAACGTAGGTGACGAAGGTGGTTTTGCGCCTTCTATCGGTTCTAACGAGGAAGCTCTAGAAATCATTCTAGAAAGTATCGAGAAAGCAGGTTACAAACCTGGTGAGGATATCTGGATTGCTATGGATGCAGCTGCATCAGAATTCTACAATGAGGAGAAAGGAACGTACGTATTCCACAAGAGCGACGGTCGTGAATTGACTTCTGACGAAATGGTAGATTACTGGGCAAACTGGATTGAAAAATATCCAATTGCTTCTATTGAAGACGGTCTTCACGAAGACGATTGGGCCGGTTGGGCTAAACTTCACGCGAAGATTGGCGACAAGGTTCAGTTGGTAGGTGACGATTTGTTCGTAACCAATGAGAAGCGCGTAGCTCGAGGTATTGAAGAAGGGAGTGCGAACTCTGTACTAGTTAAAGTAAATCAGATCGGAACTTTGACTGAGACAATCAATACTGTTACCCTGGCTAACCGTCATATGATGACGGCGGTAATGTCACATAGATCGGGAGAGACAGAAGATTCGACAATCGCAGATTTAGCGGTTGCTTTGAATACAGGTCAGATTAAGACTGGTTCAGCTTCGCGTTCTGATCGTATGGCTAAATACAACCAACTATTGAGAATCGAGGAAGAGCTTGCGGAGCGCGCTGTGTTCCCAGGAAAGAACTTCCGATTCATTAAATAAATCCAAACACCTGTCATGGACAAAATTAAAGAGCAGTTTCGCGACACATTCCCATCAATCGTAGCTGATACCAAGGCATTCTTGAAAGAGAACGCAGATCAGAAGGTTGGTGAGATTAAGTTGGGACAACTATACGGAGGTATGCGCGGCATGCCGGCATTGATTTGTGAAACCTCAAAGCTTGATCCTGAAGAGGGTATTCGTTTCCGCGGGTACAGTATTCCTGAACTTCAAGAGAAGCTCCCAAAGTACCCAGGAGGCGAGCAGCCATTGCCTGAGGGGCTATTTCACTTAATGTTGATGAATGAGCTTCCAACGGAAGATCAGGCACGTCGTTTGAGTAACAATTGGGTTCGTCGTAATAACGTTCCAGTTCATGTATTCAAGGCAATTGATGCGCTGCCAACGCGCACGCATCCGATGACACAGTTTTCTATTGCCATTATGGCGATGAGAACAGAAAGTGAATTTGCAAAGGCTTATGCTGCAGGTGTACACAAGAGTGAATATTGGGACGCCACCTACGAGGATTGTATGAACTTGATTGCACGCTTACCACGTGTAGCAGCATACATCTACCGTAGAATGTACCACAACGACCAGCATATCGAACCAGATCCGAAACTAGATTGGGCGGGTAATTTCGCACACATGTTAGGTTTTGACGGTGACGAGTTCAAGGAGTTAATGCGTATGTATTTGACCATCCACGCTGACCACGAGGGAGGTAACGTAAGTGCACACACAGTTCACCTTGTGGGTTCTGCTTTGAGTGACGCTTATTTGAGCTTTGCTGCAGGTATGAACGGTTTGGCAGGCCCATTGCACGGTCTTGCGAATCAAGAGGTAATTCGTTGGATCAATAATATGCGTCAAGAACTTGGTGGAGGTTTACCAACAAAAGAGCAGATTGCAAACTATTGTAAACAGACACTAGCCGCTGGAAAGGTAATTCCTGGATTCGGTCATGCAGTACTCCGTAAAACGGATCCTCGTTACACCGCACAACGCGAGTTTGCGAAGGCTAAGATGCCAAATGATGAGCTCTTTAAAATCGTTAGTATGGTTTATGAGGTAGTGCCAGATATCTTGTCAGCTACTGGAAAGGTGAAAAACCCTTGGCCTAATGTAGATGCACATAGTGGCCAATTGTTGACGCACTATGGTTTTGTTGAATACGAGTTCTATACCGTCCTATTCGGTGTTGCTCGTTCATTGGGAACTCTTGCGAATCTTATTCTAGATCGCGCAATGGGTATGCCTATAGAACGCCCAGGTTCAACGACCACTGACTTGCTAAAGAAGCAGTTCGACAAGTAAGTTTGAGCTTAGAAAAATACAGGCCCCGGAGCGCTTCGTGCTTCGGGGTTTTTTATTGCTAACTATAAGATTTCTAGACCAATAGTTGTATATTTGCACCCCTTTTGGACACGAAGCATGCTTCCAATAGGCATTTGAAAAAGAAAAAACCCTCTCAAGGACTAGTGAGAATAGCATGTAAAGTCCTGAGATACAAGTAAATCTCTCATGTCAGAAGAGAATCAAGTACCGCAAGAAGAGGTACAACAAGAGGCTCCAGCTCAGGAGGCTCCAAAAGCAGAAGAAATAGTTGAAGCACCCGCAGTTGAAGAAACTGTAACTGAAGAGCCAGCATTTAGCTGGGACGATGTTGAAGGTGGTGAAACTGCAGTGAACGAAGAGCGTCAAGCTTTGGCAGCATTGTACGAAGAAACATTAGGTTCTTCTGTAGAGCATCAAGTAGTAGAAGGTAAAGTTACTTCTAAGACTGATCGCGAAGTAATCATCGACATCAACTCTAAGAGCGAAGGTGTTGTTAGTTTGAACGAGTTCCGTTACAACCCAGAATTGGCAGTAGGTGATACTGTTGAGGTATTGGTTGATCGCCAAGAAGATAAGTACGGACAGCTAGTTCTTTCTCACAGAAAAGCACGTTCTATCAAGGCTTGGGATCGCGTTAACGAAGCACACGATAACGATGAAATCGTTAAGGGTTACGTTAAAGCTCGTACTAAGGGTGGTATGATCGTAGACGTATTTGGTCTAGAGGCGTTCTTGCCAGGATCACAGATTGACGTTAAGCCAATCCGCGATTACGATCAGTACGTAGATAAAACAATGGAGTTCAAAGTGGTTAAAATCAACCACGAATTCAAAAACGTTGTTGTTTCTCACAAGGCGCTTATCGAAGCTGATCTTGAAGAACAGAAAAAAGAAATCATCTCGAAACTCGAGAAAGGTCAAGTATTGGAAGGTGTGGTTAAAAACATCACGTCTTACGGTGTATTCATCGACCTTGGTGGCGTAGATGGTCTAGTTCACATCACAGATTTGAGCTGGAGCCGTATCAACCACCCGTCAGAGATAGTAGAGTTGGATCAGAAAATCAACGTTGTAATTCTAGACTTCGACGAAGGCAAGACTCGTATCCAATTAGGTCTTAAGCAACTTGAGAAGCACCCATGGGATGCTCTTGACGAGAACTTGAGCGTTGGCGACAAAGTAACAGGTAAAGTAGTAGTACTTGCTGATTACGGTGCATTCGTAGAAGTATTGCCAGGTGTTGAAGGTTTGATCCACGTAAGCGAAATGAGCTGGTCGGCTCACTTGCGCAGCGCTGGTGACTTCATGAAAGTTGGTGATGCAGTAGAAGCTGAGGTATTGACTCTAGATCGCGAAGAGCGTAAGATGAGCCTTGGTATCAAGCAATTGACTACTGATCCTTGGACGGATATTACTACAAAATACCCACAAGGTTCAACGCATGCTGGTACCGTTCGCAACTTCACGAACTTCGGTATCTTCCTAGAGCTTGAAGAAGGAATTGATGGTTTGATCCACATTTCTGATCTAAGCTGGACGAAGAAAGTGAAGCACCCGTCTGAATTTACTTCTATTGGTGCTAAACTAGAAGTTGTAGTTATGGATATCGACGCTGAAAACCGTCGCTTGAGCTTGGGTCACAAGCAAGTAACTGATAACCCTTGGGATGCTTACGCCACAACATTCAAAGTAGGTAACAAGGTAACAGGTACTATGATCAACTCAGGTGATAAAGGCGGTGATGTAAGCTTTGCTGAGCACGAAGGTGTTGAGGCTTACTGTCCTGCACGTCACATTACTAAAGAAGATGGTGCTAAACTAGAAAAAGGCGAAACTGCAGAGTTCGTAGTGATCGAATTCAACAAAGACAACCGTCGTATCGTAGTATCTCACGTAGGTACATACAAAGAGGTTGAGTTGAAGAAGAACACTGGCCGTGGTGGTAACAAAGGCGGAAACGTTGCTGTACCAAACCAAAACGTTGAGCGCTCTACAATGGGTGATCTAGACGCTTTGGCGGCTCTTAAAGAGCAAATGGAGAAAGGCGGTAAATAAGCCGATTTTTTCGAGATAACTCACGAACCCCTCGGGCCACAGGTCCGAGGGGTTTTTTAATGGATAAAATCCTAACTTGGGGGACTATGCGAATTGGAGAAATTATTCAAGAATTGGAGTTGTGGGCGCCGCCGGCACTTCAAGAATCATACGACAACAGCGGACTCATTGTTGGTTCCAAAGATTGGGAAACCGATGGTGTTTTAGTCGCTTTGGATTGTTTGGAATCTGTGGTTGATGAAGCCATTGCTAAGAATATCCACCTCATTGTCGCGCACCATCCTATAGTGTTTGGAGGATTGAAGAGATTCAATGGCTCAAGTTATATCGAGCGTGTCGTCATGAAGGCCATCAAACACGATGTAGCTATCTACGCTATTCATACAAACCTCGATAATGTGCTCTGGGGGGTGAATGCTAAGATCATGGAGCTGTTGGGTATTAAGAATCATACCATCCTAAGCCCAATGAAAGGTGCCTTGAAGAAGTTTCAAGTCTATGTGCCTATTGCTAGTGTTGCCTCGCTTGAAACGGCTGTATTTAATGCCGGAGGGGGTAAGGTTAGTGCTTATGAAGAGTGCAGCTTTAAAACCGAAGGTGTAGGTTCGTTTAAAGGCACTGAAGGGACCACTCCTGTAATAGGGAAGGTAGGTGAGCGCGAGTTTGTAGAAGAAGCCAAGCTAGAGTTTATCGTGCCTGCATTCGCCCAAAGGGCAGTGGAAAAGGCAGCTCGAACGGCGCACCCTTATGAGGAGATGGCCTACGAGTGGTTGGCTGTAGAAAATATGGCTACCCAATATGGTGCGGGTGCCGTGGGTGAATTGTCCCAGGAAATGAAATTCGATGCATTTTTAGCATTGGTCAAAAAGACTTTTGGCACTACAATTAAATACACCCCAGCAGTAAAGGAAACCGTCAAACGTGTTGCTGTATGCGGCGGTTCAGGCAGCTTCTTATTGGGAGCAGCAAAGGGCAGCGGAGCAGATGTTTTTATAACGGCAGATTACAAATACCATCAATTTTTTGATGCAGATGACAGTCTGTCAATTTTTGATGTGGGACATTTTGAGAGTGAGCAGTTTACAATCGACCTCATAGCTGATAGACTCTCGGAAAAATTCCCTAAATTTGCCGTTCTCAAAACAGAGGTCAACACAAACCCTATTCAGTACTATTAGTATGGCTAAGAAGGCAAAAGAGCTAAGCGTAGAAGATAAATTAAGAGCGCTTTACGATCTGCAAATCATTGATCGTCGTGTAGACGAAATTCGTGCAATGCGCGGAGAGCTTCCATTGGAGGTTGAAGATCTTGAAAACGAAGTAGCCGGTATGGAGACTCGTATGGAAAAGGTGAACAATGAGATTGCTGACCTAGAAGTGGATATCAAGGAAAAACAACTTTTGATCAAGGAAAGCCAGGAGAAAATGGCGAAGTACGCAAAAGATCAGGAGCAGGTAAGAAATAACAGAGAGTTCGAAGCAATTGCGAAGGAAATTGAATACCAAGAATTGGAGATTCAATTGGCTGAAAAGCGTATTCGTGAGTTCTCAGCACGTATCGAAGCCAAGAAAGAGGCTAACGAATCGAGCGTAGAAAAGTTGAATGATCGCAAAACACACTTGACACACAAGGTAAGTGAGTTAGATAGTATCATGGCTGAGACTCAGAAAGAAGAAGAAATGCTTCTTGCAAAAAGCGAAGAGTATAAGGGAATGATTGAAGCACGCTTAGTGGACGCGTACGACCGTATTCGTTCGGCTACGAAGAACAAGCTTGCTGTTGTTTCAGTTGAGCGCGGTGCTTCTGCCGGTTCTTTCTTCGTAATTCCACCACAACGTCAGATGGAACTTGCACAGCGCAAGAAAATCATGATTGATGAGCACAGTGGTCGTATTCTTGTTGATCCAGTATTGGCGCAAGAAGAAGAGGATAAGATGGATGCAATGATTGCAGGGTGGTTGAAATAAACCCGAGCAATTTAATCCGCGCTTTGCGCAAAATATATTTAGACTCAAAAAAGCCCGCTCGAAGAGCGGGCTTTTTGTTTTCCTATACTAACATATTACTGGCCTATTTCGTACAGACGTATAACATCTCACGTTTAGGCAAGGCGTATCTCTCAAAGTAGCCTTCAGGAAGCTCTTTTGCTGCATCGAAGGTACTAATAGTAAAGCCGCATTCTTTGAGGCGCTCAGGGTAATCTTGACCATAAAGACGAACATGATCGTACTGGCGGAAGCGACGCTCACGCTCTGCAGGATCCTTGATTGATGGGTCCTCATCTGTAACCTCATAATCAGGATCCAAAGGAACTTGCATAATCGCTAGGCCACCAGGTTTTAGAATGCGGCAAAGTTCGCGTATGGCTTGCTTGTCGTCGTCTACGTGTTCTAGAACGTGATTGCAAAAGATGGTGTCGTACGTGTTGTCCTCAATCGGAATGTCTTGTACATCAAATCGCATATCTGCCAGCGGTGAGAAGAGATCGGCCGTTGTGTAATCCAAGTTATTCATCTTGCGGAATCGACCATAAAAACACTGTTCTGGGGCGATATGCAACAGCTTTTGTGGCTTGGTGAGAAAATCTGTGTAGTCTTTCAAGTAGAGCCAAAGAAGTCGATGTCTTTCAAGACTGTTTGTCCCCGGGCAAAGCGCGTTAGGACGCTGATTCTCGCCATAGCCGTAAGGAAAAAAGCGTGAATAGCCTCTACCGTCTATTGGATCAACAAAATTCGAGCCTCTGAACAATACAGGACTGAGCCATTGTACAATGTAGCTCAATCTAATTAGCAGAGGGCGCGGCACTTTAGCGAGTGCCCATTTCATCATTTTTGAGATCATACCTTTTCGTATTCTTCCGGCGCTATACCGAGCGCGTCGTAAATGTACTGGAAAGTACTTAGGATTTCTGGCTTACCATCAACTACCGCCACGTCGTGCTCGAAATGCGCACTGTTTTTACCATCGGCAGTAAGAATGGTCCAGCCGTCTTTAAGCTGCTTAATTCTATGGGTGCCGAGGTTGGTCATTGGCTCAATGGCGATAACTAGACCTTCTTGAATTTTTTTGCCACGCCCTCGACGCCCGTAGTTTGGAACTTGTGGCTCTTCGTGCATTTTACGGCCGAGACCGTGTCCTACAAGCTCTCTAACGATACCGTAACCGCGTGCCTCGGTAAATTCCTGTATTGCCGCACCAATATCGCCTATTCTATTGCCCACAACGACCTCACGTATGCCCACGTAAAGACTTTCTTTGGTATCGGCAAGAAGACGCTGGGTATCTGCATCAACTTCACCTACGGCGAAAGTGTATGCATGGTCACCATAGAACTCATTCATGTAAACGCCGCAGTCTACACTGAGGATATCACCATCCTTGAGTGGATCTTTGCTCGGTATACCATGAACGACTTGAGCGTTTGGAGACATACACAGGCTGTTTGGAAACCCATACATGCCAAGAAATCCTGGTTCACCACCATGGTCGCGAATAAATTCTTCAGCCATTTTGTCCAGCTCCAAAGGGATGGCACCAGGAACAATTTTCGGCGCGAGCATTCCTAAGGTCTTACTGACCAGCTGTGCGCTTTCACGCATCAGTTCAATTTCTTCTCTTGTCTTGTATTTGATCATTATTTAGCGACCAATAAATTATCTCCTGTCATTTCCGCCGGCTGATCTACACCCATTAGAGCCAAAAGGGTAGGAGCTATATCTCCTAGTTTTCCTTCTTTTAGGCCATATTCTTGGGCCGAAGAACCAACTAGCCAGCAAGGTACAACAGTGGTGGTATGCGCAGTGTTCGGCGAACCGTCCTCATTTACCATACAATCTGCATTACCGTGATCGGCAAGAACGATGAATTGGTAATCCGATTCTAAACCGGCCTCAACGACTGATTGCAAACACGAGTCAACAGTTTCACAAGCTTTGATTGCAGCTTCCATTACCCCTGTATGACCAACCATATCAGGATTGGCAAAGTTCAGACATACAAAGTCGGTTGAACCTTCTTTTAATTTGGGAACAATGGCATCTCGAATATCGCCAGCACTCATCTCAGGCTTCAAATCGTAAGTAGCCACCTTTGGAGAAGGACATAGTAAGCGCTCTTCGCCATTAAAAGGCTCCTCACGACCGCCGGAAAAGAAGAATGTGACATGAGGGTACTTCTCTGTTTCAGCTATCCTAATCTGGGTACGGCCAGCACTTTCGAGTACTTCACCCATGGTA
This sequence comes from Schleiferiaceae bacterium, assembly GCA_049611965.1. Lineage (GTDB taxonomy): Bacteria > Bacteroidota > Bacteroidia > Flavobacteriales > Schleiferiaceae > UBA10364. The sequence continues at coordinate 1,415 of JBMZBC010000018.1, read as the reverse complement.
TTGACCAAGTTGTCCTTGCGGAATACTACTTCAATATTTTTGAAGGTGTCGTCGTAGCTAGTCATGGTCACAAAGTGAAGATTCAAGGCAGACATATCCTCTTCTGGGAAGTCACTTTGGGTTAAGACCTCGGTGATTTCTCTTCCTCGATCTGTTCTAAAGTTGAACATGATTACCACATCGTTTTCCTCGAGAGTCGCTAGTGGGGTGCCGTCTTCATTCGTAATGACTACAGGCTCTAAAAATTCGTCTGTAACTCCTGCTTTGTAGCTCTGCTTAATAGCGGTAACAGCATCGGTAGCTTTTTCACCTTGACCATTTACCATCAAGTGGTAGGCCTTGGCGACACGTTCCCAGCGCTTATCACGGTCCATACTAAAGTAGCGGCCTATTAATGAAGCAACACGTCCAGTGGTTTCTGACATATGTGCTTCTAAATCGGACACATAATCCGCACCACCGTGTGGGTCCGTATCTCGACCGTCTGTGAAAACGTGAACGAACACATCCTCAAATGCTTCAGCGTGAAGCCAAGAACATAAGGCCTTTGCGTGCTTGATATGCGCATGCACACCGCCATCAGAAAGAAGCCCAGCAATGTGAATCTTACAATTGTTTGCCTTAGCATGGGCTAGCGCGGCCAAGAGTGTAGTGTCACTGGCAAAATCTCCATTTTCTGCAGCAAGATTGATTTTCACCAAATCTTGATAAACTACCCGGCCAGCACCGAGATTCATATGTCCCACCTCTGAGTTACCCATTTGACCCTCAGGTAGACCTACGTCTAGCCCTGAAGTCTTCACCCAAGTTTGAGGGTAGTCCTTGTAAAGGGAATCAACAAAAGGCGTATTGGCTTTATCTATAGCACTGACATCTGGGTTATCGGCTCTTCCCCAACCGTCAAGTACAATTAATGCTGTCTTTTTCATAGTGTTTGTTGAAGTCACAAATTTAGGGATTATTGGGGCAAAAAAAGACCCGCACTAGGCGGGTCTTTTCATCTAATATTCACCTGATTAATACACTGCAATCCATGCAGTTTCAACAACTGCTTTTGCAGCTTCCAAGGCTGCGCGCGCTTCAGTTAAGTTTTCGTGCTTACTATAAACCACGCGGTAAGTGTTTAGGTCTTTTATAAAGCTTACACCTAACTCTGAGCCAAGCTCTGAAATGAAGCGATCTGCTCCTTCTTGAGAAGGGAACGAGCCGATAATCACATAAAAGCCTTTTGTTTCAACAGTTGGCTCTTCTGAAGGAGTTTCTTCTTGAACTGGTGCAGCTTTTAATGCTTCTAATTCATCCATTAAGGCTGCCTTTTCAACTGCATGAGCCTTCTTGGCGGCTTTCAATTCTTTCTCAATAGCTGCTTTCTCTGCTTTAGATTTTTCAAGAGAGGCACCCACTTTGGCAGCGAG
>JBMZBC010000017.1:0-43227 GCA_049611965.1 Schleiferiaceae bacterium | reverse complement strand
CGAATCATTGCTTTCCATCAAAGGCATGGACCGATTAGACCCGTACAAGCGCAAATCCAATGTTAATAAGGACCTGCGTGCCTTGGGTATCGCCACGGCTGTTTCAGGTATGCTGGGCGGCCTGAGTGTAGTGACGGTAATTGCCCGCAGCTCCGTGAATGTGAGCAACGGCGCAAAGACGCGTTCGGCGAACTTCTTCCACGGTGCACTCATCTTAGTATTTGTGCTTTTCCTTCGAGAAGTCCTCACTCAAATTCCACTGCCTGCGCTGGCGGCCATTCTAGTCTTCACAGGATACAAGCTTTTAAACCCGAGCCAATTCCGTAAAATCGCCCAAATAGGACTTGAACAGCTCTTCTTATTCTTCTTCACCCTGTTCGCCACCCTGGTTTATGGCCTAATCATGGGTATCGTTCTAGGCATGGCAGCCACCCTCGTCATTCAGGTAATCATTACCGGATCGGGAGCTGATATAGTGCGCTACTTCAACAGACCCAACACGCTGCTGTTTGAAGAGGAGGAGAACAAGTACATCCTCAATATCAATTACTTCGCAAACTTCCTGAACTACCCGCGACTGAAGAGCAAGCTCGACAGCATTCCTACTTCTGCGGAAGTCATTGCCGATTTCTCCAGCACCTCCTTCGTCGACGCTACAGTGATGGAGCACTTAGCAGGCTACGTTGAAAGCTTTGAACAGCACGGCGGTTCCTTGGACTTAGTAGGTCTGGATACGCTCGCACCGGCGTCTTCACACCCGCTAGGGGTACAGAGCAAGAGCACGCGTGGCTCTGACGTTTTCCTCGTACGCAGCTCAGATACGCGTTTGAGTGGCAAGCAGGAAAAGCTTCGAAAGTTTGCCGGTACGGCAGGGTTGGAATACACGCCGTGGCCAGATCCTATTTGGGATACCAAGGTGAATCAGTTTCATTATTTCCGCCACCGCCGTATTGATCAAACCATGAATTTGCTCGAGGACCGCAGTACGCGATTGATGGCCATCGAGGTAGTAACCCACGTCGGGGAATTTACCATGCGCGACAGCCAGCACCTGGCGTGTGTAATCCTCCAGCCAAAGGGCATCAAGCTGCCCAAATTCACCTTGGATAGGGAGCGCATTTTTGAGCGCATTTCGTACCTCACAGGGGCGCAAGACATCGAACTGGGTTCCAATGTATTTGATAAGCGATTCAACCTCAAGGGAGAAGACGAAAAGGCCATACGCGCGTTCTTCTCGCCGGGCTGTTTGGCCTTTTTAGCAAGTCATCCGGTCTTTCACATGGAGAGCAACGGCAAGGCCCTGCTAATTTTCCATAAAGAACGCGCGGCAAGTGTGTCGGAGTTCAAATTGATGGTTAATTTTGCGCGAGAATTCTCAGATAGAATTGGCGCTAAATCTTAATAGAAGATGCTAGGATTAAAATTACCGACCGACCCTCGCTGGGCAAACATTGCGGAGAAGAACATCGAAGAGATTCTGACCGACCATGCCTACTGCGAGCAAAAAGCCGCATCCACCGCCATTAGCCTCATAGTGGGCTATCCAGAAAAATCAGAATTAGTAGATAAGATGACCGCCCTCGCCCGCGAGGAGATGGGGCATTTCCAAATGGTACACAACCGCATCATGCAACGCGGCCTTACCTTGGGTCGTGAGCGCAAGGATGCTTATGTGGGCCAGCTCAGTACGTTCTTTCCCAAAGGTGGGGATCGCGAGCTTCGCTTGATCCATCGTTTGTTGGTATGTGCCTTGATCGAAGCTCGCTCGTGCGAACGCTTTAGAGTGCTGAGCGAGAATTTGGAGGACAAAGAGCTCAGCGAGTTCTACCATACTTTGATGATCTCTGAGGCCAACCACTATACGATGTTTTTAAAATTGGCCCGTACCTATGGGAAGCGGGAAGAAGTGGATCAGATGTGGCAAGATTTGCTGGAATATGAGGCGGAAGTCATTTCAAATTTGGGGACAGAAGGCCTCATTCACGGATAAGTAGAACCTATTACAACAGAATATGAGTACAGAATTAAAATCAACAGCACTTGAGCAGGTACACATCGCGCTGGGCGCGAAGATGGTGCCTTTTGCCGGCTACAATATGCCTGTGCAGTACAGCGGTCTACGTCATGAGCATGCTGCAGTGCGTGAGCAAGCTGGAATGTTTGACGTAAGCCACATGGGCGAATTTTTCGTCGAAGGCCCGGATGCCTTGCCGTTCCTTCAAAAGGTAACGTCCAACGATGTGAGTAAGCTCATCCCAGGAAAGATTCAATACAGCTGTTTTCCAAACGAGCAGGGCGGTATCGTGGACGATTTGTTGGTCTACTGCTTTTCGGAGGAGCATTTCCTCTTGGTGGTCAACGCCTCGAATATGGACAAGGATTGGAACCACATCATGAAATACACCGAGGGGTTTGATGTGAATTTGAGCAACCAAAGCGACGATTACAGTTTGTTGGCGGTGCAAGGCCCAAAGGCTACAGCTATCCTTCAAAGCTTGACAGGTACCGATTTGTCGGCCATTCGCTATTACAACTTTGTCATCGGAGAGATGGCAGGCGTTAAAGATGTTATCATCTCGGCGACGGGCTATACAGGCGCTGGCGGCTTTGAGCTCTACATCAATAATGCCGATGCAGAAGCACTTTGGAATGCCGTGCTTGAGGCAGGCGAGCCCCACGGCTTACTGCCTGCTGGATTGGGCGCACGTGATACACTCCGCCTAGAAATGGGAATGTGTTTGTACGGCAACGACATTGACGATACTACGAGTCCTTTAGAGGCCGGTCTAGGTTGGATCACCAAGTTTACCAAAGACTTTGTTTCGTCGGACACCTTCGCTAAGCAGAAGGAGGAAGGCGTGACGAAAAAATTGGTGGGCTTCGAGATGATTGACCGCGGTATTCCCCGTCACGGCTATGAGATTGCCAAAGATGGTGAAGTGGTGGGGCGTGTGACCTCAGGGACAGCGAGCCCTTCAACTGGCAAAAACATTGGTATGGGTTATGTGCCGGTGGAATTGGCCTCAGAGGGTAGTGAGTTTGATGTAGTGATTCGCAATAAAACGATTAAAGCGAAGGTGGTAAAACTACCGTTCTACAAGAAGGCGTAGCGATTACGATTTCTTGGAATATATAACCCCCACCCAGGCGCAGCCTGGGTAGGGGTTTTTCGTACTCCCGTACTAGATGTATGTGTGTCTTGAATTTGGAGCAAAAAAAAGTGGCGCTGCTTTCCTCAGCGCCACTTAACCCAAATACAAACAGAGTGAATGGAAAGTCAGTTTTATTCTGCGGATACCGCCAACTTCGCTGCAACTGCTTTGCCCGCTGGGTGGTGGCTGTATCTGTCTAAATATTCCTCTACAGAGTAGGTATACTCCTTACAACGGTTGTAGTTCAAACACTTCACTTCACGTACGCTACCAGCTGCCTCGTCCAAGAAAACTTCAATTACGCTTTCTGGGTTATTGATCGTGAATAAGGCTTGCGGTCCGTTTAGATGTGAATTGTTTTCCGTCATTGTTAATTTTTTAAATTCTGTTCAACAAATCCATAATTGTTTTGCTGTGGATGCAAAAATAAGGCGATATCTTTAGATGGAAAATAAAATTCGGCTAAAATTTAAGGAAAAGAGTAGTTGTACTCATTGAATATCAAGAATGAGGATTGCACCTTTGTACTCTATCACTTAGACCTATGAAACTAGACAAACTCGATAAACAGATTCTGCAGTATTTAGTTAAGGACGCGCGTAAGCCGTTTACTGAGATTGCGAAGGATTTGTTAGTTAGCCCAGGTACCATTCACGTACGTGTAAAGAAGATGGAACAAATGGGCGTTATCAAGAGTACATCCATCTCTGTTGATTATGCAAAATTGGGCTTTGGATTTGTGGCCTACGTCGGCCTCTTTACATCGCGCTCGTTGCAATCTCCTGATATTATTGATCAGTTGCGCTCTGTGCCTGAGGTGACAGTGGCGCACCTTGCCACCGGGAAGTACGGCATCTTTGCCAAGATACGTTGCCGCGATGCATCGCACGCCAAGGACGTGATTTTCCGCATTAACGATATAGAAGGGGTAGAGAATACAGAAAGTATGATCTCCTTGGAGGAAAGCATTAATTCGAACACCGGGTTATTAGATTTAGTCATTAACGAAAGCGAATAAGGGCGCGCCCTTATTTTGGGATAAAACAAACCCCCAGCGGCCGCAGGCCGCTGGGGGTTTTTGTATTAGGCTAGGGGAGCCTGGTTTTACTTAGTAATACGCATTGCGTCGTACTTGGGCGAAATACTTCGCTAAACGTAGGACTTGTCTGCTGTAACCGTATTCGTTATCATACCATACATAGAGCGTAAGGCTGTTTCCATCGCCACTGAGTTGCGTAGCATTGGTGTCGAAGATAGATGGACAAGGGTTTCCAACAATATCACTACTCACGAGTTCATTCGAGGTATTGTAGTGAATCTGTTCAACCAAGGGCCCGCTTAAAGCAGCATTCTTAAATAGGTCTAATACTTCTTCCTCACTGGTACTGCGGAGCAGCTGAAGATTGAGAATGGCAAGTGAACCGTTCGGAACAGGTACTCTAATCGCACTAGAGGTAAGCTTCGATCCCAAACCTGGAATACACTTATCGACAGCTTTTCCTGCACCTGTCTCGGTGATGACCATGTTTAAAGCTGCTGCGCGACCACGGCGGTACTTCTTGTGCATATTGTCCACAAGGTTCTGGTCGTTGGTGTAGGCATGTATGGTTTCAAGATGGCCTCGTTCAATACCAAATGCGTCATTGACAACTTTCAGCACTGGACTTATGGCATTTGTGGTACAACTCGCTGCACTAATGATTTTATCTATAGTGGTATCTACAATGGTATGGTTGACGCCGTGCACGATGTTCTTGATCCCGTTCCCTGGGGCCGTCAACAACACCTTTTCGATTCCCTTACCTTCGAGATGTTTGCTAAGCGCAACGTCGTCTCGAAAGGCACCAGAATTATCGATCAATAGTGCATTTTGAATTCCATAGGCGGTGTAGTCGGCTTTGGTGGGGTCCGGAGTCGCAATAAAATGGATCGGTCGACCATTGACTATCAAGGCTAAATTTTCTTCATCTACGAGCACTGTTCCAGGGAAGGCACCGTGTACAGAGTCAATCTTTAGCAGAGAAGCGCGCTTATGAAGACTGGAAACATCTATGCTGCGTACTGCTACTGCTCGTAATCGAAGCTGTCGGCCACTTCCTTCTTGCGCAATAAGTTCTCTAGCTAAGAGTCGTCCTATACGGCCAAAACCAAAAAGGACGACATCTTTGGCATTTTTGGGTCGGCTACCGAAGAAACTACTCAGTTGATTCACGATGATTTCCTCAGCATAACTTTCCGATGCAGACCATTCCGAAGTGAGTCGCCCAATGTCAATCTTGGCATTTTCAATGGCCGTCTTCTTTAGAGTCATTAACATTTCCAATGTAGCGTCAACAGAAATGGGCTTCTCAAGCATGCTCTTGGCGTATTGATGCAGTTCAAGCACCTCACTGGGCTTACGGTCAATCAGGGTATTTCGAAACATGACGATCTCTACTCCACGATCGTAGAATAGCTCATGGACACAGGCTATAATGTCCACGGCCATGCGTTCTGAACGAATTCGTGCATGGACTTTTTTAGAGTACTCTTTTTGAGCAATCATATGTAAAAATTGGTGGTTCTACTTTCGAAGTTAGAGAAGAAAACCATCGGTTTTAAGTTGATTAATAAAAAAATAACCCACTGATTTTCAGCGGGTTATTATCAAATTTTAGTGTGTCATTTTTACACTATCTGCCTTCAATTTTTCTTGTTTTACCATTCGAAGGCGTAGTAGTTGGCCTTGCCGTTGGTTTCAAATCCTTGAATCAAGGCACCGTCGCCAGGGTTAAACTGTTGAATGAGCTTTTCAAATTCAGCTACATCGTTGATGTAGACATTGTTCAGCTTGACGATGATAAAGCCTTCGGGTATGCCTGCTTTTTCGAATCGGCCCCCTAAGATTTCATCGACTTTAACGCCGTAGCGCAATCCAAGGTTTCTCTTCTCGCTACTCGAAAGTTCGCTTATACGCGCGCCATACGAGCGTAGAATTTCTTCTTCACGTGTTAGCATCTCGGTAGTACCCAGCTTGTTCTTAAGCACGAGGTTAAATTTCTCGTTTCGTCCGTTTCTGTTGACTACAACATCAAGAGATTCTCCTGGACGGTGCGAACCTATGGCCTCGGTGAGGTCAGCGCCGGTGCGTACTTGCTTGCCGTCAATATTGATGATGACATCTCCCTTTTCTATACCCGCATCGTCTGCAGCGCCGCCTTCCACGACATTAGCTACATAGACGCCTGCATTAACTTTAAGGTCCAATTCTTCGCTGAGCGAAGCATTCAATTCGTTGTAGTTGATGCCCATAAAGGCACGTTGTACGCGTCCGAACTCCTTGAGGTCACCTACGACTTTCATCATTAGATTGGCCGGTACGGCGAAGCTGTAGCCCTCGAAGGAGCCGCTCCGCGATGAGATTGCTGTATTAATACCGACAAGTTGTCCACCTGTGTTTACTAGTGCACCCCCAGAATTCCCAGGGTTTACAGCCGCATCTGTTTGTAGGAAACTTTCAATAGCGCTTTGTTCGTCGATAATATTGATATCGCGCCCCTTGGCTGAAATTATACCTGCAGTAACGGTGCTGGTTAGATTGAATGGATTCCCGACAGCGAGCACCCATTGGCCCAATCGAACATTGTCAGAATTGGCCACAGTAATTTTTTGTAAGCCTTCAGCCTCAATCTTAAGCAGTGCGATGTCCGTGGTAGGGTCAGTACCTACAAGCACAGCGTCGAATTCGTCGTTATTGGCCGTCACTACCGTGATTTCTTTGGCATCCTTGATGACGTGATTGTTGGTTACGATATAACCGTCTTCGCTTAAGATGACGCCAGATCCGGACCCCTGAACCTCTTGGCGTTGCGGGTTAGATGGACGACCAAAAAATAAATCGTTGAACGGGTTGTAGTAGTTCTGCACGCGTTCTGCCGTGATTTTTACGTGAACGACCGCTTCTACAGAGGCTTCGGCAGCTTCCACAAAATCTGTCGGTACTGCTGCACTAGCTGCTGGGAAATTTGAAACGGCAACAGGCACAGCGGCCGGCTGATTTTCAATAACGACAGTCTTGCCCGTCCAGCCCAATGCGTGTGCACCTGCTAGAGATAAAAGCCCGCCTGCTGCAAAAAGCAGAACAAACATTCCAATGGATTTCGCATTCATCTTCATAGTATTCTGTTTAAATTGAATAACGTCTTACATTCAAATTATGCACCAATGAACGTATATATTGTACCGAGGTGCATAACTTTAACGCCTTTTAACACCGATATGAGCATGAATCTTAGGTTTTTCAAATACCAAGGGGCCGGGAACGATTTTATCCTGTTAGATTGTCGCGAATCCCGCGCCAGTTTGACAAAAGACCAAATCGCCCACATGTGCCACCGCAATTTTGGTATTGGCGCCGATGGATTGATGTATCTCGAGCCACCGCGCCATGACGGCGACCACTTCTACATGGTCTATTTCAATGCAGACGGTAGTGAGAGTACCATGTGTGGCAACGGAGGACGTTGTATTTCGAAGTTTGCTACAGATCTTGGCATAGCGGCGGAACGCTTGCATTTTCACGCCATCGACGGACCCCACTGGGCTGAAGTCAACGGCGACAATGTAGCTCTAGGTATGATCGATGCGCCAGCTGTTGTTGAAAGATATGGGGCCTTTTTCATTGATACGGGGAGTCCACACCATGTGGTGCTTAATAATGGTCATCCAGATGATTTCATTGCTTTCGCTCGACCGTTGCGTGACGCTTATGGAGAGGAGGGGTGTAATATTAACTCTTTGGTAGCCCTTGAAGAAGGTTTTTCCATTCGCACCTACGAGCGTGGGGTAGAAAATGAAACCCTGGCTTGTGGTACTGGAGCTGTGGCGGCAGCAATGGTTGCTGTGCACAACGGCACTGCTTATACACCCGTGCACATTAAGGCAATGGGTGGGGAGCTTGTTGTAGATTTTGAAGGAACGGGACCGTTCAGCAGTGTTGTTCTAGAAGGACCGGCACAATACAGTTTCGAAGGATATTGGAAGGGATGATACAGGTAGGAGATATAGGCGTGCTACGTGCACTTGAGCCCTCAGACCTGGATTGGCTCTATACCATTGAGAACGATGTGTCTTTATGGCATTTAGGTATTAGTAAAGAGCCATGGAGCAAGGCGGTACTCGCGAGTTATATCGATGCACAGCCCGGCAACCTCCTTCGTGACGGTCAATTGCGACTTGTTTTCGAGGTAGATGGTGTTCCTGCGGGAGCGGTGGATATTTATGATTACGATGCCATTGCGCGCAAAGGCGGTATAGGCGTCGTACTTAGTCCCGAAGTACGAGGGACGGGCTTGGCAAAAAGTGCATTAGAGGCCTTTCAACAATACCTCTTTGGAACATTGGGTATGCAGATGCTCTACGCTGTAGTGCCGCAGTCTAATCCAGCTTCTCAGGCGTTATTTGAATCGCTTCAGTATGAACAATCAGGCCTCCTCAAGCATTGGATCATCAAGGATGGCCAATTCGAAGACGCACACCTCTATCAATTAATTCATTCATGAGAAAACTCATCATCATTATCGTAGGGATTGTCCTCCCGGCATTCCTCATTTTCCTCGTTTTCAAAGGCTACAATATGCTTTTTGAAGCAAATGTCAACGAGCAGGTTGCTCCGTACACACTGTATGTGGATGACAAAACGACCATAGATGACGTATATGCGCAGTTTGTTGAGGATGATGTACTGTTGGCGCCGGAAGGCTTTTTGTTGCTGGCAAATAAAAAAGGCTTGACCACACCTAAACCGGGACATTATGTCCTTACCGCAGGCCAAAGCTCGAACGGCATTGTCAATACGTTAATGGCAGGATTTCAAGAACCTGTTCGCATCCAATTCAACTCTGCAGAAAACCTAGAAGATTTAGCGGGTCAACTTGCGTCCCAATTAATGACCGATAGTTTGAGTCTTTTGGAGGCCTTGAAAGAAACTCGCATAGGCTGGGAAGGTGCATCAACCTTTGGCGCCTATTTACCAGATACCTACGAAGTGTATTGGAACGCATCGGCTGCCACCATAGCTGAAAAGCTGTATCAAAATACAGTGCGCTTTTGGTCGGAGGATCGCATTGCTCAAGCGGCGGCTTTAGGTCTCACTCCGGCTGAAGCAAGTACATTGGCTTCCATTGTCATGAAAGAGAGCAGTAAGTCCGACGATCGCCCACGCGTTGCCCGTTTGTATTTAAATCGACTCGAGAAGGGGATGAAGCTTCAGGCGGATCCTACAGTGATCTATGCCATCAAGCGCACGAATCCCGGTGCCAAAGTGCGTCGTGTCCTTAAGAAGGACCTGAGCATTCAAGATCCGTACAATACCTACTATGTGAATGGCTTGCCCCCAGGACCTATTTGTGTGCCTGAGAAGGCGGCGCTCCTCGCTGTGTTAAACGCGCCAGAGCACGATTACATCTTCATGTGTGCAAACCCAGACCAACCCGGTTACCATGCCTTTGCTAAGAATTATGCCGGTCATCTGGTCAACCAACGCAAGTGGACGCGTTACTTGAACGAACGAAAGATCTATCGTTAATCATTCAACTACTTCGTAGAAAAAAAACACCCCCGCCACTTCCGATAGAAGAAGGCGAGGGTGAAAAAAAAGTGTTTTGTACCTATCGTTATTCTACGATCAGACGCTGTACATCTGTTCCGAAAGGAGTAACTGTTTCAACAAGGTACATACCTGCCGCCCAACCTGCAGTTTCAATAGGGAATGTGTTGATGCCTTCGTCACCATGAACAGATTGCGTCATCATAAGCTGACCTTGCGTATTTCTAATGGAGATCGTTACATCAGCTTCTTGCTGGAACGAAATCGGTAGTTGTGCATATCCTGTGGTTGGGTTCGGGTGGATGTTTCCAACACCAATGTGGCGCTCGAGCTCTTCCTCACCGACAACGTAGACTCTTCCTGGATCATCTGTAACGTAGAAACAGAAATCGTCTATCGCCCAACCCGCTTTGTTGATGGTCTCATCAGAACCAAATCTAAAGCGGAATACTGCATTACGCGCGGTATCTACACTCATGTTGATTTTTGCTTGTACCCATCCGTTACTCAAACCGGTCCATCCTGGTTTATAGATATCAAGCGATGTTACAAAGCTGGTGTTGAACCAAGTGGCACCAAACAAATTGGTACCCACTGTGTGCCATGTGATACCACCATCAAACGTTACATCTACTGTACCACCATCGTGATAAATCTCTGTAGAGAAGGCATGCATAAACTCGTACGAGTATACCTCACCTGAATCGATCGCAAATACTGGCGTATAAAGCGCTGAAGAATCACGTTTCTTGTAGTTAGAGTCAAGATCCGTCACCCACGCATTAGAACCAGAGTTTGTACTGATTAGTGGTGCGTTGTTCGGTGTACCAACTTCCCAAAGCGTAGTACCGTCCTTGACAAAAGCATTCAATGTCAGCCAAGGATCTACGGCCGGATCATCAAAGTTGTTACAGTACGAGCTGTCGGTCGACATGTCAATCTTATCCAATACGGTGATATCCGCACAGATTTGATCGTCAGAAGTTAAGTTGTCTGGCTTGCTGTCAGGCAATGAGGTGCGAACACATACATTTGATACACCGCTCGATGGGTTCACCCACGGTGCATCAAATTCGTACCATGCACCCCTACGAGGAATCAAAGGCGGGTTGAAGACTACCTTTTCAGGAGTCGTCCATGTCGCACCGCCGTCCACACTGTACTCAGCCATACAGCTGTCTAGAATCTTAGCACCTGTGTTTCTGATGTACGTTTTAATGTGGTTGTTCTGATCCGGAATAGGCAAGTATTCTACAGTCGTTACATTTACTGGAGCGGCACTGTTTTGTGGTGGAACGTAGATTTCTACTTTATCAATGTTCCAACCGTCGCTGTTACCGCTTACAGTCTTCATACGAGCACGAAGGATAAGTGGGGCAGAGGAGAAGTTCCAGGCTGCAAGCGGCCATACTGAAGTCTGTTGTCCAATATTTCCTACCCATGCATCGTTGATGCTTGAAGTACCTGTGTTGTACCAGTTTGTTCCTACAACGTTTTGAGGATCCCAGAAGCCTACAGTGTTCCACTGGCCACCTCCTTGGAATTCGATAACGGCTACATCACCTGTACCTAGATCGATATCATGTGTGATGCGCAGCTCAACACCGGCAATGGTATCGAAACCAATAAAACGTGGGAAGTATAGGTTTTCTTCAATACCACCCGGAACGTTTCCATTTACTTTCGTGCCGTACCCATTATTACCGTTAAGGGCATTGATTGATCCTGGCTGCCAGATGTTCAAATCACCTGCAACGAAGAATCCACTAGTATCACCAAAGGCACAGTTTTCGAAATCTTCTACGAAACCGCCTTGAATAAATTTCTCTGGCCATCCTGATGACATCGTGTATGAAGTGTCGTTCCAACCGTGAGTGTCACCATTCTTTGTTGTCCAAGCGTGAACTTCGAAAGTTCCTGTTGGCCAAGCGACAGTGTTGGTCGCATCAACCGCTGTAGCCATGTTGCCTGCAGCAACAGAGCCAGAATGGGTAAATGTATATGTAGTCGCCACACCTGCATTCGTACCACACGTTGGAGTAACCGTGTAGGTAATTGGGATATTGCTTTGTGCCTGCTTACCGAAGTTTCTCAACTTCACTTGTAGGCGTTTACCTGCTGGGCCACCTGTGAGATTCACACGTGCACCTGGAGCAATGATGTGATCTACACCAACATCTACATTCTTCTTATCGAAGATGGCAATGTCGTCAAAGGCGATATCTGATGCGATACCGAAACCTGATTTCTGTGCGATGAAACGCAGCTTAACAATCTTGCCTGCTTGTGAACTCAAATCTACTTCGTAATGCGACCACTGGTCTTTTTCGTCTCCAAGGGTAGCTGTGTAAGGAGTCATTGGGTTTGACCAATTGTTCTCGCCGTCCTTGATCCACTGAACACGGATGGCACCAATATCTGCTCCGTACATGTGGTGACGGAATTGCAGCACTGGGCTTGTCATACCTGTGAGGTCCAAACATTTTGAAACCAAGGTGGCTGAGGCCGGTGACGTACCGTAATCACCCTCTGCGACTAGATAGTTGCCCAATCCGCTCTTATCTGAGATAGGACCAGAACCTACAGTCGGTGTATATCCAGTACCTACCATGAAGGCGAATGATCCACTGTTACTTGCTGGAGTTGGCGTGAACACGGCATTCGAGAAGGTACCTGCGTTAAACGGTGTATTGTTACCAGGAGTCGTAGCAGCATCGTCAAAATTCAACACGTATGGGAAGGTAGTGTACGGTTGTTCGTGGACAATTCTGATTGGACCAATAGTATCGTTCGTGTTTACGGTATCACCAGGCTGTGCAGTGTAGATTTTAATATCATAAATACCGTAACCACTTAAATCCGGACCTGTTGCGAAGGTGAAGAAAGTAGAATCACCCAAGTACAAATCTTTATTTGTGATGTATTCTGTGTGTGTTACGTTAGTTGTTGTACCCGCGGTATTCGTGTAGTCGTAGTCCCAAGTTACTGGAATACTATCAAGTACGTTACAGCCGTTGCTCTGTACCCATAGGTCCAAAGTTTCGTTGTTAGAGTACGAACAGTATCCGTTCTCAGGATTAAACACCTCACGAAGTGCTACTTCGTAAGCAGCTGGCTCGTAAACGCGGATGTTATCAATCGCAACATCACCTTTTGAAGCATTACCACGGTTTACAGAGAAACGAATACGTGCGTAATCGCCAACAATGTCGTTCAATGAAACAGAATATGTTTTCCAAGGATCGGTAGATTTTGTTTGTTGTGCAAAGTCTATTCTCGCCAAACCTGTGTAGGCGCTTGTGTTGAACCCTGTATCCGCTGTTACTGCCAAGAAATCAACGTGTGCACCGTACATGTGGTAATCAAACTCCAAGAGGGCACAACTATAAGCACCGAGATCTAAACACGGTGTAATCATGTGGGCTTTATCGTTCTTAGAACCTTGATCAGCCTCGGTGTACACGTACTTACCGTTACCATTTGTTGAAGCATCACCGTCTGGTCCAGTGAAGTTACTACCTGTCGATCCCGAACGTACCGACCAGGCAAAGCCAATGGTATTTTCGTTAGGAATTACTTTCCAGTTCTGGCCGTTAGGTGGATTTTGATCCGGGAAGTTACCGCGGTGTGCAAGACCACTTGCACCTGAACCAGTACCAGCTACCCAGTACAATGGGTTTTCGAAATCTTCCTCCATCGGAAGTGTCGTCGAGTATGGGAATGAGTTCTGAGTAGTTGTTCCACAGATAGGAGGGAGCGCTGGGTCTCTCCAGAACTTGTAAGCAAAGTTTGGTGCCGACTCAAGCGGTGCACGCACCACGTTAGGACAGGCACAGTCAAAGATACGCACGTACCATTCAACGGTATCGTTTACATCAATATTACCGAATGTATATTCGTAGATGGAGCTATCCGGACAGCTTGTAGTTACAGTAGAACTCATCAAAGAATCTGTCCAAGAAGTCCATGCGCTCGCGCTGTAGTCGTAGCGACGAATGTAAATGCGCATACTATCCACCCCGATGTTGTCTTTACCCTCAACACGTACATCCTGCGTTGGCATGTAACGTGCACCTTCAGGTTTTGCTTGTGGGTTAATACCTACCCAATCCAATGTTGGTGGCTCAAGCTCACAAGGAGCACCTTCAACCATGATGTTGTCGACAAACCAACCTGCAAGTGAGTTTGGAGACGGCGTACCCGTCTTGTTGGTCATTACGAAACGAATCTTACAGTTGGCAAAACCATTTTGCGTGTTTGTAGCATCGTAAGCACCCAGATACGAACTAAGGTCGAACGTCTCTCTTGCCCACCAGCTCTGTTGCGGTGTTGTACCACTATTGTTATTACCTACCGTAGGACCTACCCAATATGGTGAGAGGAGGGCCGACGGATATGAAAGCTCGTTGAACCAACCTTGAGATGCGAACTGTGGACTTTCCCCTTGGTAGTGGGTACCGGTCATGTTCACCCACGTGGCTCCATTGTCGCGAGACATCTGGATGTAGGCTTTCTGGATGAATCGGATCTTACAGATCTGGTCAAACGTAAAACGAACGTTTGTGTAGCCAACCGTCGTAAAGGCATCTGTTTCGAAGATGATCGAATCATTTGCATAGATCTGCGTGTGGAATGACTTTGTCCCCGTTGTTTTTAAAAACGTGGTGTCATTCCAAGACCTAGTGGCGTTGGTTGAATCTGTATTGTAGTTGGCGGCAATTGAATCTGCACCCAAAGTTCCATCGAAGTTTTCAGTAAAGACTGTATCGATAGGGGGAGCGAACTGACCAAAGGCGGTCGTTGCAGATACAACAAAAAGGAGGGTAGCTAGTAAGCTTTTCTTCATTGCTAAACGCGTTTGTGTTAACCTTTTTATAGGGCTATTACAAATATATAAAAATGGCAATGCGCCCGACTTTAACTAGGCTAAAAGTCGGGTTAGAATGAGGGAAAGACCGCCTTGCTGATTAAGACAGTCTATTTCACGTTAAAATAGAAGATGCGTTCTCCTTCCAAATAGAGCTCTAGAAGGTCGTCACGATGCACTTGGCCAACGCCGGCTGGTGTACCTGTAAATATCAAATCGCCAGTCTTCAGCGTGAAGTACTTGCTTACATGTGCAATTAGTTCATCCACAGGGAATAACATGTTTTTAGTATTGCCTTTTTGTACCGTTTTTCCATTGATATCCAGGTGAAAATCGATGTTGGAAATCGGCTTTTTCAAGTCCTTTAATTTGAAAAATCGGCTAACTGCAGCACTACCGTCAAAGGCCTTTGCTTTCTCCCAAGGCAAGCCTTTTTCCTTGCATTTTGTCTGAACATCACGTGCTGTAAAATCGATACCTAAGCCTATTTCATCGTAGTATTTATGCGCAAAACGGGGTTCAATGTGCTTGCCGAGACGGTTGATTTTAACCACAACTTCAATTTCGTGGTGAACTTCATTGCTGTGTTCAGGTATGAAGAATGGATGCTTTTTTAGTAGAATAGCAGTATCTGGTTTAAGGAAGACAACAGGCTCCTGGGGAATAGGATTGTTCAGTTCCGCCGCGTGCTTTGCGTAGTTTCTTCCAATACAAATGATCTTCATACTTATCCGTTGTTAAATCCTCGCAGTTTAATGGCGGTCAATACTTTTTTGGTGTACAATGGGAAATCAGCATTCTGAATCCAACTGTAGTACCCTGGGTTTTCTTTCAATACACTTTGGACAGTTTTGCCACGGTATTTTCCGAAGGTAAAGATTTCATCACCCTGGTCGTCAAAGGCAATAAATCCTGCAAAATCTGCCACCTTTTGGCGGTTCGAAAAGTCGGCCAAGAAGTTCATGTCGTTTTGCAACTCTTCGTATCTAGTTATTTGAGCCTTAAGTACTTCGTAGGTTGCTAAAACGTCAGCTTCTGCGCTGTGCGCATTGTCTAAACTCTTGTCACAGTAAAATTTATAGGCTGCGCTCAAGGTACGCTGTTCCATGCGGTGGAAGATGTTTTGTACGTCCACTGCGCGGCGTTTACCCATGTCGAAATCTATACCAGCACGAAGAAATTCTTCAGCAAGAAGCGGAATGTCAAATTTATTGCTGTTGTACCCGGCCAGGTCACTATCTGCAATGAGCTCATGCACTTTTGTGGCCAATTCTTTGAACGTCGGCTCACTAGCAACGTCGTGGTCGTAGATGCCGTGTACCAAAGAGGCGCCCACGGGAATAGGCACCGTTGGATTCACACGCCAAGTATGTGTTTCCTCCATTCCAGACGGATGAACTTTGTGAACACAGATTTCGACAATACGATCGTTAGTGACATTGACACCGGTGGTTTCGAGGTCGAAAAAACAAATAGGACGTTGAAGTTGTAGTTGCATGAGTGTGGAATTATGGGGGTTAAAAAAACCGCCCGAAGGCGGTTCTAAAGTACTATATAAAATGGAACGATTAAATCTCTCGATTCATATCCCAAGCTTCTAAGTATTCCGCGACACGCTTGACGAACATTCCTCCAAGTGCACCGTCTACAACGCGATGGTCGTAGCTGTGGCTCAAGAACATTTTGTGTCGTACAGCAATGAGATCGCCTTCTGGAGTTTCCACAACAGCAGGTTTCTTCACAATCGCACCTGCAGCCATAATAGCTACTTGTGGCTGATTGATTATTGGCGTACCGAGCAGGTTCCCAAAGGTTCCTACGTTGGTTAAGGTGTAGGTGCCTCCAGAAATCTCGTCTGGCTTAAGTGCGTTATTTCTCGCGCGGTTGGCCAAATCGTTCACAGCTTTTGTCAATCCCAGTAGGCTCAACTGATCTGCGTTCTTCACTACCGGTACAATTAAATTACCAGATGGAAGGGCAGCAGCCATACCCACGTTGATATTGCCGTGTTTGATAATATTCGATCCGTCTATGCTGACATTGATCATCGGGAAATCCTGGATGGCCTTTACGATGGCCTCCATGATGATTGGCGTGAATGTAATTTTCTCACCGTGTTTCTCTTGGAAACTCTTTTTGACCTTGTTCCTCCAAAGAACCACCTTGGTCATATCAGCTTCTACGAAAGAAGTCACGTGTGGCGATGTCTGCACTGAATTTACCATGTGGTCCGCGATAAGCTTTCTCATGCGGTCCATTTCGATGATTTCATCTCCGGCAGATGGAGTAATACTTGGAGAGGCCGTGGCCGCCGGTGCTTTTGGTGCTGAAGGAGCAACAGCAGGAGTCGCTGTTGGCGCTGGCGCCGAAGCTGCAGCCGGAGCAGTGCGTCCACTCTCTAAGTAGGCGAGGACATCTTTCTTGGTGACACGGCCGTCTTTACCAGATCCTTTGATTTGATCTAGTTCCGCTTGACCGATACCTTCTTCCTTCGCCATACTGCGGACTAAAGGAGAGTAGAAACGGCCGTTAGAATTCTTAGCAATAGGTGCATTTGTGGCAGCTGGCGCTGCGGTTTGGGCGGCAGCGGCTACTTGCGTTTCAAGTTCAGCTACAACTTCTTCAACTGCAGGTGCTGGAGCAGGCGCACTTTCCATGGCTGCCTCAGTTTCTCCTGAGCCTTCAGTTTCAATGATGGCGATAGCTGCGCCTACCTGAGCGACATCATTTACATTGCTGATGATTTTTAGAAGTGTTCCACTCACGGGTGAAGGAACCTCGCTATCTACTTTATCGGTAGCAACTTCAACAATGCTTTCCTCTGCTTCAATGAAGTCACCTTCATTTTTAAGCCACGTGGTAATAGTAGCTTCTGCAACGGATTCGCCCATTTTAGGCAGGATAAGTTCGAATTGAGCCATTGATATTTAGGTTTATCGTCCTCGAATTTACGGCAAAAAACCGTGGTAATTTAAGGCGTCGTGCATTTGGTTAATTGCCATAAGCGCAATAGGTCATTGCGCACGGCAGCCTCCTTTGCATAATCCTCAGCGAGTGCTCTCGCATTTTGAGAAAAGTCTAATTCCTGAGGCAATTCTCTGCAAATGTCAAAAATCGGTTGCGGCATCTGTGGTAGTGAAAACTTTTCTCCTAAAGCTCTTGAATACCCAATCAATGTCCGTTTCCCAGAGAGAAGTTTTCCAGCAGAGGATACCCACAACTGCCACCCTTTGCCTCGGGTCATGGTTTGTGCGATTAAGAAGGATATAGGCAAGGTGAGTACTAGTAAAAGGGTCAATCCTATTTCGTAAACGCGACGTTGACGCAGGTAATTGGCATCAGTAATCCGCAGTGCTTTCTTATAGGTCATTCCTTGACTCAAGCTGCTGTTAGAACCAATGATAAATGCGCGCTCAGGAAGTAGTGATTTCACGGATGTCTGCGTGCCCAAGGCTTCGGTTATAGCAATGAGTTCGTCATAACTGCTCGAAGAACAATCAACGACCAATTCATTGATGCGGTGCAGTTTCACCAGCGCCTCTAATTGCTCAAAACTTTGGTTTTCTAACGGTTCTTGGAACCACAAAAAGGAAGGACGTACGCCACTTTCGTTTAAAATCTTCTCCAATGCGCTGAGGTTGTCTTTGCTTCCGTAGAACATAACGCGTGGATGCCTCTGTTCGTTAGAAAAGAGCCTTTGTCCGGTCACAGCGGCGATCAGTGCGCGGTAAACGATCAAACTCGCAGTACCGACCAAGGCACCTATGACTAGTAAGGCTCTGGAGAAGCGCAACTCCTCAGGTAGCAGGCCGTAGCCAAATCCAATAATGAGTGTTGTGACCAGCATGGACCGCACGATGTTTTTGGGCTGGGCGCCTCTGAAATACGTGCCACTTACCCACAAACCAAACACCCATAGGAGCACATAAGCGCCTTGGACGTTGTAGGTATATATGTCCGGGTAAGAACCGCCATTGATGAAACGGTGGTTAAGCTCCCAATAGGTTTTTACCGTATCCAATAGAAAGTAGAGGACCGCAGCATCAAGCACTGGTGCAAAGGCACTGCGCGCTATTCGTGCCACGACAGCAAGCGCTGCACGTAAGTAAATGCCTAGATAAATCAGGCTTTTATAGGCCCAGGCGGCACCGCCGCTGAATTGTTTCTGAGCAAAGAGAATCATCGCTTGATAGAACATGCGGACGTAATTCAAACTGCCGCGCTTTGTACTCTCGCCTTTGTAATGAATGATTTTACTCTCAGCGAAGTATATGTTCTTTCTGCCCGTTTTCTGTAATTCGTAACTCAGGTCGATGTCTTCTCCGTACATAAAGTAACGCGGGTCGAAGCCGCCTACCTCCAACAACAGTTTTGTGGGAACCATCATAAAGCAGCCCACGAGAATATCAACCTCGTGGTTTTCGTCTTTACTCAAGTGCCCGAGGTGGTATTTAGCGAAGGTCTTGGAGGTAGGAAAAAGTGCACTCAACCCGCTAATCTTCCACAACGCAACTAGTGGGGTAGGAAGGGCGCGCTTGGATTCGGGTAAGAACCTTCCACTGCCGTCAATACCTTGAATGCCTAATCCGCCCACTTCAGGGTGAGTCTTTAAGTAGTCCAAACTTTTTTGCAGCGTATCTGAACGCAAGACGGTGTCTGGGTTAAGGATGAGTGTGTAAGTGCCTTGGGCTGCTTGGAAGCCTACATTGTTCGCCTTGCCGAACCCTAAGTTTTCGTCATTATTGATCCAACGGACTTTGGGAAATTGACGGAGGATTTCAGCTTCGCCCGAATCGCTGCTCTGGTTGTCCACAACAATGACCTCAAAACCAAAGTCCGTCTTACTCTGATAGATGCTATCGAGGCACTGTGAAAGAAATTCCTTCACGTTGTAATTGACAATGACTATGCTGAGGTCTAGCATTACTGCGGCAGGCTTTGTTCGTAAGGTATGCGATGCTGGATGCTGCGGCCAAGGGTTACTTCATCTGCAAATTCAAGCTCATCGCCTACCGCGATTCCCCGCGCAATGGTCGTTAAGCTCGCTCCGAAATCTTTGATTTTACGGTAGAGGTAGAAGTTGGTAGTGTCCCCCTCCATAGTGGTGTTTAGTGCGAATACAACTTCTTTCACCTCTCCGGTTTTCATCTTGTCTATAAGGGCATCGATGGTAAGGTCGCTCGGACCGATACCGTCCATTGGGGAGATGAGCCCACCTAAGACATGATAAACGCCGCTGTATCCGCCCGTATTTTCTATGGCCATTACATCGCGCACATCTTCAACGATACAGACAATGCTCTTGTCTCGCTTGGGGCTGCTGCAGATGCTGCATATTTCAGTATCAGAAATGGTATGACATTCGCTGCAAAAGGTGGTGTTATTTCTCAAATCCAATAAGGCAGCGCTGAGGCTTTCTGTCTGGGCTGCAGGCCTGCGCAAGAGGTGCAGTGCCAATCTTAAGGCAGTCTTTTTACCAATACCAGGCAAGCGAGAGATTTCCTCTACGGCCAATTCTATTTTACGACTTGAAAAATTCATTCCGTCTCAAAAGTAAGGGATTGCGCATATTTGTGGAATGAACAACGCACTCTTTTTACTCCTATTGCTCCTTTATGTGAGTCTTTTGGCTTTTGTAGGCTATATCACCTCACGCGGCGCCTCCAACGCAACCTTCTTTAATGCGAATAAAAATGCCAATTGGCTTTTGGTGAGTTTTGGGATGATCGGTGCATCACTCTCCGGAGTGACATTCATTAGTGTCCCTGGCTGGACGGCTGCTTCGGGCATGACCTACATGCTAATGGTAGTGGGGTATTTCTTGGGCTATCTGTTCATTGCTGGTGTATTGCTGCCCGTATACTACAAAAACAATGTGATTAGCATTTACGAGTTCCTAGGTATTCGACTGGGCTTGGAAAGCTACAGAACGGGGTCACTGTTTTTCTTGCTTTCAAGAATTGTCGGTGCAGCGGCCCGATTGTACATCGTTTCCATGGTCGTTCAAGTGCTCATCTGCGATGCATTGGGTATTCCTTTCGTGGTCACCGCGGTATCTATATTGCTTCTGATTGCCATCTACAGTGCCTCTGGCGGCATTGCTACTATCGTTTTCACAGATACACTTCAAACTGCTCTGATGCTTCTGGCAGCGGTTATGGCGTTTTACTTTGTCGGCAAGGCCGTCGTTCCTGCCGATAGTAGTTATGTGGAGTTTCTTTCTGGACATCCAGACTGGCGTTTTGTGGAGTTTACCGGTGCTAAATCCTGGTGGCGTCAATTGCTCGGTGGTGCATCTATCGCCATCGCTATGACAGGGCTCGACCAAGATATGATGCAGAAAAATCTTACCGTGAAACGCCTGAAGGATGCACAAAAGAACATGGTGCTGCTTGGCGGTACGTTGCTCGTAGTGAATTTGTTGTTCCTTTCGTTGGGTATCTTTTTGACTGAATTTGCAGCGAATACAGGCATCACGGCTACAGGAGATAAACTCTTCTCGGCCATCGCAATGCATCCATCACTACCTACAGTACTTCCGGTTGTATTCTTCCTTGGTCTTCTCGCTGCAGCCTTCTCAAGTGCCGACAGCGCTCTAACCTCATTGACTACGGCATTCTGTATCGACTTTTTAGGCATGAAGTCCAACGGGTCTACCCAAGTGCGCACAAGAGTTTACATAGGGTTCATGCTTGTGCTTTTGGTGGTAATGCTTTTGATTTACTCCTTGAAATCGGAGAGTATTATTAGTACACTCTTTACCGCTGCTGGATATACCTACGGGCCATTAGTTGGGCTCTTCAGTTTTGCCTTGTTGTTTAATCGAAGGATCAAAGGATGGGCGGTACTTGCTATTTGTATCGCGGCGCCAATCGTCGCGTATCAAATAAGCCTATGGGCACCCCAGTTGGGATACGCCATAGGCTTTGAATTACTAGTTTATAATGGCCTGCTCACCTTAGTGGGCTTGCTGGCGATCAGCAAGCGCGCTTAAAGCTTACTCACATTTTGACTTACGGTGCCTGCACTCGTATGTACTTTCACGGTGTACATTCCTGCAGGTAAGCTGCTGAGATCCAATCGTACGGTTTCGCTAAGCGCTGCATAGGTCGAGCGTTGCAACAGGGTACCAATCATTGAATAGATCTCAATAGATGCTTCACCCAAATCACCACCAGTTGCGATGCTCAAAATATCATTAGTTGGGTTTGGATAGAACACCATCGCTGCGGCACTAGCCTCATCAAGCCCAATATTGTTAAAGGTCGTAATGGTGCTGTCCACACCACAATCTGTGGTTACAATCAGTTTTACGGTGTATGAACCATTTGCAGCATAGGTGTGCTGTGGGTTCTGTTGGTTGCTTGAATTTCCATCCCCGAAGTCCCAGAACCATGCAGTTGGCGTAGGCGTAGAGTTGTCTTGGAAATTGTAGGTCAAACCTCCTGCAAGTCCTAAAGTAAACTGTGGACGTAGCTTCGGCCCTGGAATGAGCAATGCTGAATCTGCAACAAACGTGTTTTCATTGTAGTAGACATATTCGAGGTAATAGTCAGTCGCTGAGGTGAGGGTAGCGGTATGAGCGCCCATACCCATGAACGTATTTACAATAGATGAACCTTGACGATTCAAACTAAAGTTCCCCGCTAACGTAGTATCTGTGCTGCTCAAGCCAAAGTTGAACGGCTCGTCCTCACAAATGAGTGTAGGTACATTCAATGTGGCTGCAGAAGGTGTACCGGCGAGGTCAATTACACGGATATTGTCGAGGTACAAATTGTTACCATAACCACAAATACCTACAAACTCGAATTGGACATTATTAGAAGTAAGGTTTGATAAACTCACTGTATCTGTTCTCCAATCTGAAGGATCATTCGGTACAAACGTTGAGGTGCTTGTTCCTGCTGTGCTAAGATCTGTGCCCCCTTTGAAATACAAGGTGTCAAAGGTGCTCCCACAATCGTCGCTTACAACGACTGCAAGCTGGTCGAAATACGTGGTTGAATACGGTGCGTAACTCACGTCAAACATCAAGGTAGGGTTGGTATACCCGCTGATGTCAAACTTTGGACTCAATAGACCGTCGGTTGTACCTACGGTGTTGTAGTTGAAATAGCCCATGTACATCACACCCGTTTTGGCTCCCGAAGGTCCATCTACATCACCACGAGTCCAGGTTGTTCCATTGTCCGCATTACGCAAGGTGAAATCACCTAGGCTGTTCGTCGTAAATGTTTGTACAATCGGCAAGCTCGGCAATGCACTTACCACGATCTCGTTGGTTTTTGTGATGGTATCACTGCCGTAGGTATTCGTTGCTACGAGCGTCACCGTATAACTGCCCAACGCACTAAAACTAACTTGCGGGTTTTGTGAGCTCGCAGAAGTACTGTTGACAAAACTGAATGTGTTTGGAGTAATGGTCCAATTCCAGCTTGTAGGTGACTTCGAGCTTTGATCCAGCAGGGTCATAGGGGCGTTCAAACAAGGTGTTGAAGTTGAGGCAATAAAGTCCGCAACTGGCGTTCCAATCTTATCTTCAATTGCAATGTTATCAATGGCGACATCACTTTGGTAATCGTCTCCGGTGGTTCCGGTAAAGCGCAATAAAACAGTATCTCCTGCAAATGCACTGAGGTCGGTATTCACCGTCTTCCAGCTGTTGCCTTGGTCGCCACTCACACTGAGTAGGGTGGTCCATGAAGTTCCGTTGAAAATTTCAACGAGAAGATCACCCATGCTAGCGCCGTACATGTGGTAGGCAAAATCTAGTTCTGGCGCAATAGCACTACTGAGATCAATACAAGGACTGTACAAAACAGCATCTTGGAAATTACAGTTGCCGGAACTCTCTAGGTAGAGGTATTTCCCGCTGTTGCCGAAGCCTGATGAAGGTCCTGTGCCGTTTGAAGCAGTTCCTCCGCCGTTGGTTCTCCAGTCAATATCATCTTCCGTACCGTTACTGAGGTTGGTCCAATCTCCGCCAAGGTTACATACCGTAGCCCCACAGTTCGTATTGGTACCACAGTTGTTGAAGGCATTAAAGTTCTGGAGGAACGGCAAGCTGTACAGTGAAGAATTCAAATAGGTAATAGTTTGTTCCACCGTGTCGTTTTGGCTGTTCATATCACCACTAAGCTCTGTCCAAGCACGGATAGAGCCGTTACTCGTCCCGGACCAAGTAATTGGGTTAGGGAATACAAAAACTGTATCTGCATACGGCGCCATAGAATCAAAAATGGTGTCGCGAACGACGCTGCCTAGGTATTCGTAAGCTACAGGCAGAGTATCCAAAGTATTGGTAGAAGGATTTCTAACTTGAACCGCTACGTCAATGGTGCTGCTCTGACAGCTGCTCACAAATTGCGGATTCATTACGGCCTTCAGCTCTAGATCGCGCGGCAGTGGACAGTTCTGAGTACCACTTGGAAGGTCAACTGCGTAGGAACGCTTTCCAGGGGCTCCGTTGTAATTGGCTGAAGCACTAATCCACGTATCCGTACTCACTACGTATGGAATAACCATACTGTTGCTCGAGGCAGTGAAAACGGAATCCATGTACTTCGTCCCAAGAATGTAGGCCGTGTAATCGGTCGCCGAAGTCACCGGGTTAATGGTCACCTTTAAGCTGTCAGGACATACCCAATCAACGGTAAGACCTGAAGGCTGAGGCATGATGGTCATCGGGCCTACCACGGAGGTGTCTCCGTTTTTAATCACACGCAAGTATGCGTCGTCTGTCGGGCTATTTGGTACAGTCCAGTTGGCCATACCTTGACCCGTAATAGGGTTCAACGTCAGGTTGTTCCAAGAACTTCCTCCGTTAGAAGAGAATTGCCAGCTTAGTCCGTTAGTTTCACCGTCCCAGCGAACGACCATAGCTCCTGGGGTCAACGATTGACCGGTAAACGGATAGGCAATTTGCATGCGTTCTACGGTGATATCGTACACTACGTAGAAGGTTTGTGGCCCCTGTGGAACGTTGGTTCCGTAAACGGTGAGGCGGTAATCACCACTGCTCGGTGCATCGAGAGTGACCTGCTCTGCATTGTTTAAGGTGTCCGTGGCACGTACCGCTAAGTTGTTTAGTGTAACGTTATTGGGTGTCGGGTTCAGTACCCAAGGCTGGTAGGTTGTTGAACCTGTAAGATCAGTTACTGTAAAGTCTAGATTGTTCACCAAAGCTTTAGAAGCAAAGGTCGAACCTTCCTTGTCCGTCCAGTAGAGCATGGCACGCAATTCACGTGCCCCGTTAGGTACGTTGATATCGTAGGTCAATGTATCACCCGTTGTGATAGAGTTCGTAAACCAGGCCGTGTCACGGATTGTTTTGATGGCACGACGTGCATTCACTCGTCCGTATCCGAAGATGAAATCTGGACCGTTGTTGCCCAAATCATCGGCCGTATTCATAGCAATGGCTTTCAATAAACCGCCTGTGGCAGTATCGCCTTGCAATTCGTCGTGGGCATTGTGGAGTACTGTAAAGAATCCTGCTACACCTGGTGCGGCCATAGAAGTACCTGTCTTAAAACCGTAGGTGTGTCCGTCAATAGTAGAGTAGACGTTGGTTCCAACCGCCGCGAGATCTGGTTTAATACGTCCGTCAGCAGCAGGGCCTCTTGAAGAAGATGGCGCAATAGCATCGAGGTAGGTGATGTTGGCAGTGGCTACCACATTCTTTCCTTGTTTGTGGCCTCCAGTTACATTCCCCCATTGGGAACCTGCACCGTAACCACAATTTGAGCCATTGCTATTTCCAGCACTGAAGACGTGCATCAACGCCGGGTTATCACGAACGTCCTTGTCCATTTGTTGGGCGTAGGCGGTGTAGCCTGCATTACAACCGTTCGAGTATGAACTGTTGGTGACGCGAATGCCGTACAGTGAATAGTGGTTGTCAATATTGCTGAGGTTTTGCGGGTAGTTGTAATAGACCATGGTGGCACCTGTCGCGTTACCGGCACCGTCTGGGTCTATATTACCTGCGGCAAAGACAGTTCCCGCAACGTGGTCGCCGTGGTCACCGATAGAGTTTCCTGCCAATGAGGTAAGACGTCCGCGGTAGTCGTCGTGCGGGCCTATATCGCCATCATCACCAACACCTACTACAACATTTTCACCGGTGAATTCACCGTCTTGTTGCATGAAGGCCACTCGTGAGGAAGCACGGCTGTTCTCATTTTCAATCATTCCTGGCTCCTCAATCGCTTGGATGAACAGTACATGAGGTTCTTTGGCCAATTTTTCCAAGTCCTTAATTTTCAACGACGCCGTGTACCAGCCGTCTTGCAATGGCAACATGCCTTTGGTGTAACGAAGTCCCGTAGAGAATTCTGGAGCAGTTAAGAATTGGACCGCGATATTTCCATCGTTTAGGACAGCCCAAGAAGGGATATCTCCTATGCTCAAAGGACCGTCTAATTTCATACGCGGTGTCCATGCGGTAAATGCACCAACTCCTGCAGCTTTAAGATCTGAAGCACGCACGCCCTCAGGCAGACGTACCTCAAATGCGTTCTCAGGTAAATAATGGAAGAGTTCTACCCCTAAATCCACCAATGCTTTTTTATCTTCGGCAAGCACTGCGTGATCCCACAAAGCAACCCCGTACGTTGGGCTACTGCTTTGAATTTGAAGGTAGCTGCCTTCATTTAAGTTGTAGGTGCCCGATTTTAAGTTCAACTTTAATTGGGCGTTGGCGGTTACAGAAAAAGCGGTGATTAATACGAGTAAAAATCTCTTCATATGTCAGTTAGAAATTGGACTACTAAGATAACATCCAAACCTTGCATTGTTCAGGTATTGGTGCTGGTCTTTACTATGTGTTCTGTGAATCAAGGAGTTGCGCAATACAAGCCCCTCGATAAAAGCCAGACTTTGGCTGAAATGCAGCGCTTTGCTTCGGGTAAAAGAGTCTTATATCTGGCGGCACATCCTGACGATGAAAACACCCGTTTGATTGCTTGGTTGTCCAATGCTTTGGATGCAGAAACCACCTATCTCTCACTGACTAGAGGTTCCGGTGGTCAAAACCTTATTGGTGATGAATTGGGTGCTGATTTAGGTGTTATTCGTGAGCACGAATTGCGCGCTGCCCGCAGTGTCGATGGTGGGAACCAACGTTTTACCGATGCCTTGGACTTTGGATATTCCAAAAGTGTGGACGAGGTGTGGACCAAATGGGACCACGACGACCTACAGCTTCAAGCTGTGCGCACCATCCGTGAACTTAAGCCAGATTTTATCATCACACGCTTCCCGCCCGACGAAAGAGCAGGCCACGGTCACCACACGGCATCGGCGGAATTGGCCATTGAATGTGCTGAGCTAGCTGCAGACGATACCTATGATACAGAAACAGCCGCTTGGTCGGTGCAGGGCGTTTGGTGGAACACCTCCGTTTGGTGGGACCCAACTCTCAAAGACGATCCTGAGGCAGTTCAGCTTGATTTGAGCGGTTTTGACCCGCTTCTAGGCGATACCTACGGTGCCATCGGCGATGCTGCGCGTTCCATGCACAAGTGCCAAGGATTTGGTGTGCCCATTAACCGTGGACCGCGCGAGGAATACTTCAAGAAGCTTTGGGGCGGTGGTGATCTTGCTGGTTATTTAGATAGAGAAACCTCTACTATGGAGGACGACGCTGTATTGGCCTCGGATGCTGCTTTTGCCTTAGAGATTGGCGATAGAAGCCAGGCTATTTCTAAGTGGGCTGCATTGGGCGCGTCACTACTTGAAAAATCAGCCCCTACTTCTGATAAGTACCAGCGTTGGCAACAAGTGATGTTGCATCTCTTAGGGGTGTATGCTGAGGTCTTTACCTCGGAAAATCCCTTGATGGAGAACACGGCGCATCCAGCATTACTTAAGGTACAAAGCATGAATCCTGAGGTAAATGTGTCTATTGCTGCTGTGATGACGGCTGGAAAAAATATGGGATTGAATCCGGCTCAAGAGGTCACGACAGAAGGCTTCGAGCTCGAGATTGATTTAATGTGGGGTAGGGAACAAGCCACTAACGTGGTAAAAGTTCGCCTAGAGAGTGAGGAGTCAGTTATCATGCTCCATCTATTGCCTGTTGCCAAACTAGTCGATCGTGCGATAGGTGAGTACCGAGAAGCTATAGCCATCGAACCCGCGGTTCATGCGAAGTTTGACCAAAGAGTGTATTGGAGTACAGGGAAAGGGGCTACCGTAGGTTATTCTATCCATGCCAGCAAAGCAGGTAAAGAGCAATGGACTGTTCTTGCCCAGAATACTGAAGGGGCTAACGTTTGGATGAATTCAAGGGAGGAAGTCCTTTCTCAAGGGTGGAATCACTTCACTGCTGAGGTGCCAAAATCGGTAGAGAAAGGAAGATTCACTTTACATATTGCTCCGCATACCATGATGGAGGGCATGTCTTTTTCTTTGCCGTTGCTCCAGGAAGAACATAAAATTTCTTACCCGCATATAGGCACACATTACCGCTACGTGGAAGCTACAAGTACTCTTGCTGTTCTTGACCTGAACAAAAAGCGCATCAAGGTGGGCTACATTGAAGGTGCTGGTGATATCATGGATGAAACCTTGGAGAATTTGGGGTACGAGGTACTTCGAATTACCGAGGACACCCCGGATTTATGGGACGAAGTAGATGCTGTACTCGTGGGAATTCGTGCCTTCAATACCGAGAAATGGCTCATGAGTAGTGGGGATAGAATCAAGACCTTCGTTGAAGGTGGTGGCAACTTTGTCGTGACGTACACGACGGCCGGTAGAAGCGGTATGGAACTGCCTACACCGCTCCCGCTAGTGATTGGTAGAGACCGCGTAACCGAGGAAGATGCACCTATTTCGATGAGCAAACACCCGATACTTTCTTCCCCAAATGAGATCACGTCAAAGGACTTTGACTATTGGGTGCAGGAGCGTGGATTGTACTTCCCGAAATCTTACGAAGGGTACACTGAAGTGTTAACTATTACAGAAAGTACAGGTACGAACTATTCCAACAGCACCGTTGTTGGGCATTATGGAAAAGGTTCCGTAATTTACACAGGATTGTCCCTGTTTAGGGAACTGCCAGCAGGTGTTCCAGGTGCCATGAAACTTTTACAAAACATACTCCATTATGACCATTAAGACGACACAGACATTGAATTGGAAGAAGTACTACATCGGCGTCATTGCCCTTCTAGTCGTTGAAATTGTTTTGTTTTACTTCATCACGCGCGATTTCGTTTAAATGCACCCATTAGATTGGATCGTATTAGGAGCTACACTAGCACTAATCGTAGGCTACGGGGTATATAAGACCCGTAGGAGCGCCACAGCAAGCGAACTTCTAAGTGGGTCGAAGACCGTGAGTCCTTGGACCATTGGGTTGGGGATTATGGCTACCCAAGCTTCGGCCATTACCTTTTTAAGCACCCCTGGACAGGCCTTTGCCAATGACATGGGTTTTATCCAATTCTATTTTGGAATGCCCCTTGCCGTCGTGTTGGTCAGCATGTTCTTTGTGCCGGCCTATCGAAAGATGCGCGCCATTACAGCCTACCAATTTTTGGAAGAGCGTTTTGACCGGAAGACACGCCTTTTCACCGCAGGATTGTTTTTGACCTCTCGAGGCCTTAGCGCAGGTATCACCATTTTCGCTCCGGCCATCGTTCTTTCGGCGGCCATTGGCGTACCGCTAAATACCATGATCATCATTATTGGTGCCATTGTGGTGGTATATACCGTAAGTGGGGGATCGGCGGCTGTGGCTGTTACCCAGAAATGGCAGATGACGGTCATTCTTTTAGGTATGGCAATAGCGGCGACCATTTTGATCAATCTCATTCCAGTGAGCATGTATGATGCGTATCATATTGCCGGAAATATGGGCAAGCTGAACATTGTGAGTACCTCTTTTGACCCTGGAACGCGCTACACACTGTGGTCTGGACTGGCCGGCGGTTTGTTCTTATCGCTCAGCTACCTCGGTACAGATCAAAGCCAAGTACAACGTTATTTGGGTGCTGAGGACGAACGCAGTTCCAAATTCGGCTTGCTATTCAACGCCACCTTCAAGGTGCCTATGCAGTTTGCCATTCTTTCTATTGGTGTCCTGCTTTTTGTTTTTTACCAATTCGTTAAACCGCCGGTATTCTTTAATCAAAGCGAGATTGACCGCGCTCCAGTTGAGATTCAGCAGCAACTTCAGTCGCTAGAGCTCGAGCACGCCTTAGCTTGGGATTTTAAGCGCGAGGCATTGGTGAATGCAGATTGGGAGGGTGCTCGATACTACGATGGACTTCAAGAACAATACCGTGCTTCTTACATGGATTTGCTCGATGAAAACTTGAGTGGATTTCAACCGAAGGATACGGATTACGTCTTTATCACCTTCATTCTTGAAAACCTGCCTAAAGGACTCATCGGACTCCTATTGGCGGTAATCATTAGTGCGGCCATGTCTTCCACTGCCGGCGAAGTCAGTGCTTTGGCTACAACAACTTATGTGGATTATTTCCAGGTCTTCTATGGGCACAAGGACCACAATCAAAAACGTACAATCAGAACGCTTGTTCTTGTTTGGGGAATTGCTGCCATTCTCGTGGCACTAGCAGCCCCGCTGTATGAAAATCTTATTCAGTTAGTCAATGTACTTGGTAGCCTGTTCTACGGTACCATCCTCGGCATCTTCCTGGTGGGATTGTTCTTGAAAAAAGTAGGCGGTAGCCAAGTGTTTGTGGGCGGGCTCATCGCGCAGGCGACCATTTTTATATGCCACTACTTAAATTCCACCGGTGTGTTGTCCATAGGGTTCTTATGGTACAATGTGATTGCTACGCTGATTGTGATCGGCGTATCGCTCCTGCTACATGTTGGCTTTAAACGAGGGACCGTTTACGGATAAAGCTAGACTCTAGCTTTCATTCGTTCTACCATCTCATACACCGCAGGGCAGTGACGCACATTAGTCTCCGTCAGACCTAGAATGGACTTCATGTTTGGGTGATCCGTATGCGGATATTGTCGACAAGCCTTTGGCGCATATTCGTAGATGGTACATTTATTCGTGGCCAATTCCAAAAACGGACACGGCAAACTTTTCATCACCCAATCCCCATCTTCATCCACACGTAAATACTGCTTCTCGAAGTCAGCCGGTTTCATGCCTTGCTTTTTCGAGATGCGCTGAATGTCCTGTTTGGTGAGTAGGGGCCCGGTAGCGCGGCAACACCGCGCACATTTGAGGCAATCCGTTTCGGCGAAGACTTCCTCATGAACCGCATGAAATTCGGCATTGAGCTTCTTGCTGTCTTGCTTAGACAATCGGCCAAAGAACTTCTTGTTCTCTTTTCTTTTGGAACGAGCGAGGTCTTTAAAATCGGGCCATATGCGTTCGAGGTAATTAGCCATTCGCCTGTGCCACCAATACTTCCAATTCTTCTCTGGTCTCTTTGACGTAAGCCTCGTATTCCTTGGTAGAAGGACCGTAAAAACCGGTATGAATCTTCGCCACATTTCCTTCGTGGTCTAACATTATAGACGTTGGGTAGCTACGAATCTGCTCTAGCGGCAATACCGCATTGCGGTCTTGCTTAGGATCGAAGGTGGCAATGACCATGGGGAAGGAGGTCCCTAGATCACGCTCCATTTTCTGCACTGCGGCGGTAGCTTTTTCTAAGGTCCCACTGTACTCATAGCTCAAGCCATAGACATCAATGGCTCCTTCAAATTCACGGAAATATATGTCCAATACTCGGCCTTCGTCCATACAGTTAGGACACCATGACCCTTGAATGGCCAAGATGGTAGGCTTGGTGATCGTGCGGCTATCGAAGTGAACAGTGTCGCCATCAAGACCCGGTAAATGCCATTCTATGTGCGTATAATCATCGCGCAGCTTTGACATTTCCTCTGGATTTTCCAACGTGGCGTTTTCATCTGCAACTCCTTTGAATCGGTAGTAGCCAGTTTTTCCGGACCATACATTTCCGAAAACGGAATCCCCGATGGTTACAAATTCTACGTTGTTGATAAATCTGCCATCAAATCCAGTGAGTTGGTAACCGCCTTCATCGACTACTTTTTCTCCAGTCAGGAATCTCAAATCACCTGTGGAAGTGGCGATGGTTCCGACGATTTTCTTTTCCTTGATGCCAAGTTGTAGCAAGGCTGGACGGGTCGTGCCGTTGCCATAATCTCTAATGATGTAGTACTGGTTTGCTGGTAGGGCATCCTCTGTTGTACCACTTGCTGTAACGGTAATAGGATCAAGCCTTTCGAGTGTTAGCGGTATCTCATAGTTCTCAGCATCCGTACGGAAGTACATCCCTTCATAGCCCTTATCGGTTTTGACCAACCATAGGTCTGAAGCAAAGACCGGGAAGGTACCGTGCAAGGTATCTTCTCCATGCAACTCCACGTCGAATGATTCGTGTACGCCATTTTGAATGGTTAGTGTTCCTTTAGCAGGGGTATACATAGCACTGAATACAACGGTAGTAGAATCGTTCAAGCGCAATGCACCTTGGTAGCTTTCTACCTGATACGACACTACTTCTTCCGAGTTTCCACAAGAAAAAAGGGCCATCGAAATGGCCCCTATGATGATGAAATTCTTCATGTTTGAATTAGAGGTTTAATTCCTCAATAAAGGTATCAATCTTTCTTTCAAGTTCGGTCTTGGTTGCAGCGTGGCTCTCACCGGTGGTGGTACATACGCTGAAGTAGAACTTAATTTTAGGCTCTGTTCCCGAAGGACGAGCACTGACTTTATCTCCAGCTTCAGTGATAAACTGCAATACGTTAGAAGCAGGCAGCGCTGTGCTTGTTGTTGCACCTGTGCGAAGATCAGTCTGGGTGGAGTTGCTGTGGTCTATAGCAATGACTACCGGAGAACCGGCCAAGGTCTTAGGCGGTTCGTTGCGAAGGGCAGTCATCATATCGGCGATTTCCTGGGCGCCTGAGCGTCCTTTCTTGGTAATGGAAATGAGACGCTCTTGGTATTGACCGAATTCGCGGTGAATGGCTTCTAATTGCTCTAAAACGTTACGACCATGGGCTTTGGCATAGGCAGCCATTTCAGCGATCATGACTGCGGAAGCAACCGCATCTTTATCACGGACAGAATCACCAATCAGATAGCCGTAGCTCTCTTCACCACCGACCATGAAGTTCATCTCTGGTTTGTTGTTGATGATATCTGCGATCCATTTGAAACCTGTCAAACAACGGAAACAAGGGATGTTGTAGCGTTCTGATATTTTGGCAATTAAATCTGTAGTTACTACTGTAGCTGCCGTGAATGGGTGTGCCGGTACCGCATTGTTGGCATCGGCTTGGCTTAGAACGTAGTGTACAAGTAATGCTGCGGTATCGTTTCCGTTGAGCAGCTGCATCTTACCTGTACCATCATTTACTGCAATTCCTACGCGATCTGTATCCGGATCACAACCAATGACGATATCGCTACCGTTAGCTTCTGCTTGAGCAATACCCATGGCGAGCGCTGCACCCTCTTCTGGGTTAGGGCTATCTACCGTCGGGAAATTACCGTCTGGCGTCGCTTGTTCTTCAACTATGTGTACGTTGGTAAAACCGCTAGCCTTGAGGGCAGGAGGAACGCTTACGATAGAAGTACCGTGCAAGGCGGTAAATACTACTTTAAGATCTTCTTTACCGTCGTTGTTGAGGCTTTGCGCCACGACATTGTCAATGTATTTTGAGTCAATAGCTTCGCCGATCGTTTCGATCAGGTCTTCGTTGGCGCTCCAGTTGATGTCCTCAAAACCTGTTTGACGCACTTTAGCGATTACACCGCCGTCGTGTGGCGGGACCAATTGGCCACCGTCGTTCCAATATACCTTGTATCCGTTGTACTCTTTTGGATTGTGAGAGGCAGTCAACACGATACCAAAATCACAGCCCAGCTCGCGAACCGCGAAACTAAGCTCTGGGGTAGGGCGCAATTCTTCAAATAAATACGTGTATACACCGTTGGCGCTCAACACCTCTGCAACCTTGCGTGCAAAGGCCTGAGAGTTGTTGCGGCTGTCGTAGGCGATCACGGCCTTTAAATCTTCACGTCCGTAGGTCTCCTTGGCATAGTTGATCAATCCTGTGGTTGCTGTACCTAGGGTATACGGGTTGATCCTGTTGGTACCGACCCCCATGATACCGCGCATACCGCCGGTTCCGAAGTCAAGGTCTTTGTAGAACGGTTCGATCAAATCATCGCCGCCTTTATCAAGTAGTGCCTGTGCCTCCGCTCGGGTAGCTTCATCGAAAATATCTGAAGTCCAGAGTGTTGCGTTTTTTGTAGCTAAGGAGAGTACGTCTGTGCTCATGTAATGATGCGTGTTGAGTGAGCTTCAAAAATACAAAAAGGGGGCCGGAGCCCCCTCAGACATTCCTTGGACCAAGGAATATTTAATCAACATTTAATCTACTCGTCACCTAACATCTCGTAAGAACGTGCGATGAATGCAGTGAGCTCTTCACCGTGCAACAAGTTCTGCTGCAGCTTAGCGAGATCTAAAGCTTGGTTCACCGCGGTTGAACGCGCTCCTTCATCATCGGTATCGAGAATCTTCGAAGCCAGGCTGTGGTTGGCGTTTACGACGAGGTCGTACATCTCAGGGAAATCGCTCATTCCCATCATGCCACCGCCACCGGTCATCTGCATTTCCTTCATACGACGCATAAATTCTGGAACTGTGATTACGAGTGGAGCCTCTGTAGAGTCCATGTCCTCAAGCTTTAATGTGAACTTCTCTTTAGGAACGATAGCTTCAAGGCGCGTTTTCAACTCTTCTTTTTGCTTCTCACTTAATTTGGCAACGCGTGTTTCATCTTTCTTAATCAAGTTGTCGATCAAATCAGAATCTACACGAGCGAAGGTGGTGTCTTTGTGCTCTCCTTCTAATTTCTGGATGAGGTGTGATGTCAGCGGAGAGTCCAAAAGCAATACTTGGTAGCCTTTGGCTTTCGCCGCCTGGATGTAGCTGTGCTGCCCGTCCTTGTGCGAAGCGTAGAGCACGACCGTCTTTTTATCCTTGTCCGTTTGGTTCTCCTTGATAGATTCTAGGTAGGCATCGAACGTGTGCAGTTTACCCTCAGTATCCTCGTACAATGCGAATTTCTTCGCCTTGTCAAAGAACTTGTCTTCGGTCAACATGCCGTATTCGATGATGATCTTCATGTCGTTCCACTTCGCTTCAAAGTCTTCGCGGTCTTTGCGGAACATCTCGTCTAGTTTATCTGCGACCTTCTTCGTGATGTGTGAAGAGATCTTCTTAACATTACCATCTGCTTGGAGGTACGAGCGGCTCACGTTTAGTGGAATATCTGGTGAATCGATCACCCCGTGCAAGAGGGTCAAGAAATCAGGAACGATTCCTTCAACGCTGTCCGTAACGAACACCTGCTTCTGGAACAACTGGATTTTGTTGCGTTGAGGCTCTACGTTCGGTTTGATTTTAGGGAAGTACAACACCCCCGTCAAATTGAATGGGAAGTCCACGTTCAAGTGAATGTTGAAGAGTGGCTCGTCGAAGCTCATCGGGTAGAGCTCACGGTAGAATTCTTTGTAATCTTCTGCCGTCAATTCGCTCGGAGTGCGCACCCATGCCGGGTTCGTGTTGTTAATGACGTTCGGTACTTTTTTCGTTTCCCATTTCGCCTCTTCGCCTTCTGCTGCTGCGTTATAGCTCTCGTCCTTTTCGCCAAACTGGATGCTCACTGGCATGAACTTGGCGTATTTGCTCAACAGTTCATTGATCTTGGTCTCCTCCAAAAATTCTTCGCTGTCGTCAGCGATGTGCAAGCGAATCTCCGTTCCTCGGTCTTCTTTATCAATAGTGACCAATTCAAATTCAGGATTTCCTTCACAGCTCCACTGAACGGCGGATGCATCTTTGTGCGATTTGGTTAGGATTTCTACTTTCTTAGCGACCATAAAGGCAGAGTAGAACCCAAGTCCGAAGTGGCCAATTAGATCAGCACCTTCCATCTTGCCTTCGTATTCTTTTACAAATTCCTCAGCACCGGAGAAGGCCACTTGGTTGATGTATTTGTCAATCTCTTCCGCAGTCATACCAATACCGCGGTCGATAATGCTGAGCGTCTTAGCTTTTTTATCCACGTTGATGTGGATAGTAAGGTCACCCAATTCTCCTTTGGCTTCGCCAAGGTTGGTCAACGTTTTAAGCTTTTGAGTAGCATCTACGGCATTGGAAACAAGCTCGCGTAGGAAAATTTCATGGTCGCTGTACAAGAACTTCTTGATGATTGGGAAGATGTTCTGTGCGGTTACATTAATTGATCCTTTAGACATGTTTATTCTTTTTAGGTTTTCAAGCATAGGGCAACGTTTGTGCCATTCGCTCTATGGCCAAATTTTACTGACAGGATGGCAAGTTAAGTGTCATTTTTGCGCTAACTTATAGCACAACACGCAACAACTCCTTAACATACAACACATGCACAGAGCACGAATTACTGGCGTTGGCCATTATGTCCCAGAAAACATTGTAACGAACGACGACCTGAGTACATTCATGGATACCAACGATGAGTGGATCCGCGAAAGAACGGGTATTGAAGAGCGCCGATGGGTCAAAGAAGGTGACGGTAATACAGCCGCCACGATGGGCATAAAGGCCGCCACTATGGCTATAGAAAACGCCGGACTTACTAAAGACGACATTGATCACATTGTATTTGCCACGATTAGCCCGGATTATTACTTCCCAGGCTGTGGCGTCCAAGTTCAGGAAGCCATGGAAATGGGAACCATCGGTGCCACGGATATCCGCAATGCTTGTTCAGGCTTTATTTACGCGACTTCTATTGCGAATGCCTTTGTACAGACTGGGATGTATGAAAATGTATTGGTCGTTGCAGCTGAACTACAAAGCCCATTCTTAGATAAAACAACCCGCGGTCGTGGACTCAGTGTCATCTTTGGTGATGGTGCTGGTGCTGCCGTGGTTTCGCGCGCTCCAGAAGGCCATAAAGGCATCATGAGTTGCCATATGCACAGTGAGGGTAAGCATAAGGAAGAACTCACTATGAAGGGTTTTGGTACGCAGCATTGGTTAGATGAATACGACGAGAAGGGTATTATTCCAGAGATTCACTTCCCACAGATGAACGGGAACTTCGTCTTTAAGCACGCCGTAGTGCGCTTTGGAGAAGTGATCGGTGAAGCATTGAAAACGAATCGTATGATGCCCGATCAGATCGATTGTTTGATCCCGCACCAAGCCAACCTGCGTATCGCTCAATTTATTCAGAAGCGTATGGGACTCAGAGACGACCAAGTCTTTAACAACATCCAGAAATACGGAAATACCACAGCAGCATCTATTGCTATTGCTTTGTCTGAAGCGGTGCAGACCGGTGCAGTGAAGGAAGGGGATACCATATGTCTAGCAGCTTTTGGGGCGGGCTTTACATGGGGTTCTGTTCTGATGGAGCTGTAAGCAACGAATATTTAAACAAAAAAGGCGGCCCTGTGGGGCCGCCTTTTTTATGCTTTGAGAATTTTTTAGCCTTCCCATTTACGTACGGTCGTACTTACACCGAAGCAGCCTACGTCGTTGCTCATGTTTGAATACAATATGACCGGTTCCGCGAAAGGATTCCCTTGAGCATTTTCTAGGGCTTGGTAGCTCTGGTAGAATTTATACATTTCGTCGCTTAGTGTTTTAACAGTAATACGGTATTCCACTAAGAAGAGGTAGTCAAAGGAATTGACCCCGGTAGCAAAACGAATTTTAAGATTGCGGTCGACGCCTTCTTCAGAAAGGAGGAACCCGCCTTCATTTATAGGCTGAGCACTTTGGTTATTGGTCTCTAACCACAACGGGAAATACTCCGAAGTATCTTGTCCACTAAGCCCATTGCGGTAGTGGAGGTCTATTGAAATCAAGTAATGCTGATTCTCGCCCGGGATGTCATTAA
The DNA here is from genome assembly GCA_049611965.1 of Schleiferiaceae bacterium. Classification (GTDB taxonomy): domain Bacteria; phylum Bacteroidota; class Bacteroidia; order Flavobacteriales; family Schleiferiaceae; genus UBA10364. Next base: position 5,675 of record JBMZBC010000017.1, on the reverse strand, counting down.
ACTCTAGAGTCAATTCATCCGAGGTTTCCGTAAACCAAGTCGTTGCCCCGTAATCCACTTCAGCTGAGAAATCTGCCTTTTGTGGGAAGCGCTGTACGGCGTGCACAGTTTCGTAATCCGGATGACTGACCTCAAAGGTGATCTCGCCGTCCAGAATACCAATACGGTCGCCGAGGTCTTTGTCGTAGGTTTCATAAATGCTTAGGGTGTTCCATTCGTGCAAAGGCACGCCGTCTTTCAAGAGGGTGAGTTCAGCATCTTTGAGTATACCTGTTTTGGTCGTGTCAAATAAACCCCGAGTCTCACTCACTGTAGCACTGAGCATTGAATCTCTAGAGTCAATAAAGAGTGAACCGGCAATCTGCGGATTGTGCGGCGGCATATCAATATCACGCGCAACTCCTTCCGCGAAGCGTTCACATGAGAAGAGTGCTGAGGCTGCAGCCAGAAGTAAAAGAATCTTTTTCATGGCTTAAAATTTTATACGGTAAGCGACTGATGGGATGATGGGGAAGAGGCCGTACTCTCGGAGCTTCGTGTTCCCTTGTGCATCAGTCGTGGTTTCTAAGAAAAATGGGTTGAGATTGTTGTAGGCATTGTAGGCACTAATGACCCACCAACGTTCGTAGTTTCTGCGCTCCTTTCTAAAGCTAAGGCTGAGGTCCAGTCTGTGGTAGGCGCTCATGCGGAACGAGTTTTTATCTGAAGGGCGTTCTACCAAGGCTTGTTGGTTTTGCCACCAGCTCAAACCATCGGGTAGAGAGGTGAGGTAGGAAAATTCTGGCAGGGTGATGGCGCGCCCTGTACCGTAGACCCAAGCACCGCTGAATTGAATATTTTCTGTGAATTCGTGGGTGAGCACCGCGGAGAAATCGTGGCGGCGATCGTAGGTGAAGAAATAGCGCTCTCCATCATTGATATCATCAAATTGGCGCCAAGACCAGCTGAGTGTATAACCAATCCATCCGGTGGTCTGTCCTCGTTTTTTCTGCGCAAAGAATTCCATTCCGTAGCTCTGGCCAACCCCTTGAGTAATCTTGTCCTCCCAGTTTTCATCCAAGGAGAAGAGGAAGTTAGCACCTTCTTTATAGCTCACTAGATTTTTCATGTCCTTGTAATAGCCTTCCAGGGACAATTCAAATTGGCCCACATTTTTCGCCAATCCCACTGCATACTGACGAGAGGTCTGCGGTTTGATGTTGGCCGTTGAGGGCACCCATAAATCTGTAGGAAGACCGATCCCTTCGTTAGCCAGCAGGTTGACAAATTGCATCATATCCGCGTAGGAAGCCTTCAAGGCGATGTCCCCAGGCAAGCTGTAATTCAGACCCAAACGAGGTTGTAGGGAAGTGTAGGTTTCACCTTCGACCGCTAAACCGGCAAAGTGTAAGCCCCCGTTCACTTTAAAGTTTTCATTGACCGTCCACTCGTCTTCCATATACGCAAAGAATTCATTAGATAGAATGCTCGTTGTTCCAATGGTGGTATCGAGGTTGAACCCGCCCGAACTGAGTTCAAGGTTTGTTGCGCCAGGGCTAAAGTTGTGGTTGGTGTACCCGGTTCCGAAACGGACGTAATGCAAGGGACTGTGGGCGTAATCGAAATCGATGCGGCCACCATAGTCCTCAATACCTGAGAAGTATAAGCCAGCGAAACGCTCCACCTCCTGCCCAGTGGTGTCTGGGAAGTTGGGTTGGAAGGTCGATTCAGAAAGAGCACGCGTATTGAATTGGTACTCTGAGCGGGTGGCAGTAACGTTTGAGAAGAGTTTGGGACTCCACTGGTGGTTCCAACGTGCTGCAGAGATGCTGTTCATCCAATCGATCCCAAAGTCAAATTCTTCGGTGCGTGTGCTGTCGGAATAGCGGTCGCGGATACCGAAGTCGTCTTTGCCTTGGAAGTGGCTGAAATACACACGGTCCTTTTTACCCACTTTGTAGTTCACCTTCATATTGGTGTCGTAGAAGTAGTAGCGCGGATCAGTTTGTTGGTTCGGATTCGCGTTATTTAAGCTATTGAAAAAGGGTTGTGCTAAAATGTCCACATAGGTACGACGACCACTGATCATAAAGGATGCTTTGTCCTTAATCAGCGGTCCTTCTAGTGTCAATTTTGAAGAGATAAGCGATGCCGTAGCATCCCCGTGGAACTCGTTCATGTTCCCTTCTTTCATATTGATCTCCAATACAGAAGATAATCGACCGCCGTAGCGTGCCGGGAATCCACCTTTGGTAAGGCTTACGTTGGAGATGGCATCGGCATTGAAGACCGAGAAGAATCCGAAGAGGTGGTTCACATTGTACAGCGGTACGCCGTCTAAGAGGATAAGGTTTTGATCGGGCGAGCCCCCGCGGACGTACAACCCTGAAGTTCCCTCGCCACCGCTTTGCACACCCGGCAATAGCTGTAAGGTTTTCATAATATCCACCTCACCTAGGATGGCAGGAAGGGATTTCAGTTGCTTAATGGGAACTTCCATTTTCGACATCTGAACTTGTTCTTGAATCTTCTGTCCTTCAGCAGCAACAACATCAACCTCGTTCAGCACATTGCTAGAAGGTTTTAGGCGGAAATTAAACTCCACATTTTTGGAAAGATCAATCTCAAATTGGTTGTTCTTATACCCAATGTAGGTCAGGCGCACGACATGCGTTCCCTGGGGCAGCGTCAGCGAGTAGAACCCGTAATTGTTTGAAGAGGTACCCAATTTTAATTCAGGTGCCCAAACATTTACACCAATAAGCGCTTCACCGGTCTCAAAGTCGGTGATGTAGCCGCTTATAGTGCGGTTTTGCGCCCATAGTGCGCTTGAAATGAGCAGTAGTACCGCTGCTATTCTAATTTTCATAGAAGGTATTTTGTTGGCACTTTAGTAGGAAAAATCGTGCCATCTGTATCTTTAAAACTTACTTATAAAGGTAGTATACGATTTCCTTCAAAAGGCTTCAGTTGACCGAAACCCAATTCCTCGGCGGTCATCGTGGTGAATTGGCTTTGAGGGATGCAACCAATTAATTCTGAAGAGGGGGCCTCAAAGCCCATTTGATACGCTAACGCTTGGACGCGAGTAAACACCTCACAAACTCCTGCTTCATTTGGCTTGGTGAGGTTGCAGCTGACCTGAACGAGATCGAAATCTGGTAAATACCAACCTATGGCTTTGACTCCCGGCATACCCCCGTCGCGCTCTCGAATTTTTCCAGCAATTGTCTTTGCTGCCTTCAGTCGTTCCTTAAGCTCGCCACCTTTTAGATTCACGTTGTAAGCCACCATCAAGGGGCGCACACTTATCGCCGTCGCACCGTGTAAGGCCACGGCTGAGGTGAACCTCTGTGGGCCAAAGTCGGGCAGGTCGCCTCCAGCAAATCTCTCTTCAAGACCTTCGTATTCTCCTTGGCGCACTGCAGCGAGGTTTTTCCGCTCTGGGCTGCTCGCGAGGTGCTCGTAGCCGTAGATGGCCAAATCGTGTTTCGTACTTATTTCTCGCGCGAATACGCGAACACGCTCTAATAAGTCTTTAGCGTTGGATTCATCGTCCAGTAAAACGAAGGGACAAACGTCCACAGCGCCCATTCGCGGGTGAACGCCTTGGTGCTGGCGCATATCGATCTCACTCAGGGCAATGGCAAAGAGTGCTTCAGTAGCCTTGAGGACTTGGTTTACGGGGCCTAGGTAGGTGAATACCGTACGGTTGGCACTTTTACCAGGGTCGACAAAATGCAGCGTTACCCCCTCGGTAGCTTCGATCGCTGCAGCAATGCGCTGAAGGATTGCTGGATCGGCAGTACTCACGTTGGGTATGCATTCTATCCGGTAGCTCATGTTATTCGCTGAAGATGTGTGCTTTGATAAAATCGGACACGAGAAGTGCTAAACCTCTTCCGACCGAGGCATGTTCCTCTTCTGAGGTTACGCGGCCTTCGCAAAGGTGGAAGTAATGGGGCAGCATATCGAGCGCGTAGATGATTTGGCGGACCTGATCAAAGGAAAATCCGCTGATACTCTGTGCACTGGAAGGGAAGTTTGCAATGGCATCCACGTCCAATTCCAATCCATATTCCATCCCCAAATGTTCGGCAACATGTATGAGTGCTTCATCTTGGGTCAATTCACCCGATTGTAAATCCTCGAAGCTTGCCACATTGTAGGCATCGTTGTGCTCTATGGTTTGCCAAATGTATTCTGGCGTATAATTCTCTTGAAGGCCAAACATGAAGTAATTTGCCATGTAACCTGCTTCTGCCGCATAGGTAAAGCCGTTGCCGCTGTGCCGGCCTTCAGTCGTTCTCAAATCTGTATGAGCGTCAATATTCAGGCAGTTGATGGCGCGTCCTTTTGCTTCGCTACTGCCTTTCAAACACCCGTACGCATTGTTATGACCTCCACCAATGACAATTGGGATGGCCCCTAATTCAGTGATTCTACGTACTACAGCGCTCACCGTATGGTCGTTTGCTGCAGTGGCTTCACGCAGCGCGTCTATCTGATCGTTTTCTATGGTTGTGGTGGGAACTACTGCTCCTAGAACTGCTACTGCGTCGCTTGGGAAGAAGCGGTTCACCTGCATGTTCAGGAAATAACTCAAGAAGCTTTGGAAAGCGCGATTTGCTCCGCCGCGACCGTGGTTGGCACGCACACCGAAATCTTCTTCTACTCCTACGACAATGAATTTGAATGGAAGAGAATCAGCGCTGGTCCAATCGGCCTCGCTAACTGCTGCAATGCGTTCACCCAGTCGTTCTTCGCCTGGGCGGACAGAGGTGCGACTAAGGAGATCTTCGCTTGTGTAATGTTCTAATACTGTGCTCATTGGGTCTGTCCACCTAAAATGGTGGTTTGAATGTGATTGGTTCCGAAATCGTAACACAGATACTCCAGCGATGGGATGGCTTTTGTGATCAATAGATCCGCATCCTTACCCACGGCGATGGAGCCTTTGCAGTCACTCAGGTTTAGCGCGGCAGCACCGTTGATGGTGGCTGCATTCAAAGCTTCTGCAGGCGTCATCTTCATCTTGGCGCAAGCCATGTTACACACCAGCTGCATGTTTCCTCCAGGGGAAGAACCTGGGTTATAATCTGTTGCCAATGCGACGACGGTGTCATTCTCAATGAGTTCTCTAGCAGGACCGTACGGAATGCCAAGGAAGTAGCTGCAAGAAGGCAGGAGGGTAGCTATGGTGTCGCTGCCGTGTAAGGCTTGAATGGCCTCAGGACTCATCACCTCGAGGTGGTCGACGCTTAAGGCACCGGCTTCTACCGCCATTTGAATACCGCCGATGTCGTAAAACTGATTGACGTGAATCTTCAGTGGCAATCCGCTATTCGTACTGGCGTCGATCAAATGCTGTAAAGCGTCCAATCTGAAATAGTCGCGCTCAATGAAGCCGTCTAAAAATAGTGCGAGGTTTTCGTTTTTTATGGTAGGAAGACACTCGTCCAACATGTATTTGGTGTAGCTGGCATCGTTCATACTTTGCGCTTTCGCCCAAGCAGGAAGCGCGTGCGCAGCCAAGAAGGTCGGGACTAGTGTAGCTTGACTTTGGTCATTAAGTGCTTTTATGGCACGCAAAAGCTTCAACTCGTTCTCAGGATCCAAACCATAGCCGCTTTTCACTTCAAGTGTTCCCGTACCGCATTCGATGAGGTTTTCGAGGCGAAATTTAGCTTGGCTCA
>JBMZBC010000016.1:0-43763 GCA_049611965.1 Schleiferiaceae bacterium | reverse complement strand
GGTCGTAAGACTCCTGTTGAGTTGAGCTTCACGGAAGTGGAGAAGTTATAATTGATATAGATGTGAGACTATATATAGGTTCGTTTTTCATGCTTCCAACTAGAGAAACGGCCACAACAACAACGCTAAATAGTAATAACAAGAAATGGCAAAAGAGGTTAGTAAAGTAGTAAAGCTTCAGGTCCGTGGTGGCCAAGCTAACCCTTCTCCTCCTGTAGGTCCAGCATTGGGTGCTGCGGGTGTCAACATCATGGAGTTCTGTAAGCAGTTTAATGCTCGTTCACAGGATAAAATGGGACAGGTGTTGCCGGTAGTGATTTCTGTATATACAGATAAGAGCTTCGACTTCATCGTTAAGACACCTCCAGCAGCAGTTCAATTGTTGGAAGCTGCAAAGATCAAGAAGGGATCATCAGAGCCTAACCGTAGTAAAGTTGCTAAAGTTACTTGGGATGCTGTTCGCAAGATTGCAGAGGATAAAATGGTTGATTTGAACTGTTTTACCGTTGAATCAGCAATGTCTATGATTGCTGGTACTGCAAGAAGTATGGGTATAACTGTTACAGGCGAGAAGCCGTTTTAATTAAAAGTTTGAAGCAATGGCAAAATTGACGAAAAACATGAAAAACGCGCTCGCTAAACTTGAAAAGGGTAAAGTATACTCTGTAAGCGAAGCAGCGGCCTTAGTTAAAGAGGTAAACTGCACTAAGTTTGATGCATCTGTTAACTTGGCAGTTCGTTTGGGTGTTGACCCACGTAAAGCAAACCAAATGGTTCGTGGCGTGGTAAGTCTTCCTCACGGAACTGGTAAGAGCGTACGTGTTTTGGCTTTAGTAACACCAGATAAGGTGGAAGAAGCAAAAGCAGCAGGTGCTGATTACGCGGGCCTTGATGAGTTCATCGAGAAAATCAAAGGCGGTTGGACGGACATTGACGTGATCGTTACAATGCCTTCAGTAATGGGTAAGATTGGACCTTTGGGTCGTGTATTGGGTCCTCGTGGCTTGATGCCGAATCCTAAGTCTGGTACCGTTACTATGGATGTAGCAAAAGCTGTAGGTGAAGTGAAAGCTGGTAAGATCGACTTTAAAGTAGATCGTTACGGTATTGTTCACGCAGCAGTAGGTAAGGTATCTTTTGATGCAGCGAAAATTCAAGAGAATGCTGAGGAATTGATCAGAACATTGAACAAGCTCAAGCCGTCTGCGGCGAAGGGTACGTACATGAAATCTGTTTACATGTCTTCAACAATGTCTCCGGGTATTGCTGTAGATGCTAAGTCAGTTTCATAATCTTAAACGAGGAAAGCATCATGACAAGAGAAGATAAACTTACTCAAATCGAAGAGCTAACGACTATTCTTAACGATACTCCAACAATTTACTTGGCGGATATCGCTGCACTAGACGCGGATACAACTTCTAGCTTGCGCAGAGCAAGCTTTGGTAAAGGTATCAAGCTGACTGTGGTTAAGAACACGTTGCTCAAGAAAGCTATGGATGCGTCTGAGAAAGACTTTGATGGTCTTTACGACGTATTGAAAGGAAACACTAGTATAATGCTTGCTGAAGCTGGTAACGCTCCTGCGAAACTCATTAAAGAGTTCCGTAAGAAGAACGACAAGCCAGTTTTGAAAGGCGCTTGGATTGAAGAAAGCGTTTATGTAGGTGATGAAAACTTGGAAATGTTAACTGCAATCAAGTCTAAAGAAGAGTTGATTGGAGATGTATTAACATTGCTCCAGAGCCCTGCGAAAAACGTTGTTTCTGCACTTCAAAGTGCCGGTGGAAGCCTTGCTGGTCTCCTAAAAACTTTGGAAGAGCGCAACGCGTAATTCCTTGAATAACAAATAACTAAGAATTAAACTTTTTAAATTTTACTAAAAATGGCTGATATCAAAGAATTGGGCGATGCTCTAGTAAACTTGACAGTGAAAGAAGTATCTGAATTGGCAGATTACTTGAAAGAAGAATATGGCATCGAGCCGGCTGCTGCTGCAGTAGCTGTTGCTGGTCCTGCAGCTGGCGGCGAAGCTGGCGGTGGCGAGGAGCAAACTGAGTTCGACGTAATCTTGAAAGCTGCTGGCGGTTCTAAACTTGCTGTAGTTAAGCTTGTTAAGGAAATGACTGGACTTGGCTTGAAAGAAGCGAAAGAAAAAGTAGATAGCGCACCTGCTGCATTGAAGGAAGGCGTATCAAAAGACGAAGCAGAAGCTTTGAAAGCACAGCTTGAAGAGGCTGGTGCTGAAGTAGAGATCAAGTAATTGATCACCTGCTAGGTTATCCGGTTTAGGTCTTTGGGGAGGTCCCCTTAGACCTAAACCTTTTTGTGTTTAATTAACATTTTGGGCTGAAATGGTAAACCAAATTAATGCTCCACAGGAGCGAATCAACTTCTCATCAACTGCTATTAAGACGGCATTCCCGGACTTTCTAGACATTCAGTTGAAGAGCTTTATGGACTTCTTCCAGATTGAGACGAAGCCATCAGAAAGATCAGAAGAAGGTCTTCACCGCGTATTTGCGGAAAATTTCCCTATTTCGGATTCAAGAAACAACTTCGTTCTTGAGTTCTTGGACTACTTTGTAGATCCACCGCGTTATTCAGAGCGCGAATGTATCGAGCGTGGCTTGACATTCTGTGTTCCATTGAAGGCGCGTCTAAAATTGTACTGTACGGATCCAGAGCACGAAGATTTTGAAACGATTGTTCAAGACGTGTATCTCGGAACTATCCCTTATATGTCTCCACGAGGCACCTTTATCGTAAACGGTGCTGAGCGTATTATTGTGAGCCAGTTGCACCGTTCACCAGGTGTTTTCTTCGGTCAGTCGTACCATGCAAACGGAACTAAACTCTATTCAGCCCGTATTATTCCGTTTAAAGGATCTTGGATTGAATTCGCTACGGATATCAACCAAGTGATGTATGCATACATCGACCGTAAGAAAAAGTTGCCTGTAACGACGCTACTTCGTTCGATCGGTTACGAAAGAGACAAAGACATTCTTGAAATCTTTGACCTTGCAGAAGAAGTTAAAGTGAGCAAAGCCGCACTTAAGCGTTCTATTGGTCGCAAACTTGCTGCGAGAGTATTGAAGACGTGGATTGAAGATTTCGTAGATGAGGATACCGGTGAAGTTGTATCTATCGAGCGTAACGAGGTTATTTTGGACCGCGATACGATTCTTGATAAAGAGCACACTGAAGAAATCCTTGATGCTGAAGTAAGTACTATCCTTCTTCATAAAGAAGATATTGCATCTTCAGACTTCGCGATCATCCACAATACCCTTCAGAAGGATCCAACGAATACGGAGAAAGAGGCTGTAGAGCACATCTACCGTCAGTTGCGTAACGCGGAACCGCCTGATGAAGAAACAGCTCGTGGTATTATCGATAAATTATTCTTCTCTGAGCAACGCTACTCTCTTGGTGAGGTGGGTCGTTACCGTTTGAACAAGAAATTGTACGAAGGTTCTGACGAAGATTCTCAGGTATTGACAAAAGGCGATATTATTGAAATCATCAAGCGCTTGATTGAGTTGATTAACTCGAAGGCTGAGATTGACGATATCGACCACTTGAGTAACCGTCGTGTACGTACTGTAGGCGAGCAGATGGCCAACCAGTTTGGTGTAGGTCTTGCTCGTATGGCGCGTACAATTCGTGAGCGTATGAACGTTCGTGACAACGAGGTATTTACTCCAATTGATTTGATCAACGCGAAGACATTGTCTTCTGTGATTAATTCTTTCTTCGGTACCAACCAGCTGAGCCAGTTCATGGACCAGACCAACCCATTGTCAGAAATTACGCACAAGCGTCGTCTTTCAGCATTAGGGCCTGGTGGTCTTTCTCGTGAGCGCGCAGGTTTCGAGGTTCGTGATGTTCACTACACGCACTACGGTCGTCTGTGTCCTATCGAAACTCCAGAAGGTCCGAACATTGGTTTGATTTCTTCACTTTGTGTATATGCCAAAGTGAACTCTATGGGATTCATCGAAACACCTTACCGCAAAGTTGAAGAAGGTAAAGTTGTTGTTGATGAAGCACCACAATACTTAAGTGCAGAAGAAGAGGAAGCGAAAGTTATCGCTCAGGCGAATGCTCCAATCAGCCCAGACGGAACATTCATCAATGAGAAGGTAAAAGTTCGCGAGGAAGGTGACTTCCCAGTTGTTGAGCCAACGACCATTGATTTCATGGACGTTGCGCCAAACCAGATTGCTTCTATTTCTGCATCCCTCATTCCGTTCCTTGAGCACGATGATGCAAACCGTGCATTGATGGGATCGAACATGATGCGTCAGGCTGTACCACTTTTACGTCCTGAAGCACCTATCGTTGGTACTGGTCTTGAAAGACAAGTAGCTACAGATTCACGTGTATTGATCAACTCTGAAGGAGCAGGTACTGTTGAGTACGTAGATTCTATGCAGATCCAGATTCGTTACGATCGTAGCGAAGAAGATCGCGCAGTAAGCTTCGAAGAAGACGTGAAGACGTACCATTTGGTGAAGTTCCAGAAGACCAACCAAGGAACAACCATCAACTTGAAGCCAATCGTTAAGAGAGGCGATCGTGTTGAGTTCGGCCAAGTTCTTTGTGAAGGTTACGCAACTCAGAAAGGTGAACTTGCCTTGGGTCGTAATATGCTTGTGTCATTTATGCCTTGGAAAGGGTACAACTTTGAGGATGCTATTGTAATCTCAGAGCGTGTAGTACGTGAAGACATCTTTACTTCTATCCACATTGACGAGTACTCTTTGGAAGTACGAGATACGAAATTGGGTGCTGAAGAATTGACAGCTGATATTCCAAACGTTAGCGAAGAGGCGACTAAAGACCTTGACGAAAACGGTATCATCCGTGTAGGTGCTGAAATCAAGCCAGGTGATATCCTCATCGGAAAGATTACGCCGAAAGGGGAGAGCGATCCTTCGCCAGAAGAGAAACTGCTTCGTGCCATCTTTGGTGATAAGGCTGGTGACGTTAAGGATGCTTCATTGAAAGCTTCTCCATCTTTAAATGGTGTGGTAATCGATAAGAAGTTGTTTACGCGTTTGGTTAAAGACAAGCGTCAACGTGCTGAAGACAAAGAAGAAATCGCACAACTCGATCTTGAAATGGCTGCTGAATTGGCAGAATTGAAGTCGGTGTTCGTTTCTAAATTGAGCACTTTGGTTCAGGGTAAGACTTCTCAAGGTGTCATCAATGATCTTAACGAAGATGTAATTCCTAAGGGAACGAAGTTTACGTTAAAAGCCTTGAACGCAATTGAAGATTATAGCCGTATCGTAGGTGGTAAGTGGACGACTGACGACGTTCGTAACGACAAAATCGATACGTTGATTCACAATTACAAGATTCGAGTAAATGATATCCAGGGTTCATACCGCCGTAAGCGTTTTGCGATTACAGTAGGTGATGAATTACCAGCAGGTATTGTGAAATTGGCCAAAGTATACATTGCTAAGAAGCGCAAGCTGAAAGTGGGTGATAAGATGGCAGGTCGTCACGGTAACAAAGGTATCGTTGCGAGAATTGTTCGTGATGAAGACATGCCGTTCTTGGAAGATGGAACTCCAGTGGATATCGTATTGAACCCACTAGGTGTACCTTCTCGTATGAACATCGGTCAGATTTACGAAACTGTACTAGGTTGGGCGGGTAGAAAGCTTGATAAAAACTTTGCTACACCAATCTTTGACGGTGCGTCACTTGACGATATCTCTTCGTACGTGAGCGAGGCAGGCCTTCCTGAATTCGGTCACACACAATTGTACGATGGAGGTACCGGTGAGCCGTTTGATCAAAGAGCAACAGTAGGTATTATCTACATGTTGAAACTAGGTCACATGGTTGATGACAAGATGCACGCTCGTTCTATTGGTCCATACTCATTGATTACACAGCAACCGTTGGGTGGTAAAGCTCAGTTTGGTGGTCAGCGTTTCGGTGAGATGGAGGTATGGGCACTTGAGGCCTTCGGTGCTGCTAACATCTTGCGTGAGATCCTCACAGTAAAATCGGATGACGTTATTGGTCGTGCGAAGACCTATGAGGCAATCGTGAAAGGTGAGCGCATGCCGACTCCAGGTATTCCAGAATCGTTCAATGTATTGCTACATGAATTGAAAGGTTTAGGATTGAAAGTAACGTTGGACTAAAAATGAATAATCCCCGAGGCTACGGCCTCGGGTTTTAATACAATCGCATTATGGCTCTAAGAAAAAGCGATAAAAATCAAAACAGCGCATTCAACAAGATCACAATCTCGTTGACTGCCCCAGAAACCATCCTTGAAAACAGTCATGGAGAGGTTTTGAAACCAGAAACAATCAACTACCGTACGCACAAACCTGAGCGTGATGGTCTCTTCTGTGAGCGCATCTTCGGTCCTGTTAAGGATTACGAGTGTGCTTGTGGAAAGTATAAGCGTATCCGTTACAAGGGTATTGTTTGTGACCGTTGTGGTGTTGAGGTGACTGAAAAGAAAGTACGTCGTGATCGTGTAGGACACATCTCATTGGTGGTTCCTGTCGTTCACATTTGGTACTTCCGTTCGTTGCCGAATAAAATTGGTTACCTATTGGGATTGCCGTCTAAAAAGTTAGACATGGTGATTTACTACGAGCGTTATGTAGTCATCCAGGCAGGTAATGCCGTAGATAACGAGGGCAACCCGCTAGAGCGCATGCAGTTCTTGACTGAAGACGAGTATTTGGATGCAATGGAGCGTTTGCCAATCGAAAACCAATACTTAGAAGATTCGGATCCGAATAAATTCATCGCCAAAATGGGTGCTGAAGCAGTGCAAGCGCTACTTGGTACGCTTGATTTGGATGAATTGTCTTACCAGTTGCGCCACAAGGCCAATACGGAAACTTCTCAGCAGCGTAAGCAAGAAGCGTTGAAGCGTCTACAGGTTGTAGAGAGCTTGCGCGATGCGAACTCACGTATTGAGAATAATCCAGAGTGGATGGTGATGAGCGTAGTTCCAGTGATTCCGCCAGAACTTCGTCCATTGGTACCGCTAGATGGTGGTCGTTTCGCTACATCAGATTTGAACGATTTATACCGTCGTGTAATTATCCGTAACAACCGTTTAAAGCGTCTGCTCGAAATTAAGGCACCTGAGGTGATCTTGAGAAATGAGAAGCGTATGCTTCAGGAATCTGTGGACAGTCTATTCGACAACACTCGTAAGTCGTCAGCAGTTAAGACTGAAAGCAACCGTCCTTTGAAATCACTTTCAGATTCATTGAAAGGTAAGCAAGGTCGTTTCCGTCAAAACCTATTGGGTAAGCGTGTTGATTACTCTGCACGTTCGGTAATTGTTGTAGGTCCAGAATTAAAACTACACGAATGTGGTCTTCCTAAGAATATGGCTGCAGAACTTTACAAGCCGTTCATCGTACGTAAGTTGATTGAAAGAGGAATTGTGAAGACTGTGAAGTCTGGTAAGAAGATCATCGATCGTCGTGACCCAGTTGTTTGGGACATCCTAGAAAATGTGATGAAAGGTCATCCGGTACTATTGAACCGTGCTCCGACACTTCACCGTTTGGGTATCCAAGCGTTCCAGCCGAAGCTAATCGAGGGTAAGGCAATCCAATTGCACCCGCTAGCGTGTACGGCATTTAACGCGGATTTCGATGGTGACCAGATGGCTGTTCACTTGCCGCTAGGTCCAGCTGCGATCTTGGAAGCGCAAGTATTGATGCTAGCTTCTCATAACATCTTGAACCCTGCAAACGGTTCGCCTATTGCAGTTCCTTCACAGGATATGGTATTGGGTCTGTACTACATGACCAAATCCATGAAGAATACTAAGGACATGCCTGTAAGAGGCGAGGGTATGGTATTCTACTCTCCAGAAGAAGTGGGAATCGCTTTGAATGAAGGTGCTGTTGATCTGCACGCTCAGATTAAGATTAAGGGGCGTGTTGAGCAAGAGGATGGTTCCATGAAGATGGAATTCATCGAGACTACTGTTGGTCGAGTATTGTTCAACCAAGCAGTTCCAGAGCGTGTACCGTATATCAACCAAGTACTTACTAAGAAAGCGTTGCGTGGTATTATCGCTGATGTCTTGAAGAAGACGGATGTACCTGCTACAGCGAAGTTCTTAGATGATATCAAGTCTATGGGTTACGGCCGAGCATTCCGCGGTGGTCTATCGTTCTCATTGAACGATATCCGTATCCCGGATGCGAAGGAAAAATTGATCTCAGAAGCTTCGGAAGAAGTGGAGGGCATTTTCGCTTCGTACAACATGGGTCTTATCACCAATAACGAACGTTACAACCAGGTAATTGACGTATGGACCAACACCAATGCTCGTTTAACGCAAGAAGCGATGAGCACGTTGATCAATGACCGTCAAGGTTTTAACCCAATTTACATGATGCTTGATTCTGGAGCGCGTGGTTCTAAAGAGCAGATTCGTCAGCTCTCTGGTATGCGTGGTTTGATGGCTAAGCCACAGAAATCAGGTTCTGCAGGTGGTGAGATTATTGAAAACCCGATTATCTCGAACTTTAAGGAAGGTCTATCCATCCTTGAGTACTTTATTTCAACGCACGGTGCACGTAAAGGTCTTGCGGATACGGCATTGAAAACGGCGGATGCTGGTTACTTGACGCGTCGTCTACACGATGTTGCTCAGGATGTAGTGGTAAATGAGGTAGATTGTGGCACATTACGTGGTTTGGAGGTAACTGCACTGAAGAAGAGCGAAGAGATCGTAGAATCGCTTGCTGAGCGTATCATCGGTCGTGTTTCTTTGAACGACGTAGTTGATCCGTTGACTGACGAAGTATACATCGAAGCAGGTGAACTCATCACTGAGGAGATTGCCAACAAGATTGATGCATCTGCCATCGAAACCGTAGAAGTACGCTCTCCATTGACATGTGCTACGAAGCGCGGTATTTGTGAGAAGTGTTACGGTACCAACCTCGCTACCAACAAAGGTGCGCAGCAAGGTGATTCAGTAGGTGTTATTGCAGCACAATCTATTGGTGAGCCGGGTACACAGTTGACACTACGTACCTTCCACGTTGGGGGTACTGCAGGTAACGTATCTGAAGAGAACAAGATTCTAGCGAAATTCGACGGTAAGATTGAACTAGAGGATGTTCGTACAGTAGATAATGAAGATGGCGACAAGATTGTTATTGGTCGTACTGGTGAAATGCGTTTGGTCGATGTGAAGACCGGTCGTACAGTAATGACTAACAACATTCCTTACGGTGGTATTTTGAAAGTGAAAGACGGTCAGAAAGTGAAGAAAGACGCTGAGATCGTTCAATGGGATCCTTACAATGCAGTAATTATTGCGGAGGCTCCAGGTAAGATTGCTTACAAGGATATTATCCAAGGAACTACATACAAAGTAGAGATTGATGAGCAAACTGGTTTCCAAGACAAGGTAATTTCTGAAAACCGTAACCGTAAGTTGATTCCAACCATCCAGGTAATGGACGGTGACGGAAACGAAGTGAAGCACTACACATTGCCTGTAGGTGCACACTTGATGGTGGAAGAAGGTGAGGAAATCCCTGCAGGTAAGATTCTTGTAAAGATTGCTCGTAAGAGTGCGAAGGCAGGTGATATTACCGGTGGTCTTCCACGTGTAACGGAATTGTTCGAAGCTCGTAACCCATCGAACCCAGCAGTTGTTGCTGCCATCGACGGTATCGTAAGCTACGGTAAGATCAAGCGTGGTAACCGTGAGATCATCATCGAAAGCCGTACTGGTGAGGTGAAGAAGTACTTGATCAACTTGAGCAAGCAGATTCTCGTTCAAGAGAACGACTTCGTAAAAGCGGGTACGCCACTTTCGGATGGTGCAATTACACCAAACGATATCCTAGCGATTAAAGGTCCTACGGCAGTACAGTCGTACTTGGTAAACGAGATTCAGGAAGTATATCGTCTTCAGGGTGTGAAAATCAACGATAAGCACTTCGAGGTAATCGTTCGTCAGATGATGCGTAAGGTAAAAATTCAAGATACAGGGGATACATTGTTCTTGGAAGGTAATCTAGTACACGCAGTAGATTTCATCGAGGAGAACGATAACATTTTCGGAATGAAGGTTGTTGAGGACGCTGGTGAAAGCGAGAACTTGAAAGTAGGTCAAATCATCAGCTCTCGTGAGTTGCGTGATGAGAATAGCATCTTGACTCGTGAAGACAAGGCACTTGTAACAGCGCGTGATGCACGTCCTGCTACGGCTGCTCCAGTACTTCAAGGTATTACTAGAGCGTCGCTACAGACGAAATCGTTCATCTCTGCGGCATCGTTCCAGGAGACTACGAAAGTATTGAACGAAGCGGCTGTAAACGCGAAGGAGGATACTCTAGAAGGTTTGAAAGAGAACGTTATCGTAGGTCACTTGATCCCTGCAGGTACTGGTCTGAAGAAATACCGCTCAACGCTGGTAGGTTCGAAAGAAGAGTACGAGCAGATGCAAGAAACGCTAAGCGTAGACGTAGAATAAGTTTAAGCAGGTAAACATGGCTGATCAGAAAGAAGGACAAATCAACATCGAGTTGAGTGAAGAAATGGCGCAAGGGGTGTATAGCAACTTGGTGGCAATCAATCACAGCCCAACAGAGTTTGTTTTGGACTTCATTCAGATGATGCCGGGTGTGCCGAAGGCGAAAGTACAGTCTAGAGTCATCCTGACTCCAGAGCATGCCAAGCGTTTGCTAGGTGCTTTGAACGACAATGTAAGTCGCTACGAACAGAACTTCGGAAATGTTCAGACGCACGAACCTCCTCAGGTGCCATTGAACTTTGGCGGTCCTACTGGAGAAGCTTAAATGAAATTTTAAGATTTTATATGAACCCTCGGCACCCGCCGAGGGTTTTTTACTTTAGTAGATATCAATTGATTATGAAAAACCTCTACCTCAGTTTATCCTTTTTGCTTGGAATGACCTTGCAAGCACAGATATACCAGGGATCCACATCTTTAGGATCCACCATTACTTTGGATGTTACCCTGAATACGAATACCGACTCGGTTGATGTAGAAATCAGCGGCCCAGCTTCTGGATACTTCGCTGTGGGCTTCGGCGGTACGGGCATGAATGGCACCTACATTATGCTTGTGAACTCCAATGGTACAGTTCAGGAACGTAAATTGGGACAGTGGAACGGTGGCTCAACCTTAAGTTCATCTATTTCCTACAGCGCTATAACTTCTAGTGGGACACGTACAGCCTACATTGAGAGGGCACGTATAGGAGCTTCAACCAATCATTATACTTTTCCGGCTAACGGAGGCTCTGTTGCGCTTATCTGGGCAAAAGGAGGCACGTCCTTTGGTAATCATGGGAGTTCGAATCGAGGATTTGGCTCAATTAACTTGATCAATCAGTGCAACATTGCAACAACGACATTAACTACTCAGAGTATTTGTCCTGGTGATTCCGTTCAAATCTTTGGTGAGTGGGTCAGCCAGCCAGGTATTTACTCAGATACGCTAGTAACTGCCATAGGTTGTGATTCTGTCCTCCAACAAAGCGTTCAGTATACCCCTGCAATAGTAAATACGCTGCCATCCCTGAGTATATGCCAAGGGGACAGCGTTCAAATCTTCGGAACTTGGGTTTCGTCGGCAACTACGTTGTATGACTCTTTATCGACTCCAGCCGGTTGTGATTCCGTTGTAGCGCAAGAAATACAGGTAAATGCCACAGTAAGTAATACCATTGCTGCTGCAGGACTGTGCGCCGGCGACAGCGTATTCTATTTGGATGCTTGGCGTACGGATACAGGTTCGGTTATTTACAATGGGGTGACGGCATTGGGCTGTGATTCTATGGTCACCGGTAGGGTAGAGTTTCTACCAACAGTAGATACAAGTTCTATATGGCTTGCACCAATTGCAGATGCGAGCATGTTCGTTGGGACAGACCTAGGGGCGACGTATTACTGGTTCAACTGTAACACGGGGGCATTTGTGGATACCACCATGGGAGCGGATACACTCAACCCAGGCAATGAGTTTTTACAGGCTCCTGATACAGGATATTATGCTGCGATCATCGTGAAGCCAGGGTATTGTTCAGACACCTCAGCGTGTAAGTACTACTACGTGGATGTTCAGGAATATGAGACGGGTATTTCTCTTCGTCCAATTCCAGCAAGCACTGACCTTCAAATTTCATTGGATCAGCTTAGCGGCACATTGAATTACGAGGTGCTTGATATCTCTGGGGAGCTCATTGCTCGTGGCACCTTCCAAAGTGTTCAATCCACAATCGATATATCCAGTTACGCCTCAGGCATGTACTTATTGCGACTGCAGGATGGAAGGACC
This sequence comes from Schleiferiaceae bacterium, assembly GCA_049611965.1. Classification (GTDB taxonomy): domain Bacteria; phylum Bacteroidota; class Bacteroidia; order Flavobacteriales; family Schleiferiaceae; genus UBA10364. The sequence goes on along the minus strand of JBMZBC010000016.1, from coordinate 31,420 downwards.
CTTAAATTCATTAAGGAGTAGAAAAATTTAGACCAAAAAAAGGCGCCATGTGGGCGCCTTTTTTAATCCTGTAAATCTTGTTTACCCTTGCGCCTTTTCTGTTCGTATACGCAACGTCAGTAGTGCACTAATGATGAGCAGAACACCGGCAAAGGTAATGGCTTGTCTTGGGTCATTACCCAGGTAATTCTTTAGGATGTATCCGAAGCTCAAGTTTTGGAAGATCATCGGGATGACAATCATCATATTGATCACACCCATATACACGCCATAGCGCTCCTTTGGAATGTTATTCACTACCATTAGATAAGGTATACCCATCATGGAGGCCCAACCAATACCGAATCCTGTGATAGCTACAAACAGCATCGTTTTATTAGCGATGTGTGGGAAGGCCAAAAATCCTGCTGCTGCGAGAAGAAGGCATGCGAAATGCACCATCTTGGCCCCATGTTTTTTAGCGAATCGGACCAATAAGAAGGCCGTCAGGAAAGTGACAATATTGTACCAACCGTTCACCAACCCTGTCCAACTCACAGCCTCACCATAGGCCTCGGGATTATCCGCTGGTGTAGCTCCCCAAACGCTTAGCGCAACACTTTTCGAGCTGTTTTGCCAATAGCAGAACAGGGCATACCACTGAAATAGGTAGACCGCTGCAAGTTGCCACATGACCTTAGGCATACTACCTATGGCGCTGATGATATCTTTGAACGGGGAAAGTACATTTAGCGGCTCGGCTTTTATTTTTTCGATTTCCTCGTCTGTTGGAGGTACTTCTTTGGTTTTGCGCATGCTCCACCAAATGGTACCAATGGACATTACAGCGCCAAGAAAGAAGGAGGCAAATACCCACGTCGGGAGTTTACCCGTCATCCCAACAAAGATCATAGGGAAGATGAATAGGCTGAGGTTAGCCAAGGTTTGGCCAAGCCCTGTGAAGAAGCTTTGCATTTGAAAACCCAGAGGCTGCTGCTCTTCATCGAGGGTATCTGCAATGAAAGCTCTGTAAGGCTCCATAGCGGTATTGTTTCCTGCGTCCAATATCCACAGAAGCCCGGCTGCCATCCATAGAGACGAGCTGAATGGATAGATGAAAAGCGCGAGGGAACAGAGCAGGGCGCCTACGAGGAAGTAGGGCTTTCTGCGTCCCCATTTTGGCGACCAAGTCTTGTCGCTCATTGCACCAATAATGGGTTGTACGATAAGTCCGGTCATGGGACCGGCTAGATTCAACAATGGAATTTCATGCGGACTGGCACCTAGAAAATCATAAATGGGGTTGACTGCGCTTTGTTGCAGACCGAAGCTGTATTGAATGCCGAAGAACCCGACGTTCATGTTCAAGATCTGCGTAAAGCTTAATTTGACTTTACGGGTCATGTTTAGAGTGTTAGCGTGTTACCGAGCGGTAATTTAAGGGAAAAACATTAGTGCTCAATTGGCCCCACAAAGATTTGATTTATGCCGTCAGTTCCTCGATTACACGAAGTATGAGCTTCAATCCTCTATCAAGCTCTTCATTGGTAATGGTAAGCGGTGGTGTGATACGTATGGCGTTTTCCGCGAATAAGAAACTATTGGTAATCAACCCTTCTTTTTCTAAGCGAGCGATGACGGCAAAACCGTCTATTTCAGGCTTGAGCCACAGGCAGTACATGAGTCCCTTACCGCTTATTCTTTCAATACTAGGATGAACGAGCACATCTCGAATCTGCTGCGCCTTGGCCGGGATGTCTGCCATGAGTTCAGGGGAAGATTCAAGCGCCTCAAAAACACCTAAAGAAGCCGCACAACTCACGGGGTTACCGCCAAAGGTGGTAATGTGTCCTAAGATTGGATCTACTTGAATGACTTTCATGATGTGTTCAGGAGCGACAAAAGCGCCCAAAGGTAAACCGCCGCCGTAGGCTTTCGCCAAACACATGATATCTGGACAGAAGCCGTAGTCCAAATGCGCAAACCATGGCCCAGTTCTTCCCATGCCGGTTTGAATCTCATCTAAAATCATCAAGGCACCGACTTCTCTGCAACGGGCACGCACAGCCTTAATCCATGCGGGGTCGGCGGGAATATATCCACTGCCTGCTTGAATGCATTCAATCACAACGCCTGCAGTCTTTGAAGTAATCTGCTCAAGCACAGCGAAATCATTAAAATTTGCTTGTAATGTATCGGGCAGTAGCGGGTAGTAACCGCCCTTGTATTTATCAGACCCTTGGATACTCAAGGAACCGTGTGTTGAGCCGTGGTAGCTGTTTTTAAAACTGATGAACTGGCTTCGACCGGTATATTTCTTGGCAATCTTCATCGAAGCTTCAATGGCTTCAGTACCGCTATTCACGAAGTAAACGCGGTCCATACAAGGATGCAGTTTCTCCAACGTTTTTTGAGCCAATTCTGCCTGCGGCCCAATAGCAAATTCACCGTAGACCATCACGTGCATGTGCTTTTTCACCTGCTCGAGAACAGACGCCACCACTGTGGGGTGGCCATGTCCCAGGTTGGCCACAGAGATTCCCGAAATAAAATCGAGGTATTCTTTGCCTTCAGGGTCGTACAAGTAATTGCCCTCAGCGCGGTCAATCACCAGAGCGCTGGGAGAGCCAACCACTTGAGCAACATGGTCAAAAAACAAAGATTTGATATCGGCCATAGACCGTCAAAAATACAGGTTTTACATCAAGCTAGGATGCACTTACTTCCAATAAAAAAACCACCCAGAGGGGTGGTTTTATGAGTTGCTTAGCGCATGGGGCGTCCTCCGTCTGGTCCGGGACGTCTTCCTTTATCCCTTGGCCGGTCTTTGCCTTTCATGCGTTCCATCATTCTTCGGCCAAATTCCTTTTCAGCGCGCATGAGTTTCGCAGTCTTTTTAGCACCAATCACATCAATGAAATCATCGAGGTACGATTTGCGCAATTCTTCGATTGCGATTTGTGTGTCAGCAAAAGAGTACAGCATTTTTTCTACCTCTTTTTCCGACGGCTCGTCGCCAATTAATTTCTTGAAGCCTGAGCGTTGCAATTCGCGGAGTTCGTGTTCCTTGTTCTGACGCTCGTTGTACACCGGCCAGAAGGCTTGGCTTTCGGCTACGGTCAATTCTAATTCCTCGGTGAGGTAGGCCACCTTAATGGCCTCAATCTTTTCTTTCTTTTTTTTAAGATCGGCACGATCGCCCATCTTGGGCTGTGCCACGACCGCTGCTGCTGAGAGCAAGAGGCCAAAAATCAACGTCTTTTTCATAAATCTAAGTATTCGTAATCTGAATGGTAATAATCGTAATATACATCTGTATCCAGCTCTACTTCGGCGAAGTCGAGCGAATCAGGCTCCACAAAGGAGTACATATCCTCAATCTCTACATAACCTAGGCTGTACATTTCGGTCAACAACTCTTCGGTTAGGTCACTTTCATTTGTCGAGGTATTCGGCCAAAAGAGCACGGCTAAGGCAACGGTGGCTGCGGCAGTCATGGACCATCGAACAAGCGTCAAGTAGCTCGACTTCATTGCAACAACAGGGCTCGAGGTCCGGTCCACGAGATGCTGCTCCGGAATGCGGTGAAGCTTGGCTTTGAGCTCTGTTAATTGAGCATCGCTTGCTGTATATGTTTCTTTTTTGTCCATTTATAGTTAGAGTTGGTGTAATTAGGGAAGGTTTAAATGGCCAATTAATTTTTCTTCCATCTTGTTTTTTGCATGGTGGTAATTCGCCTTGAGTGCACCTATGGAGGTACCTGTGAGTTCGGCAATGTCTTTAAAGCTCAAATCTTGGTAATAGCGCAATTCAAAAACCAACTGTTGTTTTTCCGGGAGGCCCACAAGAACTTCTTGTACCTTGGCATTAATCTGGTCACTGTCCCATTTTAGCTCGGACGAGCTCTGTGCGGCATAGGCGCTACTTAAATCGGTACTTATATGTCGCTGTTCCTTTTTTAGTTCATTCAAAGCCGCATTGCGAACAATGGCATAGCACCAAGTAAATGGATGGCTATTGCCCTTAAACTTGTGGAGGTTTTTCCAAATGTTGATCATCCCTTCTTGCAGGGCGTCTTGCGCCAAGGATTCGCTCTTAAGAATTCCCACGGCACAATAGAGTAGACGTTCGCTGTACTGCTCAACGATTTCAAAAAAAGAAGCCTCCCACTGCTCTTGCAATAGGAGGCTCTTGATATTCTTGGTTTCCTCCATTGTTCTTTAGATGAATGGAAGATACTAAAGGTTTAAGTGAAGGATTACTTTCTGGCAATCACCTTTTGTGCTGCAGCCACTATGGCATCAGCATTCAAACCGTATTTTTCCATAAGCTGTGCCGGAGTACCACTCTCTCCGAAGCTGTCGTTTACGGCAACGAATTCTTGCGGCACAGGATTGTTGGTTACTAGCGTCTGAGCAACACTCTCGCCTAAACCACCAAAACGGTTGTGCTCTTCAGCCGTCACTACACATCCCGTTTTAGCGGCAGAAGCTAAGATTGCTTTCTCGTCCAACGGCTTAATAGTAGCCATATTAATCACCTCTGCGCTTACACCTGCAGCCTCTAGTGCTTCAGCAGCTTGTAAAGCTTCCCATACAAGGTGACCTGTGGCAATGATGGTCACATCTGTTCCTTCGGTCAACACATCACCTTTGCCAATTTCAAAGTTGGCATCAGCAGGAGTAAAGTTTGCCACTTTTGGACGACCGAAACGCAAGTATACAGGACCGTCGTGCGCTGCGATGGCGATAGTTGCAGCTTTGGTTTGGTTGTAATCACAAGGGTTAATAACCACCATGTGCGGCAACATCTTCATCAGACCTATGTCCTCAAGGATTTGGTGTGTTGCACCGTCTTCACCGAGCGTAAGGCCTGCGTGAGAAGCACAGATTTTAACGTTTTTACCACTATAGGCGATGCTCTGACGGATCTGATCGTAAACGCGACCCGTGGAGAAGTTTGCGAAGGTTCCAGTGAACGGGATTTTACCACCAATGGTCAAACCTGCCGCAATACCCATCATGTTTGCTTCAGCGATACCTACTTGATAGAATCGATCCGGATTCTGATCAGCGAAAGCATTCATTTTAAGAGAACCAGTAAGGTCAGCACAGAGTGCTACAACGTTTTCATTCGTTTTACCCAATTCTTCCAAACCGGCCCCAAAGCCTGAACGGGTATCCTTACTTCCTGAATCTGTGTACTTCTTCATTTTAGTTGATTTTCACAATGGTTGATGAGCCAGGGCTCACTCTAAATTCTTTGTTTTTACTGTATCCGGTCTCCTGTGCAAATTTGCTTCTGAAGACTACTTTGTATTGGCCAGGTTGCAACTGGAATACTTGACGCTCGCTGCTGTCGCTTAGATCGACGACCCACTCATACCCATCCTCGCGTTGAACGAATACGGCTCCAAAGCCGCTCACTCCGGTCTGAATGGTGACCATTCCTGGTGGTGGTACAGCGATGGTAGTGGAGGCACTTGCCTTGATGTGCACACCCTTCTGTATAATGCGCGGTAGCGTTAAGATTTCTAAGTCATATGTTCCGCTGAGGTACTTCTGGGCAGTTCCAAATTCTTGTACGTGCAAAATAGTTTCCTTGCCTTGCGGCTTCACAATACAAGAGATGTTGCTTGACATTCTTGGAGAAGCCTTTAGGACCAATTCACCTTGGGGTGTATTGGCGCCAATGTGCGTGTGTGTTCCACTGTGAATGACAATACTGTCTACGCGCACTGGAGGTACAGTATGCACTTCCATATCGTACACGATAAGTGGATCGAGTACTAACGTATCGGGAACACCCTTGTAGTTCAGCGTATGTACAAAGCTCTCCTTGACCTTGCCAGAGGTGTGGTCGTAAAGAAGAATGGGCACATCCGTCTCTGTTGGTTTTTCGTTAATGTCCAATAAGTTGATTTGTGCTGTGGTGTTGTCGAGCGCTTGAGAAATCACAACTCCAAGGACATTCTTAAAAGTGTTTTCATCGGCCGCATCGAAATAGGTACCCACACATTCAAAGCTGTTTTTGAAATCTTCGTCCAAACCAATACCAATGACAAACGGCTTGAGGATAATGCCCTGCTTCTGCAAACGCTTACTTACAATACAAGGGTCTCCGTCACAAGCCTCAACGCCGTCCGTAATCAGAATGATGATGTTTCTACAATCCTCACAAGCCGGGAAGTCGCTCGAGGCCTTGAGTAACGAACCTGCAATGGGCGTCGTTCCTCTAGGGGTGATGCTCTTAAGTACACGTTTGATCTTGTAGATGTTTCCTTTGCCAAAAGGAACTTCCAAGCGCGTATCTGAACAATCTTGCGGAGGGACAGGTTTCTGATGACCGTATACACGAAGGGCCAATTGGAAATTGCCCTCGCCTTGAATCTCCTGGAGGCTGTCCAGCATTTGCCCCATTAAGCGCTGGGCAACATCAATCTTTGCGCCCGTTTCCCATCGCCCGTACATGCTCTGGCTTCCATCAAAGACAAAGAGAATCCTTGTCAGCGGTGGACGCTGTTCTTCTTGCTTTGGCTGTGCGAAGAGCACAGTGCAAGAAAGGAATGCTATGAGGGCGGTGAGTTTTTTCAAGACTTTCTGTCTTAGTAATCGCCTAAAGTTTCTTCGTTTTGCGCGAGCGCACTTGCAAGTTGCTCGTCGTTAGGAGCAACGCCGTGCCATTTGTGGGTGCCCATCATAAAGTCGACGCCATTACCCATTTCGGTTCTAAGCAATAAACACACCGGCTTTCCCTGACCTAATTTTCCTTTAGCTTCCGTAATAGCAGCATCGATGGCATCAAGGTCATTGCCTTGAGCTACGTCAATCACGTCCCATCCGAAGGCTTCAAATTTTGCGCGAAGCGAGCCCATGGCCAAAACCTCGTCCGTTGAGCCGTCGATCTGTTTCTCGTTGACATCCACCGCAGCGATGAGGTTATCCACTTTTTTCGCAGAAGCGTACATCGCAGCTTCCCAAATCTGTCCTTCCTGAAGCTCACCGTCACCGTGAAGGGTAAAAACGATGCTATCGTCGCCGTTCAACTTCTTGGCTGTAGCTGCACCTAAAGCAACGCTTAAACCTTGACCGAGCGAACCCGAAGCGATGCGGATACCCTCTAGTCCTTCGTGCGTAGTAGGGTGGCCTTGCAGACGTGTGTTCAACTTTCTAAAGGTGGCCAATTCACTTACTTTAAAGTAACCGGCACGTGCAAGTACTGAGTACATAACGGGACTAATATGGCCATTTGAAAGGAAGAATACATCTTCACCTACACCGTTCATCTTAAAATCTGCAGCATTGTGGTTCATATGCTTGAAGTACAATGAAACGAGGTATTCCACACAACCTAGGGAACCACCAGGGTGTCCTGAGTTTACGGCGTGAACCATTCTGACAATGTCCCTGCGTACTTGTGATACGACGGCTTGAAGGTTTTCTTGTGACATGAGAAATGCGTGTTTTTTATACCAACAAAAATAGGCCAATTCTAGGGGGTAGAACGAATGAAACTCTTCCCATATATACACACGTTGCTAACAAGATTCTAGTATATCTTTGCCGGCCTAAAGCATCAACTTATGAAGTGTGGTATTGTCGGTTTGCCGAACGTCGGAAAAAGTACATTGTTTAACTGTCTCTCAAGCGCAAAAGCACAGGCAGCGAACTATCCATTCTGTACCATTGAGCCCAATGTGGGACAGGTAACCGTGCCTGATCATCGTTTGGAACGATTAGCGGAGCTTGTGAATCCCGCAAAGGTGCAGGCGGCCAATGTGGAAATCGTTGATATTGCGGGTCTGGTAAGAGGTGCTTCAAAAGGCGAAGGTTTAGGGAACCAATTTTTGGGTAATATCCGTGAGACCAATGCCATTATTCATGTCTTGAGATGCTTCGAAAATGAGAACGTCACTCACGTGGATGGAAGTGTCGATCCTATCCGAGATAAGGAAACCATAGATATCGAATTACAGCTAAAAGACCTCGAAACTGCCGAAAAAAGACTCGAAAAGGCCAAAAAAATGGCCAAAAGTGGCGAAAAAGAGGCAAAATTGAATGTGGAGACTTTGGAGCGTTTGGTGAATTTCTTGATGGAAGGAAAGAACGTTCGTGGTTTTGATCGCAACGATCGCGAAATAGGTTTGCTCAAGGAAATGCAACTGTTGACAGACAAGCCGGTATTGTACCTGTGTAACGTTGACGAAAGTTCAGCGAAAGAAGGCAATGCACACGTCGAAAGAGTACGTGTAATGGCCAAAGAAGAACATGCAGGCTGCTTGCACATTGCAGTAAGCACTGAAAGCGACATTGCGGAATTGGAAACCTATGAAGAAAAGCAACTCTTTCTAGAAGAGCTTGGTTTGGAAGACGCAGGAGTCAATCGCGTCATTCGTGCAGCCTACGACCTGCTTCAGCTTCAAACCTATTTTACTGCAGGCGAGAAGGAAGTTCGTGCATGGACTATCAAGCGCGATTTCACTGCACCGCAGGCGGCAGGAGTTATTCACACCGACTTCGAAAAGGGCTTTATTCGCGCCGAGGTCATCTCTTACGCAGATTACGACAATCTCGGTAGTGAACATGCTGTCAAAGAGGCAGGTAAAATGCGCGTTGAGGGGAAGGAGTATGTGGTCCAAGACGGCGATATCATGCACTTCCGTTTCAATGTTTAAAACCTGTGTATAGAATCCTCCTTCGAGGGCTTGGAATCGTAGTGCATCTCTTTATTTTAGGGAGCTAACGATTCCAAAAAATATGTCACAACAATCGAATTACACCGAGGACAACATCCGCTCGTTAGAGTGGGATGAACACATCCGTTTGCGTCCCGGAATGTACATCGGAAAACTGGGTGATGGAAAGTCCCCGGACGATGGTATTTATATCCTGCTGAAAGAGGTTTTGGACAACTCCATCGACGAATTTGTCATGGGGGCTGGAAAGACCATCGAGGTTAAAATTTCGGACGGACAAGTCATCGTTCGTGATTACGGCCGTGGTATACCATTGGGAAAGGTGGTTGATGTTGTATCCAAAATCAATACGGGAGCGAAGTACGACAGCAAAGCATTTAAGAAATCGGTGGGTCTGAATGGAGTCGGGGCCAAAGCGGTGAATGCGCTGTCTACAGAATTTATTGTTCAAGCCTTCCGCGACGGCAAGACCAAACGCGCAAAATTCGAATACGGAAAGTTGACAGAAGACGATGCCATCACGGATAGCAGTCAGCGTAAAGGAACCAAAGTAGCCTTCCGTCCAGATCCAGAGATCTTTGTGAATTACCGCTACATTCTCGAATACGTCGAGAAGATGCTGTGGAATTATGCCTACTTGAACCCTGGCTTGACGCTGTATTTGAACGGAGAGAAATTCTACAGCGAGAACGGTCTGAAGGATTTGCTGCAAGACAATTTAGATGGAAACACGTTGCACGACATCATTCACCTCAAGGGCGATGATATCGAGGTCGCGCTGACGCATAGTGAGCGCATGCAAGGCGAACAGTTCTACAGCTTCGTCAATGGACAGCACACCACGCAAGGGGGTACACACCAAAACGCACTTCGTGAGGCGCTGGTGGCAACCATGCGCGATTTCTATGGAAAGAACTTCGATGCTTCTGATGTTCGCAGCTGTGTCATTGGTGCGATTTCATTGAAGGTGATGGAGCCGGTCTTTGAATCTCAAACGAAGACAAAGCTCGGTTCGCTTGAAATGGCACCAGGCGAGATTCACGTGAGAACGTTTGTGATCAACTTTATGAAGAAGGAGCTAGACAATTTCCTGCACAGAAATGCAGAGGTTGCAGAGGCCATTTTAAAGAAGATTCAACGTGCGGAGCGTGAGCGGAAGGACCTTCAAGGGATACGGAAATTGGCCCGCGAGCGGGCGAAGAAGGCATCTTTGCACAACAAGAAGTTGAGAGATTGCCGTGTGCATTTGAACGATAAGAAAGCGAGCCCGAAAGGCGATAGAAGGTTGGAAACGACCCTGTTTATTACCGAGGGGGACAGTGCGTCTGGATCGATCACCAAGAGTCGTGATGTGAATACTCAGGCCGTATTTTCGCTAAAGGGCAAGCCTTTGAACAGCTTTGGGCTGACTAAAAAGGTGGTATACGAAAACGAAGAATTCAACTTGTTGCAAGCCGCCTTGAATATTGAGGAAGGTTTGGACGATCTGAGATACAACAATGTCGTCATTGCTACGGATGCCGATGTAGATGGGATGCACATCCGTCTGCTGCTGATTACCTTCTTCTTGCAGTTTTTCCCGGAATTGGTCAAAGAAGGTCACTTGTACATTCTGCAAACGCCATTGTTCCGCGTGCGCAACAAGAAAGAAACGCGCTATTGTTACTCCAACGAGGAAAAGAACGATGCCATTGGGTCGTTGGGGCCAAAGCCAGAGATTACGCGATTCAAAGGATTGGGTGAGATTTCACCGGACGAGTTCAAGCACTTTATTGGTCAAGACATTCGCTTAGAGCCTGTAATGATTGGTAAGGATTACCGTTCTGAAGACCTGTTGACCTTCTACATGGGCAAGAACACGCCAAAGCGTCAAGAATTTATCATCGAAAATCTAAGGGTTGAGAAAAACCTTGAAGAAGAATTTCTGAACTAATGAGCGAAGAATTAGATCCACAAATGGATGGGCCTAGCCCGGAAATGCAATCGGACCAAGTGCACGAAGAAGGTACCCGTATTACGCGGGTATCTGGGATGTACGAAGACTACTTCTTGGATTATGCTTCATATGTAATCCTTGAGCGTGCCGTTCCAGCATTGAATGACGGTTTGAAGCCTGTACAACGCCGTTTGCTTCATGCGATGAAGGAGATGGACGATGGTCGCTACCACAAAGTGGCCAATATTATTGGTCAAACCATGCGCTTTCACCCGCACGGGGATGCTTCTATTGGAGATGCATTGGTGCAGATGGGGCAAAAGGATTTGCTCATAGATTGTCAAGGAAACTGGGGGAACATCCTTACCGGTGATGGAGCTGCCGCACCACGTTATATCGAGGCGCGTCTGACGAAATTTGCATTGCATGTGGCCTACAGCCCTAAAGTGACTGACTGGCAGCTTTCTTACGACGGCCGTGCGAACGAGCCGTTGCACTTACCAATGAAATTCCCAATGCTGCTAGCAATGGGTGTAGAAGGTATTGCGGTTGGTTTGAGTACGAAGATTTTACCGCACAACTTTAACGAGCTCATTGATGCTTCGGTAAAGGTGTTACAGGGCAAATCGTTCAAATTGGTCCCGGACTTCCCAACGGGCGGTCAAGCAGATTTTTCCAACTACCAAGGGGGTCTGCGCGGTTCGAGAGTTCGTGTCCGTGCCAAAATCTCGCAGCAGGATAAGAACACCTTGGTGATTTCGGAGATTCCATATTCGACGACCACCCAGAGCTTGATTGATTCCATCTTAAAGGCCAACGACAAGGGGAAAATTAAGATTAAGAAGATTGAGGACAATACCGCGGAGAATGTGGAAATTCTAGTCCACCTTCCCAACGGTATTAGCCCAGATAAGACTATAGATGCGCTCTACGCTTTCACGAACTGTGAGGTGAGTATAGCACCGCTTTCGTGCAGTATTCATGAGGATACTCCGTTGTTCTTAGGCGTTTCTGATATCCTACGTCGTTCAACGGAAGCGACTAAGCAGGTACTGAAGGCCGAGCTTGAAATTCGATTGAGTGAGCTCCAGGAGCAGTGGCATTTTGCATCCCTTGAGCGCATCTTCATTGAAAAGAAAATCTACCGCGATATTGAGGAGGCCGAGACTTGGGAACAAGTACTTGAGTTTATTGAAAAAGGCCTCAAGCCGCACATTGGCCATTTGATGCGTGAAGTGACACAGGAGGACATTGTCCGATTGACGGAGATCAAGATCAAGCGCATATCGAAGTTCGATACAGATAAGGCGAACGATAAGATCCTTGAACTAGAGGGTAAAATCGACGCTGTTAAGCACGATTTAGCACACTTGGTAGAGTTCGCCATTGCCTACTTTAAAGACCTTAAAACTAAATTTGGCAAAGGACGAGAGCGCAAGACTGAGATTGCCACCTTTGACAGCGTGGAAGCCTCGAAAGTGGTCATCCGTAACCAAAAACTTTACGTCAATAGAGAAGAAGGCTTCGTAGGTACTGCCATGAAGCGCGACGAATATGTGGCCGATTGTTCGGACATCGATGATATCATCGTTATCCGCCGTGACGGTAAGTATTCGGTGAGCAAGGTGAAAGACAAAGCCTTCTTCGGAAAGGATATTTTACACGTCGCTGTCTGGAAGAAAGGCGACGAACGTACAGTATACAATGCCATTTATCTCGACGGAAAATCGAAGGTGAGCTATGTGAAGCGTTTCATTGTGAAATCAATCACCCGAGATCGCGAGTACGACATCACCCAGGGGTATGCAAATTCTAAAATCACCTACCTCACAGTGAATCCTAATGGAGAAGCGGAGAAGGTTCAGGTGTTGTTGCGTCAATTGGCCAAGCTGAAAAAATTGAAAATTGACCTTGACTTCGCAGATATAGCCATTAAAGGACGTGCTTCAAAAGGAAACATAGTCACAAAGTTCCCTGTGAAGCGTATTGAGCTTAAAGAGAAGGGAGAAAGTACCCTGGAGGCACGTAAGATATGGTATGATCCAACGGTGCAACGACTAAACAGCGACGAACGCGGGCGCTTATTAGGAAGTTTCAAAGGCGAGGACAGGTTACTGATCGGCTTGAAAAACGGTACCCTCAGAGTGATAGTGCCGGAATTGTCCCTGCATTTCGATACGGATATGATTTACCTCGAAAAATTAGAGGCCGACCGTCCTATCAGTGCGGTGTACTTTGACGGCGAGAAAGCGAGGTACTTTGTGAAGCGCTTCGAATGGGAAGGCGGTGACCGAGAAACAAACATCATCACGGCCCACGCGAAGAGTGAGCTAAGTTATTTGTCAAATGCAACCCAACCGGTGATTGAGATGGTCTACCGCAAACAAGGTGGACAAGCGAAAGATCCTGAGAAAGTAGTGTTGAGTGAGTTTATTGCGGTGAAAGGTATTGCGGCAAAGGGCAATCAACTTACGACTGATACAATCAATAAGGTCGTAGGATTGGACCCGTTGCCTGAACCAGAACCAGAAACTGCTGTTGAAGTCAGTGAACCTGTTTTGGATGGTCCGGTTATTGAAGATACGCCTCCAGCTGCAGCTCCTCCGCCACCAAAACCTTTTGAAGGGGAGGACGAGCCGCCACAGATAACTTTAGACTTTTAACATGAGAAAAATACTCCTCCTACTTACCCTAGCCTTAGGAGGCTTTGTATTCGGTCAATCAAGCTTAAATATGTCATTACTGGGTCGTGCCACCTACATGAATGACAATAGTGATATCTGGGGGTATACCGACTCTGTTGGGACGGAATATGCCTTAGTGGGTACGACAGCTGGAGTGAGTATCGTTGAAATCGGCGGCAACCAGCCTCAGAAAAAGCAATTTATCCAAGGTCCGTATAGTATTTGGCGCGATTTAAAGACTTGGGAGCACTATGCCTATGTCACTCACGACAATCCCTTTGCTTGGAATACCATTCCTGAACACGGATTATTGATCATTGATCTCGATAGTGTGAATCAAGCGACACCGAGGTACAAAACGATTAACTATGCCATTCCGGATACCTTGGGCGGGTACGATACGCTCAAGACTGCGCACAATCTGTACATCGATGAAAACGGTTACTGCTACCTTTTTGGGGCAAATATCCGCGAGGGCGGGGCACTCATCTTTGATTTGAATGATGATCCGTGGAATCCTACTTACGTAGGCATGTGGGATACGTATTACCTCCACGACGGTATGGTTCGAGGAGACACCTTATGGGGTTCTGCCGTTTACGAAGGACTTTATGTTGTGGTAGATGTTGCTACCAAAGACAGCGCTTACATGATGGCTTCAAAGGGCACACCAAATGCTTTTACCCACAATACCTGGATCAGCGACGACAACCAGACATTGTTCACTACGGATGAAGTTGGCGGTGCATTCTTAACAGCTTACGATGTGAGCGATTTGTCGAACATGACAGAATTGGACCGTATTCAATCTTTACCCGGTACTACAGTGATTCCGCACAATGCCCACGTCTACGGGCAATGGGTAGTTACTTCCTATTACACCTCGGGCGTTCAGATTGTGGATGCAAAGTTCCCTGAGCTTCTTGTTGAGGTGGGCTATTACGATACTTCGCCAAATTATTTCGGAAATGGCTTCAACGGAAACTGGGGAGCTTACCCGTATTTCCAATCTGAAAAAATTATTTGTTCCGATATCGAAGAAGGGCTTTTTGTTTTAGAGCCTGAATATGTAAGTGCCTCTCGCGTTCACGTTCAAGTGGTGGACAGCATTACAGGAGCACCCCTGAGTAATGCCATTGTAGAGTTTGACGTGGCGGATATCGACGGCCTCAGTAGCATCGACGGTTTAGCGGATTTAGGAACGCCCATAAGCGGCGGCGACTCTATATCTGTCGCTTTAGGCGGTTATTTCAAGACCATGGTAGCCTACAATTGGCTACCTGGAGTATTTGATACGCTGCGTGTGGCGTTATTAAACGTCAATAATATTGGTGTCGATGATGAGCAGTTGCCTGCAATCACCATGTACCCAAATCCTTCTAATGGATTCATTCATCTTGCTGGTCTAGATCGCGCGAACTATGTGCTCTCGGATCTAAGTGGAAGGGTACTAGAAAGAGGCACCGTCCACGAAGAAGTGATGCAGCTTCGCGGCAGCTATGCTTCTGGACAATACCTCTTGAAAATCGTATCGAATAAAGGCTTACATACCTTCCCGCTGATACTACAGCCTTAGAAGTTGGTGGTGTATCCTTTCTCTTGGTAGAAGTCTTCAATGATCTCTACGACCCCATCTGCATCGTTAGCTATACGAATGAGATCTGTGTCGTTAGGACTGATTTTTCCGGTCCCTTTTAAGGTAGTATCTACCCAGTTTTTCAGGCCTTCCCAGAACTCTGCACCGTAGAGGATGATAGGGAAGCGGTCAATCTTACCCGTTTGCACCAGCGTTATCGCTTCAAATAATTCGTCGAGCGTACCAAAGCCGCCCGGCATCACTACAAACGCTTGGCTGTATTTAACGAACATGACCTTACGGGCGAAGAAGTAATCGAAGTTTAAGTTTTTATCCGGGTCGATATACGGATTGCTGCTCTGCTCAAAAGGCAGATCAATGTTCAGTCCAACGCTCGGTCCAGATCCTTTTTGGGCACCTTTATTGGCAGCCTCCATGATACCCGGACCGCCACCTGTAATGATGCCAAAGCCCTTTTTCGTCAGCTTCTCAGCGATATCCGTCGCGGCTTGAAGATATTGTGGCTCAGTGGCGTCCGTTCTTGCCGACCCAAAGATGCTTACGCAAGGGCCAATACGACGCAGGCTTTCGTAGCCTTCCACAAATTCAGACATGATTTTAAACAACGCCCAACTATCGTCGGATTTGATCTCGGTCCAGGTTTTACGTTTCATTGTATTCATAGGTAATAGGTTTATTACCCAATAAGGTACATAAAACGTACCGACTTCTAGGCGCTTAGTTTAATTCTGGTGCAAGAAACTGACCGGTAATGCTGTCCTTGTTTTTCACGACTTGCTCTGGCGTTCCTGTAGCGACAATCTTACCACCACCTGAACCGCCTTCTGGTCCTAAGTCAATAATGTGGTCTGCTTGCTTGATTACGTCCATATTGTGCTCAATAATCAAGACCGTATTTCCTTGCTCAACCAACTGTTGGATGACTTCCATCAACACGCGTACGTCTTCAAAATGAAGACCGGTTGTAGGTTCATCCAAAATGTACATGGTATTGCCCGTATCCTTCTTACTGAGTTCTGTGGCCAATTTTACGCGTTGGGCTTCGCCACCGCTCAAGGTCGTAGACGGTTGTCCTAGACGTATATAGCCTAAGCCAACATTGACAAGTGTGCTAAGCTTTAATTTGATCTTAGGAACGTGCTCGAAAAATACCAGAGCATCCTCGATACTCATGTCAAGCACATCACTGATGCTCTTGCCTTTGTAGCGAACCTCCAGCGTTTCACGGTTGAAGCGCTTACCTTGACAAGTCTCGCAGTGTACGTAAACATCTGGCAAGAAATTCATCTCAATAACACGAAGACCACCGCCTTCACAAGTCTCACAGCGTCCGCCTTTCACATTGAAAGAGAAACGTCCTGGCTTGTAGCCACGAATTTTACTCTCGGGAAGGTTGGCAAAAAGCTGTCGTATCTCGGACCATACACCGGTGTAGGTAGCAGGATTCGAACGCGGGGTACGACCAATTGGACTTTGGTCGATATCGATAATTTTATCGATTTGTTCAGCGCCATCAATGCTCTTGTACGGCTGTGGTTTAGCTACAGCACGGAAGATTAGATGGTTTAAGATAGGGTAGAGCGTACCGTTAATTAGTGTGCTCTTACCACTGCCGCTAACTCCGGTAATACAAGTCAGAATACCTAGTGGAATTTCTGCACTCACATTCTGCAAATTATTACCTGTGGCTCCTTTAAGCTGAATAAATCCAGTAGGTGTACGGCGTTCTGCTGGCACAGGTACTTCTCGAAGACCCTTCAGGTATTCTGCGGTTATACTGTCGGCTTCTCGAATCTCTTCTATGCCCCCTTGAGCGACAATGTTTCCACCATGCACTCCAGCCTTTGGACCAATATCCAAAATGAAGTCTGCAGTTTCTATCATGTCCTTATCGTGCTCCACAACAATAACGCTATTGCCTATATCCCTAAGTTGCTTTAGACTTTGAATGAGTCGGGCATTGTCGCGTTGATGCAGGCCAATCGAAGGCTCATCCAATATGTAGAGCACATTGACAAGCTGCGATCCAATCTGGGTGGCCAGTCGAATCCGCTGTGCTTCACCACCGCTAAGGCTGCGCGCACTTCGGTTTAGATTGAGATAACCCAAACCTACATCGAGCAAGAAGGCCGTTCTAGCCTTGAGTTCTTTCACGATTTCCTCTGCAATGGTCCAATCTTTTTGGCCAAGTTTCGTCTCAAGACTATGCACCCAATCTGAGAAATCGACTAGGCTCATGGTACTGACATCGCTAATGCTTTGTCCGGCAACCTTGAAGTGCAAACTTTCGCGCTTGAGACGGGCACCTTTACAGCTGGAACATTCCACATTTTCCATGAAGTCATCTGCCCAGCGCTGGATAGCACGACTCTTAGCCTCCCGAGATTGTGAACCAATGAAGTTGATCACACCTTCGAAGTTGACCTTGTACTCTTTTGTAACGCCAATAGCTTTGTGGTCAATAGTCATGACCTCATTGGTCCCGTAAAGGATAATATCGAGGGCTTCCTTTGGAATATCCTCGATGGCTGTATCTAGATCGAACCCGTGTTTGAGTGCGATGATTTCTAGTTGGTTGAAAATCCAATTCTTCTTGTATTCGCCAACGGGTGCAAATCCCCCTTTTCGGATGGTAGTTTTTGGATCCGGTATAACCTTATCTAAATTGACTTCCTTCACTGTTCCAAGACCGTCGCATTTTACACAAGCCCCCTTAGGACTGTTGAATGAGAAGGTGTTTGGCTCAGGTTCTTGATAGGCAATACCCGTAGTAGGACACATGAGTTGACGCGAAAAATAGGCCAATTCTTGACTGTCCAGATCAATGACGGCGATGGTGCCTTTACCGTGGGCCATGGCCGTTTCAACGCTTTGGGCAATCCTATTCTCGGCCGTAGCAGCCACCCGAATGCGGTCCACTACAATCTCAATATCGTGCGTCTTGTAGCGGTCCAGTCTAAATCCACTGCTCACCTCCACAATTACACCGTCAACACGGGCGCGGACAAAGCCCATTCGAACAATCTGCTCAAACAGTTCACGGTAGTGCCCCTTACGAGCTCGTACAACAGGTGCAAGGACGGCAATCCTTTTTCCCATGAAACGTTCTCCGATAAGCTCAATGATCTGAGTATCGCTATAACTGACCATCTGTTCACCGGTCTTATAGCTGAATGCTGTAGAAGCACGAGCATAGAGCAGACGAAGGAAATCACTTAGTTCAGTTACAGTGCCCACAGTGGAACGCGGGTTTCTTGAAGTGGTCTTTTGCTCGATAGAAATTACAGGCGACAGTCCTTCAATCTTGTCCACTTCAGGGCGCTCCATCGTCCCGAGGAACTGACGTGCATACGAGGAGAACGTCTCCATGTACCTGCGCTGTCCTTCAGCATAAATAGTATTAAACGCCAGTGAGCTCTTTCCTGATCCACTGAGCCCGGTGATTACTACCAAGGCATTGCGGGGAATTTTAACATCCAGATTTCTCAGGTTGTGCGCTTTGGCACCGTAAACTTCAATTTGTTCGCTCATGCTTATTTGGCAACGAGAATAGAGTAGGTATTGTTTGAGCTATTGGTCAATTTTGATGAACGAATCCAAGGATTATACAATCGTAAGTCCTTATACGTCATCCCACGTTCTTGCGCCCAATCTACCCAACTGGCGACTTCACCTTGAACTTGTACAGTATCAAAGTCTGGAAGTGTGTACCCTTCCGTCTGGTGGTATACGTAACCGTATTCGCTCAAGTGTTCGTGGATGTGCTTCACGGCTGCCAATCTAAAGATGTAGCGAGCAGTCTCACTGTTCAAGCGTAAATCATAGTAGCTGTTCACCTTTTGTTCGTCTAAACGACGTGCAGTTCCTGCCATTCCCATGTTATACGATGCTGCCGCCAAGGTCCAATTCCCAAACTTCCCGTACGCCTCTTTCAAATAGGCACAAGCCGCGCGCGTTGCCTTTTCCATATGGTAACGTTCGTCCACTTCGCTATTGATAATGAGACCTGCTTCACGACCAGTAGTCTTCATGATTTGCCAAGGCCCAGCTGCACCTGCAGGGCTGACAATATTCTGCAACCCGCTTTCTATTAGAGCGAGGTATTTAAAATCTTCAGGAATGCCTTCATCGGCAAGGATGGGTGTAATGACGGGGAACCATTTGTCGCTGCGCTTGAGCATGAGCAAGTTATTGCTCTGCCAATAGGAGTTAACCAAAATCTCACGATCTAAACTCTCTTGTGCATCAAGACGCTCTAAAGGCATGGATTCCCCAGCAATACTCATCTGCTCTGGCAATTCAAAGGGTTTTACCGTACTAGGACGTGCCTCTACCGGATGAAGTTCGTCAGTGGAAGAGGACACAATGGCCACAGCCGTCAAGACGATGCCGGCACCGATGAGGGCACTAAGAATGTTATTTTTCATAGATAAACGGGGAGTCGAATGCTTTTAATACCGGGCCTATTTGATCCTTAGCACTCAATTTAGGCGCTGAAACACCCCAATCAATACCAAGGTCAGGGTCGTTCCACAGTAAACTGCCTTCATGCTCAGGGCTGTAGGTATCCGTGCATTTATACAAAAAGACCGTATCATTTTCAAGGGTTGCAAATCCGTGCGCAAAACCGGGCGGTATCCACATCATTTTTTTGTTTTCACCACTGAGTTCAATGCTAAAATGCGCTCCATAAGTTGGAGAGCCTTTTCTGATGTCCACAGCTACATCCATTACACGGCCTTTCTGAACGCGTACCAACTTGCCTTGTGCCTTAGGCGGCGACTGAAAATGCAGGCCACGTACTACACCTTCACCGGAAAAGCTCTCGTTGTCTTGCACGAAGTCGGCAGAAATACCAGCTCGTTCAAATAGGTCCTTGCTGTACGACTCAAAGAAATAGCCTCTATGGTCGCCAAAGACACGTGGCTCGATTACGAAAAGATCTGGTATGGGTGTAGGAACGATTTTCATAAACCCAAAAATAAACGGATAAGTACTAAACGAGTACTGGGTCCACCTTTTCTTTCAGCAAATTTGAAATTTGTGTGCTGTGCGATGAAAAGCTGAGGTGAGTTGCGCCCTCGAGGATCCAAAATCTGTCTATAGAAGGCTTTTGTAGCGTAAAGACTGGGTCCAATTCACCAAGGATAGTATCTACCGGTGCCAATGGGGTAGGACGCTTCCATTTCAGGACAGATTTCATGACCCAGCGGTAGTACTGACACTCAAACTGCTCCATAGTCTCCAATACTAAATCCAAGGTTCTCGAAGGCTGGCTGTTTAGACGAGCAATGAATTTGATCATTCTGATGATACTTCCCTCTGGCGCCCAGTTCAATACACCGGTCGCTGCTAAGTTTCTATACAAAGGTCTTAACTGCGCTTCATGATGTAATGAGTTGAGGAGTACAACGCGTTGTACTTTGTTTCTTGAGGCCCAATCCTGAGCAACAATCCCCCCAAAACTGTAGCCAAAAAGCAGGTCGTTTTCCTGTATTGGATATCTATCTAAAAGCCTATCTGCATAGGCCGAGAGCGATTCGTTTTGCAAAGGTTCAATCCACTCCAAATACGTAGCGTTCCAAGGAAATCTAAACGATTTGAAAATCCTTGAATCTGCACCCATACCTGGAAGTACCCAAACTCTACAATCTGACATTAGCCAATCTTTTGCTCTATTATAGTATATACAAGTGGATGGATGGATTTGTTCGCGGCAATAATGCTTTCTGAGGCAACAGGGACATTATTATTTGAAAAATCGGTCACAATACCGCCTGCTTCTCTAACCAAGACCACGCCCGCAGCCACATCCCAAGGGCTTAAACCGTATTCAAAATAACCATCAAAACGACCACAGGCCGTGTAGGCTAGGTCCACTGCAGCTGTTCCAATCCGTCGCACTCCTCTTGTATGCTGATACATGTGTGCCAGCGTGTCTTGGAAGCCCTGCAGCTTTGAAAAGTTGTAATAGGGAAATCCTGTGGCAAGAAGCGTGTCTTCGAGTCGCTCGCTTGTTGTGGTAGAAATTCGCTTTCCATTTAAGAATGCACCGCCGCCTTCATAGGCTGTAAAGCATTCGTCCATTCCTGCCTCATAAACAACACCTAAAACAGGCCAGCCCTCTCTTAAGAGCGCAATACTAACGCTGTAAATGGGAAGCCCATGAACAAAGTTGGTCGTTCCGTCCAGCGGGTCGATTACCCAAGTGTACTCTGAATCTGTTTTCTGGGGGGTGGTTTCCTCCTCGGTGAGAAATCCTGCTTCAGGGAAAATCTCTTTTAGGTGATGAACGATGAGTTCTTCAGTGGATCGATCAACATCGCTAACCAGTGCATTCATGCTTTTGAGCTCGACCACAGATCGGTCGAAGTTGCGTTGTCGTTCTCTTAGATATGTACCAGCTTCTTTAGCAACTAAGGAAGCTTTTTCAGTGAGGACGCTGAGGTCTATCATAGTAATTCTTTCGCCGTATGTTTTAGTCGAATGGTTTTACAGAGCGATTTAAGATTGCTGCCGTCGGTATTTGTGTCGCCATAAATTTCCATGACGGCCGACCTGTTTTCGGGTTCAAATCCAACCATGCCAATGAACAATCCTTCGCGAATTTTAAAAAGCCTGGCTTCGTTCACCATACCATCATTCACCTGTCCTTCAGAGACAAATTGCCAGAAGTTGGAAAACTCCCGTTCGCTACAGAGCGGTTTATATTCTAGAAAAATCAGTGGCATTGGCGGTGCGGCTTTCTACCTCTAAGGTAACAAATCCTTCGTCGCAAATGCCTGAAAGACAAAAAGTTTTGGTTTTATTTGCGAATTCAGGGTCCCAAAATGTTCGTACCCTAACGTAATTGTCTGAATACCCGTACATATACCCTTCTCTGTTTTCGCCTTCAAACAAAATCGGGCGTCGTTTACCCAACTGGCTTTCGTAAAAAGCTCTTTTCTTCTTCTCGCTGAGAATGCGCAGCATTTTGTTGCGTCTTTTGCGCTCAGGAATTGGCACAACTCCCTCCATGTCAGCAGCTAAGGTATTTGCTCTCTCCGAGTATGTGAATACATGGAGGTAGCTGATGTCTAGTTCGTTCAAGAAGTTATAGGTCTCTAAAAACAATTCTTCTGTTTCTCCTGGAAAGCCAACTATGACATCTACACCGATACAAGTGTCTGGATTCGCAGCTTTGATTGTTTCTACACGTTGTCTGTAAAGTCCGCTCATGTACCTGCGCTTCATCAACTTCAAGAGCGTATCACTGCCACTTTGAAGTGGAATGTGAAAGTGCGGTACAAACTTCTTACTTCGATGGGTGAATTCGATAATTTCGTTGCGCAGCAGGTTAGGTTCTATACTCGAAATACGCATGCGATCTACATCTACCCGTTGATCGAGTGCTTCGACGAGTTCCATGAACGTATTTTCGTGACGCTTGTTGCCAAATTCGCCCTTTCCATAATCGCCCACATTTACGCCGGTGAGCACAATTTCTGGAATGCCTTTTTCTGCGATCTCTTGCGCTCTTGTAACCACGTTTTCTAGAGTATCGCTCCGTGAAATACCACGAGCCAATGGAATGGTACAGTAGGTACACTTATAATCACACCCGTCTTGAACTTTTAGAAACGCCCTAGTTCTATCTCCAGCGCTGTAGGAGCTTACGAAAGTATTTGCCTCACCAATCTCACAACTGTGCATCTGTGCGGGTCCTTCGGTTTTCTCAAGTGCTCCAAGGAATTGCGTGACATTGAATTTTTCAGTGGCTCCAAGCACTAGGTCTACGCCCGGCATTTCCATGATTTGCTTGGGTTTGAGCTGGGCATAGCAACCAACAATTACGACGAATCCATCCGGATTTGCCCGCAAGGCACGCCCAACGATGTTTCTACATTCTCGGTCCGCATTTTCGGTAACCGAGCAGGTATTAATCACGTAGACATCAGCGGCTTCTTTGAACCCTACCTCTTCAAATCCATTGTTTCTGAAATCTTTTGCAATGGTTGAGGTTTCGGCAAAGTTGAGCTTGCAGCCAAGGGTGTGAAAGGCAACAGAAGGCATTATATTAGGTTTACTTCTGGTTCTAGTTGAATGCCAAATCTCTTGTAGACATCCTCCATGATGGATGTTGCCAGCGAATGAATTTCCTCACCGGTCGCTTGCCCATAGTTGACAAGTACCAACGCTTGATGCTTGTGCACACCAGCATCTTTTTTACGATATCCTTTCCAGCCGCATTGATCGATAATCCAACCGGCCGCGAGCTTTGTACCGCCTTCGGCAGGGTAGGACGGCATATTTGGATAACGTTGTTTTAATTCTTCAGCTTTTTCCGTGCTAACCACTGGATTTTTAAAGAAAGAACCGCTGTTTCCTATTTCATTTGGATCAGGCAATTTGCTCTGACGAATGGCCACAACTACATCGCTGATCTGCTTTGGTGTAGGCTCGTTAATGCCTTGCTTTTCAAGCTCCGATGCAATAGCGCCGTAATCCGTGCGAATACGATGGTTTCTTTTGGTCAATTCTAGGGTTACCCTAGTTATGATGGCCTTTCCCTTCCAGTCATTTTTAAAAATGCTGTTTCGGTAACCAAATTTGGCTTCTTCTTTATTCAAGTGGAAAAACGAACCGTCTTCAACCATGACCCCTTCGCAATTGACGAAAACATCTTTGAGTTCAACACCGTAGGCTCCGATATTTTGAACGGGTGCAGTACCGCAATTTCCTGGGATTAAGCTGAGGTTTTCAATGCCTCCAAGACCCTGCATCAAGGTCCACAGGACGACTTCGTGCCAGTTTTCACCAGCCCCAAAGCGGATATGTACTTTATCGTCGTCTTCATATACCACACGACGTCCGTGGATGTCTACCTTGAGTACATCTCCAGGTACATCTTGCGTTAAGAGCATATTTGAACCGCCGCCTAGAACAAGAGTAGGAGCACCGTGGTGCTTCACATAGTTCGCAATTTCATCTGCGCTATGTGCCCATATCAATCGACTCGCTTTCTGGTCAATACCAAAAGTGTTGAGTTTCGCCAGGCTTTGGTTTATCTGAACAATCACAGTAGGTTATCTAGTGGTGTGTGGGTAAACTTCTAATGCAGCTTTTAAGATAGCAATACAATCTTTTAATGCCTCCGTGTTTAGCACATAGGCGAGACGCGCCTGATTCGCACCTAATTCGGGTTTGGCGTAAAAGCCTGCCGCAGGGGCCATCATCAATGTTTTCCCTTCATGATTGAACTCGCTCAGTAGCCACTGTGCAAAGTGTTCAGCGCTTTCCACGGGGAAAGAAGCTACTGCGTAAAATGCGCCTTTGGGCTTTGGACAGAAAACGCCTTCAATGCTGTTGAGTCCTTCTACCAATACATTACGACGTTCTACATATTCTGCGTTTACCTCGTCAAAATAGCGCTGTGGCGTTTTTAATGCAGCTTCACTTGCAATCTGTGCATACGTAGGTGGTGAAAGTCTGGCTTGTGCAAACTTCATAGCAGTCGCCATAAAGTCTTTATTCTTGCTGACTAAACAACCTATTCTTGCACCACACATGCTATAGCGTTTTGAAAAGCTGTCCACAACTATAGCGTTGTTCTCAAGACCTTCCATACTAAGAATGCTGTGATGAGCTTCACCGTCGTAAGTGAACTCTCGGTACACCTCATCAGCGATCAGGAACAGGTCGTGTTTAAGTACGATTTCTTTCAGTTGCTCGAGCTCTTCCTTGCTGTACAAGTAGCCGGTTGGATTGCCCGGGTTACAAATGAGGATGCCTTTCGTTCTTTCGGTGATGGCCTCCTCAAACAACTCCACAGGCGGTAGTGCAAAACCATTTTCAATGTTGGCTTCGACCGGAACTACCTTAACGCCGCTCGCTGTAGCAAAGCCGTTGTAGTTGGCATAGAAGGGTTCTGGGATGATAATTTCATCACCTTCATCCATTGCTGATCCAAAAGTGAATAATAATGCTTCTGATCCCCCTGTGGTTACAATGATTTCATCGGTTTCTACAGGAAGGTTCTTACCGTGGTAGTATTTCGCTAATCCCTCTCTCAAGGAAGCAAATCCTGCGCTATGGCTGTAGGCCAAGACAGGTACTTCAGCCTCCTTTATGGCTTGCTGTGCCTCCACAGGCGTCTGAATATCGGGTTGACCAATATTTAGATAATATACCTTGTTTCCGTTGCGCTCAGCTTGTTCTGCGAAGGGAACTAATTTGCGGATAGGGCTTGAAGGCATGCTGGTGCCTTTCTTCGAAATTGATGGCATTGCTGTTTGTTTTGGTACTAAAAAAGCCCCGCAAAAATACGGGGCTTTCTTGAAATTATTGGGACGCAATCTTGCCTTATTTGGCAATCACACTACCGCCTTGTTTGGTAGGCGTCGTTTTTTGAGCCGCAGGGTTCATTACTTGTCCTTTGATGGTAAGCACAACTGTTTTGTTCGTTGCGTTAGAATTTACGGTAACAGTCTTATGGAAATTACCCATACGGTTCGTATCGTATTTCACCGTAATGTTTCCTTCTGCTCCTGGAGCGATTGGTTCACGCGTCCATTTTGGGGTAGTACAACCACAAGAAGCACGCACAGAATTCAGAACTAACGGCTCTGTTCCTTCGTTTTTAAATTTGAATACACGAGTTCCATTAGCACCTTTTTCGATCTTACCGTAGTTGATCACTTTTTCAGCGAATTGGATTTTTGCACCTTCCGTAGGTTGCTCTTGCGCTTGTGCAGCGAATCCGAATAGCGCCACTGCTAGAGTTAGGATGAATTTTTTCATGTTCAATTTCAATGTTTGAGAGTTCCAAATGTACTTCGAAAGCAATGGCTTTCAAAGGAAATTAACAATCTCTTAGCCTATGGGTTCATTGGATGCTTGCAGGCGCTTATTTTTGCAACTTATAATTAGAACGACTTCCATGCGCGAAATTGGAAAATATACCCCGGGAGAAATTGAATCTAAGTGGTACAGCCACTGGTTGGACAATAAGTACTTTCATGCCGAAGTATCTGATAAAGAGCCGTATACAATTGTTATCCCGCCGCCTAATGTCACAGGTGTACTGCACATGGGTCATATGCTGAACAATACGGTTCAGGACGTTCTAATTCGTCGTGCTCGTATGCTTGGTTTGAACGCTTGTTGGGTACCGGGTACCGACCATGCGTCCATTGCAACGGAAGCAAAGGTGGTAAAGCGCCTACGCGAACAGGGCATTAAAAAGTCAGATTTATCTCGCGAGGATTTCTTGAAACACGCCTGGGATTGGACCGATGAATACGGCGGAATCATCCTAAAGCAATTGCGCCGCCTTGGAGCCTCTTGCGATTGGGACCGTACGGCATTTACTCTAGACGAAGTACGCAGCGAGCAAGTCATTGATGTATTCATAGACCTGCACCAAAAAGGCATGATTTACCGCGGTCTTCGCATGGTGAATTGGGATCCAGTAGCACTTACGGCAGTATCGGACGAGGAAGTCATCCACAAGGAAGAGAACAGCCGTCTTTACTACATGACCTACAAGATTGAAGGATCCGATGACGCTTTGCAAGTTGCCACGACACGTCCTGAAACCATTTTTGGCGATACTGCAGTTTGTGTGAATCCTGAAGACGAGCGCTACCAGCATTTGAAAGGTAAGAAGGCCATCGTTCCTCTAGTAGGGCGCGCCGTACCGATTATTTTCGACGAGTACGTGGATATCGAATTTGGTACCGGAGCACTAAAGGTGACTCCAGCACACGATACGAATGACCAAATGTTGGGCGAGAAGCACAACTTGGAAGTCATCGATGTATTCGATCAACACGCTGCACTGAACGAGCACGGTGGTGAATTTGCCGGTTTGGATCGATTCGATGCACGTAAAAAAGTAGCCAAAGCCCTTGAAGAGGCGGGTCTATTGGTAGAGACCAAGGACCTTAGAAATAAAGTCGGACGCAGTGAGCGTACTGATGCAGTGATTGAGCCGCGCCTGAGTATGCAGTGGTTTTTGAAGATGTCGGATTTGGCCAAGCCGGCCATTGACGGCGTAAAATCAAAGGACATTACCCTTCATCCTCCGCACGCTGAAAAGACGTACCTCTACTGGATGGAGAACATCAAAGATTGGTGTGTTTCGCGTCAACTCTGGTGGGGACACCGCATTCCAGCTTGGTACGATGCAGAGGGCAATGTCGCCGTTTGCAAGACCAAAGCAGAAGCCGTTGCAGCCCTTGGTACTGATGCGGTACACCAAGACGAAGATGTTATGGATACGTGGTTCAGTTCATGGTTATGGCCGTACAGCGTATTCTCTGAAAATCAGGAAGAGGAAGATTATTTCTACCCAACCAATACACTCGTCACTGGACAGGATATTATTTTCTTCTGGGTAGCACGCATGATCATGGCAGGGTACGAGTTTAAAGGAAAACGTCCGTTCAAGGATGTATACTTCACGGGAATGGTTCGTGATAAAAAACGTCGTAAGATGTCGAAGTCTTTGGGCAATAGTCCGGATCCGCTAGATCTTATCGATAAATACGGTGCGGACGGTGTTCGTGTAGGTATGCTCATGACTGCGCCTGCAGGAAACGATCTGTTGTTCGACGAAGACCTCTGTTCTCAGGGTTCTTTCTTTGCGAATAAAGTATGGAATGCCTTCAGATTGGTAGGCATGTGGGAGGCTGGCGCCCAGGGCATGAGTGCTTCGGAGTCACTTTCTGTGCAATGGATGCGCAACCGCATTGGTGAAGCTCTTGTGGAGCTTGAAAGCAGCTTTAAAAAATACAGATTGTCGGAGGCGTTGATGACGACCTATAAGCTAGTTTGGGACGATTTCTGTTCGTGGTATCTAGAAATGGTGAAACCGGCGAAAGGCGATCAAATCTCAGCCGAAGCGTTGGAGGCTACCAAATCAATCTTCAACACACTGTTGGAAATTATGCATCCGTTCATGCCGTTCATTACGGAAGAATTGTGGCAAAACCTTGCAGAGCGTGAAGCAGGGCAGACCATCAACTTTGCCGCTTGGCCTACTCTCAAAGTGGAAGATCAGGCAATCCTAAAATCATATGCGCACTTCGCGGAGGTAGTAAGCGGTGTTCGTACCGTACGTAATGAAAACGGTATCGCTCCGAAAGAGGTATTGACCATTGAAATTGCCGAGGGTACGGCGCACGATTCCGCCTTCGATGCACTCATCATGAAGCTCGCCAATGTTGAGGCGATCGCAACCGTAAGCGAAGTGAAGAAATCTGCATTCAGTTTTGTCGTTGGTGGGATCAATTATACCATCCCGGCCGATGCCTTCGTGAACGTTGATGACGAGATTGCCAAGCTCGAGGAGGAATTAGCCTACACACAAGGATTCTTGAAGAGTGTCGAGAAAAAACTAAGCAATGAGCGCTTCGTTTCGAATGCGCCTGAGGCTGTCGTTGCCTCAGAACGTAAAAAGCAAGCGGATGCCGAAGGTAAAATTACCTTGATTACGCAGCGTCTTGAAGCCTTGAAGGGTTAGTAGGAAGAATGCTTTAACATAAAAGCCCGGCGCGCAGCGCCGGGCTTTTTGATTGCAGGGGTACAACTACCTGCATGAATGGGCCCTCGAATAAATAACCACAAACACTCACATCAAAACGAGCCCATTCTCCATACTATTTTGCCTCAATGGCTAGCGTATATACCGCTTTACAAACTCTTCTTGCAGGCTCTCCTTTGGCGCGTTTACTTACATAAACCTTTAGATCTACCTGTTTTTTTCCATTTGGAGCGAAGTTGCTCTCTACGAGTAAATCTTCACCTAATTGTGCATTGCTGTAGAGCTTCAAATCAATGTTCTTCACCCTGTCGCGGTAACGAGCATCGAGCATTAATGCTTCGAGGCGTTCACTTTTGATTTCGTTCATGGCATCCATAAGATTCCAAACGGTGAGCATTCCTTGAGTATCAACCATGTTGCCATCGATACTCAACTGCTTTCTCGTTTTTAACGGACCTGCATTTCTTACGGTGGTGAAGAAATTTTTCATTTCGTTTTAATTGTGGACATAAAAAAAGCGCCCTCACATGGTGAAGGCGCTTTCTATATCCTGGGTTGTATAATTTAAATCTCTATGCCTTCACAATATTGTATACAAAACCCTTCCACACATAAATGCGGTTATTAAAGGTTGCTGTATGATTAAATTGCTGTTGCATAAGGCTAATGTAGTATTTCTATTGGTAACGCAAAAGCGGTGCCAAATATTTCACAAATCTTGTTTCAAGTGTTTAATTTTTCCGAGATTCAGCCCAGATCTGCCACATTTTACCTGGTTTTTGACCTTGAAGTTTGCTGTGTAAACGCTGTGAAGCGGGCCTTGGATTACTCATTGAAGCGAATGCTTGAAGGGTCTGTGTAGCTTCCCGTCCAAGCCCGTTGAGATTCTGGGGTGTGTATTTCTTATCCAATTTTTTTAACGCATTCATAGAAGCATAAACATCACCTCGTACGCGTTCAACCTCTGCAAGGCGCAGCGCTGCACTAGTATTTCGCGGACTCATCGCTAGTACCTGATTGTACAATCGGCTTGCCTCTGCATAATTCCCTTCAATCCTTCGAATCTGGGCCAATTGATTCAAACTTAAAATATGATTAGGATGAATTTCCAGCGCTTGCTCAAAAGCAGCTGAACTCTTTTTAAGTATTCCCGCATTCGGCTTTTGACCGCCAGAAATCAAGATTCCGAGCCCTTCGAAATATGGCATTGGATTGTTGTAAATATCCATTTCGAAGAAAGTCCCAGTGGCAGCTACACTATTTTGTACCATAGCACGAGTGTTTCGCTTCATGTATCCGTCTAAAGCCTGCGCTGCCTCTTTTTCTCCGCCTACTCTTGCTACACTCACTGCAACCGTAAAGACCAGAGCTACGGCCGATAGACCAATAGATAGTGGCTTTCCTCCTTCGTAAATGGATTTGCTTCGGCTGGCCAAATAGCCCATAGCTACTGCAAAAGGAATAAGTAGCGTCGTCCTTTCAAGCGGAAATTCACCGAAGCCGTATGCACCGAATGCAACTATGGTTAAGCCAAAGAGTAACTGTTCCTTCGTCTTCAATAAGTGGAGTAGTGCCAAAAGCATCATACCTATAAAAAATAGGGCTCCAATACCTGTCTCACTCAACAACCAAAGAATATCATTGTGCGGTCTTAGTATGGAGGTGGTGCCATTCATAACACTTTCATTCGTTCCTTTTAGTCCAGTCGCGGGGTATTCAATTTTCCATTGACCTCCGCCCACGCCAGAAATGGGGTTGTCTAAAAACATTTCCTGTGAAGCCTTCCAATAGTGCATCCTGCTTTGGATAGTACTGCTATCAAACACTTTTTCAGCCCCGCCAAAAACAACGGCTATACCCACGCCTACAACAAGTACTGCAAGAGCAATCAAGCTTTGGTTGCGGTACTTACTGTCTTTCTGTGCGGCGTAAGCGCCTGCTGCCACTAATGCCATTAGGGCTGCTGCAAGCCACACACCGCGAGTCCTCAAAAAGAGGATTTCGAACAATGCTAATCCAACGGCGATTCTTTGAAGCCATGTTCCTAAAGCTTCAGGGAGACGTACCGATAGAGCCGCAGGGATCAGCATCAATAATGTGGCTGCTGCGTAATTTTTATGCGCAAAGAGCTTACCGCTAGCTAGATAAATATCACCTTCTTTATAAGCTTCCCCGAGGGAAGGTAGAATACTTAAGCCAGCGATTAAAAGGGCGAATTGGGCACCTATACCAAAGGCTTTCAATGTGCCTCTTTCATCATTGCGAAATGCCTCGGCCGATATAACCATTGTACCAAAAAGCAAAGACATACGCGCGATGTGTCCGTAAAGTTCACTCGGTGCATGTACACTTCCAATTTTCACCAAGGGCCAAGCGACTAATCCTAAAGCCAGAATTTCAAGCATACTTAGACGGCTTTTCAAGTTTTTGATACCCATACCCAAAGCGATAATTGCAAGGAATGCTGCAACAGCCATTCGTTGCCATAAACCAATGTCTTGGAGATCATTACTGATTGCAATTAGAACTACCACAGGCAGATAGAAAAAAGGAGACTGAAAGAGCTTCATATTTTTCGGTTTGCCGTGAAGATAGCAAAAGAATCATTGCTACTTCTGATGTATCTTTAAGGACCCAAATACATCACAGAACCATGGAAACCCAAGCCCCGTACGTGCCAAAAAACAAGGTGCGCATTGTTACTGCCGCTTCGCTCTTTGACGGTCACGATGCAGCCATTAACATCATGCGTCGTATCATCCAAAGTACAGGATGTGAGGTGATACACCTCGGCCACGACCGCTCCGTGGAGGAGGTCGTAAATACTGCCATTCAAGAAGATGCCAATGCTATTGCTATGACCTCTTACCAAGGTGGGCACATTGAGTACTTCAAATACATGTATGATCTATTGCAAGAAAAAGGCGCTGGTCACATCAAGATTTTTGGTGGTGGAGGCGGTACCATCTTGCCGGAAGAGATTGAAGAATTGCACGCGTATGGC
>JBMZBC010000015.1:0-43869 GCA_049611965.1 Schleiferiaceae bacterium | reverse complement strand
TATTGTGCACTACTTCTAGCTTGTATGCTTTGAGTCCACAATTGAAATCGTTCAATTTAATCTTGGAAATTCTTCTCGTAGCGGCGTTGAAGAGTTTCGTTGGAATGGTCTTGCTAAGTGGATCATAGCGCTTTTGCTTCCAACCACTGACTAAGTCGTATCCATCCTCCAAAATCATTCGGCGCAGTTCCGGAATTTCTTCAGGGCTGTCCTGTAAATCCGCATCCATCGTGATAACCACATCTCCCGAAGCGGCCTTGAAGCCTTGATTCAGTCCGGCACTCTTACCTTGGTTCTTACGGAAGGAAATGGCTTTGACGTTTTCGTTATTACCACGTAATTCCTCTATAACCGCCCAACTATTATCCGTTGATCCGTCGTTGACAAAAATGATTTCATAGGAATATCCTTCCCGTTCCATCACCTTGGCGATCCAATCGGTCAATTCAGGAAGACTTTCATCTTCATTGAATAAAGGAATTACAATACTTAAGTCCAATTTACTCATGCTCCTTCGCTCCCAGTATTACAGTGCTGGATTGTTCTTTTTCATTGCTGCACCCACGATTAACGCTATGATGGCATTAAACATTACTGAAAATGCAGCACTCTTTAATTGACCTGCTATGCCAAACGCATTGCTGCCTTCAATACGACTAATGATCTGCTCTATTTGCTCGTCGCTCATCCCTGAGGATTCAAATCTCTCATAGGTCGTTTCAACAATTAAGTCCATAGTTTGCACAGCAAACTCAGGGTCAATGATGGAAAACAACAACACGGTAAATGCTGTACCAATTAATGTTGCAACTATTCCAGTAAGGATATAAGTAGAGAATGCTTCCTTAAACGTTGCATATCCTTCATTACTCTGCTTGAATTTGCCCACCGAAAAAATACCGAAACCAATTGCCAAGAAAAACAATACAATCCCTGGCCATGTAGCGGTAAACACCGAAGCATCAACTAAATACGCGTAAAGTATATAGGAGATATTCAGCAAGGCCAAATAGGTCCCGTACTTAATTGCGATTTGTTTCATGGCATCATTCATAAGGCGTTTAATTTGAGTGTTCCACGCAAAGATAACCGAACAGGCCAATAATTTTAGTCAATTCATTGCTTTCTCCATCTTCGGCGCATTAACTTTGCACCGGGCAAGTCTTACACAACCAGCTCCTGATGAATCCCCCAGGGCGGGAACGCAGCAAGGGTAATTGGTCGTAGCGGTGTGATGTAAGTAGCTTGCCCGTTTTTTATGCGCTTATTTTTGAAGTTTAGTGTACTTTTGAGCAACATTTAACCACACAATTTTTCCTCATGAAATTTTTCATTGACACAGCAAATCTTGCACAGATTAAAGAAGCCCAAGATCTTGGCGTTCTGGACGGCGTGACCACCAACCCATCATTAATGGCTAAAGAAGGTATAAGCGGTGAAGAAAACGTACTCGCTCACTACCGCGCAATCTGCGAGATTGTCGACGGTGATGTAAGTGCTGAAGTTATCTCTACAGATTTCGAAGGCATGGTTCGTGAAGGTGAAGCCCTTGCTGCCTTGGACGAAAAAATTGTAGTTAAAATCCCAATGGTGAAAGACGGTGTGAAAGCATTGAAGTACTTCTCAGACAAGGGAATTAAAACAAACTGTACATTGATCTTCTCGGCAGGTCAAGCCTTGTTGGCGGCCAAAGCAGGAGCTACTTATGTGAGCCCTTTCATTGGTCGTTTGGATGATATTTCTACTGACGGTCTAGGTTTGATTGAGAGCATTCGTGTAATCTTTGACAATTACGGATTTGATACAGAAATCTTGGCTGCCTCAGTACGTCACCCAATGCACATCATCGAATGTGCACAAATTGGTGCAGATGTGATGACAGGTCCTCTAAGCGCTATCGAGGCTTTGTTGAAACACCCATTGACGGATATTGGTCTTGCGAAGTTTTTGGCTGACCACGCCAAAGCGAACGGCTAATCCAACAGATATTGAAAAAGTAAAGCCCTGCAATTGCGGGGCTTTTTTTATTTTCGACTAAACCGATTTAGGCATGATCTACACACTTTATCCGGACAGTATTGACCAGAAGAAAATACAGGAATGCGTTGCACGCCTTAAGGCAGGTGAAATAGCCATTATTCCAACCGATAGTGTTTATGCCGTTGTAGGTGATTTTATGAATGTCAATGCATTAAAAAAGCTTGCTGACATCAAAAAAGAATCAGTAAAAGAGGCAGAGTTCTCCTTCTTATTTACCAATCTAAGCCAAGTATCTCAATACACTCAAAGTGTTGGAGGCGCTACCTTTAAATTCATAAAGCAATGTCTGCCCGGTCCGTATACACTCGTGCTGGAATCGAACATTACCCTAGCAAGAAAACTTGGACAGAAACGAAAAACTATTGGGGTTAGATTGCCGAGCAACGGCATCGTAAAAGCGCTAGCAGAGGCTTTAGGGCGCCCTTTAGCATCAGCTTCGCTACACCACGACGATGAAGTCCTTCAATACCCTACTGATCCCGAAGAAATCATTGCCAACTATGCCGATAAAGTTGACTTCGTAATTGATGGCGGCTGGGGCGACAATACCCCTTCTACTGTCATAGATCTTACCACACCATCCCCAACTCTCATTAGAGCGGGAAAAGGCGATGTTGAGATTCTTGAATAAGTCGCCTGACTGCAGTGCGGTCCAGTTTTCCGTTCTCCAATAGTGGTAGTCTTTCTTCACTGAGCATGAATTTCGGTTGTTGACTTCGAGGCACATCGATCAAGAGCTCTTTCATGCTGTTTTCAGAAACGACGCCTTCAACAACAATAACAACCGCTTCTCCATAGACCTCATCTGCTGTAGAAGACACACAGACAACATAGCCGTTGGAGTTAAAATGCGATTCAAGGACAGCTGGATGAATCTTGAGTCCACCGGTGTTAATCACATCATCGATACGTCCGACAAACTCGAAAGATTCAGCATCAATTAGACGCACTAAATCATTCGTTTGCAATTTTTGAATGCCTAAATGTGGTGCGTCAATGACCAATGCGCCTTCATTTGAAGTGAACTGTACACCATCCACTGCTGAATACACGTTTTCGGATAAAGTACGTAGTGCAACATGTGAGGCGGTTTCCGTCATACCGTAGCCCACGTAAATAGCCATTCCGTTAATGGGCTTAATATCTCCGACGGGTGCACCTCCTAAAAGAATAGCTCCAGTGAAATCACGCAACGCGGCATTTTGCATCGCTGCCTTAAACTGTGCAGGTGTACAGGGAAGAAAATCTACTTTTGGAATTTCTTTTACGACGAGCTTGGGCGGCAACAAGTGTAAGGTTAAACCACCAAAGAGGGCCCTAACAAGCATCATACTCCCCCCGATGAATTGAGCAGGTAGTATGAGTGCGGCACTATCCCCAGATTTCAAGGAAAAAAAGTCTAAGGTTCTTTCTGCAGAAGCCTTCAAAACCTTTTTTTTATGGACAATTATTTTTGGCGTTCCAGTACTACCACTGGTATAAAACTCCATTTCCCTTCGTGTCGAAATAAATTCAACAAGCTGATCTTGAATCGCCTGAAGCCAATCAGGAGCCGATTTTATGGCCAATATTTCTTCAAGAGAATACTTCCTCTGCTCAAATACAAATATGGTCTGCTCGAATGAAGCCAATTAGGTACAGTTTTTGTTTATTGTGGTCGCGATGTCCAAAATTAGAACATTATTGCTATTGATTTTGATCACGTGTGCGACAACATTGTCAGCATCCGTGATCTCACACGGCCAACACTGGATTACGGTCATCAGTAAAAACAGTGGTCAGCCTGTGGAAGGTGTCAGTATTACAGTGAACAATAACTACGTTGCCACAACAGGACCTTTAGGTCGCATTCTTATTGGCAATCTGCATGAAGGAGACGTAGTTTCCTTCTTCCACACCTCTTATGCCCCACGGCATTATGACTTCAAACAGTTACAGCGTGCTAATTTTGAAGTTGGACTCTACGAAAGTGTGCTGAATATTCAGGAGGTCGTTATCAAGGCCAACAGAATGGAAGCTGATTTCAAGCACAACCCGCAAGAAGTAAGAACCATCAGCGCTAAGCGCATGAGCAGTCAGTTCATTGCGAGCAGTGCAGACGCCCTTAGCCTTGATCCAAACGTCTTTATCCAAAAAAGTCAAGCTGGTGGTGGATCCCCAATGATTCGTGGTATGAGTACCTCACGCGTACTCATCCTTATCGACGGTATGCGATTAAACAACGCCATTTTCAGGGCTGGAAATGTACACAACGTCGTCAGTCTAGACCCATTGAGCATTTCCGATATGGAGGTAAGTCTTGGGCCTGGGTCGGTGCTTCACGGCTCCGATGCCCTTGGTGGAACTATGCATATTAACACCTACGACGCACACTACGGAGATAGTAGCGAAGTACTCCAAAGCTTGGTTTACGATTTCAGTTCAAACAATGCACAGCTTACGCGCCGTCCCAATTTCAGGATCAACTACGGCGGGCTAAACTGGGCCGGGATGACCAATATCACTTACAGCCAGTACAGCGATATACGAATGGGGGCTCGTATTTTCTCTTGGACACCGGCAAGTTCAGTGGAAAATTACTTGGCCATGTGCGAGCCTATCACCTTCGGCAATCTTGATACGCTTCGCAAACCAATGGACCCCCTCATCCAGCCAAAAACAGCCTACGACCAAAGAAACTTCACGCAGAAGTTGAAGTTTAGAGTTTCCGAAACGAGCGAATTAAAATTCGGGGTTTACTTCAGTATGCTTTCCGATGTAAATCGTTACGACAGGTTCATTGAAACGAAAAACGGTTCACCGCGATACGCCTGTTGGAATTACGGTCCGCAGCTCTGGTCGATGGCCACAGTGGCTTATGAAGACCGTAAGAACACCGCTTTGTACGACCGTATAAAATGGGCTGCTGCCCTGCAAGGATACCAAGAAAGTAGAGATGTAAGACGCTACAGGAGCCCTGAGGGTCGCGTTCAGACTGAATTGGTCCGTATGGCCCAAGGTAATGTTGATGCAACCAAGAAGTTCTCGCAAAAACTCAGCTTGAGTTACGGTGCAGACTGGAACCTGAACCTCATTGAAAGTAGTGCCTATCATTATGCTGCATCCAACACAGACAGCACCTGGCAGGCACAGTCTCGATACGCGGATGGTTCGCAATGGTCTAGTTCGGCAGCCTTTATTAGCGCCCTCTACAACCTCAACCAAAACCTATCCATCTCCGGTGGAACCCGCCTCAACCACATTCACATGTTCACTCCGATCCGATTCAATGGATTCAACCACGATGCCACTTGGAACTTTCTTGCACCTAGCGGCTCTATCGGAGCGAGTTACTCAAAGAAATCATTTAAATACTTCCTAAACCTTAGTACCGGCTTCCGTGCCCCTAACGTAGACGATGCTTCCAAGGTATTCGATTCACAGCGAGGAGCCGTAGTTGTTCCCAACATAGATCTGAGGGAAGAAAGACTATACAGCGCAGAAATTGGGATGAAGCATCTTCTCGGCAAGCATTTGGTTTTGGACGCTAGTTTCTACTACAGCTACCTAAACAACGCCATGATTCGAGCGCCGTATACGTTCAATGGTCTAGACAGCATGATGTACGAAGGTGAATGGTCGCAAATCTTAGCCGTTCAAAACTTGGATTACGCAACTATTTGGGGCTATCAATTTGGTGTTCGTACGGAGCTCAGTAAAGCGCTATTCTGGACCGTCCACTGGTCACACCCGTTTGGTATGGACAGTCAAGGCCATGCACTTCGCCATGCGAGTCCTTTCAATGCAACTTCGCAACTTGTTTACCGTAAAAAGAAATGGACGGCTACCCTCACGGGACGCTACAACGGCGAAATGAGTCACGAAGAATTGAGTTTTAGTGAGCGGAATAAAACACACATTTACGCCATCAATGAAAATGGTCAAACGTATTCACCGCGTTGGTACACATTGAGTCTGATGACCAATTACGAATTCAACAAGAACATTCTTCTTCGTATTGGTATTGAAAACATCATGGATGCTCAATACCGCCCATATTCATCAGGTATTGTCGCGCCTGGACGTGGTGTATTTATTGGGCTTAGAGGATCGATTTAATCGCACTCAAATCCCAGTCGTCATTTACTTTTCCTGAAACTTTTAGCGTTCCTCCGCGAACTTCGTAGGGCCCCGGGATATTGTTGGTAAAGAGACTGCCTGTTCCCAAGCCTTGGGGGATAGAATTTCCCTTCGTAAATGCCCATTGTGCAATGGCATTTAGACCGACATTACTTTCTAGGGCCGAAGTGGCCCACCATTCTATGCCTTTACTCTCAGCAAGCGATATCCAACTATCTGCGCCGCGCCAGCCGCCAATAAAACTTGGCTTAAGAATAATATATTGTGGTTTGACAGTATCCAAAAGTTGTGATTTTGCTTGTGGGTCAATCACACCAATTAAACTTTCATCTAAAGCAATTGGAATATGCATTTGCTCTGCTGCTCTAGCGAGCTCCAGATCACGGCCAGCACGCAGCGGCTGCTCTATGGAATGCACCTCGTGTTCTGCTAAGAACTTACTGACCTCAATGGCTTGTTCAAGCTCAAAAGCGCCGTTGGCATCTACACGAAGTTCCAATTCATCGGAGGTAAACTCCTTTCTAAGCGCTGTGAGTATGGATTGTTCCTGACGCCAGTCTATAGCGCCTACTTTCATCTTCAAGGTGGTAAATCCTTCTGAGAGACGCTTTGAAACTTGGTCACGCATAAATGCTAAATCACCCATCCAGATTAATCCGTTGATGGGTTGTGAAGAATGTCCGGATGTAAATGAAGATTCGAAGTGCTCAAAGCCATTA
This sequence comes from Schleiferiaceae bacterium, assembly GCA_049611965.1. Classification (GTDB taxonomy): domain Bacteria; phylum Bacteroidota; class Bacteroidia; order Flavobacteriales; family Schleiferiaceae; genus UBA10364. The sequence goes on along the minus strand of JBMZBC010000015.1, from coordinate 36,991 downwards.
TTTAAATGGCTGAAGGCCTGCTCTAAAGCAAATTGAATGCTAGGAAATTGTGCATTGGCTACATATAATTTCTCGAGGCCAAGATCAATATTTTTACAGGTCCAAGCTATTTGACTTTCTAGCTCGGGAACATCGTCGTAGGACAAACCTCGCAGAACACCGACCTCCCCAAGGCCCACTTTGCCGTCGTAGTTTATGGCGATGAAAAAGCTTTCTTTCTCCGTGAGCACACCTCGCGAGGTGCCTCCAGGAATTTTGAACTTTAAAATATGAGAGCAGTATTTCGCATTCATTAGAAGAAGAAACTCATTGAAGTAGTTATACAATACAACAACGTAGTTAACGCTAAAGGTTTAAGCAAGGCGTCGTAATCTTCCGGTGTATCGGCAGTCGAAAACTTTTTGAATTGACCCCGGAGCACAAATTGAAATACCATGTGCGCGACGATGGGGTAATACTCGCTCATTTTTATGCTGGCCACTATAGAGAATGCTAAACTCAATACGATCGATGTGATGAGTAGCATTTTGAAATAACCTCGGCCCCATTTTTCGCCGTAACGAACGACCAGTGTGTGTTTTCCGTGCTGTGCATCCCCTTCTCTATCGCGTAAGTTATTGCAGGTTAAAACGGATGCGCTCATCGCTCCTGCTACGAGCGCAGGTAAAACATCAATAGCATGAAACGTTCCCGTTTGAAGCGCTGAAGATCCCATTACCCCAACCAAACCGAAGAATAGAATCACAAATAGATCACCTCCACCCCAGTAAGCGTAAGGGTTGCTGCCCAGGGTGTATGATCTAGCCGCCCAAACAGCCGAAACATTCAATACTATAAAAAGGTAGAAATAAAGGGTGCCGTTGAAGGCCATGTATACCAAGGCGCTACCGACAATCAATGAGAGAAGCGTAAAAAGATTAGTCGCGAGGCGCATTTGGGATATGCTTATAAGTCCAGAGGCTACGGCACGTTGTTCTCCACGCTTATTATCGTCTGTTCCTTTGATACCGTCCCCAAGATCGTTGGCATAGTTGGATAGGACTTGGTAAGAGAAGCTGGTCAACAATGCGAATCCAAATAATTCGATGGAAAACGAATGGGTATGCAAGTAACCTAGGCCACTCCCTAGAATTATGACAGCAAAAGCCAAAGGCAAGGTTCTTAACCTTGCAGCCGCAACCCAATGACTAAGCTTTGCCATGTTCTTGAATAAGTTTTAACGCCCTTAGATTCATGGACTGTTCTGTTTTGAACTCAATCAGGGACATTCCGTTGACCGTAGCAAGTGCCGTGGCCAATTCTTGTTCATTTTCAACACAAACGTAAGCCACATTAAAAGCCCTTACCAACGACTCTAAATCTACCTGCTGCGCGTTAGCAAAAATCTTACGTGCTTCCGCCCCAGTAGTAGCCGTACCGGGGAGCCAATCAAAGATCCCGCCGATACCGTTGTTCAACACACAAATAGTAAGGTTTTGGGGCAGTTCCTGCGCAAACAACGCATTATGGTCGTATAGAAAACTTTGATCCCCTAAAATAACTGTGTGCTTGCGCATTGGGTCTGCCAAAGCGGCACCCACCGCGGTACTTAAACTACCGTCTATACCCGCTACCCCTCGATTGCCGTAGAGTGCTAGGCGTTTTGGGAAATAATTAAAATAGCGTGCTACAGAACTATTGCCTAAATGCAATACCGAAACATTATCAAGGAGGTCCACGATACCACGAAAAGCCGCAGCATCTGACCAAGGGAGCGCAACTTCGGGACGTTTATTTTGTGGAACTTGAATAAAATTCGTGGCAGATTTCCAATGTTGCAAGAGGTTTGGAGAGAATCGTATATGTTCAACATTGGCGTCCAATACATCCCAGCATTGAAACGTTTCAACATGAACATGTTTTTGAATACCTAAGCTTCGCAAATATTGCTTTGGCTTTTTATTGATCCATTGCCCGCCAATACTCAACACCGCGTCGGGTTTTACTTCCAACAACGCTTCCATGGGGGCAGTATTCGGATGATCTAGTAGGCCGCTCATAGGATCCGCGAAAAGCGTCCAATTAACGCCCTCGTCCAATAGCGAACGAACCATCGCTGATTCTTTTGGCAACAACTGCCCTGCAACAACAGCTACGGATCCAACTTGGCTAAATTCAGGCGATTCTATCGATTCAGGAAGGCCATGCTTCACAAAAGCATCCGTGCTGTATTCCAAATGCATTGGCGCCTGTGCCGGGCCTTGTTCATATAGAGGCTCATCGAATGCGACATTGATATGAATAGGACGCATCTCGAAGTGCATTGCTTGGATAGCATATTGCAAGGTTTCACGAGCTTCGGTATAGCTAGTTTCTTGGTCCAATTGGACACTCGCCGCAGCATGCGGCTCATAAAAGTCCCGCTGCACACAGGTCTGCCCCTCGCCTTTATTAATACGGTCTTCCGGTCGGTCGGCGCTCAAAACAATAAGGGGGACATGGGCGTAATAGGCCTCAAGCATGGCAGGATAATAATTTGCCAAGGCACTGCCAGAGGTACAACAAACAGCTACTGGGGCTTTGGTCACTAGACTGCGTCCTAGGGCGTGAAAAGCAGCACTACGCTCATCACCAAGAACCATCATTTTAAAGACACCTAAGGCTTCTGCTGCTATGATTAACGGCGCATTCCGAGAGCCCGGAGAGAATACAATGGTCTGAACCCCTGCCTGAGCAAGTGCTTCTAAAGTCCATTGTGCTGCTGCCTTATCTGTTGTCATCGATTTGAATGAGTTCTTTCAGGGCAGAAATCTTGTGTTCTGTCTCCATCCACTCGTCCAAAGGTACGCTGTCTTTGGTAATGCCGCCGCCGGCATAAAATTGGACCCCAGATGTAAACCACTGCATACTTCTTAATAACACTGTCGCGTGCACTTGTTGTTCAAATAGACCAAAATATCCCGCATATAACGAGCGGTCGTACCCTTCGTATTGTGCTATGAGTTCTTGCGCTTTTTCCGATGGAGAGCCGCATATGGCTGGAGTTGGATGCAATTCCTCTGCAAGAGATTTAGAATCCAGCGTATGGTTGTCTGTATTGACCCAAGTGAGCAGATGCTCCACGGGTCCCGCATTGAATGTGGTTTGCTTGTCCCGGCTAATCTTTCCACCGAAGGCCTTTAGACTGCGATGTACTTCTTTGGTTACAAATTTCTGCTCCTCGAGCTCTTTATTTCCCCAACGAGTGGCATTCTTTAGGCGAGTACCTGCCAAGGACATGCTGCGATAGCCTTCGTCCGTACTTTCCAACAAAACCTCTGGAGAAGCGCCCATCCACGAACCATAGTTGGGGTGTTTAATGGCGAAAACCGTACATGCTGGGTACGATTTTAGAAGGGCATTGAACGTCTCTTGGGCATTGGCATTGGGACAATCCCAAAAATACTGTCGGCTCAATACCACTTTTTGAACCACATGCTGCTGAATCTCTCTAATGACCGATTGGACCATCTCTTGGTATTCTGCAGCACTCTTTCCTTTCGTTTCAGGTTTGGACTGGACGGCAAAATCGGCCCAGAAATCGTCCGATTCACCTTTGTCCTCGGCAATGTAATAGTTTGCCTCGCTCGAAAACCCACGCAGCACAAAGGTGGCATGTTCAGCATTAGAAGGCTGACAATGCAAAATGCGTATATTTTGATTCGGTATCCGAAGGAGTACTTCAAGCATTATTTGCGCTGTTTGACAAAATTAAGCAGCTTCACCATCGAGATGAGCTCACCTTGCTCATTCTCTACTCGAATGTGGTACAAGTGTGAACTTTTTCCATGATGAATGCATTCAGCGGTTGCCATGAGTAGGCCTGTGCGCGCACTTTTAACGTGATTGGCGGAAATTTCTGCACCCAGCACCATTTCTTTTGAAGGATCGATGAGCATTTGAGAAGCCGCAGAGCCCACGCTTTCGGCAAGTGCCACAGTAGCGCCACCGTGAAGAATACCCATGGGTTGATATACACGCGAATCCACTGGCATTGTGGCAACTAGCTTTCCAGTCGATGGATCAGCATCTACGTATTCTATGTTCAGAGTCTCCATGAGTGTGTCTTTAACAAGACGGTTCATGGTCTCTAAAACTTGCTCCTTGCTGGGGGTATTTTTCATTAGGGCTAAATTACTATCCAAATATGGTTTATAAAATCGGTTCGAAAAAAACATCAAATGCCTACGAACACTTAAATTTGCGCTCTTAGTGATAACACAAAAAGAGTAAAAATGATTACTGTAACGTTCCCAGACGGAAATCAGAGGTCCTACGAGCCAGGCACAACAGCCATGGATGTTGCGAAAAGTATCTCTCACGGTCTTGCTAGAAATATCTTATCGGGCAGCTACGATGGTCAAACCATTGAGTTGAACGATGTATTGACGCACGACGGTACGCTACAGTTTTTTACTTGGAGTGATGCAAAAGGTAAAGAGGCCTTCTGGCACAGTTCTGCGCACGTTCTAGCACAGGCTATTCTTCACTTCTATCCGGATGCACAGTTAACTATTGGCCCAGCCATTGAAAAAGGATTCTACTACGATGTAGATTTCGGGGATGAAAGCATCGGTGAAGGTGATTTTGCGAAGATTGAAAAGCAGATGCTCGAATTTGCTCGTGCCAAATCTGAATTCAAGTTACGTCCTGTTACTAAAGTAGAAGCCCTTGAAGCATATAAGGACAATCCGTACAAAACGGAATTGATATCGAACCTCGAAGACGGTACTATCACCTTCTGTGATCATGCAGACTTTACCGACCTCTGTCGTGGTGGACACATTCCTCACACCGGGTATATCAAGGCAGTGAAGATCATGAACGTTGCCGGTGCTTACTGGAGAGGTGATGAAAACAACCCGCAGTTGACGCGTGTTTACGGAATCTCCTTCCAGAAGGCGGGTGAGCTTAAAGAATACTTGGAATTACTAGAAGAGGCCAAGAAAAGAGACCATAGAAAACTAGGTAAGGAGCTTGAGCTATTCACTTTCTCCCAACGTGTAGGTCAAGGTCTGCCGTTGTGGTTGCCAAAAGGTGCAGCACTGCGCGAGCGCCTCGAGAATTTCTTGAAACGTGCGCAGAAGAAAGCAGGTTACGACGGTGTGATTACGCCACACATTGGAAATAAAGAACTTTACGTTTGTTCTGGGCACTACGCGAAATATGGTAAAGACAGCTTCCAGCCGATCAATACTCCAGAAGAAGGCGAAGAGTACTTGCTCAAACCGATGAACTGTCCACACCACTGTGAGTTGTACAAAGCAACGCCAAAATCGTACAAAGAACTCCCTGTTCGTTATGCCGAATTTGGCACCGTGTACCGCTACGAGCAAAGTGGAGAGCTTCACGGTCTAACTCGTGTGAGAGGCTTTACTCAAGATGATGCACATATTTTCTGTACGCCTGACCAACTCAAGGACGAGTTTAAGAATGTAATTGACCTAGTACTGTACATCTTTAAAACATTGGATTTCACGGATTACGTAGCCCAAGTGAGCTTACGCGATCCTGAAAAACCAGAAAAGTATATTGGATCGGACGAAAACTGGGAAAAGGCTGAAAGTGCCATCATTGAAGCGGCTGACGAGAAAGGCTTGAATACCGTAGTAGAATACGGCGAAGCGGCCTTCTATGGTCCAAAGCTCGATTTCATGGTGAAAGATGCCCTCGGCAGAAGCTGGCAGCTTGGAACTATTCAGGTAGATTACAACCTTCCAGAGCGTTTTGAACTCGAGTACAAAGGCTCAGACAATGAAAGCCACCGTCCAGTCATGATTCACCGCGCACCTTTCGGTTCTATGGAACGTTTTGTAGCAGTACTCCTCGAGCACTGTGGCGGAAACTTCCCATTGTGGTTAACCCCTGAACAAGTGAAGATTTTACCGGTTAGTGACAAATACAATGACTACGCTCAGGAAATAGCACAATTCCTAGAAATTTCCGATATTCGCGCCCTCGTAGATGATCGTAACGAGAAGATTGGCAGGAAGATACGTGACGCAGAAGTAACTAAAATTCCTTACATGTTGATTGTCGGCGAGAAAGAAGCCACAAGCGGGGAACTAAGTGTACGTCGCCACGGCCAGGGAGATTTGGGAACAATGACCCGAGAACAATTTGTAAAAAGCATTGAGGAAGAGATTTCTCAACTTATTGATTAATAGAAGTTTAACTAAAACAACCGAACACTGAGAAGAGGTAAAAGAAAGCAGCCGAAAGAGAAACTGGCCGCAAATCACAGGACTAACGAACGCATCCGCGTTCCAAAAATTCGCTTGGTAGGTGATAATGTAGAACCTGGTGTCTACGATACACGTCAAGCGCAGCGCATGGCAGAAGACATGGATTTAGATTTGGTGGAAATTTCGCCAAAAGCTGACCCACCGGTGTGTAAAATCATCGATTACAGCAAATTCATGTACGACCAGCGCAAAAAGCAGAAGGAACTTGCTGCTAAGGCTGTGAAGGTGGTCATTAAAGAAATTCGTTTCGGACCGAACACCTCAGATCATGATTACGAATTCAAGAAGAAACATGCCATTGAATTCTTGCAGAGCGGAGCGAAAGTGAAGGCATTTGTCTTCTTCCGTGGACGTTCGATTGTTTTTAAAGACAAAGGAGAAATCTTGTTGTTGCGTCTTGCTCAAGACTTGGAAGAATACGGAAAAGTAGAGCACATGCCATCGATGGACGGCAAGAAGATGAACATCACCATTGCTCCTAAAAAATAAAGTTACTCCAAATAAATACAGTTGAATCATGCCAAAGATGAAAACTAAATCCAGTGCAAAGAAGCGTTTTAAGCTGACAGGCTCTGGTAAGATCAAAAGAAAGCACGCTTTCAAGTCACACATCTTGACCAAGAAAGCAACTGATCAGAAGCGTCGTTTGACAAAATCTGGTTTGGTTTCTGATTCTGATGCGAAAAACATCAAGAATCAATTGGGAATGAAGTAATTCCCAGAGTTAATTAATTAACCCTGTGCCAGGTAGCTAAACCTTCTTGAAATAGTAGAAGTACCTCTCACAAAAAAATTAAAATTTATGCCACGTTCAGTAAATGCTGTTGCTTCAAGAGAGCGCAGAAAAAAATTGATGAAGCACGCCAAAGGGTACTTTGGTCGTCGCAAAAACGTTTGGACGGTAGCAAAGAATGCTGTTGAGAAAGGTCTTCAGTACGCTTACCGCGACCGTAAAAACAAAAAACGCACGTTCCGCGCATTGTGGATTCAGCGTATTAACGCTGGTGCACGTATGCACGGTATGTCTTACTCACAATTCATGGGTAAGGTGAAAAAAGCGAACATTGAATTGAACCGTAAGGTTTTGGCAGATTTAGCCATGAACCACCCTGAAGCGTTCAAAGCGATCGTTGATAAGGTGAAGTAATAATCTTTTGGAGTACTTTTGAAACGCCTCGTTCCTTTGGAGCGGGGCGTTTTTCATTATCCTACTTTGAAATAAGGCGGTGGCCCTGGTAATTGTAGATGCGCATCTCCCCTTTTGGCAAAGGAATAGTTTCTATAATATCCGTGTCCAATTCCGGTAACTCATGTGCATAACACCACTTATGATTGCCATTATCACGCCACTTTCCAGGCAACTCGACTTCTTTTGGAACCACATTAATGTAATCAAACAAACCCGCAATCTCGTGATGAACGGGTTCTGCAATGATTTCATTGGGCCTCCCCTGCTGTACCAAGTTTCCGCCCCGGATGACCCAAAGCGTATCAGCAACAAATAGGGCATCGGCCGGATCGTGAAGCACCAAAAGTGCGGCACAGCCTTCTCTTTTAATCATGGCCTTGAAATCCATCAGAATGAGCGACTTCGTCCTCAAGTCCAGCTGCGCTAAACTCTCGTCCATCAATAGTACCGGTGGACTTCCTGCCATCGCCTTTGCAATACTCACACGCTGACGCTGGCCGCCGCTGAGCGTTCTCACCTTTTGACCACTGTAGGCTTGCAAGTGCATCGCAGCCTTGAGCTCTTCTACACGTGCTTCTTTATCTTCCGGATCCATTCTAAGAATATGGTGACCGATATTGTCTTCGAGACTGAGCATGCTCTGTAAATCGTCGAGTTGAGGAACCCAACCTGCCTTAGTCTCATCCAGCACCAAACGCTTCTTGCGCGTTTCCACTTCCTTTCCGGCAATGATGACCTTACCAGCTCCTGGATCTAGCTCTCCACGCAAAAGACGCATCAACGTGCTCTTACCAGCACCAGAGGGACCAACGATCACTACAATCTCCCCGGGAGCAATGGTAGCGTTGCCAAAATCAAATTTCAGCTCATCGTACGCGAAGCGCAGTTCTTGGAATTCTAAGAGTGGTTGTGCCATATAGGGAAGTAACAAAAAAACCGCCCCATAGTTGGGGCGGTTTGAAACTATTTAAAGCCTTTTCTTACAAATGGATTACCTCGTCGTAAGCTGCTGCTGTCGCCTCCATAAACGCCTCACTGAGGGTTGGGTGTGGGTGAACAGCTTTTAGGATTTCGTGACCCGTAGTCTCAAGCTTACGTGCGAGGACTGCCTCAGCGATCATCTCAGTTACGTTTGAACCAATCATGTGAGCACCTAGTAGTTCACCATACTTGGCATCAAAAATTACCTTGATAAAACCGTCTTTGTGTCCTGAGGCAGATGCCTTACCTGAAGCAGAGAATGGGAACTTACCTACTTTAAGGTCGTAACCCGCTTCTTTAGCTGCCTTCTCAGTCATTCCTACTGAAGCAACTTCAGGGAAACAATACGTACATCCTGGGATGTTGCCGTAATCGAGCGGCTCCACATTGTGACCTGCAATTTTCTCTACACAAAGGATACCTTCCGCAGAAGCAACGTGTGCCAATGCCGGTCCTTTTACGATATCACCGATAGCATAGTATCCTGGAACAGTAGTTTGGTAGTAATCGTTAACCATAACACGACCGCGATCGGTAGCGATACCAACATCTTCTAGACCAATACCTTCCACGTTTGGAGCAATACCTACAGCAGATAAAACGATATCAGCATCAAGCACTTCTTCGCCTTTTTTCGTTTTCACAGTGACCTTACAACCGTCGCCTGAAGTATCTACTCCTGTTACCTCTGAACTCGTCATTACTTTAATGCCGCTCTTCTTAAAGGTGCGCTCGAGCTGCTTGCTTACTTCTTCATCCTCCAATGGCACGATGTTCGGCAAGTACTCCACCACAGTTACATCAGTACCCATGCTGTTGTAGAAATAAGCGAATTCAATACCAATAGCACCTGAACCTACAACCACCAATTTCTCTGGCTGTTTGTCCAAAGTCATTGCTTGGCGGTAACCAATGATTTTTTTACCGTCTTGTGGTAAAGAAGGAAGCTCGCGCGAACGAGCACCGGTTGCAATGATGATGTGGTTTGCAGAATAAACAGTCTCTTTACCGTCCTCTGCAGTTATGGCCACTTTCTTACCGGGCTGTACCTTACCGAATCCGTCGATAACTGTGATTTTATTTTTCTTCATCAAGAATTGGACACCACCGCTCATACCGTTAGCTACCTGACGTGAACGGTTTACTACAGCGTTAAAATCCTTGTCGTACTCGCTCACCTTAATACCAAAGTCTTCTGCGTGCTTTACGTATTCAAATACTTGAGCACTCTTCAAAAGAGCTTTAGTAGGGATACAACCCCAGTTAAGACAAACGCCTCCTAGATTTTCTTTTTCTACTACAGCGGTTTTCAATCCCAACTGCGATGCGCGAATTGCGGTTACATAACCACCCGGGCCTGAACCCACTACAATTACGTCAAAATCCATTTCTGATGTGTTTAAAATGAGCGTGCAATTTAATACCCAATTCCTTAACTCTTACGGACTGCAATGCAGGATATCTCCACATTCACATTTTTAGGCAAAGTTTTTACCGCGACCGTCTCTCTCGCGGGAAAGGGAGGACTAAAATGACGTGCATAAATTTCATTCACTTTTGGAAAATGGTCCATACTGCTTAAGAAAATCGAAGTCTTCACAACATTATTAAAATCGGACCCTGCTGCCAGAAGTACCGCCTGTAGGTTTCGCATCACGCGCTCTGTTTCTAGTTCAATAGAATCCAATTCCAACGCCCCTGTATGCGGATCCATGGCAATCTGACCCGAGGTAAAAATCATATTTCCAACCTCTACCCCAGCACTATAGGGTCCAATGGCCGGTGCCAAGCCCTTGCCTTCAATCGCTTTTTTCATAACTCTGATTTAATCAGAATTCAATTTAGCTCATATTTGCAGTATGAAGGTGCTCCTCATTGACAATTACGACAGTTTTACCTACAACCTTGTCCATTACTTAGAAAAAATGGATGTGGAGGTTGAGGTAGTTCGTAACGACCAAATCATGCCTTCGCTCGAGGCTTTTGACGCATTGGTGCTTAGTCCTGGACCGGGTTTACCCAAAGAGAGTGGTACGCTCATGGAGGTCATTGCTAACGCCTATGGAAAAATGCCCATTCTTGGTATTTGCCTGGGAATGCAGGCACTTGCAGAACACTCGGGAGCGAAGTTATACAACAGAGATGGAGTGATGCATGGTAGAACAGCCGAACTCGAAAACATTCGAGAAAGCTTATTGCTGCAAGATGTGCAGGACCTAACCGTCGGGCTATACCACAGCTGGGCCATCGTTGCCGAGGGGTTACCAGAAGATTGGAAAGTATGCGCCACGGCCATGAATGACCGCGCGCCGATGGTGATGGAAAACCGTACGAAGAACGCCTACGCAGTACAATTCCATCCAGAGAGTATACTCACAGTTGAAGGTTTCAAGATGATGAAAAATTGGGTCCAGTCGCTTTCCTAGAAGTCGATAGCCGTGCGGCGACGCTGCGCTTTTACTTGACGGAATTGTTGATTCTTTAAATTGATCCCAACCATGTAAGAACGGGTCGAACCAAAAGGCACCCAGGTGAAACGCATTTCCCAACAGTGCAGATCGCGAACAGCATTGATATTTGTAAAGGCGATACTACGTTCTGCAAAGTCAATACCTGTTCTATAATTAATGCTCCAATTATCCGTCGGGCGGTAACTCCCAGACATGCTCAAAGAGTGGGCAGCAAACTCATTGACAAACAGGGGTCGTTCACTGCCTTCCTCTCCTGCTTCCACTTGCGTAACAAAGCGTACGTCATAGTTCAATCTAATATCCCAATCTTGGCGTAATGGTACCAAACCGTCGTAGCGGTAATAGTCAATATCCCCTTGGGTGAAACTGCCGCCTCGCTGCTCAGGCACGACTGCATCGCGACGGTTGTCTCGGTTGCTCTTCAAAGAAGTACTTGCAGAGAATTGAGAAGTGCGGTGAACCATTAGCCCCTGCCCTTCACGGGCTGCTAAAATGGGCTGTCTATCCCCTTCCTCGGTATAACTGTACGGATCAAATTGCCCCTGATAGCTTAGTCTTAACTTCTTATTGAATAAGGAACTCTGCGCCGTAAGACGCACGATGTTCCAATTGTAGCCGTCTTGGGCTGCCAGATTATAATTCGTGCTGAAATTAAAACGCTCCAAGAGTTTCACCTTAGTCAATTCTCCGGTTGTATCGCCCCGGGCCACCATCTTAGCTTCCACATTGTTGTCGAGGTTCAAAGAGATCGAACCGTTCGACCCCCTACCCGGTGAACCGTATAAAAATCCTGTGTATCGGTTGTAATAAAGCTGATTATCGAGCGTATCCACAAAGGTTTGGTAGTACCCCCAGAATGGATCGCCGAAATCAGGGCGGTAGTTTAAGCTTGCCCTAGGTGTAATCATGTGACGTACCGCTTTGACAGGTCCCTTGTTAATTTGAAAGGTTCCATAAATCTTAGTGTTCATCGAGGCGCTCACCCCAAAATCTCTGACCGCTTGAAACCCATTGATGGTATCTACGACTGATGCCTTGTTTAACGTGCTGTCGAAGGCATAATCATACTGCTGAAAGTACCAGCGCTCGGTATAATTTGCACTTGGGTTAAAGGTGATGTACTTAAGAATTTTTCCGTTTGTACTTAGACTCGTGGTGTGCTTCACGCCGTATTGACCGTATTCTCTAAGTACATCGCTAAAATCGTATCCCGCTGTACTATCCAAGTCTGTGGCGATGGTTCCCAAATTACCCTTCACCCTACCTTCGGCCACTGAGCTATAGTTCATACCCACCTTGTCGTACCATTGGCTCTTGCCGTCGTTGGTCTTCAAGGGGAAGAAACGAGGAACATTGAGAGAGGCTTTCGGTAGATTAGTCGTAAAGCTTTGGGTACCGTTGTTCTGACTGTGATTCCCGCTGACTGTTAGATTCGCTCGACCAAATTTTTGATTGTAGGTAATGCTGGAATTCATTGTATTGTTCGTGGTAGTCATCGTCCCATTCATCAAATCTTCTGCATTAGCAGCGTTCTTGAAGAAGTTGGGGTTTTGTAGATTGATTCGCGCGTTAAACTTCCGCGTTGGATGCGCTTTTGGGTCTTGGTTGTGGGACCATTTGATGCTAAAGTTGTTCGATTCCGAGTAACGCCCAAAAGGCTCGTATATTTTTAATCCCCGTTTTACATTTCGAAAACTGTAGCTGAAGTTTCCAGAATACTTATAGCGCTTTTTGTAGTTCGTTGTTGCTGCCAATGCCCACGAACCCCTGAGGTAGATGTCTCCGCGTAGTTCCACGTTCATGTAGTCATTAATGGGAAAGTACCATCCGCCGTTTACCAGACCAAGACCTTGTGTCGGAGAGTTCTGAAAGGAAGGCATGAGCAGTCCTGCAATATCTGGTTTTTCAATATTTGTTGGGAAATACCCGTACGGGATAACTAGTGGCGTTGGAATTCCAAAGAACTCAAAATGTGCAGGACCTGTGATAATACGTTCACCCATCACCACTTTACTCTTACCCGTTTTAATCTGAAAGTGCGGTTCTTCATGCGAACATGTGGTAAATCCTGTACCCGCCATGTAGAGCGTATTAGAATCAACTTTTTTTACGGCATCACCGTTCAAAAAGTTTTCCCCTTCCTGTGTTAATAGGGCTTTGATTTTAGCCTTTTCAGTGGACCAATTATACCGGATCTCACTTAAGTAAAAGGTTTTGCCACTTTCGACAAATACCGGTTGTTGCGTCATCTCTCCTGAAGGTAGTTTGTAGCCTTTGGCCTCTACCAATTGGTCTTTCCAATAAATCTTGGCGTAACCGGCTTGAAGGGTTGTTTCACCGAAAACAATATTCACATTATTGAACAATTCTACAGTACCCTCTTCGGTGTTACTGACGATTGAATCTTCGGCGGTATAGGCAATAGGTCTGTCCTGTGCGCTACCCGAAAATGGTGCACAACATGTGAGCAAAAAAAGCAGAATCGTAAGCCTCCTAACCACGCAGGTATGTAATTTGCATTGTAAGATTCAAAGGTAAAACGAACAATCGTCTCAGTTGGTATGAATACAGGAAGTTATAAAGGTTTACGCATCGCGGCTCTCGCTCTATTGATGACGGTCACTGCTGCCTTTAATCCTAGACCTTTTGCCCAAGAGGACGAAGGCGTAAATATCATCGTAATAGACCCTGGCCATGGAGGCAAAGATCCAGGAAACCTAGGTACCGGTCGTTATAAAGACCGCGAAAAAGACGTGAGCTATGACGTCAGTGTGCTCGTTAAAGAGTACATCGAGCAGTACTTGCCAGATACCAAAGCCATTTTAACCAGGAACGACAACGAATTTGTAGAGCTTTACCAGCGTACTGTTTTTGCCAATAGAGCCAACGCTGACCTGTTCATCTCCATTCATTGCAACGCCAACGACAGCAGGGCCGCTTACGGTACTGAAAGTTTTGTCTTAGGGATGGGTGAACGTGACCAGCGTTTAAACAAAACCGCTCAGCTTGAGAATGCATCACGTCTACTCGAGGACAACTGGGAAAGCAACTATGAAAAATTGGACGCTTCGAATCCTGCAGCAGTAATTGCACTTCGCGCCTACCAAGATGCCTTCTTAGAACAAAGCATCAGCATTGCGGATGAAATCCAAAACCAGTTTGAAAGTCGCGTGAAACGTCGCAATCGCGGTGTTAAACAGCAGCCACTAGCCGTCTTAAGGGGGTCAACAATGCCTGCTGTTCTCGTCGAGTTGGGATTTTTAACAAATCCAGGTGAGGAAGACTTCTTGCAAAGCACTCGGGGCAAAGAACTGCTTGCAAGTGCAGTATACCGCGCCATTAAATCATATAAACTTAAGAGAGAAAGTCGCGATGCCATCCTGCGTGAAGAAAGCATCTTTGATGAAGTTTTTGATGCTGCACTCGAGGACAAGAGTGCGGATACGCCCGCAGAAAATGCCCCAGAGCCTGAGATAAAACAGGTAGAGGTTGCTGCTGCAGCACCATCAAATGCTGTGTATTACAGCGTACAAATTGCGGTGAGCAGAAATGATTTACCGCTTCTTCCAGAAAATTTCATGGGGCTTACGGACGTTTATAGAACAGATGTGTACGGTTTGTACAAATACTTTTACGGCAAAGTCAGTTCCTTCAAGGAGGCCGAAGCCTTGAAAGCCACTGCAACCGCGCATTACCCGGACGCTTACATTGTAGCTTTTAAAGGGTCAAAGAAAATTGATGTAAAAGAGGCTAAGAAAATTGCCCCTTAATGTAACTTAGAAGCAAAAGGAAAGAACCTGTGAAAACTGAATTTAAAATTGGGATTGCTTTAGTACTTAGCGTTATGCTACTGTACTGGGGTATCAATTATATGAAAGGAGAAGATGTCTTTTCGAAGCAGGATAAGTTTTATGTGGTATACGAGAACACGCAGGGACTCCTTCCTACCTATCCAGTGACGGTCAATGGATTCAAAATCGGCCAAGTGAGCGATATCAAATTCATGCCGGACGGCAGCCAAGATCTTATCGTAGAGTTGAAAATTACCGGTGACTTTCCGGTAACGAAAAATACCGTAGCCAAAATCTACTCGTCGAGCATCATGGGTGAAAAGAGTATTTCACTATTCACTAAACATGGTGAACCACTTGCTATGAGCGGGGATACATTACTTGCTGACACTGAGCGCGACTTAACTGAAGAGGTAAATATGCAGCTTGCTCCTATCAAAGCGAGAACGGAGGAACTCCTAGGTACGCTTGATACGGTTATTGGCTTGGCTTCAGGATTCTTGGATGAGCGAACCTCAGAAAATTTCAAATCGACCTTCGAGAGCATTGATAAGACTTTTGAAAGTGTTCAGCAAAGTGCAGCTGAAATCAGTGATTATTTATCGACCAACAAGGAAAACTTTGATGCCATTAGCACCAACTTTAGAACGCTGAGTGAAGAATTGGCATCCAGGGGTGATGACATCAGTAAGACCATCTCAAATGTTGAGGCCATATCAGACTCTTTGGCGAATGCCAGGCTCACTGAGACTGTAAACAATGTAGAAAGCATCACCGCGCGTTTTGATGAGCTGTTAGCAGAGTTGCAGAATGGGCAGAACTCAGCTTCAAAGCTGATCACTGACGATGAAGTGTACACAAATCTTATCGAAGCGACTAACAACCTGAATAGATTATTGTTAGACATCAAGTACAACCCAAATAAATACCTCCACGTGAGCGTGTTTGGTACCCGCACTCGATACACAGAACAAGAGATTCAAGCCATCGAACAAAAGCTTGATGAAAAAAACGGCAACTAATCCATGCAATTCCTCCCCAATGTCATTTTCGTAGCGTTACTCGGCGGCGGCATTTTTTGGTTCTCAAAAAATGTAGGCCGTATTCGTCGTAACATATTGCTAGGACGCGGTATAAATCGCACAAATAATGCGTCGGGCAGAAGAGCCAACATGCTCAGGGTCGCTTTTGGACAAAGTAAAATGCAAGCCAGACCCATTGCTGGTATCTTGCACTTTATCATCTACGCGAGCTTTTTGATCATCAATATCGAGGTACTCGAAATTATCATTGACGGCATTTTTGGCACCCACAGGTTCTTTTCACAATTTCTAGGCGGCGCTTATAATGTCATTATTTCATTCTTCGAGATTCTGGCTGTAGCCACTATTGTAACCGTAGTCATATTTTGGTGGAGAAGAAACGTCGGTAAGCTGGATCGATTTCATAAGCCAGAAATGGAAGGATGGCCCTTCAAAGACGCCAACATCATACTTTACATCGAAGTTGCACTCATGTTCGCCTTATTGAATATGAATGCGGTAGAAGAAAACTTCACCTCAAGCGAGCATAGCTTCATCGTGAGTCACAGCATAGCGCCTTTGTGGTCCGGTCTTAGCGATAGTACCCTTCATTTGATGGAGCGATTCTTCTGGTGGATTCATATCGCAGGAATTCTTGCCTTCTTGAATTACCTCCCCTTCTCAAAGCATTTCCACATCATTCTTGCCTTTCCAAATACCTATTACGCAAACCTCGAAGCCAAAGGAAGGTTTGCCAATAATGCTACGGTGACCAAAGAGGTAAAGCTCATGATGGATCCTACGGCTGATCCCTTTGCAGCACCGGCATCAGATGCACCGATAGAGAGATTTGGAGCAAAAGATGCTATGGACCTAAGCTGGGTCAATCTTTTAAACGCTTACACATGCACCGAATGCGGACGCTGTACGAGTGAATGTCCTGCCAACCTAACCGGTAAAAAATTAAGTCCTCGTAAAATCATGATGGATACCCGTGACCGTATAGACGAGATCGGCAAAAACATTGAAGCCAACGGTGAATTCAAGGACGATGGAAAGACACTCCTTGGCGATTATATTAGTCAGGAAGAACTTTGGGCATGTACCTCGTGCAATGCCTGTGTTCAAGCTTGTCCAGTTGATATAGATCCTTTGAATATCATCATGCAACTCCGTAACTTCGCCACCATGGAAGAGAGCAGTGCGCCAGCCGAGCTCAATGCCATGATGACGAACGTCGAGAACAATGGAGCGCCATGGCCATTTTCACAAATGGACAGAGCCAATTGGATCAACGAATAGCACCAAAAACAACCCAAATACAAACAGTAATTCTTTCAACGCGTTAAAACACACACATGGAAAAAAGCGCAAATGCCCACATCGACAACCTATTACGCGAAGCATCTGAAGACGGCCAGCTGATCAGCCCTATGCTGCCTGAAGAAATCAAGAATTACCTTATCGACATTGATGGCACCATCTGTGACGATATACCAAACGAGGAACCTGAGCGTATGGCTACAGCTAAGTTGTACCCAGACGCATTGGATACCTTGAACAAGTGGTATGATGAAGGTCACGTGATCACCTTTTTCACCTCTCGTACAGAAGACCACCGTGAAGTCACTGAAAAGTGGCTGAAAGAAAACGGCTTCAAATGGCACGGTCTACTTATGGGTAAGCCACGCGGTGGAAACTACCACTGGGTGGACAACCACATTGTACGTGCAACTCGTTATACGGGTAAGTTCACCGATCTTATTGATAAGGAGACTACCATTCAAGTATTCGAAGACTAAACACTGTTCCTAACTCTATCGCATCGAATTATGACCACTTTCTCAGTACCTACACTCGCACAGATGAATGCCGCTGGCCAAGCGCCTGAAGTACTGTTTTGGGTAGGCTGTGCCGGTAGTTTTGATGATAGAGCGAAGAAGATTACCAAGGCCATGGCGAAAATCTTACACCACTGCGGTGTAAGCTTCGCCGTGCTTGGAACTGAAGAAGGCTGTACAGGCGATCCTGCAAAACGTGCTGGCAATGAATTCTTGTTCCAAATGCAAGCCATGATGAACATCGAAGTGCTCAATGGCTACGGTGTCAAACACATCGTCACCACTTGTCCTCACTGCTTTAATACTTTGAAGAATGAGTACCCTGAGCTCGGTGGAGAATACAAAGTGGAACACCATAGTCAATTCCTTAATGGTCTGCTCAAAGAAGGCCGCTTGAAAGTTGAGGGCGGTCAATTCCGTGGGAAGAAAATCACCTTCCACGATCCTTGTTACCTAGGGCGTGCGAATGACGAATACGAAGCTCCGCGCGCGCTATTAGCAAAGCTCGACGTGGAACTCAAGGAAATGCGCCGCTGCAAGCAAAACGGTCTATGCTGTGGCGCCGGAGGTGCACAGATGTTCAAGGAAGCTGAAAAAGGGGATGCTGAAATCAATCACGTTCGTGCGGATGAGGCATTAGAAACCAAAGCTGAAATCGTTGTCGCTGGTTGTCCATTCTGCAACACTATGCTTACAGACGGTGTCAAGAACCGTGAAAAAGAAGAAGAAGTCCAAGTACTGGACCTCGCTGAAATGATTGCCCTAGCAGAAGATCTATAATTATGGGAATGCACACGATGAATCCAGAATCACGCATGTGGTTTTATGGTCTAAAAACACCCATGAGTGCCGCTCAAGCTGAGGAACTTAGAGGAATCATGGATGAATTCGTAGGTGGCTGGAAGGCCCATGGCGCACAGCTAGCAGCAGCGTACCGGATCATTGCAGATCAGTTTCTAATCATAGCCGTCGATGAATCCCAGCAACAAGCCACGGGATGTAGTATCGACAAAAGCGTTCACTTGCTTCAAGAGTTTGGCGCCAAGCACCAACTAGACTTTTTCAATCGCATGCTCGTGCACGTTATAGAGAACGGAACATTTACCTCCTATTCTACCGCAGAACTGAAGGCGGAGATTGCTCAAGGAAAAATTGGACCCAAGACCCAAATCATGAATACCACCGCGGCTACTTTACAAGAGAGCGGGATGGGAACATTAGACCTAGCCGACAGCTGGGCTGCGAAATACCTGTAGTTTTAGAATATCGCTCTTGCGATCTCGTAGATATTCTTGCTTTTACCCATGCTGTAGTAGTGCAGCACCGGAACTCCTGCATCTTTGAGCTCTTTACTCTGCTGGATACACCATTCAATACCCACCTGGCGAACCTCAGCATTGTCCTTACACTTCAATACCTCAATGGCTAGTGTATCGGGTATATCTACATGGAAAATCTGTGGTAGAATACTCAATTGACGCTTGGTTACCAATGGTTTCAAACCCGGCACAATAGGTACTGTTATGCCTGCCTCCCGACATTTGTCTACAAAGGCAAAGAACTTACTGTTATCAAAAAACAGTTGGGTCACAATATAATCTGCACCAGCTTCCACTTTCGCTTTTAAATAGTCAATATCAATATTTAATGAAGGAGCTTCAAAGTGCTTTTCTGGATATCCAGCTACACCGATACAAAAGTCTGTCGCCATAGAGTTCTGTAAATCTTCATCCAAGTAGTTACCTTGATTAAGATCATTGATTTGCTTCACTAAATCAATAGCAAAATTGTTACCGTCTGGCTTTGGTGTGAAGTAGCTCTCCCCTTTTGCCTGATCACCACGAAGAGCCACCACGTTCTCGATCCCAAGGAAGTTGAGATCAATGAGTACGTTCTCCGTGTCCTCCTTGGTAAATCCACCACAAAGCACATGCGGTACAGCCTCCGTTTGGTAACGGTGCATCAAGGCAGCACAAATCCCTACCGTGCCAGGACGCTTGCGTACTACCTTTTCTTGCAATAGACCGTTTGGAAGACGCTTATATACCGTTTCCTCTCTGTGGTAGGTCACGTCAATAAACGGCGGCTTGAATTCCATTAACGGATCAATGTTATCGAAAATCTCTTGAGCCTTCTGACCTTTAAGTGGCGGTAATATTTCAAAAGTGAATTCACACCCCTTGGCGTTAGCTAGTATATCTGTAATCTTCATATCAATAATTTAAGTTTGGAGCCAACCATTTTTCTGCAAGCTCCAAGGAAATACCACGCATTTTAGCATAGGCTTCCACTTGATCTTTTGCCAATTTCCCTACAGCGAAATATTTGCTTTCCGGATGAGCGAAGTAATACCCGCTAACACTTGCCGCGGGGTACATGGCGAGGCTTTCAGTCAATGACATTCCTATTTCCTCAGCCTGCAACAGCTCAAAAATGGTCTCTTTATCCAAGTGGTCTGGACATGCCGGATATCCTGGAGCAGGACGAATCCCGCTGTACTTTTCTGCAATTAGATCGTCATTGGTCAGTTGCTCGTCGGGTGCATATCCCCAGAACTCACGACGCATGCGAAGGTGAAGGTATTCTGCCAATGCTTCGGCCAATCGGTCCGCCAATGCTTTTAACATCAATGCATTGTAATCGTCCAGAGCATCCTCAAAACGCTTCAATGGACCTTCCATATCCAGTCCCGCAGTCACTGCGAAACAACCGACATAATCTTGTAGTGTTCCTTCCGGCGCCACAAAATCTGCCAAACTTTGGAATTTTGATTTCTCACCCGTCTGACGAAGGGCATAAAAGCTGCCTAATTCCCCATTTTGACCAAGCTTAATCTCTTCTCCAGCACTGTTGGCCGGGAAAATACCGTACGCTGCTTTGAGGGTTAACCATCCGCCCTTTTTAATATCACGAAGCATGGACTGGGCATCTTTAAAGAGCTTTTGGGCTTCCTCACCCACCACATTATCCTCAAGAATTCTTGGGTACTTTCCAAAAAGCTGCCAAGTCTGGAAGAACGGCGTCCAGTCGATGTATGGAATGACATCACCTACAGCAATATCGTGCACCTGTCTGCTGCCAATGAATTTTGGCGTAGGAACAGTGGTTGTATCAAAGACCAATTTCGGTTTGTTCTGTTGTGCAAATTCGAAAGGCACCAAAGCTTTACGCTCGCGTTGCTTCGCATACCCTTCTCTCACTTTTTCAAGCGAGGCTTTCTCTTGCAACACATAAGTTGGCCCTTCGCTGGAAAGCAACTTGGAACTCACACCTACTGCACGACTGGCATCGCTTACATGCATCACCGCACCGCTGTACTCTGGATCAATCTTCACGGCAGTATGCGCTCTTGAAGTGGTCGCGCCACCAATAAGCAATGGGATGTGCATATTCATGCGCTCCATTTCCTTAGCGATATGGATCATTTCATCCAAGGACGGGGTAATCAATCCACTGAGTCCTAAGATGTCTACTTGGTGCTCCTGAGCAGCTTGTAGAATCTTCTCTGGCGGCACCATCACCCCAAGGTCAATGATTTCAAAGTTGTTACATGCGAGTACAACACCCACAATGTTTTTACCGATATCGTGTACATCGCCTTTTACCGTAGCCAACAAGACTTTACCGGCGCTCGAGCTGCCGCCCTCCGCCTTCTCGGCTTCTAGGTAAGGCAGAAGATAGGCCACCGCCTTTTTCATCACGCGGGCACTCTTCACTACCTGGGGCAAGAACATTTTCCCTTCCCCAAAAAGGTCACCTACGATATTCATTCCGTCCATTAGAGGACCCTCAATAACTTCTAGTGGTCTCGCAAACTGCTGGCGTGCCTCCTCGACATCTTCGTCAATGAATTCGGTAATCCCCTTAATCAGTGCGTGTTGCAAGCGCTTAGCGACTGGATCGTTACGCCACTCAAGAACTTTTGCTTCGTCCTTCACGGTACCTTCTACAGTCTGTGCAAATTCAAGCAATCGTTCTGTTGCATCGTCTCTACGGTCGAGAAGGACATCCTCAATATGGGTCATTAATTCTTTATCGACTTCCTCGTAAACCTCAAGCATTGTAGGGTTTACAATTCCCATGCTCATTCCATTTTGAATGGCGTGGTACAGGAACGAAGCGTGCATTGCTTCTCTAACTGTGTTGTTTCCGCGGAAGCTGAAGCTTACGTTACTCACACCCCCACTCACTTTGGCGTACGGAAGATTTTCACGGATCCATTTGGTCGCACGGAAAAAGTCTAACGCATTTAAGCGATGCTCCTCCATACCCGTGGCTACAGGGAAAATATTCGGATCGAAAATGATGTCTTCCGGTGGGAAGCCTACCTTTTCGGTGAGTACCTTGTAAGAACGCTCACAAATTTCAATGCGACGCTCGAAATTATCCGCTTGGCCATCCTCATCAAATGCCATGACAATGACTGCAGCACCGAAGCGCTTGATGGTGGTAGCTTGATGGATAAATTCTTCTTCTCCTCCCTTCAAGGAAATGGAATTAACCACACATTTTCCTTGAACACACTTCAATCCTGCCTCGATGATTTCCCATTTGGAAGAATCTATCATGATAGGAATGCGTGCAATATCCGGTTCTGCGGCAATGAGGTTCAGGAAGGTCGTCATGGCTTCTACCCCATCGATCATCCCTTCGTCCATATTCACGTCCAAGATTTGAGCGCCGCCTTCTACTTGATCGCGCGCAATGTCTAGGGCTTCGTCAAACTGACGTTCCTTGATCAAACGCAAAAACTTGCGTGAACCTGTAACGTTCGTGCGCTCCCCAACATTAACAAAGTTGGTCTCCTCAGTAATTACGAGTGGTTCTAACCCACTCAGGCGCATTGGTCGCGGAGGAAGGTTAGTGCTCATAGGTTCTTGGGCTGTAATTTTTAGATAAGTCCGCAATGGCTTTAATATGTGCCGGTGAGGTTCCACAGCAACCGCCAATGATATTGATCAAGTTCAAATCCAAATAATCTTTTATCTGCGCAGCCATCTGCTCCGGGGTTTCGTCGTATTCACCAAAGGCATTTGGCAATCCTGCATTCGGGTGTGCACTAACAGCAAACGGCGCTTTGGCATCTAATGTTTGCAGATAAGGCATTAATTGTTTGGCACCCAAGGCACAATTCAAACCAACACTGAGTAATGGTGAGTGGCTTACAGAGATTAAGAACGCCTCAGTGGTTTGCCCACTAAGTGTTCGCCCTGAAGCATCTGTAATGGTTCCGCTCAACATGATTTCAACTTCTTTTCCGCTCGCTTCAATAGCGTCTTGGGCTGCAAACAGTGCGGCCTTTGCATTGAGTGTGTCAAAAACAGTTTCAATAAGAAGGATGTCTACACCAGCTTTAATAAGTGCTTCACATTGCTCGAAATAGGTATTCTTGAGATCGTCAAAGGTCACTGCTCGGTAGCCCGGGTTATTTACATCAGGACTTAATGATGCTGTCTTGTTTGTTGGCCCTACAGAACCCGCTATGAATTTGGGTCCTTGTCCTCCTGCCGTCTCATACCGAGCGATAGCACGGCGCGCGCAAGCAACGGCCTGCACATTGAGTTCTTCCACGAGATTACTCATGTGGTAATCCTCCATAGAAATAGAATTCGAATTGAAGGTATTGGTCTCTAAAATATCAGCGCCTGCCTCCAGATAAGCCAGGTGAATATCTTCAATGGCTTTAGGCTGCGTAAGAACCAACAGGTCGTTGTTGCCTTTGAGCGGATGTGCGTATTCTTTGAATCGTTCGCCACGATAATCTTCCTCCTCAAACTTATACGCTTGAATCATGGTACCCATGGCACCGTCTAAAACCAGAATTTTTTCTTGTAAAGCCTTTTTAACGCTCATCTCCATTAGTGTTAGGTGGCTATAAAGAAAGGTGGAGATGCAACTGTGATCTGTATCATTCCTCTTTTTTGAGGTGGGTTGTGGCACCCGGCACTTCCGGGTTGCCAAGACATCTCAGGGCCCAATCCCTCAGTCTTTCTTGATAGCGGCGTAAAATTAAAGCGATTTTTTGATTTTTTGTCGACTTGACTTAGAAAAACTAATTTCTTTTCTACTTTTGAACCCGTGGAAGGATTTGACTGCTTGCAACCACAGTAAAAAATGCTAAATACAGACTAGCGTCAAACTCCGCAAGCAGCCTTCTCCCTCCATTAGAATTGACTAAAATAACCCTAATAATAAGGAAGAGATGTCGTATTTCTTTACATCTGAAAGTGTCTCCGAGGGGCACCCAGATAAAGTAGCTGATCAAATTTCAGACGCAATTATTGATAACTTTTTGGCCTTTGATCCAAACTCAAAAGTTGCCTGTGAAACACTTGTAACTACAGGTCAAGTGGTGCTTGCTGGTGAGGTGAAATCTAATGCTTACTTAGACGTACAAAAAATCACTCGTGGTGTAATTGAGAAAATTGGTTACACCAAAAGTGAATACATGTTTGATGCCAATTCTTGTGGTATCCTTAGTGCGATTCACGAACAAAGCGATGATATTAACCGCGGTGTGGATCGCGGTAACCCTGAAGATCAAGGGGCCGGAGATCAAGGTATGATGTTCGGCTACGCCTCGAATGAAACTGAAAACTACATGCCACTTGCATTGGATCTAAGTCACAGAATCCTCCAGGTTTTGGCAGAGATTCGTCGTGAGGCAACGGAGATTCCTTACCTACGCCCAGATGCTAAATCGCAAGTAACCATTCAATACAGCGACGATAACCGCCCTGAGCGCATCGAAGCAATTGTAGTAAGTACACAGCACGACGATTTTGATGCAAATGATGAAGTCATGCTCGCAGAAATCAAGGAGGATATCGTAAACATCGTTATTCCACGTGTTAAGGCACAACTACCAACCGATATCCAAGCTTTATTCGGTGACGATATCAAATACCACATCAACCCTACGGGTAAGTTCGTGATCGGGGGACCGCACGGAGACACTGGACTAACTGGCCGTAAAATCATTGTAGATACCTACGGTGGTAAAGGCGCGCATGGTGGTGGTGCATTCTCAGGAAAAGACCCTTCAAAAGTGGATCGCTCAGCGGCATACGCAACGCGTCACGTTGCAAAGAACTTAGTAGCTGCTGGTGTATGTGATCAAGTATTGGTACAGGTATCTTATGCCATTGGTGTTGTTGAACCTATGGGTGTGTTCGTAGATACTTACGGTACGGCTAAGGTTGATTTTACCGACGGTGAAATTGCAGCGAAGGTGAAGGAACTCTACGACCTACGTCCAGGACTTATTGAGCAAAACCTCAAGCTACGTCAGCCGATGTATAGCGAATCTGCTGCATACGGTCACATGGGACGTAAAAACGAGGTGGTAACTAAGAAATTCCTCTCTGCAGACGGACAGACCGTGCTAGAAGCAGAGGTAGAACTATTTACTTGGGAAAAGCTTGATTACGTAGATACTTTTAAAGGAGCCTTCGGATTGTAAATCCAATCGATGGAAAAACAAACCCCCGGGGCGCTGTGCGCCCCGGGGGTTTTTTATGTCTTAAAATTTTAGCCCTATTTCACGAGCTCCACGTTGCGGTAGATGATCCAGGATTCTCCTGCTATACGTATCATATACGTTCCCGCAGGTAGTGTGCTTAGATCCAAACTGCGCTCACCATGAACTTCAGTAATGAACTGACCCGTCATGTTGTACAACGATATACTCTGCACCTCAGCGGCAGTTTCAACCGTCAGCCTACCAGTCGTAGGTACTGGATAGATGGTAAGGTCCTCAGGAGCCGACTCATCAATACCAATTCCACTGAGTACATCGATCTGCTTATTTTGACTGCCTGAACAACCGGCACTGTTCTCTGCCAATAGCGTCACGATGTAGGTTCCCTTGTTGGCATAAGTATGCTGAGGGTTCGGCGTGGTACTGTTGTTTCCATCACCGAAGAACCACTGCCAAGAAACTGGGTACATAGATGAGTCTATGAACTGAGTAACTTGACCTGCCTGAACTGTGGTAGGGAATTCAAAATCTACATAGAGAACATCGTTCAAGGTCACCGTTTTGTAAGTGGTATCTGAACCTCCAGAATTTGTAGTGACGAGCATCACTGTGTAGGTTCCTGGACGTTCATAAGTATGCGATGGATTCACCGCTGCAGAGAACAACCCGTCGCCAAAGCCCCAGAAATACTGAGAACCGTTGGTACTTTCATTCAAGAAGCTTACTAAACCCGTACAAGAATTTTGAACGGTGTATTGGTAATCCGCCACCGGCGCAAAGATCACATTCGCCTGCATGGTTACTAATTGAATGCTGTCGTTGTTCGAGAAGGTCAAAATACCTGTCTCCGTTCCTGGTGTAGTCGCTGTAAAGGTCACTGGTAATAATGCAGAAGATCCTGCAGCGATAGTCTGGGTGGTCCAACCCGGTACAAAGTGTGAATTATTACTTGTGATATTGGTAATACTCAAGTCGGTACAACCGTTGTTCTCAACCACAATAGAATCAACTTTTGGCTGTGTATCATACACATTACCATAATTCAAGGTATTCGTACTCAAATCCATATCTGGTTCACTGACAACGTTTACCGTCATAGGAACACTGTAGAACGGATCGGAAGGGTCATTGGTTTCAAAGATGACGCTGGTGTTATAGGTGCCCAACGCAAGATTGGTTACCGTCACCAATAATGACCTCGATATAGAGTTACCGGCAGTTACCGTTCCTGTAGTCAATCCAACAGGTGCTGCCCACGACACAGATTTGCGCTGCTTCACTCGAACCGTAGCCGTCTGGCCCGTCACACTAGTATAGTTGTACGAATACAATCGAATGTCGAAGTATCCAGCAGTAATAGCATTGCTCAACTGCCAGCCAGTAATGAAGCCAGTGATGGTATCGTCGGTGTAATCCGTTACATCATTGTCGTAGAATGTCTGAACGTAACTGTTGTTTAGGTAGAGGTAATAATACTGGTTCGTGGTACTGTACGCACCGTTCAGAATAATCTCGTAGAACAACGTATCGGAATCAATGATGTTATTGAACGAGAAGGTCAGCTGGTTGGAGTAATTCGGTGCTGGATACAACCAAGTCTGTGTATAAGCACTATCGTATACCTCAGCAACGCTTACGTCATAAGTCAAGGCTGCACTACCGTTATTAGTAATGGTATAAGGTACTGTTGTAAAGCTGTTACACTTGTTCACCGTTACGTTAATCGGGTTTGGTGAAACAGCAATATCTGACGCTCCAACTATGGTTGCTGTCAAACACTTGTAAACAGTATCAGCGTCCGTGTAGATGGAAAGCGTATCGCTGGTAGATCCTATGGTAGATGAATACAGACTCACCGGCACATAGCCTGTATCTCCCGGAGCGATGGCAATATTGGTTGCTGATGCCGAGAAATCAGAACCAGCAGTGGCAACGCTTGAAATAGTCAAGGTATCACAACCCACATTGTATACAGCTACATCACGAAGGTGCGTCATGTTTTGGAAGGAGCTGCCCCACGCTTCACACCCTGCATCTAGATCGCTCTCCCCTTTGCCGTTGACAGTCAGTGTCACAGGAATACTAAAGGTGCCGCCTGTTGGATCGTTCGTAGTTACCGTGATATTGAGATTATGTACGCCAGCATCTAAACTGTCTGAAAAAGCAGTACCATAGACCGTAGTGGTATCACCGCCAGATGTTGTTCCGGATTTTGAAGGGAACGTGATCCAATTCAGACCTGTAGATTTATCAGACAACGTAGACGTCAAAATATTGCCCATCATGGTCTCAATCTCTGAATAGGTCTGGTTCCAGTTGTACGCGAAGTAAATCAACTCACCATCGCCAATCGGACTTACTGTTAAACCGTGCGAATAGTACGAGTAGTACACCAATTGTTGCGTTCCAGTATTGGTGATCCGTGCATTCATTGCCGCACTTTGAGCGGTAAAGAACGACGGCAAACCTTGCGTATACGGATGGTTCAATGTGGTATTCACATAATGATTGTAGTTAGTGTAATTCCCGTAGTAGTACCCTGAAATGAAATCCATCGCGAGGATATCGGAAACGAAGGCAGACCCAATGATGATCATTTTACCTCCGTTGTCGATAAAAGTTTCCATATCGTCCTCAATGTTCGTGTAATCTGTAGACGATGGAGTTGAAGTGATTGACGGGAAAATAACAACGTCGGCCCATCCCAACTCACTAACAGCTGCACTCAATGTAGTCACTGATTTGATATTTAAATCGCTAACGGTGCCGAGGTACGAGTTCAAGTTCGAAAGCAACGAAGGGTAAACGCTGTAGTTAACCATTAAAACATTGAGCACCTCACCAGAAGTCACCGACCAGTTCAAACTGGTTCCTGCCGCCGTATTGGCTACTGGGAATGAGAATCCAACGGAATCACCACAATTGACCGTAGATAAAGATATCGGGTTAGTATTCACCCAAGCATTTGGTGCTTCTGCTACATAACCGGAGTAACATAGCGGCCAAATGGTATCCGAGGTATTCACAAACACCGTGTCGGCGATACTTCCTATGGATGTTGGACTAATAGTAACGATTACCCATCCACTATCTCCTACACCTACTTGGCTGTATGCAGCAGATGCTGAGAAAATGGCATCCGTGGAGGTTAGTGAGTTAAAGTAAAGGCTATCACAACCGAGGTTCTCGACGAACACGCTATCGACATACGTACCGCCCTTCACTATAGTATCTAGGTCGTAGCAGGTATTACGGCTGATGTAGGTCTCAGATTCCCCGTCTAGCGTAAGGTTTACGGTTAAGTAAACGAGGCTATCTACCGGATCGTTCGATGAGATAAAGCCGTTGTACGAATAGAATCCGTCTTGAAGACTATCTGTGTAAATGAGGATTTGAACCAATTCAGAATCGGCCACAC
The DNA here is from genome assembly GCA_049611965.1 of Schleiferiaceae bacterium. Classification (GTDB taxonomy): domain Bacteria; phylum Bacteroidota; class Bacteroidia; order Flavobacteriales; family Schleiferiaceae; genus UBA10364. The sequence goes on along the minus strand of JBMZBC010000015.1, from coordinate 8,535 downwards.
TCACATTGCCTGTATCCGGCGCAAAAGTCAAATTCTGTCCCAAGCCAGCATCAATACTAAAGTTGTCAACTACTAGGTTGTCGTAACTAGAACCACTGTTGCTAAGTTGTGCGAGGCGAATCTGTGTATTGGCCGTCATGGCACCGGACGGTATGGTCGCCGTACAGTTGTAGGTCGTGTAGGTCGAAGACGGATAGAAGTATTGTATCGTATACCAAGTATATCCGTCAGTGCTGTATTGCAAGTACATTCCTTCTCCACTGTCGGCATATTCACACGAGCCTTGCTCAAGATCGAACGAAATCGTACCGCCCTGAAGCAGGTTTAAACCTACAGTAGTTGCAGAGCGCGCACCAGAAGTTCCATAGAAGACTAAACTGTAAATACCGTCGATGGCCGTACAGTTCGTACTCACATAGGTCCCATAGTTGGCGCTCCAAAGCGAGGTAGAAAGCCCGGCAGATTCAAAGTCATCGTCTAGTGTTACACCAGAGCTGTACGTCCCCCAATCTAAAGTCTGCTGACCGTCGTTATAGATCCAGAAAGGAACTCTCACTGTATCTGGACATCCAGTAATACTAACATTGAAGGTTGTACTGTCCACAAAGATGGAAGCTGCATCATAGGCTGAGGCTGATATTGGAAACGCATAGACTGAATCCTGCTCGTAAGCATAGAGCGTATCGGTAAAGGTACCTGCACTCTGTGGGCTAAAACTCATAAAGATATACGTCGAATCGTATGCAGTAAGCGTATCGACAAGAGTAAATTGGAAATGGCTTGAGCTCCATCCAATAGAATCAAAATCTAAACGTGCACAACCTGAATTATACACCGCAAGGCTATCAGAGGTAGTAGAACCGGTAGGCTGGTTTCCGAAGTTAATTGAGGTACTATTTGAATTCAGCTCGCCTTGACCGATGACTTCCACCAATAGAGGAATTAACTGACCGTCAAGAGCAGGATCATTGGACGTTATCGACAAATACATCAAATAATCACCCGATACATATCCTGTTGCGTCAAACGTTAGGGTCACCGTTACGCTGTCGTTGCCTCCGACAAGTAAACTTGTAGATGAAGCTGTTAAATTTTGCTTGTTTAAATCGCCATCGGCAGTGAATTTATCGATGTACGCGTAATCGGACGAATAGTAATTGTACATTCTAGCCTCGCCTAACAAAATAGGGTCTGAAAGTGCATTCGATAAGAACTTCAACCCGGGTTTATTCAAAGTTCCATCTAAGTACAAATCAAACGTTCTTGCTGTGTAATCGATATTCCGAAACTCTACGTGCACAAAGTCTCCCGTGGTATAACTTGTAATGACCTCACTGCTCACTACTCCAGTAGCACTGCGATAGTATAAATAGAAATAGCCGCTGGAATTCCAATAAGTGTTAAGGAATATTCCATAGCCATTATTTGAATCAAATATCTGAGTATATCCACCTCTGTAGCCCGTGTATCCAACACTGGTGTGATAACCAACATTCTTAGGTTGAATATCACCTAGATCACGTTTTACAGGGGTGCTAGATTGCGCTCCCGAAAAATACAAGCTTCTTGAACCCTCGGCGCTGGATGCTGTAGAATTGGTGAGTGTGGTGAATGTGTTAGAAGGTTGGAATCCTTCTAAAGTACCGTCCTCGAAATCCCAATCAAAATAGGTATTCGAATCTAAGACGTTGAAATCATACGTGAGAATTCCCGCTCCAGATGCATTGTAAACTGTAAAATCTGTGGAGGCCGTACCGCCACATGGAACAGCAATTGTTATGGTATCCGAGGGACCACTCCCATTCGGTGCATTGGAAATGTTAATGGTCAAAGTAGTTGTGTCAGAAGTATTACAATTACTCGCAATCAGTTCTACGGTATTCCCACCCGAAGTAGTGAAGTTATGTGTTGGATTCTGCGCCGTAGAAGTAGTACCGTCACCAAAGTCCCATAAATAAGTACCTGCATTCGTCGATGTGTTCACAAACTGAATGGGTGCATTGTAATTCGGAGTCGGTGCTGAATACGTGAAATTTGCAGTAGGCGCGGTGCTTCCTGAGGTCGACCAATTGGCCACAAATCCTGCAGCATTTCCAAAATAGTTGGAGTAGAAACGGATGGTAATCGCACCTGAAGAACCCGTAAAACTAGATGGCAGTGTTGATGTACCTGAGTAATAGCCAATGTAAGTGGTTCCAGAAGTTCCTGCGCCGTCCCAAACTTGAATCCAATCACTGCTGTGGTAGAGGCTCCAGGTTGTAAAAGACAGGGTTACTGTATCGTTTCCAGGTGGATCAATAATTACATAGCCGTTGTTATAAGCGGTGTAGTTCCCATTGATACCTCCGCCGTCCACTAAAATCCCAGAACATTCTGTCGTGGTATCCGTTGAGCCATCGATAGGCATTGAAACAATTGTTGTCTGGCTAAAAAGGCCAAGCGGCAATAGCATTGCCCACAAAAAGCGTAAGCGCATGAGGTACTCTGTTTGATTGCTCCAAAGATACATTCAAAACCTACTTCACAATTATAAAATGAGCCAACGAATTTGAATGTGTGAAACAATACACAAACGCAGCGTGGCTTTGGATTATGCACCCTATTTTTACCACTTGAATAAAACAGTCATCTTCCCATGATTCAAACGGATCTTCTCATCATCGGCGCAGGACCCACGGGCCTGTTTACAGTCTTTGAAGCAGGACTTTTGAAAATGAAGTGTCACCTGATTGATTCGTTGCCACAACCTGGAGGCCAACTTGCTGAGATTTACCCAAAGAAACCCATTTATGACATCCCTGGATTTCCGACGATAGATGCGGGTGAATTGGTCGATAATTTGATGGAGCAAATCAAACCGTTTAACGCAGGTTTCACTTTGGGCGAGAGCGCTGTTGCTATTGACAAAGACGATGAGGGCCAATTCATTGTTACCACAGACAAGGGCACTAAACATCGTGCGCCTTCTGTTGCTATTGCCGGCGGACTAGGGGTATTCACGCCACGTAAGCCACCTATTGCGAATATCACGGATTTCGAAGACAAAGGCATTAAATACATCATCAAGGATCCGGAAGTTTATCGCGACAAGAAAGTGGTGATTTCAGGTGGTGGTGATAGCGCCTTAGACTGGACCATCTTTTTGGCGGAGATTGCCGAACAAGTCAGCTTGGTGCACCGTAGAACTTCATTCAGAGGACATCTAGATAGTGTAGATAAGGTCATGGCTCTTGCCGAAGCCGGTAAGGTGAACCTCATCACTAATGCAGAGGTCAAAGAAGTAGCTGGCGGTGAACATCTAGAATCGGTAACTATACACGCCAAGGACGGCAGTAAAACAGTCGTTGAATGCACTGACTGGTTGCCACTCTTCGGTCTTACCCCTACCCTTGGGCCTATTGGAGATTGGGGATTAGAAATTGAGAAAAACTCTATTGTGGTGGATAACGCCACGGATTACAGCACAAACATTGAAGGCATCTACGCCATTGGCGATGTCAACACCTATCCTGGCAAGCTGAAGCTTATCCTGTGTGGATTCCACGAGGGAACCATCATGGTTCAAAGCGCCTTCAAGCGTGCCTATCCTGATAAGAAACTATCGTTCAAATACACCACCGTTATGGGCGGTGTAGGCAGTTTAGAATAAGATGAGCGCAGATATCAACATCGTTGTTGTTGACCGCGAAGGTCAAAAGCATGAACTCGTTGCTCCAACGGACATGAACATGAACCTCATGGAGGTTTGTAAATCCTACGAGTTGCCCGTAAAAGGCACCTGTGGAGGGATGGCCATGTGTGCCTCGTGCCATTGCTACGTGGAAAGTAATCATCCCCTCAAAGAACCTTCGGACGATGAAGAGGACATGCTCGATCAAGCATTTTTTGTTGAGGAAAATAGCCGATTGGGCTGTCAAATATTTATGCATCCTGATCTGGAAGGTCTGGCCGTTACCCTGGCACCTGAATCTGAGTAAATAGGCTTTTATTCGTGGCAATTCTTGAGTTATCTTTAGCTCCCCACAGAATTGAATTTCATGAAAAAACTATTCTCCATTAGCCTATGTGTTGCCCTTTCTTTTACTGCGGTAGCACAACAATCTATTACCCTTAGCGACCTTTGGCAGCGCTATTCCTTTTATGCCGGCGGCATCAGTGGATTGCGCAGCATGAATGACGGCGCACACTATTCGGCCACCACACAAAAAACAATTGACAAATACAGCTACGAAAGGGGCGAAAAAGTGTCAACACTTTTTGATATCGCTTCGGTAGAAGGATTGAACGGTTTCGATGGGTATTCTTTTAACTCGGATGAGACTGCTGCACTCTTAGAAACCGAAACGGAATCTATCTACAGATACAGCTCTCGAAGTGTGGTTTGGTTGGCCGATTTTTCTTCGGGTACAGCCAAAAAGCTGCGTGACGAGAAAGTTCGCTATGCCACCTACTCACCAGATGGCCAGCACGTGGCTTACGTCCTAGGCAATAATCTATATGCTTACGACATCGCAGCAGATGCGCATATCCAAATCACCGATGACGGAGCTTTTAATAGCATTATCAATGGTGCAACGGATTGGGTGTACGAAGAGGAATTTGCGCTAGTTAGTGCATTCTGGTGGTCTCCAGATTCGCGTTACATCGGCTTTTTACGCTTCGACGAAAGCAATGTGAGAAGTTTCAATATGGACGTTTACGGAAATAAATTGTACCCTAATCCATACACCTTCAAATACCCAAAAGCTGGTGAAGACAACAGTGTCGTTACCGCACATTTATGGGACAGTGAAAACGGTGCTATTCGTCAGGTGCTTGATAAGACGCCTTACGAATACCTTCCACGTACAAAATGGTCTGACGACCGCACTTGGGTAATTCAAAGCATGAACAGATTGCAGAATGACCTCAAACTTTACGCAGTAGACGCACCAAGCGGCGAACATGCCCTACTCTACCACGAAACTGACGAGAAGTATTTGGAAATTAATGATGAATTGTACTTCCTCGAGGACGGCTCATTTATTATGCTTAGCGATAGAGACGGCTGGAACCACCTTTACCACGTTAGTGCAGAGGGTAAAGTAAAGCGTCAGATCACCTCAGGTGCGTTCAACGTTACTTCGTTCTATGGCATCGATGAAAACAAGCGTTTGTATTACCAAAGCTCAGAGGTGGATGCCACTGAACGTAACATCTACAGTATCCGTATCAATGGTCGCAGTAAGAAACTGCTCACTAGTGAAAAGGGGACCCACCGCGGCACCTTTACTAATGACTTTAGCCTTTTTGTAAATACCTACAGTGCCGAAGGGGTGCCACCAGTGGTTACATTGAGAAGCAACGACGGCAGTATCGTTCGTACACTCAAAGAGAACAAACGCGCTGTGGCAGCATTGGAGGCATACACTTATTCACCGAAAGAATTTTTCACGGTAAGTACCCCAACCGGCGGCGATCTTAACGCATGGATGATCAAACCGGTGGATTTTGACGAAAACAAGACCTACCCCCTATTCATGTTCGTTTATGGCGGCCCAGGCAACCAAACGGTCACGAACAGCTACGATGCGTTCCGTGGCATGTGGTTCCAGATGTTGGCCAATGAGCTAGACATCATTGTGGCGAGTGTAGATAACCACGGCACTGACGGTCGCAGCGAAGAATTTAAGAAGAGTACCTACGGTCAAATGGGTAAACTCGAAACACGAGATCAAACCGAAGCCGCGCTAGAATTGGCCAAGCGTCCCTACATCAACGGAGACCGTATTGGGGTATTCGGATGGAGCTATGGCGGATACATGGCCTCGAACTGCCTGTTCCAAAGTCCAGAAGTGTTTAAGATGGCCATTGCTGTGGCTCCAGTGACCAATTGGCGATTCTATGACAATATTTACACAGAGCGTTACATGGGCCTCCCCTCAGATAATGGCGAGGGATATGATGCGGACAGTCCGCTTTCACATGTCGACGGCCTGCAAGGAAAATACCTCTTGATTCACGGAACCGGCGACGACAACGTACACGTACAAAACTCAATGCGTATGGTAGAGGCCTTGGTACAAGCAGATAAGGATTTCGATTGGTTCGCGTACCCAGATAAAAACCACGGGATTTATGGAGGCAACACCACGATGCACCTCTACCGTATGATGAGTGAATTCATTGCCGAGAATTTATAAGAATTGGTCCCTAGCCGCTCTTAGAAATAAAATGTATACTTGTTGAACACAAAAAACACCTGAAACATGAGTGATCAATCTATGAAGCATCCACCAGCGCTGTGGACGCTTTTCTTATCTGAAATGTGGGAGCGTTTCTGTTACTATGGAATGCGTGCCCTATTGACCCTATTCCTCATCGAATCGATGATGAAAGGCAACTCCGAGGCGTTCTTGATTTATGGAGCATACACTGCTCTAGTCTACGCAGCACCAATCCTTGGGGGCCGATTAGCCGATAAATACCTTGGGTACCAGTATGCCATCATGCTCGGTGCTGTATTGATGTCGATTGGTGAATTCCTCATCGTCGCTAGTACGGATCTACTAGACTTGAACCGTGCACTTCGCGATACGCTTATGCTCATCGGTATGGGTGGTTTGATTGTGGGTAACGGTTACTTCAAAGCAAACATTTCTACCATCGTAGGTAAACTTTACAAAGACGGCGATCCACGCCGTGATTCTGGTTTTACCATCTTCTATATCGGTATCAACGTCGGTGCCCTTTTGGCGACAACGGTAGTAGCCGTAGTGGGTAAAAAGTACGGTTTTGAGTACGGTTTTGGTCTTGCAGGACTTGGTATGCTTGCCGGTCTTTTCATCTTCTGGAGCGGACGCAAAAAATATGCGCATGTTCCAAATATCAATATTACAGAAGCTGGGCGTGAAAGATGGTTGGGCATGGAACGTTGGAAGACCATCACCATCCTGTCGCTTTTGTTGATTCCTTTATGTTTTGTGCTTATCGCGCAAAACCAAATTCTGATCTATTTACTAATAGCCATCTTTATTCTGGTAGTCTTCCAATTGATTTCTGCTGGAGTCAAAGAAGGCGGCGTATGGAGAGATCGTATGATTGCCTTGACCATCATGATGGTAATCAACATCATCTTCTGGGCTGCCTTTGAGCAAGCTGGAACCTCTTTAACACTATTTGCAAAAGAGAATGTGAACAGGTATATGAGCTTCATTGATTGGGAAATGCCGGCAACAATGACGCAGTTCTTCAACCCATTCTTTATCATCACCTTCGGTTCTTTGTTCTCTTGGATGTGGATCAAATTAGATGCAATAGGCAAGAACCCTTCTATCCCCATGAAGTTTAGCTACGGTATACTGCAGTTAGGTGCTGGTTTTTTGGTCACTTTAGTCGCAGTGAACTTCGCGAATGATGCATTCCAAGTACCGCTATTAACACTTGTAGTTCTGTACATGCTTCATACTACAGGTGAGTTATTCTTAAGCCCGATTGGACTTTCTATGGTAACTAAACTTGCACCGAAAAATATCGCCGGTACTGCAATGGGTGGCTGGTTCCTTTCATTCGCAATGGCGAACTACCTCGCTGGTGCGATTGCTACGCTTACAGGTGGTGAAGGCCACGGCGGTGAAGAGGCAGCTGTACTTAGCGCAGAGCAAGGTCTGCACACTTATGTAGATACCTTCTCTACTCTTGGTTTCGTATTGATTGGTTTCGCCATTCTTATTGCACTCTTAAGCAAGCCATTGAACAAGCTGATGCACGGAGTCGTATAAGCTTTAGCATAGTTTTATCATATGAACCCTGCGCCTTGTGCGCAGGGTTTTTTATTTTGGGCCTATGAAAAGATTTGCCTTACTACTTGGGGTTCTTAGCTCCACCCTAGTTCTAGCTCAAGAGAAAATCCAATGGATGAGTATTGAAGAGGCCTATGAATTGACCCGGTCGGAAGAAAACCCGAAGAAAATCTTCATAGATGTCTATACAGATTGGTGCGGTTGGTGCAAACGCATGGATAAAGCGACCTTCCAAAAACCTGAGGTTGCGGCGTACATGAACGAACATTATTACAATGTCAAATTCAACGCGGAACAAAAAGAGGATATCACCATTTTGAACAACACCTTCACATTCGTTGCTCAAGGAGGGCGTGGGTACCACGAACTAGCGGCGGCACTGCTCAATGGAAAAATGTCCTACCCTACCGTCATTTTTATGAATGATAAATTCGAAATGCTAAGCCCTGTACCGGGCTACCAAGAGCCCGTGCAATTCTTAAAAATCGCCAACTTCTTCGGAAGTAATGCGTACAAGGATACTCCTTGGGAAGAATACGCCAAGCAATAGTCCTATAGCATGTGGCAATAAAAAAGCCCGGTGCTGAGCATCGGGCTTTTCTTATTTAAAATTTAAAGTCATACCCTTTGAGGGTGAGCTTTTCGTATTTCTGTTGGTTGAACTCGTATAAGCGCGAAGGCTTCTTATTGCCCGGTGCTTCAAAGATGGTTTCCTCTGTGTCTATCAATAATTCACTACGCATGAACTTCTTTC
>JBMZBC010000014.1:32200-46178 GCA_049611965.1 Schleiferiaceae bacterium | reverse complement strand
AACCGTATCTAGAGAAAAAGAGGTGGCGACGAGAGGATATTCCAGCGTGTATTCTACGATGTCTCCAACCAAATATTGGGAAGAATCTGTTTGTGCACGGAGGACTGAAGGATCTATAGTGCCCTGGTTTCTCTGGCCTGCAGCGCTCAGCCCAAAGAGCAGGGCAGCAATGAAAAATACATACTTGTGCATCATCTTGCCTTCGTCTTTAAATAATGCAAAAGTGGCGGGACGAAATCTTCATTCATTTCTACCGAAACAAGTCCAGCACCAGAACGCTTGGTGAGCGCATTTAGGGCCTCTTTCTTTTGTTGGTAGCGTTCTTTTAAACTGGCTGAAAAAGCTTTACTGTTTGAATTGGTCCAACGTACCTGGCCGGTTTCTGCGTCGCGCATAGGTACGAGCCCCACTTTTGGAAATTCGACCTCTTTGTGCTCATAACTGTGGACAGCACAGAGGTCAAAGCGCTTGGCAGCGATTTTAAAGTTGCGAGCAGGTTCGGGACCTAAGAAGTCACTCATCAAGAATACATTGCTGTGGCGCTTCTGTATTTTCAACAGGTGCGCTATGGCGCTGTCCACATCTGTTCCTTCACTCTGAGTTTCCCATTCGAGCAAGGTTTGTATGATGCGCATAACGTGCTTCTTTCCTTTTTTCGGCGGAATTACTTTCTCCACAGATCCAGCGAAAAGGATTAGGCCAATTTTATCGTTGTTGCCCAAGGCGCTGAATGCCAAGGTGGCGGCAATTTCTGTTTGCAAGTCTCTTTTGCTGCGGCTTGAGGCGCCGAAGGAGGTACTACGGCTGATGTCCACGACAAGGTATAGGGTGAGCTCGCGTTCTTCTTCGAATACTTTGATGTAGGGCGCGCGTTTTCGTGCGGTGACGTTCCAATCGATGCTTCGCACATCGTCGCCACTTTGGTAGGGACGTACTTCGGCAAAACTCATACCTCGCCCTTTGAACGAACTTTGGTACTCTCCTGAAAAGAGTTGATCGCTCAGTCTACGCGTCTTGATTTCGATGCGTCGAACTTTCTGAAGTAATGTTATTGCGTCCAATTCTTAGGTCTATTTATGGGACCATAAGTGTATTTAAGATCTCTGTGACGATGGCGTCCTGAGTGAGCTCCTCGGCCTCTGCTTCGTAGCTTAGGCCAATGCGGTGACGCAGCACGGATGGCGCTACGGCGCGAACATCTTCAGGAATCACGAAACCACGATGTCTTAGGAATGCATGACATTTCGCCGCCTTTGCTAAGGCGATAGAACCACGCGGTGAAGCGCCAAAACTTATTTTGTTGTCAAGTCCAGTGATGTTGAATTTATCTGGGAAACGAGTAGCGAATACAATATCGAGGATGTAGGATTCGATCTTCTCGTCCATGTATATACTGTCGACTGCCTTGCGAGCATTCAAGATCTGATCTGTACTAACCACTGCGTTTAGGGTGGCTAATCCACCTTGGAGTTGGTTGCGCATGATGGTGCGTTCGTCTTCACGCTGTGGGTAAGTAAGGGTTACTTTGAGCAGAAAGCGGTCCATCTGTGCTTCAGGAAGTGGGTAGGTACCTTCTTGTTCAACCGGGTTCTGGGTAGCCATTACCAAGAACGGCGTTGGTAGTGGATAGCTGTTTTCGCCAAGGGTTACTTGACGTTCCTGCATGGCTTCAAGCAGGGCGCTCTGTACCTTGGCAGGAGCGCGGTTGATTTCATCTGCCAAAACAAAGTTGCTAAAGATGGGCCCTTGTTTGGTTTCAAACTTGTGCTCCTTCATGTTGTAGATCTGCGTACCCACAACATCCGAAGGGAGCAGGTCAGGTGTGAATTGGACCCTAGAGAAAGAAGCTCCAATGGTTTTACTGAGGCTGTTGATGGCTAGTGTTTTTGCCAATCCAGGCACACCTTCGAGCAAAATATGACCGTCGGCAAGGAGTCCGATGAGCAAACCTTCGACCATGCCCTTTTGTCCAACGATGACCTTACTTAATTCGCTTTGCAGCAGATCGATAAAGGCGCTTTCGTTTTTTATCGATTCGTTCAATGCAACAATATCTGGCGCAGTTTCCATACGTATTGATTTTTCGTGGGTTCAAAAAAACGGAATCCGTCTTTTTTTAATGGTTAAAGGAGGGTTAAAATAGGTCTATTTATCCCAATCCCCGAGCGGCACGACATAGTTTTCAGCAATGCCGAAGTAAGTGCCGTTTTCAGCCAGCGAATAATGACCGGTTAGCGCGCCGAACGCAGGCAAGATTCCAATCCAATGGTTGAAGAAAAACGCTTTCATTTTGACGCGGAATCGCCCTTTGCCTTTTAGGGTGGCTCCAGGGTGTAAATGACCACAGATAAGCACTTTATCTTCGTTTAATTCAGGGTGTATGCGGCGTGCTCTTGCTTCATCAAAAGAGCAGTTCTTGGAGAAATCCGACCCTGGCGGTTCGTGCAGACAAAGGAAATTGCCCGTGCTGTACTGGTCGTATACCAGCAGTTCCGACCAACTAGGCAGGTCGAAATCGTGGTTGCCTTTGACTAGAATAAAGGTTCGTTCGCTTCGGTCTTTGATGAAATCGAGGAGCTCGGAAGTTTCCTTGTTTTGGGCACCTTCGAACAGGTCGCCAAGGAAGATGACGGTAGAGGTTGGGTGACGATCTATGGCCGCTGAGAGTCGTTTCATACCAAAGCGGTGGACAGCAATAGGAGTGGGGATGCCTTCTTTGCGAAATTGGCCCCCTTTACCCAAATGGATGTCGGAAAGAAATAAGGTGTTGAGGTCTTCGACGTAGAGTGAACCGTCAAAGTACAAGCGACAAGAGTGGCCGCCGAACGTGTAGTCCAGCCACTGCTCCATTATTTAAAAACGCTGCGTTGAAAAAGGAACAAAAGTCCTACACCTACTGAGATGGCAGTGTCGGCAATGTTGAAAATAGGACGGAAGAAAGTGAAGAATTGACCGCCCCAAACAGGCACCCACTCTGGCAAGTTTCCAGCGTACAGTGGGAAGTAGAGCATATCTACCACCTTGCCTTGTAGTACTGGCGCGTAACCTCCTGCCTCAGGCATGAACTCTGCCACTCGGCCCAGAGAATCTGAAAAAATTAAGCCGTAGTACAGGCTGTCTAAGACATTGCCAACAGCACCTGCGAGGATGAGACTGATCCCCCAGATTGCGACGTTGGTTGTGCCGGATTTGATGGTCGAACGGAGCCAATAAATGATACCAGCGATAGCTCCAATACGGAAAATAGTTAGGGCTAATTTACCCGCGACACCGCCCAGTTCGAGGCCAAATGCCATTCCGGGATTTTCGGTGAAGTGAATGTAAAACCATGGCGTGATTTCATAGCTCTGGCCCAAATACATAGTACTCTTCACCCAAAGCTTCACGAGTTGGTCTACGAGGAGAACCGCTAAAACGATGAAGGTCGCTTTTCTCAACGCTGCTTGAGTTTCGCTTCCATGCTCAATGTCGCGTGCGGTACCAATTTTAGACGGTCTGCCTCAATCAGCTTTCCGGTAACGCGACAAATACCGTAGGTTTTGTTCTCGATACGGATAATTGCGTTTTTGAGGTCGCGAATGAATTTTTCTTGGCGCGAGGCAAGTTGTGAATTGCGCTCTTTACTCATGGTGATTGAACCCTCTTCAAAAGATTTGAACTGCGGCGACGTATCGTCTGTACCGTTGTTCATGTCGTTTGCGAACTGCTCGCGCAACAAGGCTAAATCTTCTTCCGCTTTTGCGATTTTTTTCTCAATGATCGCTCTGAACTCCTGAAGCTCAGCATCATTGTATCTGGTTTTTTCTTGATCTGACATGTCTCAAAGTTTTGTGTGCTAGGTCGGAGAGGCACGAATTTAATTAATTCTTGGAAATAGAAATACAAATCTCATGCCCTTCTACCTCCGTGCTGTTTTCAGTAGTAGTTCCCCAGTGGATAGCGTCGGCAAGGACCTCGTCTTTTACATATTCTTCAAATGAAGCAAGGCTGCTTGCAAAGGCATCTTCAGCTTGAATCGTCACATCTATACGATCTACTACATCCAAGCCAGAAGACTTACGAAGGTTCTGCAAGCGGTTAACCAGCTCCCTAGCCAATCCTTCGTTCTTCAACGCTTCGGTCAGTTCCGCATCGAGTGCTACCGTTAATCCATCGCCTGTGGCCACCAACATTCCTGGGATGTCTTCGGTAACCACTTCACAATCTTCAATGCTTATGGTTACGGTCTGTCCTTGGTCTTCAAAACTCACCTCACCAGAGGCTTCAAAGGCATCAATGGCCGCACTTTCCATTCCTTCAATGAAGGCTTTTACCGCTTTCATGTGTCGCCCAACTTTTGGACCTAAAGCCTTGAAGTTAGGCTTCACCTTTTTGACAAAGACGCCAGCATCCGGAGCGATGATCTCCAATGCTTTTACGTTGACCTCTGCCAAAAGGATATTTTGAATGCTTTCCAATACCTCGGCATCTTTTTGGTTCAATGCAGGTACTAGAACACGCGCCAAAGGCTGACGTACCTTCAAATTTTCTTTCTTACGGATACTTAGTACTAAAGAAGTCAGTTTGCGTGCCGTATTGATTTTGTGCTCGAGAGCGGTGTTTATTAGAGAAGTATCGGACACAGGGAACCTTGTCAAATGCACACTGTTTTCCCCTTCTAGGGCAACACCACTGTAGAGGTCTTGGTAGAGTTTGTCTGCATAGAACGGCGCGAGCGGCGCCATTAATCGGCTCAAGGTCTCGAGACATGTCCAAAGGGTTTGGTAGGCGCTGATCTTATCGGCAGCGTACTCGCCTTTCCAGAAGCGACGACGACCGAGACGCACGTACCAGTTAGAGAGTTTTTCTGTGGTAAACTCTTGGATAGGACGGAAGGCACGAGTAGGCTCGAAAGCTTCCATTCCATCGACCACCTGAGCAATCAACGTATTGAGTTCAGACAGAATCCACTGGTCCATTTCTGGGCGGTCGGCAACCGGAATTGGCGCCTCCTCAAATTTGAAGCCATCCACATTCGCATACAGCGCGAAGAAAGCGTAAGTATTGTGAAGGGTACCAAAGAATTTGCGGCGAACCTCGTCCAGTCCGTCCATGTCAAAGCGCAAGTTGTCCCAAGGCGAAGCATTGGTCAACATGTACCAGCGCAGGGCATCCGCGCCGTATTTATCCATGGTGGTAAATGGATCTACCGCATTGCCTAGACGCTTCGACATCTTCATGCCGTTCTTATCCAATACCAGTCCGTTTGAAATGACATTCTTATAGGCGACTTTATCGAACACCATCGATGAAATGGCGTGCAGGGTAAAGAACCAACCTCTAGTTTGGTCCACACCTTCTGCAATGAAGTTTGCAGGGTAGGCACCGCCGTTGTCGACCTTGTCTTTGTTTTCGAACGGGTAATGCCATTGTGCGTACGGCATAGAACCACTGTCGAACCAAACATCGATCAGATCGCTTTCTCGGCGCATCGCTTTTCCGGAGGCACTGGTTAGTACCACCGTGTCCATAATGTGGCGGTGTAGATCAATCTTGTCGTAGTTCTCACGGCTCATATCGCCAGCAACGAAACCTTCCAAAGGATTGTGGTCCATGTTTCCTGCTGCAATAGATTTTTCAATCTCTTGTTGCAACTGCTCAACGCTGCCGATACAGATGTTTTCATCGCCTTCCTCGGTGCTCCAAATAGGCAGTGGGATGCCCCAGAATCTAGAGCGGCTTAAGTTCCAATCGTTGAGGTTTTCAAGCCAATTCCCGAAGCGACCGGTTCCTGTTGATGCCGGTTTCCAATTGATCGTCTTGTTCAAGGCAATCATTTGGTCTTTGTTTGCGGTCGATTTAATGAACCAGCTGTCCAGCGGGTAGTACAAAACAGGTTTGTCGGTACGCCAACAGTGCGGGTAGCTGTGTTCGTATTTCTCAATCTTGAACGCCTTGTTCTCCAGCTTTAGCTTAAGGGCAATACGCTCATCCACGCTCAAATAGGCTTTTAGCTCTGGAATGATTGGTTTTAATTTTTCTCTCTGCTCTTGGAACGAAGCTTCTTTCTCCTCATCAGTGAGGTATTCCGCTTTGATGTATTCTTCACCCAAACCGAACATTGGATCGGCTAATTCAGCTCTGAACTTCCCTCTCAGATCAACCAACGGCACCAAATTATCACTCTCGTCCATCACAAGAAGTGGAGGTACGCCAGCATCTGCGGCAACTTTGGCATCATCAGCACCGAAGGTTGGCGCCGTGTGCACAATACCCGTGCCGTCTTCGGTAGTTACGAAGTCTCCTGGTATCACGCGGAAGGCATCCTCTGGTCGCTCGTGAGGCTGTGCATAGTCGAGAAGCTGCTCGTATTTAATACCGACCAGGTCTGCGCCTGAAACGGTTTTTAGAATCTCGTAAGGAATCTTCTTCGCGCCTTTCTCATAAGCAGCGGTCTCACCTTCGACAAACTTCTTGCCGAACAGTTTGCCCAACAGGCCTGAAGCGGCAATGATATTTACTGGCTCAAAGGTGTATTGATTGAAGGTCTTAACAAGTGCATATTCAATCTTCGGCCCAACGGTCAACGCCGTGTTTGAAGGTAGTGTCCAAGGCGTAGTCGTCCATGCCAAGAAGTGGGCATCTTCCGTACCTAGAAGTGCGGTGCTTTGCTCCGAAGGAACCATCTTGAACTGTGCCACCACGGTGTTGTCTTTTACGTCGCGGTAACAGCCCGGTTGGTTCAACTCGTGCGAACTCAATCCAGTCCCTGCTTTTGGCGAATACGGTTGAATGGTGTACCCCTTGTAAATGAGGCCTTTATTGTAGAGTTCAGAGAGCAACCACCAAACGCTTTCCATGTATTTGGAATCGTAGGTAACATAAGGGTCGTCAAGGTCTACCCAGTAACCCATCTGATCGGTTAGGTCTTTCCAAATCCCGGTGTAGCGCATCACTGCTTCGCGACAGGCATCGTTGTACTCTTCAATAGAGATTTTGCTCCCAATATCTTCCTTGGTGATGCCCAATTCTTTTTCGACACCAAGTTCTACAGGAAGACCGTGGGTATCCCAACCTGCCTTGCGGTCAACGAGGTAACCTTGCTGGGTTTTATAACGACAAAAGACGTCCTTTAAGGAACGTCCCATTACGTGGTGAATACCCGGCAAACCGTTGGCACTAGGAGGGCCTTCGAAGAAGATCCAAGGCTCTGCATCTTTGCGTTTTTCGAGGGTTTGCTCAAAGACGTTTTCTGCCTTCCAACGCTCTAATACAGCTTTGTGGATGGCAGCTAAATCTAGGTGTGAATATTCAGGGAATGTATTCATGAGGCCTTTTTATACTGTGGCTACACATTTAAGTTCGATTGCGATCGGGGTGGGTAGACTGTTGATCTCAACCGTGGTTCTACAAGGTTGGTTGTCTTTGAAGTACTCGGCGTAAATGCGGTTGAACGTGTGGAAATCACGCTTCATATCTACCAAGAACACGGTTACGTCCACGAGCTTGTCCCAAGAAGATCCGCTGGCTTCTAAGATGGCTTTTACATTGGCAAAAACGCTGTGGACTTGTGCTTCAAAGTCAAAAGCTTTAAAGTTTCCATTATGGTCCAATTCCAATCCAGGAACCCCGCTGTCGTTGGCATCGCTGCCCGCGGTGCGAGGACCTACGCCTGATAGAAACAGTAATTCACCCACTTTTCGAGCATGTGGATACAAGCCGACAGGTTTTGGTGCGGTCGAGGTCGAAATTTTATTAGAATCGGACATAATAGGTCTGTTTAAGGGTGCAAAAATAAAGAATGCGTCTCGGAAGGACCGCATAAATTGCTGAAGGTTAGAAAATAAACTTAGTGTTATTTGGACACTTACTCGGAAACTATATATATTTGCACCTGTATGTAAAGATTGGTGGTTCTTTCTTTTCATGCTTCTGTGATAGGTTCTAGGGGCTATTTGGCAGGATTTTCAGGGTATTTTGAGCCGATTTCAAATGCCGGAGAGTACTTCCAAATTCCCCTTTTTTCTTTTTAGAACTTTCCCTTCCGACTACCATTTTTGGCTTAACTTCCGCTGCTGCACTGCCATTGTGTCCAATTTTTGCTGAAGTCGCGCTATTTGGCGTTTTTTTAGCTAGTAAAGACCTTGTGCAACCCCGCACACCTATTATTTTTGTGGACTATTTATAAGATACATCCAGCCTCATGCTGAAATTCATATCCAAACTGGTCGGATCAAAAAGTGATCGTGACCTAAAATTACTTCAACCGTTTGTTGATGCCATTAATTCGCACACCGATGCAGTTGCGGCACTCACCAACGACGGTCTTCGCGAAAAAACAGCCGGTTTTAAAATGGCCGTTGAAACGGCTACTGCCGAATTAGAAGCGGAAAAGAAAGCGCTGTACGAGCAGATTGCCGCAACAGAGAACTACGATGCGCGTGAGCCATTGTACGAGCAGATTGAAGCGATTGATAAAGACGTTTTACAGGAGATTGAGCGTGTGCTACTCGAAGTACACCCTGAAGCTTTTGCAGTTGTACGTGAAACCGCGAAAAGATTTACAGCAGGCGAAGTGCGTGCTACTGCGACGGATTTGGACCGAGAATTGGCCCAGAAATTTCACCACATTACCATCGAGGGCGATGAAGTGGTCTACGCGAATTCTTGGAAGGCCGCAGGCGGGGACATTACCTGGAACATGGTGCACTACGATGTACAGCTCATTGGCGGTACTGTGCTTCACGAAGGAAAAATTGCCGAGATGCAGACGGGTGAGGGTAAGACCCTTGTGGCCACCTTGCCGGTGTATTTGAATGCCTTGGCCGGGCGTGGAGTACACGTGGTTACAGTGAACGACTACCTGGCCAAGCGTGATAGTGAATGGATGGCACCCATCTTTAACTTCCACGGTTTGACCATTGATTGTATTGACAAGCACCAACCAAATTCGGAAGATCGTCGCGCTGCCTACTACAGTGATATCACCTACGGAACCAACAACGAGTTTGGTTTTGATTACTTGCGCGACAACATGGCGCGCCGCGATGAAGATCGCGTACAGACGCGAGGCCACCACTTTGCCATTGTGGATGAGGTGGATAGCGTATTGATTGACGATGCACGTACGCCATTGATTATTTCTGGCCCTACACCAAAAGGCGACCAGCACCAGTTCGATGAGCTCAAAGGTTTTGTGGAGTCGTTGATGACGGCACAGAAGAACTTTGTTCAAAAGGAATTGACCGACGCGAAGAGTCTCATCGCTGAAGGAAATACAGACGAAGGTGGAGTGAAGCTCTTGCGCGCTTACCGCGGGTTGCCAAAATCCAAGCCGCTGATCAAGTTCCTCTCTCAAGACGGAATGAAGACCTTGCTTCAGAAGACTGAAGGTGCCTACCTCCAAGAGCAAGGCAAGCGCATGAAGCTCATCGATGAAGATTTGTTCTTCACCATTGAAGAGAAAAGCAACCAAGTAGATCTTACCGGCAAGGGGATCGATTTGATTTCAAAGAGCACCGCAAAGGACTTCTTTGTAATGCCGGATATCACTGCTGAGCTGAGCGCGTTGGAAGACCTCGAAGGTTCTGCCGAAGAAAGAGCAGCAAAGAAGGACGAAATCATGCGCGACTACGGTGTGAAAAGCGAACGCATACACACGGTGAATCAGTTGCTCAAGGCCTATGCATTGTTCGAGAAAGACACCGAGTACGTGATCATGGACAACAAGGTGAAGATTGTCGACGAGCAGACGGGTCGTATCATGGAAGGCCGTCGCTACTCGGACGGTTTGCACCAAGCCATCGAGGCGAAAGAGAATGTCAAGATCGAGGCTGCCACGCAGACCTATGCGACCATCACCCTGCAGAATTACTTCCGTATGTACCACAAATTGTGCGGTATGACGGGTACGGCTGAAACGGAAGCCGGAGAATTCTGGGAGATTTACGAATTAGAGGTAGTGGTTATTCCAACCAACCGTCCTATTGCTCGTGACGACCGCGAAGATTTTGTATACAAAACCAACCGCGAGAAGTACAATGCGGTCATCGAGGAGATCACAAAGCTCCGCGATGCGGGCCGACCTATTCTTGTAGGTACCACTTCAGTGGAAATCTCAGAATTGTTGAGCCGTGCACTGAAGATTAGAAAGATTCCACATCAGGTCCTCAATGCGAAAATGCACCAGAAGGAAGCCGAAGTAGTTGCCGAAGCAGGTAAGCCGGGCATGGTGACCATCGCTACGAACATGGCGGGTCGTGGTACGGATATTAAGTTGAGCGATGAAGCGAAAGCCGCGGGCGGTCTAGCCATCATCGGTACTGAGCGTCACGACAGCCGTCGCGTTGACCGCCAGTTGCGTGGTCGTGCAGGTCGTCAAGGTGATGTGGGTTCTTCTCAGTTCTTTGTGTCGCTTGAAGACAAGCTCATGCGCTTATTTAACTCTGAGCGTATCGCTGGCTTGATGGATCGCCTAGGTCTTGAAGAAGGCGAGGTGATCCAGCACAGCATGGTGACCAAGAGTATTGAGCGCGCACAGAAAAAAGTAGAAGAGAACAACTTCGGAACGCGCAAGCGATTGCTCGAATACGACGATGTAATGAACAGTCAACGTACAGTGATTTACAAGCGTCGCGGTAATGCGCTGAAGGGACAGCGTATCAAGGTGGACATCGCAAACATGATTTACGACACCCTCGCGGATCTTGTGGAGATGTACCAGCCGTCGAAGGACTTCGAAAACTTTAAACTGGACTTCTTACGCACCTTTGCGTTCGAGCCAGATATGATTGCAGACGAGTTCACAGGTGATTTTGAAGCAGTATGCAACAATCTGTTCGACCAAGCGACGAAATTCTACAACGAGAAAGGCGGTCGTATCGCTGCAGCCGCAATGCCAGTGTTCCAACAGGTGTACGACGATCCTAAGAACAGCTTTGATAAAATCTTGGTACCTATTACCGACGGTCGTAAGGCCATGCAAGTGACTAGTGTACTTCACGATGTGATTGAGAGCCAAGGTCAAAGCTTGATTTCAGACATCGAGAAAGGAATTTCTATCGCTATCATTGACGACGAATGGAAAAACCACTTGCGTTCTATGGACGACCTAAGAACGAGTGTTCAAGGGGCGGTGTATGAACAAAAAGATCCATTGTTGATTTACAAATTTGAATCGTTCGAATTATTCAAAGGATTGGTGAGTAGGATCAACCAAGAGATTGTGAGTTTCTTGTTCCGCGGAAACCTTCCTGAAAACAATCCTTCTCAGGTAAGACGTGCACCGGCCAACGCGCCGAAGCAAAGATTGCAGGAGGGGAGAACCGAAAGCGGTGCACCACAGCAGCGCCAAGCTCCAGGTCAACCATCGCCAGCAGGTCCTCCGAGAAAGGCGACACCGGTAGTGAAATCTGGAAAGTCCTACGGTCGTAACGATGCTGTAAGCATTCGGAATTCGGCAACGGGTGAGGTGAAAAATGTGAAATACAAGAAAGCCGAGCCACTTTTGGCGAAAGGTTGGGTAATCGAAGACTAGCCATTTATGTTCTGGAATACCGTCACTAAGATTATCCTAAGAAACAGGCTTGCTTGGCTTGTTTTGATTGGTCTATCCGCCCTTTTTATGGGGTACATGGGCAGGACGGTAGAAACCAGTTACGAGTTTGCAAAGCTCATGCCGGAGACGGATTCAGTGAGCATAGAATACAACATGCTTGTTGAGGAATTTGGGCAGGCATCTAATACCGTAGTCATCGCTATGGAAGATCCCGACTTTTTCACCAAGGAGCACCTTGTGGATTGGTTGGCATTGGTAGATAGCCTTCAATCTGTAGACGGAATTACCGACGTACAAAGTCTCACAGAGGCCTACGGTTTAGAGGTAGATAGTGCCACGGAAAAGCTAACACCCTTCGTACTCTTTGATAAGTTGCCTGAAAACGGGGAAGAAGAATTGGCCCTTGAGGCGAAGGTCAAATCTTGGCCGTTCTACAAAGGCGGCTTGTACCAAGGAGATACCTACATGATGATTCTCCGCTTGGACGAGGAGCGCCTTTACAACAAAGAGGTGGTGCCTATCGTCGAAACTGCTAAAAAGCATTTGCTCGCATGGGAAGCGTCTACAGGCAGAAACTTACACATGAGTGGCCTCCCGTGGTTGCGCATTGCTAATGCGAAGAATTTGGAGCGCGAGATTTATAGAACCATCGCGCTGACACTTCTAGTGACGGTCATCATCTTCTTTTTGTTTTTAAAGAGCTTACGCGCAACGGCAATCTCTTCTTTGGTTGTGCTTTTAGGCGTTGTGTACTCACTGGGTATCATGGGCATGTTAGGATACGGCATCACCATGCTTAGCTCTCTGATCCCACCACTGATTATCGTCATCGGTGTGCCCAATTGTATTTATCTGATCAACAAATACCATCAAGAGTACAAGAAGCACGGCAATAAGATCCTGGCCATTCAGCGAGTGATTAAAAAAGTCGGTTATATCGCATTGATCACCAATACGACAACCGCCCTTGGTTTTGCCGCATTTATCTTAACAGACAGCCAGAACCTCGTTGAATTTGGCTTGGTGAGCTCCTTGAGCATCATGGTGGTATTCTTGATTTCACTTTTGCTCATCCCAATTATCTATTCCTATGTCAGCCCACCAAAAGAGCGCCACCTCAGTCACTTTGACATTAGCTGGCTGGTCGGCTTCCTTGATTTCCTAGACGATACCGTTGAACATAGACGCAACATTGTTTATAGCATTACTATTGCTATTGTTGGTTTGAGTATTTACGGGATGACCAAGATTGAAACGGCCGGTAACATTACTGCCGATTTCAACAAGGGCAAGGAAATGTACAAAGACGTCAAGTACTTTGAGAGTAAGTTCGGCGGTGTGATCCCCGTAGATATCATCATTGATACCAAGCGCGAGGGCGGCGTTGAAAAACTCAGTACGCTTCGACGCATCGAACAACTTCAGGATTCATTGGCTACCCTGCCTGAACTAAGTAGAGCGGTTTCCTTGGTGGATGCTGTGAAGTTCGCTAAACAAGGGGTAATGTTTGGAAACCCCGATCTTTACGAGTTGCCCACACGTAGTGAGCAGCAGTGGCTACTAACCTACATGCCGCGTGATGCTAAGGACGAAACTGGCTTGGCAAGTTCCATGGTAACACCAAACGGGCAGAAAGCGAGAATTACTGTGCAGATGGCCGATCTTGGCACGCCAGAGATGCGTGTACTGACCGCGAAAATTAATGATATGGTAGAGCGTGTTTTCCCAGGTGCACGCTATGATGTAGTGGTTACTGGAGCGTCCATCAAGTTCATTCGTTCTACGACGTACCTGATTAATAACCTTATTCTCTCTCTGAGTCTTGCTGTGGTGGCTATTTCAATTATCATGGCCTTACTGTTTATGAGTTGGAGAATGGTGCTGGTCAGCTTGATCCCGAACCTCATTCCGATGTTGTTCACCGCTGGAATCATGGGTCACTTTGGAATTCCACTGAAGCCGTCGACCATATTGGTATTCAGCATTGCTTTTGGTATTTCAGTGGACGATAGCTTGCACTTTTTGGCCAAATACAAACAGGAATTAAAAGCCAATAATTGGAACATTAAATGGGCCGTTAAAAGTTCTATTGTCGAGACCGGTCTGAGTATGTTCTACACCTCTATCGTACTATTTTGTGGTTTCTCAGTATTTATGACCTCAGGTTTTGGTGGAACACAAGCATTAGGTCTCTTAACCTCGATTACCCTGCTTGTCGCTATGATGAGCAACCTCATTCTCTTGCCTTCTTTCCTACTTACCATGGACAAATGGTTGGGAAAAAATGACCTTAGCGATAATATCCTCGATATTTACGATTCAGAAGTAGACGAAGAAACCGACACAGAAAACGAATAACCATGAAAGGCATTATCCTCGCTGGAGGCTCCGGCACTAGATTACACCCATTGACGCTTGCGGTAAGCAAGCAGTTGATGCCGG
>JBMZBC010000014.1:0-32103 GCA_049611965.1 Schleiferiaceae bacterium | reverse complement strand
TGTGTACGACAAGCCTATGATTTATTACCCGCTGAGTACATTAATGCAGGCGGGCATCCGTGAAATTTTGATCATCACCACGCCACACGATGCGCCATTGTTCCAAAAACTATTGGGCGACGGATCAAGGTTGGGTTGTGAATTTACCTACACCATCCAGGAGAACCCGGAAGGATTAGCACAAGCTTTTATTTTGGGTGAAGAGTTCATTGGTGATGATAGCGTTGCCCTGATCTTAGGAGACAACATCTTTTACGGTTCGTCCATGGCAAACGTGCTTCAAGCGAGTAAGGATCCCAAAGGCGGTGTGGTATTTGCCTACCGCGTGAGCGATCCGGAGCGTTACGGTGTGGTCGAATTTGACGGCAACATGAAGGCACTTTCTATTGAGGAGAAGCCTGCAGCGCCGAAGAGCGATTACGCAGTTCCTGGATTGTATTTCTACGACAATAGAGTAGTTGAGATTGCGAAAAACCTCAAGCCATCGCCGCGCGGTGAGCTGGAAATTACAGACGTCAACAAGCAATATTTGGAATGGGGCGAACTAGAAGTAGGGGTGTTGGACCGCGGAACAGCGTGGTTAGATACCGGTACTTTTGCCAGCCTTCAACAAGCCGGTCAGTTCGTTGAGGTCATCGAAGAGCGCCAAGGACTGAAAGTGGGTTGTATTGAAGAGATTGCCTACGAGCAAGGCTTCATTGATGCGGAGCAGCTTAAACAAATTGCGGAGCCACTCGTTAAAAGCGGGTACGGTAAGTACCTACTGAAATTGCTCAAATAACATGAAGAACCTCGCCGCCTTACAATCACTTTTCCAGAAAGAGATCGACACCTTGAACTTGGGAGAAGCTCCTGCCAAGCTTTATGATCCGATGCATTATATCATGCAGTTGGGCGGCAAGCGTTTACGACCGATTCTTTCGCTCATGGGCGCCCAGATTTATGGCGATCCAACTAAGGCGATGCCACAGGCAATGGCCATTGAGTTGTTCCATAATTTCTCCTTAATTCACGATGATATCATGGATGCTGCACCATTGCGTCGCGGTAAGACCACGGTACATATTAAATGGGACCAAAACGTAGGCATCTTAAGTGGTGATGGTATGCTTGTGAAAGCCTACCAATACATTGCGCAGTGCGATCCTGCCATCCTTCCTGAGGTACTAGGTACTTTTTCTCAGACGGCACTCGAAGTTTGTGAGGGTCAGCAAATGGACATGGACTTTGAAACCATGGACGAGGTAGAAGCCGATACCTACATTAAAATGATCCAGTTCAAGACTTCGGTCTTACTTGGCTGTGCAATGAAAGTAGGTGCCCTCGTCGGTGGTGGTTCTAAGGAAGATGCAGATGCGCTGTACCAGTTTGCGCTATTGCTCGGTACCTCGTTCCAGATTAAAGACGATTATTTGGATGTGTACGGTGATCCGGAGAAGTTCGGAAAGCAAGTTGGTGGCGATATCCTGAGCAATAAGAAAACCTTGTTATGGATTGAGGCGCAGCGCCGCGCCGCGGTACAAGGCATAGACTTTTCTTCGTACAGCAACATGGAGCCCAATGAAGATAAGGTGCACAGTTTCCAGGAGCTGTACAAAATCCTTGCAGTGGATACCTACGCTAAAGAGCAGATTGACCACTACTACAATCTCAGTCTTCAGGCATTGGATAAGGTGAGTGTGGATGCTGTAAGATTGGCGCCATTACGCGAGTTTGCAGCCTGGCTGTACGCGCGCGAGTCTTAATTGAATTGGACCTTTATTAACCCACTATTTCGGGTTATTTTTGCGGCTTAATCACGTTATCATGAATGTATTGGTATTGGGCTCAGGCGGCCGCGAACATGCTTTATCACACAAGATTTCTCAAAGCGCGAAATGCGACAAATTGTTCATTGCCCCAGGTAATGGCGGCACTGGCGCATTGGGCGAGAACGTTAGCTTGAACATTGAGGACGCTGCTGAAGTGGGCGCTTTTGTAAAGGCCAATTCCATTGACATCGTAGTCGTGGGGCCTGAAGCACCGCTAGTCGCAGGTGTTCACGACGGTCTAAAAGCAGATCCAGCCTTGGCTGATCTCGTTGTGGTAGGTCCGCGTCAGGCGGCTGCAGAATTGGAAGGGTCGAAAGACTTTGCCAAAGAATTTATGATGCGTCACAACATCCCAACGGCGGCGTACCAAACATTTACCAAGGATACCTTAGAGGAAGGTCAGGCCTTCTTGGAGACGCTAGATGCACCTTATGTACTGAAGGCAGACGGTCTTGCAGCAGGTAAAGGGGTGTTGATTATTGAAGACATTGACGAGGCAAAAGAAGAGCTCAAAAACATGTTGGTGGATGCGAAATTTGGAGATGCTTCATCACGTGTGGTTATTGAGGAGTTCCTTGCAGGAATCGAATTCAGCATCTTCGCATTGACGGACGGAAAAGGCGGTTATGCCTTGTTGCCGGAAGCGAAAGATTATAAGAGAATAGGTGAAGGCGATACGGGATTAAATACCGGAGGTATGGGTGCTGTTAGTCCAGTGCCGTTCTTTGACGAGGCATTGCGCGAGCGCACCGTTCGTGAGATTATCGAGCCTACCATTCAAGGATTGGTAAAAGACAACTTACCGTACCAAGGCTTTGTGTTCTTCGGTCTCATCAATACATCTAAAGGACCTAAAGTGATTGAGTACAACGTCCGCATGGGCGATCCGGAGACTGAGGTGGTTATTCCACGTTTGGAAACGGATATCGTAGATCTATTTGTGGCGATGCACAACGGCACTTTAGATCAGATTGACGTGCAGGTAACTCCACAAACTGCGGCAACAGTAATGGCTGTCAGCGGTGGTTACCCAGGCTCATATGAAAAAGGAAAAGTAATCGACGGTCTTCGCGATTTCGAAGGCACCACAGTATACCATGCAGGTACGAAGCCTGGTGAGCAAATCACCACTTCAGGCGGCCGTGTGATGGCCTTTACCAGCTTTGGCGCCGATAAGGATGAAGCCCTTGCAAAGAGCTATGCTGCACTAAAAGAGGTGAGCTTTGACGGCATGAATTACCGTACTGATATCGGTTTCGATCTATAATATACATGCTCTCCAGCGCGCGTTTCGCGCGCTGGGGCAGCCCAAACAAAAAAGCCCCGGCGTGAGCCGGGGCTTTTTGTAAAAGTTGATTTGAGATTAAGCTTCGCCGTTGGCTTTGTGCTTTCTCATCTGAAGTACCCAATAAATTAGACCACCTGCAATTACAGCCATGAATAGTCTGTTCACAGAATTACCTGCGATTGGAAGTATTTTAAAAGTTGCTTGGAACAAATCTCCTAAGCCTTCGAAGAAATTTCTTAACATAGCGTGAGCGTTTTACGCTGCTAAAATAACACACAAAAAGCAATGCTCCTTCGCCAATTTCGAAAGATTGATACTTATTCGTGGATTAAGCTCCTTCTGCTCGCATTATGCACGGGTATTCTTGTGGGATTAGGTACCGATCAAGGCATTGTTGAAGTGGCTTTGACCATAATATTGTTGGTGGTCTCAGGGAGTTTATCAGGACTTATTTTCAGAGAGCGCTGGTCGTTTAAAAGCACCAATTTTCGCTATGTCATTTTTGCGGCTTTTACGGTATTGTGGTCGGTAGAATATGAGGTGTACGAATTGCTTGTATGGACGTTTCTCATCGAATTACAGTGGCAATTTGCGGAGACCTTCAGGTTGCGAAAGAACTCGTTCTGGCTGTTGAATAATGCCACGATAGCTGCATTAGTTCCAATCTTTGTGGGCGGTAATGGATTTTTATTCAGCTTGATTTCATTGTTATTGGTATTGCGCACTGCAAACATTCGTCCGGTACACGCTCTTCGTTGGCTGTTCGGATTCGGGTTTCCATTGGCGCTTATGTTGCCCCTCGAAAACATGGGATGGGTGACGTTTAATACTGCCTTAAACCTCGAATACGGTTGGAATTTATATGTGTGGATTCCTCTCGGATTCATCTTCCTTGTGACGGCTAATCAGATTTTCAACTCTTACCGTCGAGCGAATCAGACCAATAAGATGCGTACGGTAGTTGCCTTTTACATGGTGCTATTAGGAACGCTGGGTGCCTGGCAGGGCATGGGGCCATTGGCTTTTGCAGCGGTCTTGGTGGGCTTGAGTTACCAAGGCGCCAATGCCTTGTACTATCTCAAACCACGTTGGTACAACGAAATTTTTGCAATCCTCTTCTTAGCGTATAGCATATTGCTCATTTTCGGCGTTACCTTACCGATATGATGCATAAAGTTCTTCTTATCAGGTTCTCTGCCATTGGAGATTTGCTCCTGACAGCTCCCGTTATACGAGAGTTAAAGAAGGAGGGTGCACATATTACTCTTTTGGTTAAAGACCAATTCCGCACTACTGCAACGCTACTTGAAGGGGTGGATGCGTTGCTTAGTTGGGAGAAGGATTCCAAAGCACTGCTTAAGACGGCTGCTTCGGAGTACCACCGCGTCATAGACTTGCAAGGGACGGCTCAATCTAGGCGTTACGCGCGAAAGATAAAATTACCTAGAGGAACATTTAAAAAGCCCTATTTGCGTCGGGCGCTCTTGTTGTTAACCAGAAGTAAGGCCTTCGCCTTGCCGCTCGTTGTAGAGCGCTATGCTGAGGCGGCCGGCGTGATGCTTTCTAAAGATAAGGTGGCTTTTAACCTACCGGATCCTGCCGCATTCCAAGGTAAAATTGTTGCGGTCATTGGCGGAAGTCATGCGGGTAAGCGCCTAACAGCGGAGCAATGGTTGGAGATTCTTAAGTCGAAATCTCAGGATGAGCTTGTGTTATTGGGCGGACCTGGTGATAGGGAATTGGCTGAGGAAATTAAAGCCGCATTGCCCAAGTGTGCAGATGCCACCCAGACGTCTGTGGCGCAGGCTATGGCGATAGTGGCCGAAGCGAAGCTGGTTATTAGTGGCGATACAGGATTTATGCACGCCGCAGCGCTTATGCATGTACCACTAGTGAGCCTATGGGGTGCTACACATCCAATGCTGGGCTTTGGACCTTGGCCGCCACAAAAGAACCAGCGCGAGGTGATCACTAATGGAAAGTCGCCATTGAGTAAGCACGGAAAGGTGCCTATTTACGCATCGAATCCGATGCGAGAATTGGACACGGAAGAAGTAAAAACGGCTATTGCTGAGATTCTTCAGGGTAGAACAACGCCTTGAGTTCAGTCGCCTGCTCCGGTTCCATCTTACCCGCAATAATCAAAGCCAACTGACGGCGTCTCAATGCCGCAGCAAAGCGCTCCTTTTCAAGCTCAGTCTCAGGTTCAATCTTCGGTACATTGATAGGATTCCCCAATTGATCCACAGCTACAAAAGTGAAGATGCCCTCGTTCGCCTTGATGCGCGCACCATTTGGACGCTGCTCCTCTAAAAACACATCGGTAATGACCTCCATGGAAGAGGTAAAGGCGCGACTCACTTTCGCTTCTATGGTTACAATGGCGCCGTGTGGAATAGGATTTTTAAAAGCAACGTTATTAATGGTAGAAGTCACTACTTGGCGCTTGCAGTGGCGGTGTGCGGAAATGGCACAACAGCGGTCCATCCAGCTCAACAACTGACCCCCAAAGAGGTTGTTCATCTGATTGGTGTCGTTCGGCATGACAATCTGCGTCATAACCGTAAGGCTGTCCTTAGGATTCTTGATCGTACTCATAAGATGTTGCTAGTTGTGGACAAAGGTAGTCCAACTTCCGCTTAGTAGGCGTAGATCCAGGCGCCAGAATTCACTGTTGCCTTCAGTTTCGACACTGCTTGCACAGCCTCGGCTCTGTTTTGATAGTGTCCAATACCGACTTTTCTTAGCGATCCTGGGATCAGATTGACTTCCAATCCTTGCGCGGCCAATTCTGCTGCGTAGTTATCGGCGTTGCTCTTTTCGCGGAATGAACCAACAATAACACTGTAACCCTTACTATGTACTTGTGGAACTACCTCTACAGCAACAGGTGCTGGGGTCTCCACTGTTTCTTCAACGGTGGGTTGCATTGGGGTAACTTCGGGTAATTCGGCTGCAGGTTCAACCGTTGGAAGGGCCTCAATTTCTAAGTTATCTTCCGCAGTAAACCATCCGGCCACCTGGGTTGCAACAGAGCTTTGCATGACACCTAAACCGAAGAGGGCAGCAACTGCTGCAGCGGCTCCAGTGCGTTGCCATGCTTTCAAAGTGTTCTGCTTGTTTTCAGAGGCAATTTTAAGCGAAGCCACGACTTTAGACTGAAGTGCGCTTGGTTCTTCTAGTTTGTGAATCATCACGGGAACAAAACCAAAGCTCTGTGCATCAAAAGTTCCAGGTTCCGGTTGGAACCTGTTTTGAGAAGGGAACGACCCCAATCCAGGCAACATGAGAACGTGACCTTCATCCAACTCGTTTTGCCATCCCTTGATCTTGCGAACGATCCATTGCTCCGCAACTTCCATAGAAGCGCCAAGCGACTTCATGACTTCAGGCAGAAGGGTGTCTCTTTCTGTAGACGGATTAGGACTAAACTGGAGGTATTTTCCAGCAGGGAATGCTGTGTTGGTGATATGATTCCATCGAACGCTTTGCTCCTTCAAATAAAAGGTGCCCCAGCCCGACAAATGTACTTTGCCAGTGCTGCGCAAGCGGTTAGTTATGATGGTTTCAATTCTCATGTAATACAAAAATGCAGAATCTGTTAGTAAGTATATTTTATCACTTGGGGCCTTCGGACTAATTTTTATGGACAACTGTTAATAACTCCATATGAATGACCTCCTAACCCTCCATTTTTTCAAAGGGCTAACGAATGTCCAGAAGCGCCTATTCGTGCAAGAGAGCACCCGTTCTAACACCTCTGTTAAAACCATAATTTTCAATGCCTTGAAGCACGTAAATGACTTGGAAAAACAATGGTCAAATGCCTGTGAAAATGCTGCGCAGGAGGCGGCCATTTGCCAGCGGGAAGGCGTGTCTATTTTGACGGCTGATGATGTTGATAACTTCCCGTCGTTTTTGCTAGAAATTTCGGACCCTCCGGTTGCACTCTTTGGCAGAGGCACGTGGAGCAATCAAAAGATTCCCCTAGCTGTAATTGGTGCGCGAAAAAGCACCCACTACGGCAATCATCAGTGCAAACGATTTGTGGAAGATTTGAGCCGCTTTCCCATCAACATTATTTCGGGTTTGGCACTGGGTATAGACGGTACAGCTCATCGTACTGCTTTAGACTGCGGGGCATCTACTCAGGCGTTCCTTGCGGGCGGTTTAGCACACCTGAGTCCGCCCCGCCATGCGCGCTTGGCACAGCAAATTCTAGATGCGGGTGGCGGTTACTTTACAGAACAGCCTTTTCATACTGCGAGCCTGCCGCAGTATTATCCCGTAAGAAACCGTTTGATCGCAGGCTCGTCTTTAGCCACTCTAGTTGTTGAGGCCGCCCGCAAAAGCGGTGCGATGATTACGGCCAATCAGGCCTTTCAATATGGAAGGGAGGTTTATGCGCTCCCGGGCGCTTTGTACCAACCCATGAGCGCTGGGCCAAACAGGCTAATTGCAGAGGACATTGCACGCTTAGTGGTAGATGCAGAACACCTTGTTTCTAGCTTCTATCCCATTTGGGCCAAAAAAGAGGCTCAGATTGACCTTTCACAGGCGCTTGAAGGACTACTTATTCAACATTTTCCACACGGAAGAAAGGTGCATTCTGCGTATTTAAAATCAAAGTTAGATGTATCTAACTCTCAGTTATTCAAGTCTTTACAGGTGCTTTTAGATGTAGGGGTGATTGCTAAAATTGGCCCCCATACCTATGTAAGGAAAACTGCAGGCCATTGATGTTTGTGCGATGAGATTTGTTCTACATTTGTTAGAGAAACCTATCTATACAAACAGACATTTATGTCAAGCCTTTACCAATCGCAGATCGATGCTTTCGTTGCAAAGGTCGATGCTGCAAACCCAAACGAGCCTGAGTTTATGCAGGCTGTGGTCGAAGTCGCCGAATCTGTTATTCCATTCATCGAAAACAATCCAAAGTACAAAGGCAAGAGCCTATTGGAGCGTATTGTTGAGCCAGAACGCACCATTATGTTCCGCGTTCCTTGGACCGACGATGCGGGCAATGTTCACGTCAACAAGGGCTACCGCGTTGAGTTTAACAGTGCCATTGGTCCGTACAAAGGTGGATTGCGGTTCCATCCAACGGTGAATTTGAGTGTACTTAAATTCTTGGGCTTCGAGCAAATTTTTAAAAACTCACTTACTACGCTGCCATTGGGCGGTGGTAAGGGTGGGTCTAACTTTGATCCCAAAGGCAAATCGGACGCCGAGGTGATGCGCTTCTGTCAGTCTTTTATGACTGAGCTTAGCCGCCACATTGGGCCGGATACCGATGTTCCTGCAGGTGATATCGGCGTTGGTGGTCGTGAGATCGGATACATGTTCGGTCAGTACAAGCGCCTACGTAACGAATTTACCGGTGTCCTCACAGGAAAGAGCCTGAGCTGGGGCGGTTCATTGATTCGTCCGGAAGCGACCGGTTACGGAACCGTGTATTTCGCGAAAGAAATGCTCGCTACTAAAGGCGACAGCTTTGAAGGTAAGCGCGTGGTAATCTCAGGTTCTGGTAATGTGGCCCAATTCGCCGCCGAAAAGTGCCAACAACTCGGCGCCAAGGTCATTACTATGTCAGACTCTTCGGGACACATCGTGTGCAACGACGGATTGACTCGCGAACAATTAGAATTTATCATGGAGCTCAAGAATGTGCGCAGAGGCCGTGTCAAAGAGGCTGCGGATACATTCGATAACATCTCCTTTGCCGAGGGTACGCCTTGGGGCGTTCAAGCGGACGTCGCCTTGCCATGTGCTACTCAAAATGAATTGAAAGGTGACGATGCGCAAAGTCTCGTATCCAACGGAATTATCGCTTTGGGTGAAGGGGCAAACATGCCTTGTACTCCTGAGGCGGTAGAGATCTTCCAAAGCAATGGCGTGCTATTCTCACCAGGTAAAGCATCCAATGCAGGTGGTGTAGCTACCTCAGGTTTGGAGATGAGTCAAAATTCCTTGCGTATGAGCTGGACCCGTGAAGAGGTAGACGGCCATTTGAATAGAATTATGAAAGACATCCACGCTGCGTGTGTGAAATACGGTACTCGTGAAGACGGTACAGTAGATTATGTGGGCGGTGCGAACATTGCAGGCTTTGTGAAAGTCGCAGATGCTATGCTCGATCAGGGTGTTGTCTAAATTTTTTGCAATTACATAAAAAGGCGCCCCATGGGGCGCCTTTTTTATTGCTTTTACTCTGAAAAAGTGCTCCACCACTTTGCCACAGCTGCCGCACAGTTCTTTGTATCTGAAAGATGGCCCATGTGCCCATGGCTTGAAATAAATTGGTAACCAACTCCCGGCGCGTCCATCCATTCGCGAACAGAAGCTATTGGAATAACAGTGTCCGATTCCCCGGCAAATACCCCAATCTTCTGTGGTTGCAAGGACTTTGGCGGATCAATGAGCAATCTCGTTCGGTCCACTCTGGATTTCATTCCACGAATGGCCGCAGCGACTCCTTCTACACTCATCTCTAGACTTTGGTCAATCTGCTTAGAAATTACTTCACGCAATCCCGGTCTAAGTTCTGCACTGAACAACTGTGGTATAGCCGCACGGATAAATGCGTTTCTGTTCTGAATCACGAGGGCCTCCGCCTTATCTCGCATCATTTTTCTTGCTTGGCTATCTGCATACGGGGTAGAGAAAAACAGTCCCAGCCCACCGATATTTTCATACAGCTCAGCATAGGCCAATGCTACATAGCCGCCCATGCTATGGCCTAAAACAACGGGTTTTGTTATCCCAATTCCACGGATGACCTCATGCACAACATCTGCCATATCCTCCATAGAATGCACTTCACTAAAGTTCCCGCTTTGACCGTGGCCGGGCAAATCAATGCGAACTACGCTCCCGAGTTTTTCAAAACCTTCTATAAGTCCGTCCCACATCCTACTATCCTCCAAAAACCCATGGAGCAGCACCAGTGTGGGTAAAGAAGAAGGCGCCCCTGTAATTTGATAAGATACAGGGGCGCCTTGATATTGAATGCTTTCCATTAGCTGGCCATAAACGCCTCGATCTCTTCCACAGTCTTTGGAATTTCTCGAGTTAAGTTTTCATGTCCGTCTTTCGTAATGACGATATCGTCTTCGATTCTAATACCTAAGCCTTCCTCAGGAATGTAGATGCCTGGCTCAACGGTAAAGACCATGCCCTCCTCAACTGGGATAGTCCACAAACCATAATCGTGTACATCCAAACCTAAGTAGTGGCTGGTGCCGTGCATGAAGTACTTCTTATAGGCTGGCCATGCAGGATCTTCGCTGGCTACATCCTCAGCAGTAATTAAACCTAGCTTCAATAATTCTTCGGTCATCAGTTCTCCCACTTTTTTGTGGTAATCGTCCAACATAATGCCCGGACGTAGCAAGGCGATGGCGCCTTCGTGAACGCTTAATACGGCATTATATACTTCTGCCTGACGTGCCGTGAATTTTCCATTGACCGGGAAGCAGCGTGTAACATCACAGGTGTAATTCCCATACTCTGCGCCTACATCGAACAATACGAGTTCTCCGTCGTGGCACTTGTCATTATTTTCAATGTAGTGCAGCACGTTAGCATTGTTACCTGCCGCAATAATCGGAGTGTATGCGAATCCACGGCTTCTATTCATCAAGAATTCGTGCATGAATTCTGCTTCCAGTTCGTGCTCCCAAACACCAGGTTTCATGTATTTCAAAATACGCTTGTATCCCTTGGTGGTGATCTCTGCGGCTTTGCGCATGACCTCAAGTTCGAGTTCCGATTTTGTCCCTCTCACTCTATGAAGAAGCGGTTGGCTGCGCTCAAATTCATGTGCGTGGTAGTGTTCTTTAATCCACTTGTTCATTCTGTCGTGACGTAACTCAGTCTCAACATGTGCTCTCAGATGCTCGTTGCCATTGAGATAAATTCGGTCGGCATTGACCGCCATTTCATTGAACACCCTTTCAAACTCTGAAAGCCAGAAAACGGTCTTAATGCCACTGATGTCGAACGCTTGATCCTTCGTGTATTTGGCGCCTTCCCAGACTGCGATCAGGTCATTGGTCTCCTTCAGAAACAAAACTTCACGCAAGCTATCTTTATGAGCATCAGGGAATAAAACGAGAATACTTTCTTCTTGATCGGCACCACTGAGGTATAAAATATCGCTGTGTTGCTTGAACGGAAGATGTCCATCTGCACTGGTTGGATATATATCATTCGAGGTGAAAATGGCCAATGAATTGGGTTTCATCATCCCCGTAAATTTCTTGCGATTCTCAACAAAAATCTGACTGTTCAGTTGGTGATATCTCATGATAGGTCTCGACTATATTAATTTAGATACGTTCTATGGTGATTTTCATCACGTTTTCAATGTAGACAAAAGTCTGTGTCGTAAATTTGACAAGCTAAAATTAGGCTATTAAACTTTAAAATCGCTTATGGCATCAACATCAAAAGGGCTTTTCGGCTCTTCGCTAGCTCGCAAGTACTGGATGGCGGCTACTGGATTGTTTTTGTGTACGTTTTTGGTAGGACACTTATTGGGGAACCTTCAACTCTTTGTTACAGGTGAAGAAGGTCAGCTTGCGTTCAATGAATACGGCAAGTTTATGACCACCTTCCCAGTGGTAAAAATTCTTTCTTACCTCACTTATGCTTCTGTCCTTCTTCATACTGTGGATGGAATTATGCTCGCCCGCCAAAATAGAGCAGCACGTCCCGTAGGGTATGTAAAAGAGAATCAGGCGGCCAATGCTTCTTGGGCTTCGCGTAAGATGGCGCTTCTTGGTTTACTCACGCTTTTCTTCATTGTGGTTCACATGAAGAGCTTCTGGTACGAAGTGCACTTCGGTACCCTTGGTACGGATGCCAACGGAAATAAAGACCTTTGGACGTTAACAGTAACTGCTTTTGAGCAGTGGTGGTACACTGCCTTCTACGTGGTAGCTATTGCGGGCTTGGCCCTTCACTTGAGCCACGGTGCTTCAAGCGCGTTCCAATCGTTGGGTGTGAACCACCCGAAATACACTCCGCTGATTAATAAAACGATGACTGCTTTCGCTTGGTTGATCCCGGCTGGCTTCATTGCTGTAGCGGTATTCTTATTTGTTGTTCAACCAGGTCAAGCACTATAATTCTCTTACTATGGCATTAGATTCTAAGATTCCAGCAGGCCCATTAGGCGAGAAGTGGACAAAGCATAAAGGAGAGATTCCATTGGTATCGCCTGCAAACAAAAGATTAATTGATGTAATCGTAGTAGGTACCGGTCTAGCCGGTTCTTCTGCAGCAGCTTCTTTGGCTGAGATGGGTTACAACGTGAAAGCATTCTGTTTCCAAGATTCTCCACGTCGTGCACACTCGATCGCAGCTCAAGGTGGTATTAACGCGGCAAAGAATTACCAAAACGATGGGGATTCGGTCTACCGTCTCTTCTACGATACGATCAAAGGTGGTGATTACCGTTCAAGAGAGGCCAACGTGCACCGTTTGGCTGAGGTAAGCCGCAATATCATTGACCAGTGTGTCGCTCAAGGTGTTCCTTTTGCGCGTGATTACGGTGGTCTGCTAGACAACCGCTCATTCGGTGGTGTTCAGGTGAGTCGTACGTTCTACGCTAAAGGTCAGACAGGTCAACAATTATTGTTAGGTGCCTACTCTGCATTGAACCGCCAGATTGCTAAGGGTCGTGTCAAAATGTATGCACGTCATGAAATGCAAGAGCTCGTTGTAGTCGACGGCAAAGCCCGTGGTATCATCGCGAAGAACTTGGTAACCGGTGAGTTCGAGCGTCACAGTGCGCACGCAGTACTTCTTTGTACCGGTGGGTACGGAAACGTTTTTTTCCTATCTACTAATGCGATGGGATCGAATGTGACTGCTGCTTGGAAAGCACACCGCAAGGGTGCATTCATGGCAAACCCATGTTTTACGCAGATTCACCCTACTTGTATTCCAGTAAGTGGTGAGAACCAAAGTAAGTTGACCTTAATGTCGGAGTCATTGCGTAATGACGGTCGCATTTGGGTGCCAGCGAAAAAGGAAGATGCAGAAGCCATCCGTACGGGGAAACTTCATCCAAACGATATCGCAGAGGAAAACAGAGATTACTACCTAGAGCGTCGTTACCCGGCCTTTGGTAACCTTGTTCCTCGTGATGTTGCCTCGCGTGCAGCAAAAGAGCGTTGTGACGCAGGCTATGGTATAAACAAAACGGGTGAAGCAGTTTATCTAGATTTCGCAGCAGCTATCGTTCGTTACGGAAAAGAGGAAGCACTTGTAAAAGGTGTGAACAACCCGTCTGATGCAGATATCAAAGCATTGGGTGAGAAAGTGGTAGAAGCTAAATACGGTAACCTCTTCCAGATGTACGAGAAGATTACGGCATCTAACCCGTACAAGGAGCCTATGATGATTTACCCAGCAGTACACTATACTATGGGTGGTCTTTGGGTAGATTACAATTTGATGACTTCAATCCCGGGCTGTTTTGCTTTGGGTGAGGCCAACTTCTCAGACCACGGTGCTAACCGCTTAGGTGCATCTGCATTGATGCAAGGTCTAGCAGACGGATACTTTGTAGCTCCTTACACCGTAGGTGAGTTCCTAAGTAAAGATATTCGTACTGGTGCAATTTCAACAGATTCTCCAGAATTTGAAGAAGCTGAAAAAGCAGTTCGTGAGCGTACAGATAAGTTCATAAACAATAACGGTACGAAATCAGTTGACTTCTTCCATAAGCGTCTCGGTAAGATTATGTGGAACGAAGTAGGTATGGCTCGTAATGAGAAAGGCTTGAAGCAAGCAATTGCTGATATCCAAGCATTGCGCGAAGAGTTCTACGCAGACGTTCGAGTTCTTGGTAACGCGAACGGCATGAACCCAGAACTAGACAAGGCAGGCCGTGTGGCTGACCTTATCGAGCTTGGTGAGTTGATGGCGAAGGATGCACTAGAGCGCAACGAGAGCTGTGGTGGTCACTTCCGCGAAGAGTACCAAAGTGAGGAAGGTGAAGCATTACGTGATGATGCAAACTTTGCCTTT
This sequence comes from Schleiferiaceae bacterium, assembly GCA_049611965.1. Lineage (GTDB taxonomy): Bacteria > Bacteroidota > Bacteroidia > Flavobacteriales > Schleiferiaceae > UBA10364. Next base: position 17,961 of record JBMZBC010000014.1, on the reverse strand, counting down.
GTTAGTGCATGGGAATTCACAGGTGTTCCTGCGGAAGCCAAATTGCACAAAGAAGAATTGACTTTCGAGAATGTTGAATTGAAGACTCGTTCTTACAAATAATTCCGACTATGGATTTAACATTAAAGATCTGGAGACAAGCAGGCCCTGAAGCAAAGGGTGAAATGAAAACGTACCCAATCTCGGGTGTAGAGGAGGACATGAGCTTCCTTGAAATGCTCGATTACTTGAACGAGCAGTTGATCGACCAAGGCATAGAGCCGGTAGTGTTCGATCACGACTGTCGTGAAGGTATCTGTGGTATGTGTTCGCTATTTATCAATGGTGAAGCTCACGGTCCAGGCCGTAAAATCACAACGTGTCAGTTGCACATGCGTGAATTCAAGAGTGGCGATACCATCTACATTGAGCCGTTCCGTGCGAAGGCATTCCCTATCATCAAAGATTTGATGGTAGACCGTTCTGCTTTTGACCGCATTCAGCGTGCCGGAGGATTTATCTCGGTAAACACTTCTGGTAACACGATCGATGCCAACGCTATTCCTGTACCAAAGGAAAACGCAGACAAGGCATTCGATGCTGCAACTTGTATCGGTTGTGGGGCATGTGTTGCAACATGTAAGAACTCCTCAGCGATGTTGTTTGCATCAGCGAAGATCAGCCAGTTCTCATTGCTTCCACAAGGGCAGCCTGAAGCGAAGGAGCGTGTATTGAACATGGTAAACCAAATGGACCTAGAAGGCTTTGGTAACTGTACCAATACCGGTGCTTGTGAGGTAGAATGTCCAAAGGGCATTTCCCTAGAAAACATCGCGCGCATGAACCGTGATTACTTGTTCGCTTCTTTGAGCAACAACAAATAAGATCCTAAACGCAGCCGCAAGGCTAACACATCAAAAACCCCGGCCTTTGGTCGGGGTTTTTTTATGCTCTTGGTCGAATAGGGATGTAGATGTCTTCTTCTGAATTTGGGTCCTCGTTCTTATACTTCGCTCCTAGGCGTTCGAAGTGCGGGCGGTCGTCCAACTCCCATTTACTGTTGGGAAGCCATTTACTATAGATATAGCGCCAGACTTCAGAGTCGCTGCTCAGCCCTTTGTAGTGGAACACAGCATAGGTACCCGCTGGAATTTCAAGGTGCTCGAGGCCTTCGTTGGGACCGTTTACTTCTGCGCCGCCCCAGTAGGTAAAACTTGGATCTGCCGTTGAACCGAAAACAGGCACGCCGTCAAAAGAACGTAACGAAATTAGGTCTGCATTGCAGCGGTTGCTCACACGAGCGAGCTTGGGCATCACTTTGGGCCAAAGGGTCCAAGGAGCGAAGGAGCGAAGAGACATGGGAGCAGAGGCGCCGCATAATAGTGCGCCTTCAAACTCGACGATTGTAGATGTAATCATACCTACAATTAGGTCTTAATCGTTCAGCTTTAGAACCGCTAAAAAGGCACTTTGAGGAATCTCCACGTTACCAAGCTGGCGCATGCGCTTCTTACCCGCTTTTTGCTTTTCAAGGAGTTTGCGCTTACGCGAGATATCACCACCGTAACACTTCGCAGTAACGTCCTTACGCAATGCACTTAGCGTTTCACGGGCGATAATCTTATTGCCAATACCTGCCTGAATGGCAATCATAAACTGTTGACGCGGGATCAATTCTTTCAACTTCGTACACATCTTCTTTCCGATATCGTACGCGTTGTCTTTGTGGATCAACGCACTCAATGCATCTACAGGATCGCCGTTCAGCATAACATCCACCTTAACAAGTACACTTTCACGGTAGCCTATTGGGTGGTAGTCGAAAGAAGCATACCCTTTAGAGATGGTTTTTAATCGGTCGTAGAAATCAAAAACAATTTCAGCCAGCGGCATATCGAAACTCAGCTCCACACGATCGCTGGTGAGGTACGTTTGGTTGGTCAACTGACCGCGCTTTCCAATACACAGGTTCATTACAGGGCCAACGAAGTCTGAACTAGTAATGATTTGTGCTTTGATGAAAGGCTCTTCCATATAGTCCATCTTCGTTGGATCGGGGAAGTCAGTAGGGTTTTGAACCCACAGAACATTATCCGGGTCGCTTTTCAAGTAAGCCTTATAGCTTACGTTCGGTACGGTGGTAATCACTGTCATGTTGAACTCGCGCTCCAATCGTTCCTGGATGATCTCCATGTGTAGCATTCCTAGGAACCCACAACGGAAGCCGAAGCCAAGCGCGGCTGAGGTCTCTGCTTCAAATGTTAGCGAGGCGTCGTTCAGCTGTAGCTTTTCTAATGAAGCACGCAACTCTTCGAATTCCTCTGTTTCCACGGGATAAATACCCGCGAATACCATCGGCTTGACTTCTTCAAACCCTTCGATAGCAATGTCTGCAGGGTTTTCTACAGCCGTAATCGTATCACCAACTTTTACCTCTTTGGCATCCTTTATTCCAGAAATGATGTAGCCAACATCCCCGGTTTTAATTTCCTTCGTCGGGTGCTGCTTAATCAAATTCACACCAATCTCATCAGCATCGTATTGCTTACCGGTAGACATGAATTTTACGCGCTGGCCTTTCTTGATAGAGCCACTGACGACTTTATAAATGGCCTCAATACCTCGGAACGGGTTGAAGTGGCTGTCAAAAATCAAGGCTTGAAGTGGCCCGTCCGGATCTCCTTCTGGGGCTGGAATACGCTCGATAATGGCATCTAGAATTTCCGGCACACCTTGTCCGGTCTTCGCCGAACAGTGTAATATCTCTTCGCGGGCACAACCTATCAAATCAATAATTTGGTCGCCTATCTCTTCTGGGTTGGCAGAAGGCAGGTCGATCTTGTTGAGAATAGGAATAATCTCTAGATCGTGCTCGAGGGCCAAATACAGGTTTGAGATGGTCTGCGCTTGGATACCTTGCGCGGCATCTACAATCAATAGGGCTCCTTCACACGCAGCAATAGAACGTGAAACTTCGTAGGAGAAGTCTACGTGTCCTGGAGTATCGATCAGGTTGATCGTGTATTTTTCTCCGTTTTTCTCATGGTACATCTGGACCGCATGCGATTTGATGGTAATACCACGCTCACGCTCGAGATCCATATCGTCCAAAAGCTGGTCTTGCTTTTCACGGTCACTTACGGCGGAAGTCACGTCTAACAAGCGGTCAGCCAAGGTAGACTTCCCGTGATCGATGTGGGCGATTATACAGAAATTACGGATGTTTTTCATAGTCTGCTAAAATACACTATACACCGCCTTCTCGCACTTTCATTGGCAGCTTTTGCCAAACAAGTTTATAGCTGGTTTCAATCATCTCTTTGATGAGTTCCCAGGAGGCGTATTCTTCGACAATAACCGTGTTCCAATGGCGCTTGTTCGAATGGTAGCCGGGTATAATCCAAACGTGCTCTTCGCGCAGCTCAATATTCCGCTCAGGATCGTTTTTTAGATTGATTCTTGCGGGTTGATCATCCAAGCTTAAAACGGCGTACATCTTACCGTGAACCTTGAAGACGAGCGAGGTATCGTCGAAGGGGAAACTTTCGTCGGTAAAGGGAAAACTTAGGGCGTAGTCGCGTATTACTTCGTGATTCATGGGTCAAAGATACGCTCAATCGGTATCTTCGTCAGCATGGAAACCAAGGTGGATATAGAGAATTGGGACCGTAAGGAAAGCTACCTTTTCTTCAAGGATTTCAAAGACCCGTTTGTCGGCATTACTGTGGAGCTCGATGCAACGACCATTTGGGAGTTTTGTAGGAACCATTCCTTGAGTATCCACCATGCACTTCTTTACTGCACACTTTCGGCGGCTAACGAATACCGTCCAATGCGCCTGCGTCGCAAAGACGATGGGGTCGTGGAGCACAGTAGTATAGATATGGGTTGCTCTGTTTTAAAAGATGGCAGCGATGCGTTCACTTTCGCCTATTATCCATGGATTCCTGAAGAGTCTATATTGGATTTTATTCACCGATCTTCGGAAATCACCAAAAAGGCAGCAGCTGGCCTCCCATTAGACCCAAGGCCAGATCGCACCAACCTGATGTACGGAACTACCATTCCTTGGATTTCGTTCACTTCCTTTACCCACCCCAAAAAAGGTGGAGGACACAGTATTCCACGAACGGTTTTTGGAAAGATTTTTCAGCGTGAAGGCAAGTATTACCTCCCGTTCCAGTTGGAGGTGGACCATGCACTGATGGACGGGTTACACATTGCTCAGTTCTTCGAGCACTTGCAGAACGAATTAAATACCCCGTCGTTAAATAATATCTTCTAAAAACTCCTCTTGATTCAGGTGTTCTATTGGATCCCAAAGATGTTTCTGGAAACCTTGAATTTGGTCTTCCACCACGGTAAGACCTTCGCTCTCTAGCAGGTCCTGCATGAGTGTTGACCCTCCAAAGAAATGCTTACCAGTGAGTACACCAACACGATTGACGACTCGGTGTGCCGGAATGCTCTGATCGCTATGGGATGCATTCATAGCATATCCTACCACACGAGCACTCCTTCCGGCGCCTAAGAAACGAGCAATGTGTCCGTAGGTGGTCACCTTTCCAGCTGGAATAAGACGCACTACTTTGTAGACCCTATCGAAGAATTCGCTTGCCATTACTTGCTCAATCTCGCCATAGCCTCTTCTATGCCGTCTAGTTTAAAGCGCAGGTAGGTGATGGCCTTGCCTTGGTTGAGCCAAATGGTCTCGTAGTGCGTGATGACATCGAAAAGGATACCTTCGTTGGGCTTGATTTGTTTGTAGATATCGTGATACGCTTCCTCAATTTCGAGACCGAGCATATGAACGATACCGTGCGTATACCCGTGCAGATACTCGCTATCACATTTCAGGTTGACCGTACCACCGGGCTTTAAGAATTTAGCATACTTCAAGAGGTATTGCGGATGTGTCAGTCTATGTTTAGCGCGGTTGTGCTTAATCTGAGGGTCTGGGAAAGTGATCCAGATTTCATCCACTTCATTTTCCCCAAAACAATGCTCTATAAAGTCAATTCTCGTGCGTAAAAAGGCCACGTTTTCGAGTCCTTCTTCGGTAGCTGTCTTTGCGCCTCTCCACATGCGAGCGCCCTTAATGTCGACACCAATATGGTTCTTATCAGGAGTTCTTCGGGCCAATTCCACAGTGTATTCACCTTTGCCACAACCGAGCTCTAACACCAGGCCGTTACCATTTGAAAATTGGTCCTTTGCCCAAGTTCCCTTCAAAGGAAGGCCACTGCGTGCTTCTTCTGTAGTCGGTTGCACGACATTGTGCATCTCTTCGTTTTCGCGAAACTTACGGAGTTTGTCTTTACCCATGGTGCAAACTTAAGACCTTGCCGGATTAATTTTCCTTCCAATTTGAAAAAGGATTTTCACTCAGGTAGGAATTGAAATACCTCGGATCATGACTTACTTCAGATCCAATCCAAGAAGGAAGAATGACTTGTTCGTCTTCCGAACGTAACTCTACTTCGGCAAGCACAAGCCCTTGATTGGCGCCTTCAAAGACGTCGATCTCCCAAACATGACCATCGGCCTTAATGATGTGTCTAGTTTTTTCGATTGGTGTATTGGTACTTAACTTCAGTAGATCCAAGGCCTCCTCCATGGGAACCTCGTATTCAAATTCAACCCTAGAGATACCAATTGTCTTTCCTTTGATAGTGAGAAAAGCACTCTCGTCGCTGGTTCTAATACGAACAGTTGGCCCTGGTGATGAGGCGAGATATCCTTGCTTCAAGACATGGGATTGTACGACCTGAGATTTCCAGGAATCGTCTATTACGAGGAATTTTCTTTCTATTTCAAGGGCCATCAGAACGGAATTGGTGCTGTAATAGTAATTAATTCCTTGGTAGTCGGATGCTGGAATTCCAATTTATGTGCGTGTAGATGCAGGCGCTCTCCAATTACTCCGTACAATTCATCACCTACCATGGGCAGCCCTAATCCTTCTGGATGGGCACAGTGCACGCGCAACTGGTGCGTCCTTCCTGTGACTGGCTTCATCGCTAATCGAGTAATTCCTTCCATACGCTCCACTACAGACCATTTAGTTTCTGACGGCTTACCGGTTTTATGGCAGACCATCTGTCGTGGCAGGTCGTAATAATCCGGCGCCAGGGGAAGTGAGATGATTCCTTCATTAGCTTCAAGGCTTCCGACTATATCGGCTATATAGGTCTTATTTACCTGACGTTTTATGAATTGGCGTTGCATGCGTTTATTCGCCTTTGGATTCAAGGTGAACATAAGCAGCCCTGATGTACTCATATCAAGTCGGTGCAATAGGATGGCTCCCGTAGCCTCCGGATACATGTGTTTTACGCGGACGAGCGCCGAATCTTCAATATCTACCCCTGGAACACTGAGTAATCCCGCAGGTTTGTTCACCACCACTAAGTCATCGTCTTCATAGACCACTGGCATGGGCTTGTCCTTGCCAAAGGTTAACAATGGGTTTTCTTCAACGTGTAATCCTTGCAGCATGTGGCCGAGGATGGGGCGACAACGCGAAGCACAAGATGGGTAGAAGTACTTGTGTTTTCGTACTTCTTTAACCGGCGCTGAACCCCACCAAAACTCACCCATACAAATGGGAGACAGTCCTTTTTGATAGGCATATTGTAACAGCTTTGGTGCCGCACAATCACCAGAACCGCTTGGCGGATGGCGAAGATCAAAATCCGGGAAGCATTGGCTCAAAACTTTCTCTTCTCCAGAAGCATTTAGAAACACATAGTGGTCAAAAATCTCGCGCTGAAGTTGGTTGGATTTCGCCTTGCGAACTTCCTTCATCCCCTCTATCTCACGGGCATATTCTTCAAGGGTAGCTTCGAGCTTTTCTTGTTCCTCAATCCATGCTTTACTGCGGTGTTTGAAGGCAACTTGCCCCTGAATACTTTCCTGAGCGAGGCGCTCTTTCACCTTTTCAAAGTCCGATTCGCTCATCACCTTAGCGACCGTTTCGCGGTATTTCTGCCGCGCCTTTTTAGCCTCTTTTAGATCTGCTCGACCCTTTCTTAGGTGCTCTTTGATTTCGTCTAGGCGCTGAGTAATCTTTGCAATGGCTTCTAACCGTTCGGGGTTGTTTTCCTTTTCTTGAATCTCAGCGCTCATAGTATTGAGTTCAATCTCTCCTTTTTTGTAAAAGGACTGAGCGGCATGTATGTCGCAGATGGGAGGGACAAAATAGCCTTCCACCTCTTCGTGAAGTTTCCCTGAATACGCAGCCAGCCAGCCAAGATGGCCGTCTTGGTTTCGTACTACGAGCACACCAAACATCTTACCTTGCTCCACGAAATCTTCATGATTGCCAAGTCCGAAATTGTGACGTAGGTCGTTTGCTTCGAGGTGGTTTTGAAGTTCTTCGGAAGCGAGCTCCACAAGGGCATGTGGCGTATAGAAAAATGGATACGTGAATGCTTCAGGCACCGAGATGCCTTCGAGAGAACTTTCGAAAGGATGAAAAAGTGGGTCCGTCATATGCGACGGTAAAGATAGTGCTTAAGCACAGCTTTTTTCCTGTTGTTAACGCTTGCCGTAGATGTCGAATTGGTCAAAGAATTCCCACATGATCCAGTTGGTATTCTTTTGGTCGATGCTGAAGTTTAGCCAATAATGGTCTCCACCAATTACTTTGTAGAGTTCTGCAACGACGCTGCTGTCCCCACCCGTATAGCTGTAATGTTCTAATCGATAGGAGGAAGACTGAATAGAAGTAATCTGCGGTGTTTCGTTACAATTATTCGTCTGCGCCCAGTACCGCAGTGTGACTTGCTGGCTGAGAATATCGTCTCTGCCATCGTAAGGAAGTACACCATCATTGGTACCGTGTATACTCAAGGTGGCCAGAGGATGTGAAGGTTGACACGTACTTGAGGTGTCTGAAAAACAGCCTGACATGGATGCTACTGCGGCTATTTCATTGCTGAGATAACAGGCCAAAGCATAGGACATCATGCCGCCGTTCGAATACCCACAGGCATATACTCGTTCACGATCGATCAAGAAGGTAGTATCAAGGTGCGCTAAAAGTGCACTGACAAAACCAAGGTCATCGGCATCGCTCTTATTATCAGGTGAGGGTAGGGCATTATTCCAATGTGGAGAATCACCGTCCAACAAACTACCTTGAGGGAACACTAATAAGAACTGCGCAGAATCTGCCACATGATCCATGGACACTGTTGTTCGATGGTCTTGTGCTAGTCCGCCAAACCCGTGAAAATTTAAGACTACGGGCAGGGCAAATGACGAATCGTACCCTTCTGGAATATAAATCAATGCGCTTCTTTGTAGACCATCGTGCTCGAATATCACCGTAGTGGTATTGTCGGGCAAAGGGGAATTCCCACCACCGCTATTAGTACCACAGGCGGCTAAAACAAAACAAAATATAGACCACAAGTACCTCATAAACACTAAGTTAAGACTTATTCTTCAAGAAGTGGAGTGAGTGCGTCGTAATATTTATCTGCGATAAAAGTGGCTCCATCTTGATTATAGTGAATGGGGTCTGCGAGCATGTCGTTTGTAAACCCTGCTGCCATATCGATGGTCAAAACTTGTGAGGTAGAGGTGCTTAATGCAGACGCAATACTGTCCAATTCATTCAAAAGTCGAGCGTGAAATACAGCTAAATTCCCCATCATGACGGCACTATGACCGGGTGCCATTTTCTCGATAATGATGGTGACTTCAGGATTGAATTCTTGAAGACCTTCAACAATATCCACCACATTCACCATGATACTGTCATAGGAAAATCCATCCAGCGCATCATTACCTCCTGGCGAGCTAAAAAGCACAATATCTGGGGTGTCAAGGACTGCTGTCCAATCTGATAATTCAGCCAACAGTTGCTCAGAAGTCCATCCGCTGTGTCCTTCGTGGTGCGGATCAAACTCTTCGTCATTCACCATAGGATACAATTCTGTATCAATCTGGGTGCCGATAAAATCTATGTTCCAATCGTTGTTTCGCAGTTTCTTCCACAGTTTATACCTATAGCTGTGGTATCCCGGTGGGCTCCCTTGAACACGAGAAGCACCAAGAGGCAAAATGGTATTTATTGCCGGCTCTTCAGATTGCGTTTCGCAGCTAAAGAGTACTAGCGTAAGTCCTAATAGTATGAGCCAATTTTTCATCGATTACAGTTCTATAGATTTTGACCATGAAGAAAGTTCTTTTCCTTCACTTCTTAATTTTCCTAGTTTGACGTCTGCTCCTCTTTCCAAAGCATCCTCGGGGAATACGAAAAGGCACCCCAAGAAAATTTCGTCCATAGGTATATCCAGTAAGGTCCGTGCTTCCTTTTGACGCAGGGTTCCACCGGATGACCAGTAAGACGGATGGCCTGCTGCGGTTGCTCCTAGAAGTATATTCTGAATGGCGGCACCAGCCGCTGCAATATGTTCCATGTTGCGCAAGTTTCCGGTGAAGGGAATCGGTTCCATCTCTCGAACTTCTGGTTGTTCGCCGAAAACATCAGGCAACCAACTCATCATAATCATAACTTCTGCCGCCCAGAGCATGTTTATGATCTTACCGGCCGGCGGTTGTACCTCATGCAGTAGATCCGCGAGTTTCCTGCAATTATTTGCATTTAGGGTATATGCGCGGAAAGGAAGGGTACTTGTTAATTCCCCGCGTTTATAGCGTTCAGCACTTTTATAATGGTAGGGAGCGCTAGACGCTAATTCCAATAAGTCATTGATCAAGGAATGCTGTGCTTCAGGAGTAAGTGTGGGCGACCAAGGAGCCTCGGCGAGGACCTTCGTTGTTTTGCGCTGAGAAATAACTTCTTTAATCGCCTTGTCTGCGTTCGAGGGTATCTTTTCCATCATAGGAATAAAGATACGGATTCCGTCCCCTTACAGAGGTTGTGATTTCATCGTGACGTTTGTAGATGTCCAGTGCGAGCATTTTCTTTTGGAAACGACTGCGGTCTAAATCTCTACCAGTAATGACTTGATTCAGTTTATGCAGCTGAGGCATGGTAAAGTATTCCGGCAGCAGGTGATGACCTACAGGAGTGAATTCATTCAGTCCTACGAGGTACTCTTGGGCGTTACGAATGATTTGTCCATGGTCTCCGACCATAGCAGGAAGTTCGTTGACAGGATGCCAGGCAATAGCGTCGTCAAAACTTCCAACTTCCGGGGCTACTGAATCCATTTCGACTAAGGCGATATAGCCAAGGGTCACATACCTAGCAAGCATCGGATGGTCTTTATCTAGGGCTGTACCTTTAGCATGAAAGATGCGTTTGAAGTCCTCGGAGAACGAGCGGTCGCCTTTGCCGAAGACATTGAAAAAGTGCAAGAATTTGCGCTGTAATTTAGTTCGAGCCTCTACAATTCGCTCCGCAGCGCTACCTACATCCTCGTTTTTTTCGATGTGTCCGCCAGGAAGAAACCATCGGTCTCCAAATTGCAATAAAAGACAGTGTAAGGCATCGTTTTTATAACCAAAAATGACAATATCCGCGCTGAGGTGCGGGAGGTACTTGTCGTTGTATTGGTTTACAATTTGGTTCAGATTCATGCTTAAATATACGTTTGTGGCGGTTAGTCACTACTTAATTCAGCGTTAATTAGTTGAATTTAGCCCAGAAGAATTGTTCATGAATTTTTTTTGGAATCTTAGGTTAGTATACGGAGCACTAAGCAGGGGTTAGGTGCTTGGTTTGCCTAAGATAAGAACTTTTATTAATGTGTCTTGATGACACATTAAGGAAACTTCGGAAATTTAGAGAAGTCTCTAGGTCGTTTTTCTAGGAAAGCATTGCGGCCTTCAACGGCTTCATCCGTACCGTAGGCCAAGCGCGTGGCCTCTCCAGCGTAAACTTGTTGACCAACTAATCCGTCATCGATAAGGTTGAACCCAAACTTCAACATCTTGATGGCTGTGGGGCTTTTAGTCATAATCTCTTGCGCCCAGTCGTAAGCTGTCTGTTCTAGCTCTTCATGCGGCACTACCTTGTTTACCATGCCCATCTCGTAGGCTTCTTGAGCAGAGTACTCTGCACCAAGGAAGAATATCTCGCGTGCTCTTTTTTGACCCACTTGGCGTGCGAGGTAAGCTGAGCCAAATCCGCCGTCGAAGCTTGCTACATCCGCATCAGTTTGTTTGAAGATGGCGTGTTCTTTTGAGGCTATGGTCATATCACATACTACATGAAGACTGTGGCCACCGCCTACTGCCCAACCTGGCACTACAGCGATCACAACCTTATTCATGAATCGGATCTGACGTTGAACATCAAGGATGTTGAACCTATTGATGCCGTTCTCTCCTTTATATCCAGTGGTTGAACGAACGCGTTGGTCACCGCCGGAGCAGAATGCCCAGCCGCCGTCTTTCGGCGACGGTCCCTCACCAGTAATAAGCACAACACCGATCTCTTGGCTCTCGTGGCACAGGATGAGTGCCTCCCAAAGCTCGTCTACGGTCTTTGGAGTAAATGCGTTGCGCACCTCAGGACGGTTGAACGCAATGCGTGCGACGCCGTTAAGCTGCTTAAATGTGATTTCCTCGTATTCCTTGACGGTTTGCCATTCTAGTTGGGCCATGGTCCAATTCTTTTAGGTGTGTATGAACATTAACAAAGGTACTATGTAATAGTTGATAGCAGAATATTTGAAATGAAACGCACCCAGATTCAGGATTTTGAAAAAATCGATCAAGCCAAAGACCTTGATGATATCGTGAAGGACAAGCGCACAGGCAAAAGAGCTAACAAGAAAAAAGCGAAGCGTCGCAACCGTCATTACGGAAGGACGCTTCTCAAGCATTTCAAAGAAAATTACGAGGGTTTCACCCCGGAAGATCAGAACCAGGCAGTTTAGTCGACGAACATGCCCATCCCAGCGCCAACACCGGCAAAGATGAAGAACAGTAGATACAGGCTGATAAATACAATCGCTGTAACACCATAAAATTTAAAGGTTGATTTTAGGTTACTCATGGCTGCTTCGAGTTCATCCGAATCCTTTTTATAGAGTGCTCTATTTGACTTTTCGCTAAACCTAAACAGGTACAGTGAAGGGAAGAAATACAGGAGCGCCATCAGTAGGTAAAGTATAGTAAACGCAATCCCTCCGGCGCCTATCATTCCTGAGAACATGGAACCGGCGAAAATGGCCATGATGGCAATTAATCCCGCTCCAATAAAGCCGAGGATGGCTAGGAACTGGGCCCATTTTCTGGTTTCGTTGATATAGCCTGCCGCCATATCTGTAATGGTTAATTCTTGTTTTGGTTGCTGGTTCGGTGTGTTTTCAGTTTCCATATAGAGTGTTTATTGAGTTATAAGGATTTTTTCCATTTTCTTGCCTTTGGCTAACTCGTCTACGAGCTTGTCCAAATAGCGGCATTCACGCGTCAGCTTGGTTTCAATTTCTTGGATTTTGTACCCACAGATGCTGCCGGTGATTAAAGAGGCATTGGGATGCACAGTGGCCTCCTCAAAGAATTCCTTGAAGGTGACTTTGCGATCAATCATCTCTCTGAGTTGGTCTTCGTCAAAACCTGTAAGCCAGTGAAGCACTTGGTGCAGTTCGTCTAGACTGCGTCCTTTCTTTTGGATCTTAGTGACGTAGTGAGGATATACACTTGCAAAGGTCAGTGCAGCGACGCGGGCATCGTGTTCAGGAGTGGTGGCCATGGCGTTTTAGAGTTTTACCGCAAAAAGATACGGTTTTAACCCAATGCAAAAAGTTTATCCCAAAAGATTCTGCCAAGGAAAAATAAAAGGCAGTGAGGCAATCCAGAAAAGGAACGATACGGCCATTGCTTTTGGGAACGGTTTATTTTCTCGAAGAGCGGGAAGGGCCACAGCGAAAAGCCACGAGCCTTTGTACAGGAGCTGGAAGGCGAGAAGAACGATGAGCTGTGTAGGAAAGAACAATCCCAGAGCCGACAAGCTCAATACGGCGAACCATATTCCTCCAACGGTTTTGATTGCTTCTGTTTGCACGAGGGAATTTGAGAAAACGGAGATGGCCGCTCGTTTTGGTGTTGCGAGGCAGCTGATGCTTATCCATCCTGCGAGCAGGATATTGGTGATATAAATGAAATATAATCCTTCCATAGCGGTGGGTTTAAATGAGTATTCCAGTTTTCTTTTCGAGCAATCCATGCGCGGCTAATCGGCCGCTTTCCATCGCAGCATTTAAGGAGCCATTGTACAGCACATCTCCGGCAAGAAATACATTTTCCATGAGCATACTTTCACTCGGTTCTGCGGTCATTTTCAGATTACTCAGATCAGGAAGGGCCTGTTCAATGTGGAAGTTGCCGATATGTGTTATGTCGCCAACACCGCAGTATTCGCGTATCTCATCTTCAACCTTCGCAGTAATTTCTTTTTCGCTCTTACTGTTGAACTCTAAGACTGTCGCTGAAAGTATCTGTCGACCTTTAGCATCGGTATAGCCGTAGAGATTATTGACGAGTTTTTCGGGGTCGGCAACTAGTCCAATCGTTTCTTTAGGTAGGTTGGAGCTCCCAATTTCAAAATACAGGCACATGCACGATTTCCAATCCGTACCCTGTCCTTGCATATTAGAGATAAGCGAAGAAGCATTCGCAGTGACAATCAAGCCACAATGGCCCAATTCTTCCCCAGTCTTTAGAACGATTTTATCACTAGTAACGTTGCTCACCTCCGCCCCAAAACGGAACTCAGTGGTCTTTAGTTTGTTTTTGAGTTGCTCGCTAATGGCACCTATTCCCGCCGAAGGGATGGTGGCATAGCCTTCACCAAACATCTTGTAGACAAATTCAAACATGCGGCTTGAGGTGCGCAGCTCTGGTTCCAAGAAGATGCCCGCAAAAAAGGGTTTGAAGAATCGGTCAATGATAACATCTGAAAACCCAAAATTCCTGAGATACTCTAAGGTGGTCACCTCTTTATCAGCAAAGATTTCATCGATGGATTTACGCTTCATTCTTGCATTGAGACGCAGCACTTTTATTTTATCCCCGACGCTGCCAATCTTCGCAGTGACGGTTGGGATGAGCATTTTGAAATCTCTTAAGGGATCGCCAATCACATAACGTCTTTCGTCCACATAAATCTGTGCCCCTGAGGCCAAGCGTCGAAGATCAAGTGCATCATAGTCCAGGTATTTTTTTGCCATCGGGTAGCCGTCGAGCAATACCTGAAAACCGATATCTAGGTGGTGATCGCCTATAGATACTGTGCGTACACGTCCACCTACACTATTAGATTTTTCTAAAACAATAGGAGTATAGCCCGCCTTTTCAAGTTCAAAGGCAGCAATGAGACCGCTAATACCGGCGCCAACAATGTATATGGTTTCTTTCGATTCCATAGCAGTTTCTCTTAAGGGTGTAAAGAGTAAACCGCTAGAATTCGAATAAGTTTACCCGTTGTGGATATCGTAGAATTGGACTACACCTTTTAGTTTATTCGGTGAGCCTACCAGTACAGAAACAATCTTTTTTTCACGGAACAATTGATCCATCTCGTGAAGCCCTGTTTGAGGTTCAATGAATATTGGATTTTTTGAGCCCATTTGCTCGGCCACAAGATTGCCGGAATCTTTAGCATTTTCCATGGCTCGGCGAATATCTCCATCGGTAATTATTCCCAACACGTCATTTCTGCTCCCAATGCAAGCAAGCCCTAGACGACCTTCAGAAATTTTCAGGAGTACTTCCTGCAATGAATCTGTGGGTTTAACGAATGGAACCTCAGTAATCATGAGATCTTTGGCCTTGGTCAGTAAACTCTTGCCCAAGGTTCCCCCAGGGTGTAGTGCAGCGAACTCTTCTTCCGAGAAACCCGACAGCTCCATGACGGTAGCGCAGATGGCATCGCCAATCACTAGGGCAGCGGTGGTGCTTGTTGTAGGTGCTAAATTCAGTGGGCAAATCTCCTTATCCACCTTACACTCAAGGTGCACCTTAGAATAACTCGCCAGGGTGCTGTTGCGGTCGTTGGACATCCCAATGACGCTCTTGGATCTGCTGTATTTTAAGAGGTTGATGAGCTCTGCCGTTTCCCCTGAATTTGAAAATGCGAACAGTACATCATCCGCCTCTATCATCCCAAGGTCGCCGTGATAGGCCTCACCTGGATGGACAAAGAAAGAAGGCACACCCGTTGAGGAGAAGGTGGCAGCAAGCTTGCGTGCAATGATGCCGCTCTTACCCATGCCCGTAAAGATGAGCTTCCCTTTGCATCCCATGATTAATTCTACCGCCAACTCGTAGTCGTTGGTATCGTGCTGTGCTAAATCCAGGATAGATTTTGCCTGAGCTTCAATGGACGCTATGGTTCTGTTGTTGATGCTCATGGCTCTAGATTAAATCCTTTACTAAGGCTTCTAAATCGTTTAATGCCAGCATATTTGGACCGTCTGAAAGGCCTTCATCAGGGCGTGGGTGCGTTTCTAAGAAGAACACATTAGCGCCCCACAGTTTTGCGGTCTTGGCAAAATAAGGCACATAGGCGCGGTTGCCTCCGGTGGTTCCATCGTTGCTGCCGGTCTCCTGCGCACTGTGGGTACAGTCCATGACGACATGATCAGTGAGTGTCCCTAACTTTTGGAGGTTGCGGAAGTCTACCACAAGCTCACTCGGTCCGAAAAGTGTACCGCGTTCAGTGAGCCAAACCTGCTGGTTGCCGGTAGATTTCACCTTATTAACGGCGAACTTCATTTTCTCTGCATTGAGAAACTGTGCTTTCTTGATATTGACAATCTTGCCCGTCTTTCCGGCTTCAAGAAGCATGTCGGTTTGACGGCATAGGAACGCGGGAATCTGAATGATATCGACGCGGTGTCCGTAGCTGGCAATCTGCTGCGGAGTGTGAAAGTCGGTGGTGATGGGCAGTCCAAATTCATCTCGAATGGTTTCCAGCATGGCAATACCTTCTTCTATACCCGGTCCACGAAAACTAGTTAAAGACGTACGATTGGCTTTATCAAAGCTGGCTTTAAAGTAAATCTCTACATCCAGCTCTTTTTTTATACGGGCCAATTCTGCTGCAACTTCGCGCAGCAAGTCCATACTTTCAATAACACAGGGTCCAGCAATGATTTTCATGATGTGCTCTCGTGGGTTTCGCCAAGAATACAACGTCCGTATTCTTTAATGCGTATCAAAAGTAGGGAATCGGCAGGGAAGTGGTGCTAGCCTTTAGGCCACTCTACTTCCTTTTCAAAGAATCCGATGGAAATTACCAGGTAGAGGGTGTCGTTCTCTTCATGTATGGCCGCATCGTACCAGCTTCTTCTTTTGAAGACGAAGAGTTCGCCTTCCCAGTGGTCGCCCTTGTTTTGTAAGTTCTTCAGGTTGATTTTCCCGACAACTTCTGCCCGGTCAGATGAGATGATTTTCCCAAACAACTCACCATTATCCTCGTAAATTTCTACGATGGAGTTTTCCTTCTCCGTGTTCCATATGCCGACGATATCATTCTGACTAAACGCGGTCAAGGAAATGAATAATGTAAGTAGTATAAATGCTTTTCTCATGCCTAAGTTTTCCAAACGAACACCTTTTCTACAGAGCCGTCGTCGTAAATATAAATCAATGGAATATCGGTGCGATAGTTGGTTTCGCGACCTAAGAAATCCACAATCTTGATGAGGTTACGCTCTGGCTCCACAGGCAGTTCGTCGCAGGGCGGCTCGAGGTTTCCGATCCATTGTATCTGTCCTTGACCGCTAGTAATTCGCTCATCAAGGTACTCGAGCAATCCAGTTTTCACATGTGCGCCGTAGCTATTATCAAGGGCAGCAAGAAAATCGGCATACTGAAATCCATAATCCTTGCGGTAGTAAGTATCGGAGAGCACGGCACCTTTGATAAGGTCTTGCTTGTTTTCTAGAACAGTCCCTAATGAAGAGGTATCGAGGTCTGTTAACAGGGTGTCGAGATAGGCATTAAAGACATCTTTGTAATAGGGAACATCGAGCAAGCGCTCAACGAGTGGACGGTTACTTTCGTGCCAATTGTTCAGGTTTCTATTAGCCCAATCGATCCCAAACCAATCGATACCGAACGTATTGTCAAGATCATATTCTATAAACACAAATTTGCCGTTGGAAGGCTGTCGGTAGAGGTAGAAGTTGTTTTTATTAAAGGAATATCCGTCCCAGTGGCCAATGATAATTTCTACCGCAAGCGTCTTCAGATAATCCTTCACCTCAAAATTGCGTTCCATATAACACGGAAAGTCGCTGTCGCTGATGTTGTTTAAAGAGTCTAAAAAGAGAATAAACGCGCTGTAATCTGCTTCCGATTTATTAGTCTTGAGTTCGTAAACACTTCGGTAGGAAGACGCATCGCTCCCCCAGTAATTCAGGTCCGCGCCCCAGCTGGCTTTGTAGAGGTTGCCGCCGTCATCATCAATGAATCTTTTTTGGAGAAACTCATCGTCAATATGTTCAACATTCAGGTAAAGACCACGGTATTCCCCATTGAGGTAGAGCTTCACAAAGCTTGTTCTCGAAGCAATTAGTCCGTACCGCTCCAGAAGATGCAGGCTTGTCCAGTAGCGCAATAAGGAAGGGTCATTGTGCTGGCCTATCAAGTTCATTTTTTCAATGCCCTTGAATTTTTGACCTTGCACATATTCGTTGAAAGAAACTTTAAAGCCTTTCTTTTTGGCATTTCTAGAGGTGTTTCCGCGGACCCTAAATCCTACGCTCTGAAGGGTATCTGAAAAATTGGCGCTATGGTAGCGGAAAACTGCTGGAAAGTGATGGTCGGTAAAGAGACTGTCGCCCAAAAGTGTGCTTAGATCGGCAGCCGACACGGTGATGTGTATTTCTGCGACTTCGTCCTGTAAGAATGCCTCGTTGTTCTCTGGGTGCACAAAGGATTGGCCCAGTAATAAGGTGGGTAGTAGGGCTAATAGAACGAGGAAGGGGTGTTTCATTTATTTAGCAGGTACAACGTAGGTGAAAGAGATGCCAAACGAGCTTCCCGAAA
>JBMZBC010000013.1:0-46773 GCA_049611965.1 Schleiferiaceae bacterium | reverse complement strand
CCTGCAATACGGCAATTCCTGAGACCATACGTCTTGTGGAAGCACCGTCTGTCCTCCACTATTGCTGTGATAAAAACCAATAATTGGCTTACCGCCATAGGTGGCTATGGTATCCTTCGTCTTAGTAACAGCCTCCGCGATAATACTTGCATGCTTTCCGTGCGGTACGCCTTTGAACGCCTGAGAACTCTGGTCGTCCTTGATGTGGTAACCTTCCTCTTTATGCTTGCCCATATTCGTAATGAGCCAAGTTCTCGCCAGTACAGCCTGCGCTTTGTGGTATTCAGGTTCTGCTGACATACCGCCTTCAGCCTCAACCACACCCGCGATGTACGGCTCCACAGGCACCTTCACTATGGTCTCTAAATAAATGAGGTTAGGACGAATGGTTACCTTTCCTAGATAAGGTCTTGTTGGGGTCCAATTCTTCCCGCGCCAAGCCCGCATCTCGATAGTATCGTTGGTGGTAAACACAATGGAATCACACCCCGCTCTGTTCAGCCTCAAATCGCCGCGGAAGGTGTACAGGGGGTGCACATCGTCCTCACCGTATTCCATGGTAAATGTGCTATCCGGCGTATAGGCTGTTAAGGTATACGTACCTGATTTCACCTTCAACTGAAGCCTTCCGTACTCCACATCTGCGAACGTTAGTACTCTAGGCCCTGAGGCATATGACACATACTTCTGACCGAAGGCTATGCTTGCAATAAGCGTAAAACAAAGCGCGAACAGTTTCCTCATTCTAGTCCTTTAATACGGCTAAAATACGCGGTACCGCATCTTGAGCAAGGTTTCGTGCACCCATTCTTTTCCTCAATCGCGCCATATCGTAGCGCTGTTGCTCACCACCACTTATCACTAGGGACTTGAGTTGTTCTAGACGCACTTGCTCCTGTAAATATTCAGGCACCATGGGCTCGTCCATAATAAGATTCGGCAAGGAGAAATAGTCCACCTTGACTAATTTCTTGGCGATGGCCAAGGAAATAGAATTGGCTTTATACACCACAGATTGTGGAATGCCGAGTAATGCAATTTCTAACGATGCCGTACCACTGCAGGTCAAGGCATATTCAGATCGTTCAGCCGCCTCTACGAGCGAACAGTCCTCAATAACCAGGTTGCCCGGAAGTTGCCCATAGGGCCAGCTCTCTCGAACTGAGGCCGCCCGCACCACATGAAAACGATATTCAGGCAATGCCTCGGCCAATGCTATGAACTCTGGCATCAAGCGTTTAATTTCTTGCATGCGAGAGCCTGGTAGAAGTAAAACTTTCTTACTGCCTTCCTCGTACAGATCTTCCTCGGCGTATTTAAGAAGCAATGGATTGCCCACATAGTGTGCCTCATGGCCCCTCGCTGCATACCAATGCTCCTCAAAAGGCAATATGCTCAAAATAACATCGCTGTGTTCGGTCAACGGTTTCAACCTGCTCTCCTTCCAAGCCCAAATCTTTGGAGGAATGTAATACACCACCCGTATACCTTGGGATTTCGCCCATTTGGCAATACGTAAGTTAAATCCGGCGTAATCCACAAGAATGAGTACTTCTGGCTGAAATGCAGTGATGTCCTTTTTTACTTCCTGTACTTGTCTATAAATGGTGGTTGCTTTTAAAACAACCTCAACGAAACCCATGAGCGGCTTACCGGGCAGATCAAAAAGCTGTTTCATTCCCGCTTCTGACATGTGGGTACCTCCCCAACCTGCTTGGTCTACTTCTGGAACAGCATCTTTCAAGGCGCTTACTAAAGCTGCCGCTTGAATATCGCCCGAGGGCTCCCCAGCTATCCAGAATACCTTCATTACCTCAGAATGAATTGAAACAGGATGATTGCCGCTACACTAGGCAAACAGCTCAAAAGTATCCCGCGAGCTACGCGGTCTTTTTCAAAATTTATCGCCGTAAAAAACAGAATGGCATTGATAATGACACCAAAAGTAATGGCACGCATAACGACCAATCGCCATGCCGGATTGCCAAGGTCACCAACGTCCGCAAGCATCGGATAGTTATCTAAAGCGATAGCAATGCTAAAAACAGGTGCACCAATGCCAACTATAAAGCCGGCGAAATAATCGATAATTCTTCTAGTCTTCAAAATTCCATTGGTTTAGGGCAGCCACCGCATGATGAGCGGTCAAATCAACAGTAATAGGCACTACAGTAATAAAACCTTCGTCCAAAGCAGCGATATCTGTATCGTCGCCATTGTCATAGTTGACGAACTTTCCGGTAAGCCAGAAATACGGACGGCCAAATGGATCAACACGCTCGTCAAATTCCTCTTCCCAATTCCCTATGGCCATTCGACATACCCGAATGCCTTTATAAGGGGCTTTGGCGTTCTCTGGAATATTGACATTTAAACATGTACCTGTAGCTAGACCATTGTCAATGACTTGCTGTATGATTTTGCGCACTGCGGGCTTCGAAGCTTCAAAGCTCGCTTCCCAACTGTGCTCACATAAACTAAAGCCAATGGCAGGAATGCGTTCCAATGCACCTTCTACAGCAGCGCTCATCGTACCACTGTAGATGACGTTTACAGAAGCATTAGAGCCGTGGTTAATACCGCTTAAAATTAAATCTGGACGACGTGGCATGACTTTATTAATGGCGAGCTTTACGCAATCCGCGGGTGTTCCGCTGACCTTAAACTCTTTTTGAGGCCCTTCGCTTTTCACCTCTGAAACTCTCAAACTGACGTCCAATGAAATGGCATGTCCTTTACCGCTCATGGGTCCATCAGGTGCAACTACCCAAACTTCACCAAAGTCATTGGCAATTTCTGTCAAGACTTTGATGCCCGGAGCGGAAATACTGTCATCGTTTGTGATGAGAATTAGAGGCTTTTTTGTCATCTTTATAAGGCTTTATGCCAAAGTTACATGGATTCGCGCGGCGGCACATGTTTTGGTCTATGTTTATAACGAAAACTTTATAACAACCTTATGTTCGGAATCATCATCCTATTTGTCATTATCGGCTTCATCGTTCAGCAACGCTTAAAGTCGAAATTTAAAAAGTACTCAAAAGAGGCCTTGAGCAATGGTATGTCTGGTGCTGAAATCGCCCAGAAAATGCTCGAAGATCATTTTATTTATGATGTTCGTATCGAAAGCGTAGCAGGAAAATTAACCGACCACTACAACCCTGCAAATAAAACTGTGAACCTAAGCCCGGAGGTCTATTCTGGACGCAGTGTCGCTGCCGCCGCTGTAGCGGCCCATGAAGTTGGCCATGCCGTTCAACACGCAAAGGGCTACAAATGGTTGGAGATGCGCTCACAACTGGTACCCATGGTACAGTTTAGCGGTAAGATTATGAATATTGTTATCTGGTCCATGATCCTTGGAGTAGGTTTCTTGGGCATCTTCGGGATGAACACCGCTATCTGGGTATTGATTGCGGCACAGATGGCAATCACCGCGTTTACACTTGTGACTTTGCCTGTTGAGTACGATGCATCTAATCGTGCACTGGCCTGGCTCACGGACAAAGGCATGATTAACGCACAAGAGCACGAGAAAGCAAACGACGCTTTGAGCTGGGCTGCCCGTACTTATTTAGTAGCCGCATTGGCTTCTATGGCACAGCTGGCATACTACTTCTCGCTGCTGCGCGATTAGAAGCAGTATAATTCGAAATAAAAAATCCCCTGTACCGACGGCACAGGGGATTTCTTTTTACTGTAAAATGAGATATTATTTCTCTACTTTATATCCTAACGATTGTAGAAAAGCAATTTTTTCGTCAACAACAGCTTGCTGGCGGTTTGTGATTTCCTTTTCAATACTTTTCTTTATTCCTGCCAATTCTTGTTCAGAAAGTTTGCCTAGGAATTGTGAAGCAAATAGAGATTTTAGCGTCTTGTTATTGTTCTGATTTGCACGGATGTGCTCGACCAAAGCTTTTGGTTTCATAGTAAAAAGTTAAATTGTGTGTACTACAAATCTAACAAAAAAACTATTGCAAATCTTCAAGATTTTTTACCCCAATTTGACGCACAGAAATTAAAGGCTCAGCGTACGCCGCACCGATTACTCTGCCCCAATCCTGGGCCCGTGCAATAACCGATTTAAAGAAGCCTTCGCTCGCAATTACTGTCTCTGGCTCGGTACTATTTGGGTCGAAAAATTGGCTTTTATGTGCCTTAATCGATGCCATTTTCTTTTCAAATCCCTCGCTAATATCTACCACAACTTGAGGTTCTAAATTATAGAATTGAAGGTATTTATACATGGTCTTTGGACGCCATGGTTCCAAAGCTGTATCACCATCTTTAATAACAATCTTGTGCAAACCGGAAAGGAAACAGGCTTCTTCAACTAATCGAGAGGCTCTCCCGTGATCGGGATGCCTGTCCGTAGGAGCATTCATCAAGACAATGTCCGGTTGGTATTTACGAAGAACACGCACCACCTCGAGCTGGCTTTCGTGCGAATAGTCAATACGACCGTCAGGCATTTGAAGATTTAATCGCACACTACAGCCTAAAATAGCGGCTGCGTCTTTCGCTTCCTCATCTCTGAGTTCAGGGGTACCTCTAGTCCCCATTTCACCCCTTGACAAATCAACAATACCCGTGGTCAAACCACGCATAGCATGCGTTGCTAAAATACCTCCAGCACCCAACTCGACATCGTCTGGATGTGCACCAAAAGCAAGGACATTTATTTTCATAGCAGTTTTTTACCTGCCGCGAAGTTCGTGATTTCTGCGCTCATTGGATCCATACGGCTCTCATAATGAGCCACCCAGTTGCCATTTTCATCGATCAAGAACTTGTTGAAGTTCCAACTTACTCTGGCATTCTCCACGCCATTTAAGGCTTTATTACACAACCACTGGTACACTTCGTGACCACGGCTTCCATTAGTTTTTACCTTGCTCATCATCTGGAACGAAACACCATAATTTTTAGAGCAGAAACTTATAATTTGAGATTCGTTTCCGGGTTCTTGGAATCCAAAATCATTCGCAGGGAACCCCAGGATTACAAAATTTTCACCACCGTAGCGCTCGTGCAATTGTTGCAACTCTTCATATTGCGGAGTGTACCCACATTTCGAAGCAACATTTACAATTAATACACGCTTGCCCTTCAAAGCGCTAAAAGAAAAATCGGCACCATCAATAGTGGTCGCGCTCAAATCATAAAAGCTTCTAGATTCCATTGGTTCATTCGTTGTTTGCACTGCCAAGGCAGTTTCTGTATTAGAGATAGGTTCGTTGGCACAGGCAATTAATGCAATGCTAAACAAGAGGTACTTCATATTAATGTGTCTTTTCAATTTTAGGTTAGAACAAGAATTGACCACTAATGTTTGTTGTAACTTTGTGTTAATCTGTTACAAAGATGGCAAAGATAGGTCCACTCATTCAACGTTTTGCACAGCAAGAACTCAGAAACTCCAATGCGATTTTTTCTCTTGGACTTTACCTTGTGGGCATCACCTACCTCATTTATCTATTGGGTGGACAAAATGCATCCGATTCAACTTGGAACACTTTGTTATGGATAGTGGTTTTTTTCGGCGCCATAAATCAAGCAAGCCGAAGCTTTGAGTTTGAAAGCGGCGACTACTTCTACTATTATCAAACCATCGCCGGACCTAAAACGACCATCATTGCCAAACTCATTTACAACAGCCTATACATGCTTTTACTGTCGGCAGCAGCCTGGGCATTATTTAGTCTGTTCTACGGCAATAGCGTCTACAATCCTGGCGTCTTTGCCTTGGGTCTAGCACTTGGCTGCGTTGGGTTTAGTGCCATTTTAACCCTAGCTAATGGCATCTCAGAACGCAGTGGTGGCAATGCGACCCTGAGCAGTATTCTCGCCATTCCTTTAACGCTACCAGTTCTCAAGATTGTCAGTGCAATTAACATCCAAGCAATGGTTGGAGCGCCCCTTGAGGAAGTGTATGAATTAGTTGGCTCATTATTCGCACTAGATATCGCAATTGGGCTTCTTGCCTACCTCCTCTTTCCTTATCTTTGGCAGGATTAAAAACACCCAATGACTGGACGTATTTACAAAGCACTTGGAGTTGCATTGGTACTGTATTCTTTGGTTTACGGATTACTAACGAGTGTTCCAGATTTACCAATCATCGAACAGAGCATTCGAAATCTGTTTTACCACGTGAGCATGTGGTTCGCTATGGTAGGTATGATGGCTGGAAGTTTTGGCAATGCCCTAGGGTTTTTAAGGGGAGATAATCTCAGCAAGGACCGCAGAAGTGAAAGCTTGGCTGAAACCGGAATGCTCTTCGCGTTCTTAGGGCTGTTTACTGGAATGATGTGGGCTAAATTTACCTGGGGTGCATGGTGGACAAATGATCCAAAACTCAATGGAAGTGCGATCACCATACTTATTTATCTAGCATACTTCGTTTTGCGCAACGGCATAGAAGAACCTCGTAAAAAGGCTCGTATTAGCGCCGTTTACAACATATTCGCCTTTGTCATGATGATTGTTTTCATTGGAATATTGCCAAGAATGACAGACAGCTTACATCCTGGTAATGGCGGAAATCCCGGATTTAACTCCTACGATTTGGACAACCGATTACGAATGATTTTCTATCCAGCGGTCATTGGATGGATATTGGTAGGAACTTGGATCGCTTCATTGCGTTACAGAATTAAGAACTTGAGTCAATCATGAAGAATTTAGCATACCTAATAGCTGTATTAGTACCGTTTCAAGCGCTCGCGCAGACAGAAAGCGTCATGTATACAGAAGGCAAGATTTACGTCGTTGTGGCTGTCATTGCGATAATATTCGTTGGGCTCGCAGGCTATTTGTACCGTATGGATCGTAAAATCAGCGCACTAGAAAATGAAAAATAGTCAGATCGCCATCATCATAGCCATTGCTGTATTGATTGGGTACACACTAGTACGCTTAGGGAACAGTTCAACCTACAGTAGCTTCAGCGATGCCACCGCATTGAATGGCGAAAAAACGACGGTTATCGGGTATCTAGATCTTGAGGAAAGCATGGACTTCAATCCTAAAACCGTGCAATTCGCATTTACCGCAAGAGATAAAAAAGGAAACTCTAGTAGAGTAATCTACAACCAACCTAAGCCACAAGATTTCGAACGTTCCGAAGAAATCACCATGACAGGATATGCCACTGATAGTGCCTTTATCGCCACGGATATCCTGATGAAGTGTCCATCGAAATACAACGAACAGAACGAGGTAGACTCGGACAAGATTTATAAATAACCATCTATGGAATACATAGGCGAACACCTTTGGGCCGCTAATCTCGGTAGGGGGCTCACTGCCTTAGCCTTCACTATGGCGCTACTCTCTACGGTCGCCTATTATCTGAATGGCGACGACTGGAAAAGACTGGGGCGTATCGCGTTTAGGGTACATGCAATATCCTTGTTTGGACTCATAGGCACACTGTTTTTCATCATGGCCAACCATTATTTCGAGTTTGACTATGTCTGGAAACACACTTCCCTCGATCTCCCAGCGCGTTACCTGTTTTCAGCATTCTGGGAAGGTCAAGAAGGTTCATTTCTTTTGTGGATGTTTTGGAATGCAGTTCTAGGTTATATACTCACCTATTCCGCCAAAGCTTTTGAAGGCCCAGTGGTTGGGGTATTTGCGGCGGTTCAAGCGTTCTTAGTAAGCATGATACTCGGCGTGTATGTCGGCGATATGCACATTGGTTACAGCCCGTTCATTTTAGTTCGTGAACTGCAGGACAATATTGGATTGCCTTGGACTCAATTCAGTGATTACCTCACTCGTTTCCCAAATTTTGCCGACGGCTCAGGATTGAATCCACTGTTGCAGAATTATTGGATGACCATTCACCCGCCAACGCTGTTCTTAGGCTTTGCTTCTACCCTGGTCCCCTTTAGTTATGCCATTGCAGGACTTCTAAGAAAGGACTACAAAACCTGGATCAACAGTGCCCTTATTTGGAGTTTCTTCTCTGTGGGTATTCTAGGTGTAGGTATCCTTATGGGAGGTGCTTGGGCTTATGAGGCTTTGAGCTTCGGCGGATTCTGGGCTTGGGATCCTGTAGAGAACACCTCTTTAGTGCCGTGGCTTACCATGGCGGCTGGTGCGCACTTACTGTTGATTCAAAGAAACAAAGGAGGCGTCATTCCATCGGCTCTATTCATGCTGATCCTGACTTTTTTACTCGTTCTCTATTCCACCTTCCTAACCCGATCAGGTGTTCTTGGTGATAGCTCTGTGCATGCATTTGTAGATCTAGGTTTGAGTGGCCAATTGCTGATTTACCTTTTATTCTTTACTATCGGCTCTATTGCATTGCTTTTGTTCCGCTACAAAGGGTTGCCGAAGAAGGAAAAAGAAGATAGAATGGACAGTCGCGAGTTCTGGATGTTCATTGGTGCACTAACCTTGCTAATCAGCGGACTTCAAATTACACTGAGTACCTCCTACCCTGTGTTCAATCAGCTCTTTGGCCCAGAAGGATTTATTCATCTGTACGATCAAGACAAGGTATTAAGCGACCCCATCGAACATTATAATGCCATACAGGTGCCGTTCGCTATCATTATTGTTTTGTTGATTGGCGTGGGCCAATTCCTTTCGTACCACCGCACATCTACCAAGATATTCTTCCAACGACAAATTTTAACCCTGGTGTTAACCACAGTACTCACGGGTTTAAGTGCTTGGGCCTTGGGCATGTGGAACCCGATGTATATTCTCCTCCTCTGGACCTCTTATTATGCCATCGTTGGAAACCTCGAATTCCTCATTCGTTGGGCAAAGGGAAGCTGGAATGTTGCGGGCTCGACAGTTGCCCACGTTGGCTTTGGATTAATCATTGCCGGTGCATTAGTTTCTAACGCCAACAAAGACATCATTTCTCAGAACAAAACCTTTATTCACGAAGAATTTCCAGCCAATGAAAACTTGCTCATCCACCAGGGCGACACCGTCCAAATGGGCGACTACTGGGTAAGCTGGACGGGTCAGGAAGAAGAAGGCTATTATCTGAATTACGTCCTAGAATTCTTTGAAGAGCAAGGTGGCAAATTGGTCTCAACATTTGATTTGAAGCCTCGTATTCAGTTGAATGAACGCATGGGCAACGTTGCCGAACCTTCTACAAAACACTTCATCGGTAGAGATATATATACCCACGTCACCTACGCTGATCTGCGCACCATGGAGGAAAAAGGCGAAGAAGAGTGGAAAAACGAATTTGACTTAGAACTCAGTCAAGGTGAAAGTCACTTCCTCTACGGTAAATACCAAGTACAACTCGACACCATGGTCGTAGAAGCGCCTGGTAGAAGCGAAGGTGGCTTCGATTATGCAGTGCTTGGGGCTGGACTTAAAGTCACCACCATGGAAGACAGCGTCTTCAAAGTAATGCCAATCTTTGCTGTCCAGGGTGATGAAGCCAACCATGTGGATGCTGAAATTGAATCTTTAGGATTGAAGTTTAGGTTCGAACGCATCAATTACGAAACAAACAAACCTGTAATTACAGCCAGTGAACATGTTGAAGCTGAAGAGCCCTTCATTTTGGTCAAGGCTGAAGTGTTTCCATGGATTAATCTATTGTGGCTGGGATCTATCCTAATGGCCATAGGTACTGTGATTGCGATGGTTACTAGAATCCGCAGATCGTGAAAGTAGCTATCATTGGTAAGGGAAACCTCGGCAGTCATCTACACAAAGCGCTGCAACCGACCTGCCACATGCAATGGTACGGTAGGGAATTTCCAAAAACCATTGATGCTGATATCGTCATCGTGTCTGTAAGCGATGATGCTACACTGCAAGTTGTAAGTGATGTTCACGCACCATTAGTCGTTCATACCGGCGGCGCAGTGAACATGGCGAACCTCGCAAGAACAGGTGTTTTCTATCCGTTGTATAGCTTTACCAAAGAGGCGAGCGTACAATGGGCGGACATCCCGTTTTTACTAGAAACCAGCCGCAAAGAAGATATGCGGATACTCGAAGAAATCACCCGCCTTATTGGGGCGCAAGCATTTCATATTACGAGTGAGCAACGGACCAAACTTCACGCAGCAGCTGTGATGGTCAATAATTTCACCAATCACCTGTATACCTTAGCCAAAGAACATTGTCAGCATTACGACCTTCCTTTTGAGGTCTTACATGCCATCATGCGCCAAGGTCCGGATAAAGCCATAGCTTTAAGTCCAGAAACCGCCCAGACAGGCCCTGCACGCCGAGGAGATGATCGTACTATTAACCACCATTTAGAACAAATACACGATCCTGCTACCAAAGCGCTGTACGAATTACTAAGCGAAAACATTAAGAAACGCTATGAACTATAAGGAGATCTTCAAGAACATTACAACGGTAGTTCTTGACGTAGACGGAGTACTTACAAACGGTGATATCATTCTCATGCCTGGTATGCAACCTGTACGTAAAATGAACGCCAAAGACGGTTATGCGATGCAATTGGCCGTGCGTAATGGCATTCGAATGGCCATCATTACTGGCGGCAGGTCTCCAGAGGTCAAAGAACGGTTACAAGGATTAGGAATTACAGACATTTACTTGGGCGCTTCATCGAAGATGGAATCTTACGAAGACCTCAAGATGTGTTACGACCTTAAGGACGATGAAATACTCTATATGGGCGACGATCTTCCAGATTACGACATTATGAAATTAGTTGCACTAGCTGCAGCGCCACAAGATGCAGCACCAGAAATCAAAGCTGTTGCAGATTACGTGAGCCCAATTAATGGGGGTAAAGGTTGTGTGAGGGATGTGTTAGAGCAATTGCTCAAAATTCAGGGCAAATGGGCCCGTTCAGAAGACAGAACTTGGTAAGACCTTAGTCATGATCCAACTAAACAAAAAACTCGTTCTAGGCTCTAAAAGTCCGCGACGCGCGGCGCTTTTGAGGGAAATGGGTTTTGACTTTAGAGTTTTGGTTACAGAAGCCGACGAAAACGCGCCTGACCATTTGAACGGTACTGAAACTGCTGTTTGGATTTCTGAGCAAAAAGCTAAGGCGTTACAACCTTCACTTTCCGAAGATGAGCTCGGCATTACTTCTGATACTGAAGTTTGGCTGGGCAACAGAAGGTATGGAAAGCCAACAAGTCTAAAGGATGCGAAAGAAATGCTACGCTCACTCAGCGGAAAGACCCATGAAGTCATCACAGGCCTCACTCTTTGCACCACTAACTCCTTGAGCTCTTACCACGCAACAGTGAACGTTACTTTCGAAGCTTTGTCGGAGCAAGAAATCAACCATTATGTAAGTACCTTCAATCCCACAGACAAAGCCGGTGCATACGGCATCCAGGAATGGATTGGACATACGATGATCAGTTCCATCGAAGGAGAATACAATGCTGTAGTAGGACTACCTACTTCAACCCTTTATAAAGCTTTGAAAGAATACGCGTTGTAATTACGCAATTTCGCTAACTGGAAGATCAATCATCCAGCCGTAAGAATCTTCACTCCTACCCAGACGAATATCGTTTAGCAAACGCTTGATCTCCATAGCCTTCCCGTCGGTCAAGACTGGTATGCTAAAGTTTTCACCGTTATATCCAATGGTATCAATCTGGCTAACAACAGCAGCCGTCCCCATACCAAATGCCTCCTCAAGTCTACCTTCGCGTGCAGCAGAAACAATTTCTTCAACAGATATAGCGCGCTCCTCGATTGACCAGCCTTGGTCCTTTACCAACTGAATGATTGAACGGCGCGTTACACCAGCAAGGATGCGATCAGTTAACGGCGGGGTTAAGAATGTTCCATCGATAAGCAACATCAGGTTCATCGTTCCACTTTCCTCGATGTACTTGTGCTCCTTATGATCAGTCCAAATGACTTGGTTGTAACCCTCTTTGATGGCTTGCGCCGTTGGATAAAAAGAACCTCCATAATTTCCAGCAGCCTTTGTATATCCAATACCACCGCTTGTTGCACGGGTATACTCCTGCTCAATTTTCACCTTTACACTTCCGCTGTAATACGGACCTACAGGACAAGTGATGATACAGAAAGTGTAATTATCGCTTTGACGTGCGGCGATAAATTCTGATGAAGCAAACAAGAACGGACGAATGTAGAGGCTATGATCTTCCGCATTTGGTACCCAATCTGCATCAATCTCAAGCAATTTCTTCAAACCGCCCATAAAAATCTCCTCAGGAATCTGAGGCATCATGAGGCGCTCAGCACTTTTATTTAGACGTGCAAAGTTGTCTAACGGACGGAACATGCTTATTCCTCCATCGTCCTTGCGGTAGGCTTTCATCCCCTCGAAGGCACTTTGTCCGTAATGCAATGCGTGTAAACCGTACGAAAACTCTAACTGACCGTAAGGGCGGATTTCTGGCTCTAACCACTGTCCGTCTTTAAAATGACAAACAAGCATATGATCTGACATATGTTTTCCAAAAGGAAGGTTTGAAAAATCGATACTAGATCTACGGCTTTGTTGGGTCAGTTCTATTTTCATATTCTGTTTTCTTGGGCACTGCAAATGTACTAATTTTGAAGGTGTAAAACTATTTCTGTGTTATACCCAAATTGACGGCGTAACACAGATTTAACAAAAAACCCGAATGAAACATCTACTCATTGCAAGTATTGCAACCATTGCCCTGATTTCTTGTCAATCTGCTAATTCAGAGCATGAAATTTCTCAAGAAGAAGTTCCAGCTTACATGAATTTTGGCGATAGCACTTTTGCCGTTGAAAATGCTTTTTCAGCACAGGAGTTAATGGCTAATTTTTCTTCAGCCGGTGAAGACACTGTTTATGCCACAGTTAAAGGACCTATTACACAAGTCTGTACTGTAAAAGGTTGCTGGATGGCTACTGCCATTGACTCTAGCGAGAACTTGTTTGTGGACTACGACTATGAATTTCTACTACCGACGAACAGCCAAGGACAAAATATGGTAATGACCGGCTTTGCTTATTGGGACAGTACATCTGTAGCAGAACTTAAGCACTACGCCGAGGATCGCGGCGCAAGCGAAGAAGAAATCGCGGCCATTACGAAACCCACAGGCGAGGTTAAATTCAAAGCGACTGGTGTAAAAATCCTTATCCCAAGTGAAGAGTAAGATTTTTGTCTTGTTGGGTATAGGGCTATTTGTTGCCTGTTCAACTCCTGAGAAACAAGGGAACACAAAATCTAAAGGTTGGCAACCAGAAATGGACCAACCTAGTGAGTTGGCGTCAATAATGCGGGTGCTTCATGACGAAGCCACTGAAAGAAAGGGAATCTTGGAAAAGGGAGAAATGGCGGTTGCAAATTCTCAACTCATCTTTAAAATGATCACCGCAAAGCCTACGGAGCCACACATGGTCGGTCCGGCTTTTGAACCTCATGCCCAAGCCTTCATAGCGAGCTACGGCCAGTTAAACACCGCAGAAAACGTGCAAGGACAGATCGAGGCCCACAACAATCTAGTAAAGAGTTGTGTTGCCTGTCATATGAACTTCTGCCAAGGACCTATTCCTCGTATCGAAAAACTATACGTCCAATAATGAAAGCTAGTCCAAGGAACTTTACTACCTCATCAGACGGCAGTTTAACCATATGGGTTCCTGAACTAGATGAACACTACCACAGCATACATGGGGCATTGACCGAAAGTCAACACGTGTTCATTGATGCTGGTCTATTGGCCTTTGACAAGGAAGAAGTCTCCATTCTTGAAGTCGGGCTTGGGACCGCCTTGAATGCCCGTCTTACCTTGGAACAAAAGGGTGAACGAAACATTCATTACTTCGCTTTGGAGAAATTCCCGCTCAATGTTGAAGAGGTAAATGAGATTGAAGCACTAGGTCATGAGAAGGAGGCCAGAATACTCAAGGTCGAAGCAGGTAAACCTACCGTCGTTGAGAAAGGTTTTACGTTTGAACTCAGCACAGAAGACTTGAAAAACTTCAAAACTAATGTACCCTCATTTGACCTCATCTATTTTGATGCCTTTGCCCCTTCTGCACAGCCTGAGCTTTGGTCAGAAGAAGTATTTCAGACAATGTATAATGCGCTATTACCCGGAGGTGTTTTGGTCACCTATTGTGCCAAAGGGGTTGTGAAAAGAACTATGAAGTCTGTCGGGTTTGAGGTAGAGGCGCTGCCCGGTCCACCCCGAAAGAGAGAGATGACGCGCGCATGGAAGAGATGATCAAATTCAATGCACGCTGTTATGTGCTCATACGATCGCACCAAAACAGAATTCTAGTGATGAATGAGCGGTGGCAAGGTGTTGATCTGAACAAGTTTCCTGGAGGTGGGCTAGAATTAGGCGAAGGGCTCCTTGAGTGTATCCACAGAGAAATCGCTGAGGAGTTTTATTCAAGTGAAAAGTTAGAATACCGACATTTTTTTACTCCTACAGAGTGTTTCGCCTCAAGATTTAAGCCGCAAGAGCAACTGCTGTTGAATTACTTTACCAGTAGTACTGAGGCAGACGAACAGCAATGGTCACTCATTCCAAACGATGCAAACCTTTTAGGTATGCAATGGCTTGAACTAAAGGCTGAAAATGCGCAGTGGTTTACACTTCAAAGCGATAGAGACGCTTTCTTAAAGTTGCTAGAAGCCTAATCGACGAGATACAACCTCATTCACTCGGTGGTATAATAATTCAGGCTTTTTTGTTCGCCAATCGAAGAAGTCCAAATCTCCACCTAATACAAAGTATTGGTCGACCCCGTAGTTACTGAGTTCCGTAAGAACATGTTCTCTTAGATTTAATAACGCCATCCATCCGTCGGGAACCTCTTCCAGCCACTCTTCATAATAATCGGTTATGTCTGCATGGAAATTCAAGATGTTTTCTCCTATCAAGACGAACTTGTCAATACCCAGCGGAATCATCTCGTCGACTAAATCTCGTTTAATACGCATGATGTCATTATGTACCGCATCGTTCCACTCCCCTAAAAATTCAATGACACAATAGCCAATAGCATAATCCACGAACAGAACTTTTAGAAATAGGGTTTCGCACCCAATAGAATCCCATTGCGGATGAATGACATGGTCGTAAATCTTATCCGTGAAATAGACCTCACTATTGAAATAACCGTGGAAGGGACTTTGTGGGTCCTCGCTAGCTACATAGAGGTGTCTCCAGTTGAAATAAGGCTCAATGGTATGCATTGAAAAAAGAATTGGCTTCAAGTTTAACAAAAACGACTCCGCTTTGTTAAATTCCTAACGTAAATAATCGTCATGTCCATATTTACCATTACAGGCGCCACCGGCTCAGTTGGAAGAGCCATTGTCAAGCAGCTTTTGCACGAGGGACATAGTGTGCGCATTCTCAGTACAAGAAAAGACTACCAATGGAATGCTGTTGAGGTCTATTACTGGAACCCCGAACAAGGGAATATCGACGACCAAGCGTTAGAGGGTGCCGACTTTCTATTACACTTAGCTGGAGCTACCGTAAGTAAACGCTGGACAGCGTCTTACAAGCGGATAATCAATGACAGCCGGATCTACACTTCACAAGTCCTCTCTGACGCACTCAAGCGTGTGAAAAATGGTCCTTCGTGCTGTGTAAGCGCAAGTGCTATAGGTTATTACGGTTCTTCATTTGACCAAAAATTTAACGAAGAGCACCCTCCTGCCGATGATTTCCTGGCATCGGTAACTGAGAATTGGGAACGATATACAAAGCAGTTTGAATCGCCTACACGTAGGAGTATTCAACTGCGTATTGGCATTGTTCTGGACCGCGGTGCGGGTGTACTGGGACGATTGGTGCCGCTTGCCAAAGCAGGGATCGCCTCACCACTAGGAAAAGGCGATCAGTGGACAAGCTGGATACATGTAGAGGACCTCGCTAGAATGTTTGTTTTCGCGGCAACGCATCCCATTGAAAGCGGCGCGTACAATGCGGTTAGCTCCTCACCGCTCACCAATAAAGAATTCACTCGTGCCATATGCCGTGTGTTGTGGAGGCCCATGGTTTTTCCTCCCGTTCCTGAAATGCTTTTAAAGCTCGTTCTTGGAGAAATGTCTACACTGGCGTTAATGAGCCAGCGGGTCAGTAATGGAAAAATTCTATCGGCAGGCTTCAACTTCAAGCATGTGAACATCCATGCAGCACTTAAAGACCTATTGAAATAAAAAAAGCCCCGCGAAAGCGGGGCTTTGATCACTTCCGAATAATTATGCTTTGGCCCGAACATTGAATTTCAATTCAATACTGTGGTCAATCAAATCCTCTTTCAAAGATGCCGCAATAGAAGCATCTTCTCTATCATGGTATTTCACGCCCCATTTAGTTCTATCAATACTGAATACAGGTGCTTCAAATGATACACCATCGTTATCTAGATTGATATTAGCCGGGAATTCTATACTATTTGTAATTCCTCTTAAAGTTAGATTGCCAACTACCAAACTATTAGTGCCTTCACCAGCCAACTCTTTAACGTTCACAATTTCAAAAGAACCTGTTGGAAAACTATCGGTAAAAAAGAAGTCTTCTGAACGGATATGTCCTAGTAAATATTCTTCTTTAGTTCCGTCTGCAAATTCTGCGACAGTAATTTCACTAAAATCAATTTCAATAAATCCACCTGCGACCTTATCGTTAGCGATTAAAAATTTTCCGTCTACTGCGATAGTTCCTTCATGCGACCAATCAACAAAGGTTTTAAAGCCTCTCCAAACTACTGTAGAACTATCAATTAAATTAAATGTCTTTGCTTCTGCTACTTCAATTACCTCTTGAGCTTCTCCAGTGGTTACTTCTTCAGCTTTCTCACCTGCACAGCTTACAGCCAATACAGAAGCCGCCATGAACATTGCGATTTTTTTCATTTTTTTTCTTTTTATGGTTAGAAATTCAGTGTAAAAATACACGATCAATGTTATAACAACTATCTAGTCAAAAAAAAGTTTACGAGACATACATTTTTTTTCTCAAACGAAATGCCAAAACGCTAACAACCAGAGTTATACTACCTGCAAGTACATAGGGATATGTAAAGTGCATCCCGTACACGGCACCTCCAACAGCCGGCCCCACTACCCTAGCCAGAGACCCAACGCTTTGATTGGTTCCCAAAATTTTCCCCTGGGCATCTTCGGGCGCATAGGTGGTCAATAAACTGCTAACCGTAGGGGTTAACAGAGCATTACCAAAGGACAATAAGGTCATACAGAGGAGTTCCAAATAGAATTGATCCGTAGGAACAAAGGGCATGAAAAATAAGCCGACAGCCACGAGCAACGTTCCAAACAAGAGTAGATTCCGTTCACCAAACCAACTGTTAAAGTAGCCGATGAGACCGCCTTGAATAACCACCGCCAAGAAGCCTATGTAGGCAAAAGTATAACCGATGTGCATCTCGCTCAACCCGAAATGCTCGGCCCATAATAGCGTGGAAGTGATCTGCATCATACTAAAACCAAGGATATACACGAAGTTGATAGTGAACAAAGCATTGACCTCAGGCACCTTTCTAAAGGCAAAAATGTCCTTAAATGGATTCGGAAATAGATTCACACTATCGGCAGGTTCTTTCAACGTCTCTGCCAAGAAGAAATAAGCGAGAAGGAGGTTGATTCCACTCAATCCTGCCGCGAAATACCCCACTCCAGATACTCCGTAGTACTCATTGACGATACCGCCTATACTTGGACCAAAAATGAAGCCGAGTCCAAAGGCTGCCCCGATGATTCCAAAGGCCTTCGTACGTTGCTCTTTAGGTACGATATCACTAATGTATGCCTGAGCAACACTAAGATTGGCTGCACCAAACCCTTTTAACAGACGGGTGGCAAACAAGAGCCACAAGACCGTTGCATTGGCAAATAGTATATACGCAACTACCATAATACTGATGCTCGCTAACATAATAGGACGACGCCCGTACCTATCGCTCAATCCACCCCAGAAACTTGCAAAAATGAATTGCATAATGCTGAAGCTCGTACCTAATAGACCAACCATGGCATCAGTAGCCCCTAATTCTTTGGCATAAATTGGAAGGATAGGAATGATAAGACCAAAGCCCATCAGATCCATGAAAATGGTAAAGAAGAGTACAACTAAAGCCTTATTCCTCATGCTTAGGAGTTCTTAAGTTTTTGACTTGTATTCCTTTATCGCTGACCTTGTAAGCATGCAGTTCCCGTGCACGGATAGTGGACTTAAAGACTTCTTGCGCTTCGTTTTCGAACTGATCAAAATCTTTATAACGTGCACTGTAATGCCCTATAAGTAGGTGATCCACATCTGCCTCATTAGCTACCCTTGCCGCCTCTTTTGCTGTGCTGTGCATGGTTTGGCGCGCACGCTCAGCCTTATCTTCACAAAAAGTACTCTCGTGGTACAACAGCGTGGCTCCTGCTACATAATTTGAAGTCTCCGGAACATACATCGTATCCGATGCAAAAGCATAACTCAGTGGCTTTGGTGGATCGAAGGTGATGTCTTCATTTAATACCACAGTTCCATCTTCCGCGGTCCAGTCCCTACCGTCTTTAATCCAATGATAATCACAAACCGGAATGCCCAATTCATCAGCACGTTCTTTATTTAGACCGCGCTGAAGCGGCTTTTCTTCGAATTTAAATCCGGTCGTTGCTATTCTATGCTTGAGCGGGAAACTCGATACAGTATAAGCCTCTGTTTCTAAAATCACCTGAGGCACCTTATGTTGAGTGACCACAAATGAAATGGGATAAGATGTAAACGTTCCCGCCGCCCTAAACTGCGTCAGTACAATCTCCTTGAGTTTAGGAGGTCCATAGATGGTCAAAGGTGTTGTACGGCCAAGTAAATGAAAGCTGCTCAACAAGCCAACCAACCCGAAGAAGTGATCACCGTGAAGGTGAGAAATGAATATGTTATTGATACGGGAGAATTTCGTCTTAGATCGACGCAACTGCTTCTGGGCACCTTCCCCACAATCTATCAAGAAATAATGCTCCCGCATTTTTAAGAGCTGGGAGGTCGTGTAACTGTTGGAGGTCGGTGTAGCGCTGGCTGCACCTAAAACTACCAACTCAAAACTCATTAAGAATTACCCAGTTTACGCTTCTCAGCTAAGAGATACAGCACGGCCATACGTACGGCAACACCGTTCTCCACTTGATCTAGAATAATAGCATGCTCGCTATCTGCCACCTCAGAGGTAATCTCTACGCCTCGGTTGATTGGACCCGGGTGCATGACTACGATTGGCTTTTCAAGGGCGTCTAAGTGTTCCATGGTCAGTCCGTACTGAGCGCGGTACTCTGCGATGGATGGGAAGTATTTGATGTCTTGACGTTCGTGCTGTACGCGTAACATGTTTGCAACATCACACCACTCGATGGCTGTTTGCAAGTTGTGCTCTACGCGAACGCCGAGAGTGTGCATGTATTTTGGAACCAAGGTTGTTGGCCCACAAACCATAACCTCAGCACCCATCTTTTTTAGGAGAAGAACATTTGATAGTGCAACTCGGCTGTGTACGATATCTCCGACAATCGCAACTTTAGCGCCTTCCAAACTTCCTAATCGTTCCCTTATCGAGAATGCATCAAGCAGTGCCTGAGTTGGATGCTCGTGTGCCCCATCTCCAGCATTTACGATAGAAGCATCTACATGTTCAGAGAGGAATTCTCCGGCACCTGGATTGGGATGACGCATTACCACCATATCCACTTTCATGGAAAGGATGTTGTTCACCGTATCCACCAATGTTTCTCCCTTCTTTACTGAAGATGATGCTGCAGAGAAGTTTACGACATCCGCACTTAAGCGCTTTTCTGCCAATTCAAAAGACAACCTCGTTCTTGTACTGTTTTCGAAGAAGAGGTTGGCAATGGTAATATCTCTGAGCGTTGGAACTTTTTTGATGGGTCTGTTGAGGACCTCTTTGAATTCTTTGGCAGTGTCTAGAATGAGCTGGATATCCTCTGCCGTGAGGTGTTTGATACCCAACAAGTGATTCACTGATAATTCGCTCATGAAGCTGGTTCCGTTAATAATACTGCATCGCGACCATCCACTTCTTCCCACAGTACCTCAACGCGTTGTGAGGCTATGGAATCTACTTGTCGGCCCTTATAATCAGGCTGTATAGGAAGGTCGCGTGAAAATCTACGATCAATCAAAGTGAGCAACTCCATTTTTGACGGACGTCCGTAACTAAGAATGGCATCCATGGCGGCACGCACACTCCTACCGGTGTACAAAACATCGTCAATAAAGACTACTTTTTGATCCTCAACGAGGTGTTCAATTTTAGTCTTGTTCGGTTGCAAATGGCCCGGACGTCTTCTGAAGTCATCTCTGTAGAAAGTGATATCTAAAAGACCCGTACGGATGCTACCTGCACCGTATTGTTCTTCTAACAACTTAACCAGTCTACTAAGTACTTGTCCCCCTCGAGGTTGAAGGCCGATCAAAATAGAATTTGAAAAATCACCGTGATTCTCGATGAGCTTACAACACAGCCTGTTCAAAGCGATGTTCAACTCTCTGGAGTCTATGATTTCTCTTTTGCTCATGCTGCAAATTTATGCATTAAAATGAAGCAAATAAACTTCCAAGATCGATCCCGGAGAAATTCCCGCTACTCATCATCACTACTGCCTTAGTATCGCCTTTGCTTTCAAGTGCTTTAGCCAATTCTTGCGCATCGTCAAAAACAACAACACCCTGCCCGAATGCCGACTGTACGTCTTCTTTGCTCAGTGCTGGCAATTTCTTGTGAGCAACAGCTTGGGGACTGTAATAGACCCAACGCTCTTGGGCGGGATCA
This sequence comes from Schleiferiaceae bacterium, assembly GCA_049611965.1. Lineage (GTDB taxonomy): Bacteria > Bacteroidota > Bacteroidia > Flavobacteriales > Schleiferiaceae > UBA10364. The sequence goes on along the minus strand of JBMZBC010000013.1, from coordinate 25,992 downwards.
AGGACTCCTTTATACTGTGGTATGAACTCTGGATTTAAACTGCTAAAGGTGTGTAATTCGAGTACTGCGCGAACATCGCCGTATTGCTCAGCAAGAGCAGCAACTGCCGCTTGTACTTTTGACGGGGCATGGGCAAAATCCCGGAAAACGGGTACGGATGATCCTGCTAAACGCTGCATCCTATTCTGCGCACCCGTGAAACTTGCAATGGCATCGTGGAAATCATCTTCCTGAAGCCCCATTTCCAAGCAAATCCAGCGCGCCGCTTCAAGATTGCTGAGATTGTGCTTGCCAAAAACTTGCAATGGCATAGCACCCTCAGCCGTTTCGATGTACGTAGTTCCTTCATCGATAAAGTGTTCCGGTAACGAATATGGAAAACGCTTCACAGGAGCATCACTTTGCTCCACTAATTCCTTTAGAACAGGATCATTCTCATTGTAAATCAAAGCACCACCAGGCTCGATGGTATCGATGTATTTCTTGAATTGGTCCACATAAGATTCAAACGTAGGGAACACATTTATGTGATCCCAGGCAATTCCTGTAATGACCGTAATATTAGGTCGATACAGGTGAAATTTTGGACGTAAATCTATCGGTGAGCTCAGGTATTCATCGCCTTCCATTACCATGAAATCCGAACCACTTTCGAGCTCCACCATACAGTCGAAGCCCTCTAATTGAGCGCCTACCATGTAGTTGGTTGACATTCCAGCATGCTGCATGGCGTGCAATACCATGGCCGTCGTAGTGGTCTTTCCGTGAGAACCAGCGATGACCACCCGAGTCATGTCTTTACTAACCTCGTATAAAAATTCAGGGTAGCTAAAGATGTTAAGATCGAGCGCTTGTGCTTTAAGTAGTTCTGGATTGTCCTTGCGCGCATGCATTCCAAGTATGATAGCGTCGAGGTCTGTGGAAATGTTGCTTTCGTCCCATCCCTCAGCGGCAGGAAGTAAGCCTTTGGCAGCCAATCTTGAACGAGAAGGTTCAAAAATTTGATCGTCAGAACCACTGACCTGGTGACCAGAGTTATGTAAAGCTATGGCGAGGTTATGCATGGCAGAACCTCCTATGGCAATGAAATGTACTCTCATTTATTCTTCGAAATAAAGATTCCCGAATCGTATACGGCTGCCTCGCAAAGATAAGAGAACCGCACCGTCATAGCCGTCGTTTGCTTGTCTAGAAGAACGAGGGCTTACTCTGAATTTTTGGCGCTTATTTCTGTTTAATACCGTATACACCATCTCTGCATCGTGGCTTAAACTTACCATTACAAGATTACCATTCTTCGCATTCGTAATGGCACGTAGTGTTTTCTTACCCCAGCGCTTGGCATTCTTACGATGATCGTTGAAGACAAAGTGTAACCCAGATTCATTCACCAAGAAGGTATAACCGAGGTAATAACCACCATCATTCATAGAACTTTGACGCTTGGGCACATGAGCATACCAATCAACTTCGCCTTTTGCATCAATACTCAAGACAATGATGTCATTGTAATAGTAGTAATAGTTGGTCGTCGTCGTTCCACGCGAGGTTTGCACGGTTTGCACACGCACCTCGTAATCCTCTGCGATCACATAGGCGCCGCCATCGGGTCTTGGTAGAAATTGACGGAAAACGAAATTCCTGCGAATACCTTTTCCGCGACGCGCTCGGAATCGGTTGAATTGTGCGACAAACTCTTGAGTAAACGGATTCAAATTGGTCGAAACCACCTCTCCTCTACTCTGGTCAACACTCAGGTAAAGTGCTCCATCCATATCATAGAAGTTGCGTTTACCGTAAAAGCCAGAGATGGCCATTTGGTTGTCTTTTAGGTCACATTCGATACCTAATGAATGCACCGCAACATTGCGCAATCCAAGGTCGAATTCGGTGATTTGATTGTTATCGCCGGCGCCAATACGCATCAGTTTGTACTCTAGGTCTTTGCCACTCTGTAACATCACATTCGGACTATTATCGAATGCGCTCAGGATGAATACATCGCCGGAGTTCGATAAATCGAAATCGATAATGTTGAAGTTTCTGTCACGAACATTGAGTTCTATATCGGCGTTCCAATCCTCTGCAAGGTCTGCGCTGTACAATCTTACGTAAAAGTTTTCGCTTCCAAACCGCTCATAAGGTGGGTTTGTAAACACTGCGAATTTCGTTCGATCCTGCGATGCTTTGATGGTAAAGTCTCCTTGAGATCGTCTTTTTGAATCCAACGTCTCTATTAATTTCGGCGCACTTAGATTGGCCAGGGTATCCAAGGTTCGAACCAATAAATTCCGAGTGTCCGATTGACGGTCATAGCTTTCGTAAAACAAATACTGAACACCACCGAGCATCAGACTTTCCTTGAAGTCTACCCTGCGTCCATTCCATTCCCACCTTGGGTTTTTTAGCAACCATTGTTCGCTTAAATCGTAACGGTTGTAATACGCGAAATATTCATCGCGAGCACCCGAAATGATGGATGCAGCGGCAGGTCGATAAGTAAAGAAACCTTGTTCGCTTGATTGCAAGATCCGGTCAAATTTTGCACTCCTAGCATTGTATTCTGGACTCCATTCCAGTAAGGGGTATGAACCCTGTGCAAGCCCTGTTGTTACTACTAAACAACAAGTAATCAGTGTAATGGAGCGCTTAAGAAAAGTGGTCATAGAAAACGGTAAAGTTTTTGTACATTGATGGTAAGATACAGCACCCTAATGATAAACTAACGCAGTATGAAGAGATTTCTGTATTCATTAATTTTCCTAGGCCTCCTGAGTGTTGAAGCAAATGCACAAGCTGTGATTGTTCGTAAACGCGATCTCAGTACAACGACCTATGGGAATTCTTCGGTACAGATCAGCCCATCGAGTTCGAGTGCAAATCTTGGCGGCATGTATTACAGCCGTTACAATCACGCATTAAAGATTAGCCCAGCTTCACTCATTGCAGGGGAAATCCCTCTTTCTTACGAACATAAAGTCAGTGATTATATCACTATCGAAGCTGGTTTGGGTCTAACTACTTACAACCTAACCGAGGATCTCATTCGTGGATACAGCGAACGTGGCGATGGAGAAACAGTGAGTAAAGTCAGCTACTCCGCACTTTTCAATACCAAGTTCTTTCCAGAAGGAAATGCATTTCAAGACGGGTATTACGTAGCATTCAACCTCAACGTGCGCAACTACGCCCAAGACTTTACCACACTCGATGATTTCGGAATGGATACAACGGTGAGTGAATTTTTCCGTTGGTCAGATGTAGGTTTCACCATGGGATATCAAAGCCGTCCATCAGAAAAAATGATTCTCGATTGGTACATCGGCGCAGGCATTCGACAAAAAAACAGATCAACAACAGATTTCGAGCAGATATTTGATCCTACATCAGGTTTATTCGTCGGACAGTACAACTTGAATGAAAGCACCAATGTAGCCCCTGCGCTCTTAGGCGGCGTGAAAATCAGTTTCTTGTTTAGGTAATCCCCTTATTCCACCACTACTTCAATCGCGGCGATAGCTTGGTTGCTCACCTTCTCTGCAGTGGCATAGGTATCAACGGTAGTGTGAGTGAATCCGTCGTTAGCAAGGCTCACATTACCCAATAGAAGGTCAAGATCCATTTTAACCACTAATCGGTCACCAGGTCGTACAGGTACATCAAAGGTTCGTGTTCTGTACAGCGGATCGGTTCCAGTATGCCAAATAATACCGCCATTGGTCGTAGCATTGCTCAAGTCGCCGCCTGCGTTGAATCGTCCTTCGGCTTTAAGGAACCTGTATTTAGAGGCCCAAGTCCAATACATAGCATAGGCACTGCTCAAAGGATGTGTGGTTTCGAAGGAAGTTGGGTCCATGGCATTCATGTCCGACGGGACACCTAAGCCAAAACTAATTTGATCTACTCTTCGCTGCAGGTCCAATGTATAAGTGCTGAAAGCACTATCGCTAGGGTCCACGAACAGTACATCACTCAGGAGCTGATCGCCTGCTCGAAGATCGCTGATATAGAAGTGGAAAAGATCAATTGCAATTGCCGTATCTCCTTTGAAGAAAGGCGTGCTCTGAGTATATGGCGTACCGTTTTGAATCCACTGAAATTCAACAGTTACCTTTTTATCTCCGGGTCTACATCCGGCAAGGATGAGGAGAGATAACAGTCCATAGAAAGGAAGCTTTTTCATGCTTACGCTAAAGTTTGAATACAAACTCGCTCTTTAGATTATCGCTAAGAATCTGGGCTTTATTGTAGTCCGCAGCATCCCCTGGATCAGAATAGATTTCCGGTGTTGAAGACGGCTGTAGGCCTAAGAATAGCTTTTCAATATCTAAATCAATAACAAAGAAAACATCCTTATTGGCCCCGACATTGAAATTGCGCTTTTCACTGCGCTCAATCACCATATCCTCCGTTGCAATTCTCCAAGTAAAGGTACTCGTTGGTGTGGTGAATAAAGAATCATTCGGGTCAAAAACTCGACCCTCTAATTGGAAGAAGCTGTGTCCTGTAGCCGGTCCATTCCACAAATGTCCCTTGACCAACGGGTTCGTTTCTTCAAGCGTCTCCGGGGCGGCATAGGCTCGAGTACTGTCCAAACCGATGTGGTAATTCAAACGGCCATTGTACGAACCGCGCGGCAACTGAGCGAGCTTGACTTCTGAAGTTGTAAGCAGATCAATCGCTGTTAAGTCGTTCTCTGTGCGTGTGGTATCCTTTTCATCAATACTTACAAACTCAGCACCGCTGAGCGTGATGTAGACATGACTCAACTTAATAAGGTCGCCGTTGATTTGATATACCGTGCTTGTATCTGCAATATCACCGTCAAAATATTTGTAGGCACGGATGTATATATTGCGATCGTCCAACGCAGCTGGATCAACAACAGTAATCTCACGTTCACACGATGCGAATGCACCAATGGTTAATAATGCTACAATGAATCTTTTCATTCTTCCTTTATTTTCAAAAACTCAGGCGCCTGTTCAATGGCCACCATAATTTGGTCTAACAAATCATCATTCTCTTTGGAAAAATCAAGTTCCAAAGGCTCCTTAAAGGTAATGGTTAATAGGTTACCCGTACTCTTCACAAACATACCCGTTTTGTCGAAGGCTCGACGAAAGCCATTAATCACCACGGGAACCACTACAGGATTTAACTCTCGAATCAAATGAACTGTACCTCGTCTTCCCTTTACAAATGGACGTGTCGTGCCTTGTGGAAAGGTAATAGTCCAGCCTGTTTCCATGGCTTTTTTAATGTTGTCAATATCTTTTGGATCTACACCTCTATTGATCGTTTTACCCGCCTCACGCCAAGTACGCTTGATACTAACACTTCCCGCATATTGCATCAGTTTGGGCAACAACCCCTTCTTCATCGTCTCTGCAGCAGCCACAAAGAAGACATTGAGCTTAGGACGAAACAAAGTTGCAAACGGCACCCTGTTGTATACCTTGTTTTCCGCTGCGTTAAAGACCTGGTACATCGCACTTACATCGGCGAAATACGTTTGGTGGTTGGACACAAACAAAACGCCACGCTCAGGTAGGTCCTTAAGTTTATCACCACCTACAATCTGCACTGAGTTTAAACGAAAGAATCGATACCATGTGATTAATCCAAAAACGAAAATGACCGTTCTTTTGATCAACAGGTTATATCCGAAGCTGTCTTTTTTAAAAGGGTTTAACACGTGTACTAATTTCAGTAGTTCGGCAAATATACTCCTTAGGACAAAAGCCCCACTATTCTTGCCGTGATCATTGCTGTTGCACCCCAAATGACTTCATCACCCCACAGATATGCCGGGACTTTCACCTTGCCGTATTTTGTAGGAACAGTAGCCTTTCCAATGAGTTCGCCTGACATCAATACCTGTAATGGTATTGAAAAAGTATAGGCCACTTCATTGGGATCAAGGACCAATTCTGGAAGCTCTTTAGAATACCCGATGAATGGATGAACCACAAAGTTTGACGGAGGTATGTACAAGGGATCTAGTTTGCGAATCACTGTCACGCTTTTTTTAGGAATTCCAACCTCCTCCGCCGTTTCTCGTAAGGCGGTCTGCTCGTAACTTGAGTCGCTCAATTCCTTTCTACCGCCAGGAAAACTAATCTGTCCACCGTGTGTGCCGTCGTATGGCGGACGCTTCATAAACAGTAGCTCAAGACCATCCGATCCTTCAAAAAGGTGCGCCAGTACAGCCGCCTTTTTAGCTTGGTCCATTGTTTTTTGTGAGGTATGCACCATCTTTCGAAACCAAGGCATCATTGGATTTTGAAACGAAGGGGCTTCGCCTTTGTGGGCCAGCGTAGAAAGGAGTTGATCTGTGTTCACCGAATAAATGTACCGAAACGTGTAAAGGCCATGAACTTTCCATTCAATTTTTGTTATCTATTAAAGTCCTAGCCCCCATAAGATATGACTATTACTCAATTCCGTTACATCGTAGCTGTAGACAACCACCGCCATTTCGCGCGCGCTGCGGAGGCTTGTTTTGTTACCCAGCCGACTTTGAGTATGCAGATTCAGAAGCTCGAAGAAGAGCTCGATATCTTAATTTTCGATCGCTCAAAGCAACCAATTGTCCCCACTCCATTGGGTGAAAAAATTTTGGAGCAAGCCAGGAAAGTCTTGCAAGAAGCTGCTGTACTTGAGCACATGTCCAAGCAAATTAAAGGCACCTTCGAGGGCGACCTTCGTTTGGCAGTTATACCTACTATAGCTCCTAGTTTATTACCTCGATTCTTAGTAGAGTTCAACCAAGCTTTTCCTAAAATCAAGTTGTTCGTTGAGGAAATGAAAACAGCCGACATGATTGAGGCCTTGCGTAAAGACCGTATAGATGTTGGTATTGCAGCCACGCCTCTAGAGGAACGCGGTATTGTAGAGAAGCCACTGTACCACGAACCGTTTGTTGCTTTTGTACCGAGCTACCACAAGTTTTCAAAGGATAGGTTCTTATTGGCCTCGGAAATTAACCCAGATGAATTGCTCTTACTAAACGAAGGGCATTGCTTTAGAAACAGCGTGCTCTCGTTGTGCAACCCTAAAAACCTTAATGGCGACGGCATTCACATGGAAAGTGGACACTTCGACACCTTAGTTAAATTGGCCGACAAAGGCATGGGCATGACACTATTGCCATATCTAACAGGTATCGACCTAAACGATCGCTACAAAGGATCCATCAAGCCCATTGCAGAGCCAACGCCCACTAGACAGGTGAGCCTGATACATTCGCGTACACAGCTCAAACTCGAGTGGATACAAGCGCTCGAAAAAGTCATTCTAAAAAACCTTCCAAAAAAGGTGCTCGAATCCCCAGAGCAAGTCGTTAGCCCATTGTAACGAGCACCATGCCTAGGGCGACGAGTATAGCAACGGCAATAATATTGAGTTTTATACCTCTCGCCATCATATATCCCACCGTTAATTTACCTGTAGAAAAAACGATAGCATTTGGCGGTGTGGCCATTGGAAGCATAAATGCACAACTCGCGCCCAATACTAAAGGCATGCTCAAGATTTCCATCGACCAGCCAAACGTCAGCGAAAGGCTGAGTACAAGCGGCATCAATGCACTGACCAATGCCATATTACTCAGTAACTCGGTAGCAAAAACACCTAGAAGTGCCATGATGATTACCCAAAACAAGATAGGTATGTTTTCGAAGGACGTCATGCCTACTTCCAAGGCTTCAAACCAATAGCTCTGTTGCAAGGTGCCGGCCAAGGCCAATCCACCCCCAAATAGGATGAGAATTCCCCAAGGAAGCTTAGAGGTGCTCTCCCAATCCAAAAGGTTCTTACCCGGTTCTCTCGTGAGACTGAAGAGCAATACAGCTGCAAGTAATGAAATCCCTGTGTCCGACCAATGAATATGGGCACTCAAAGCACCTAAATAGGGTCGCATGATCCACAGCAAGGCTGTCGAGGTGAATATAATGGCCACTTTTCTCTGCGCCTTGTTCATGGAACCTAAGCGGTCCCACTCCTGTTGTAAATAGCGTTCTGTTTCCTTTTGTTCTTGAGGGGAAAGAGCCAGTGTCCTCAAGCTGCGCGATAGAATGGCATATGCTGTTAACCCAATGGTTACAGAAGCAGAAAGCCCTATCGGCAGCCATTCAACAAATCCTATCTGACGGTCTAAATGCTCGCTTATGAATCCTGCAAAAATCATGTTAGGCGGTGTGCCGATAATTGTTGCCATTCCACCAATGTTGGCCGCCCAGGCTATGCTTAAGAGCAAGGGGCGCTCCATTTTTTCAGCAGACGCCTTAGGAAGAACCGCTAAGACACTCGTAGCAATAGGGAGCATCATAATGGAGGTTGCCGTGTTACTGATCCACATGGACATAAAGGCAGTACTAAGCATAAAGCCAGCAAGAAGGCCACGACTACTGGTGCCTGTCCGGCGTAAAATCCAAAGCGCTATACGGTAATGCAGGTTAGTTTCTTCAAGAGCTCTTGCGATGATAAAACCACCAAAAAACAGGTACACCAGCGGATGGGCATAGTACGACGACATACTCTTTGCTTCCATCAGTCCAAAAAGCGGGAAGAGAAGCAATGGTAAAAGCGCGGTGACAGCAAGATGTACAGTCTCAGATATCCACCAAATAAGCATCCAAGCAGTGATTCCCAATAACACAAAGTGTGATTCAAAACCCCCAAAGAAGGAAATAATAAAAGCCGAGATTGGCCCTGCTAGGCGTATTAAGGATGTATTTTTGTTGCTCATTGAGTGCGTATGAAATTGGTATTTGCAACCCACAATGCGGGTAAGTTACGAGAGGTTAAGGAATTAATTGGACACAAGTACGAAGTTATTGGTCTGAGTGAACTCGATGACCTCGAGGACATTCCTGAAAACGAACCAACGCTGCAAGGCAATGCTTTGGTAAAAGCCAGAACCGTTTGGAACAAATACGGGCTGGCCTGTTTTTCGGACGATACTGGATTAGAAATTGACGCATTAAATGGTGCCCCGGGCGTTTACAGTGCCCGTTATGCGGGATCTTCCAAAGATCCTGAACAGAATATGGCAAAAGTGCTTAGCGAACTTGAGGGAAAAGAAAATCGCTCGGCTCAATTCCGTACTGCCGTTGCTCTCATTATAGACGGCAAAGAACACGTATTTGAAGGTATTGTACGCGGTAAAATCGCGAGAGAAAAATCCGGTCATCAAGGTTTCGGGTACGATCCCATTTTTATCCCTGAGGGCTACAGACAGAGTTTCGCTGAAATGGACAATGCTAAGAAGAACAGCATGAGCCACCGCGGTCGCGCTATTGCCAAGCTCGTGGAGTTTTTAATCTAGTCTTTCTCGATTTCGTCGGGATTCGAGAAGAAACTGAAATTCACGTGACCGTATCTACGGTGTTCGGTGAATCCCGGGAGGTGACTTAAATCAGTTTGGTCGCTGTGCTCAATGATTGCTTCACCGCCTTCTGCCAACAACTTGTGGTAGATAATACCCTTTGCTAAATCTTCGTAGTGTTCCCACTCATAGGGAGGGTCTGCAAAAACAATGTCGTATTGCGTAGCGTTCCTTCGCACCCATTGGAGCGCATCGGATTGAACCGTCTGAATGGAGGCGCCTAATTCTTCGTTTATTTTAGAAATGAATCTGACGCAATCGCGATGCATGTCTACAGCCACTATTTCTTCGGTTCCACGAGATGCAAATTCATAAGAAATATTCCCTGTTCCGGAAAACAAGTCAAGTACTCGTAAATCCTCGAAGTAGTATCGGTTATTGAGAATATTAAAAAGGGCCTCTTTCCCAAAGTCGGTTGTAGGACGAGTAGGAAGGTTCTTTGGAGCAGTGATGCGCTTTCCGCGCCATTTTCCACTAACTATTCTCATAATCGTAGTAAAGGACCGTAAGATTCTATATCCACCTTGTTCATAGCTGAACTAAGCGTCACATACTTATCAGCTTTAATTGATTTTACAACCTTGAAATAGGGCTTTATAAATGCCAATGCTTTTTGGTGATTCAGTCCACATACCTCTACAGTAAGAGTTTCGCGGTCCCAACCCAGCTGTTCAGTAATATTGCCCAGGTGGTACAATAGTTCTTCATTTGAAGAAGTGGGAAGTGTATTGACGAGTTGGTAACCTTTAACATCTGCTGCAAAGTAGGTAGCTGTGGTCGATTCAAGATTCACCCATAACCTCGGTGCCGATGCCTTTGGAAGGACCTCCATCTGAACAAGCCAATTGTGCTTTACATCCTTTGGAGCATTGTGTGTCAAGGTATATACTTCCACCGCTAGGGAATCGGAAGAAAAAACGCGATCTGCTTCGCTTCCTAGCAATGTTTTGGTCCACTTTTTATCTTTTGTTCCTAAAGCTTTCGGCAAAAGTGCTGATTGTCCGAATTCTTGCGCCTTTATAATTGATCCCGGCAGCTCTGAGAAAGATGCCAACAACTCCTCAAACGGGTCCTCGGTCAATTCCGCAGCGGGCACGAAACCAATCATATACAACTGATTGGATTTGGTGTTTTTAACCAAAAAAGAAAGTCCATCCTGCTGGCGCAGGATGGACAATGTGCAGTTTTCCGCTTTCGCTGATTCGAAAGCCGGATCAATATTATTCTGTCTTACAACGTGTGTTCTCGTAGTTACCACTGATGGTTGGTTCTGTTAGCGACCCGATTGTCCAAGCGTTGTTCTCTACTTTCTTGTATGCCTGCGGGTATTCCTCTGCAATATCAGCAAAAATAACTTTGTAAGGAGCGCTTACTTCAAACGTAGCTACATCCACACCATTCTTGTTGATTTCAGACGCATCCATAGTAAATGTTGAATCTGTTCCCGAAATGTTTCTCAAAGTTTCAGCCATGAAACCTTCACCGAACAACTGCGTGCTCACTGACTCCTGACCTAGAACACGGATAATCACAGAATCCTTATTCATGTCCTTCTGGTAAATTTTGTCATAGTACATGAAAGAGGTATCCTTACGCTCGATGATGCTAATGAAACCAGTGTCTACAAATCCTACGAGCTCGTCGATAGATGCACAGTATGTACCGAATTCGCTTTTGTATGCAAGTTGCGCTTCGCGAATGCTCTCTAATTGTTCAGTAACCTCACACAATCTCGTATTTTCAATACGTTGAAAGTTGATAGGTTGCATAATACTTTGGTAGATTCGTACGGTCAGCAATACTGACGTTACGATTAGAACTGCTTTAATTCCGAGTTGTACCTTTGAATTCATTGTTATCGTTCAGGATTAATCGCCTCAAAACTACAATATTTTTTCATTGCTTACACCGCAAAGTACATACGCAGATTTAAAGGGTTTCTTCCCATTCGAACCCACTGAGGATCAAGATGTTTTGCTCAAAAAACTGGCACTGTACCTCAGTGTAAAGCGCATACATCCGGAGGTTCTCATTGTCAAAGGGTATGCGGGTACTGGAAAAACAACCGTACTGCGATCTGTAGTGGCGGCACATAAGAAACACCAAAGAAAAATTTTATTGATGGCGCCCACCGGTCGTGCAGCGAAAGTAATGAGCGGTGCAGCGGGTAAAAATGCCTTTACTATACACCGTAGCCTATACCGCCCTAGCGTGAGTAATGGCGGCGTTGCCAACTTTGTATTGTCCAACAATCCCCACAAGAACACCACTTTCGTAGTGGACGAAGCCGGTCTAGTGGCGACAAACAATGATAGCACTTTGGGCGGCAACTCCTTGCTTGAAGATTTGCTCACCTATGTCTTTTCAGATCCTTCTAACGGACTGGTCTTGGTAGGTGATCCTGCCCAGCTTCCACCGGTTGGCCAGCCGCAGAGTCCAGCACTAAGTTCAGATTGGTTCATTGGCGCAGGGATTAATGCTACGGAACACACCCTTAGGATGGTCGTTCGTCAAGCTTTAGACAGTCACATCTTAAAGAATGCAACGCAGCTTCGAGAGTTGATTGAATCGGACTCTTCAGAGCCACCAAAACTGATTCCTGGAGAAGATTTTATCCAAGTCGAGGACGGATATCACTTGCAGGAAATCTTTGAACAGCTTTATGCTTCAAGAAGCGAAGGAAATACCATGGTTGTACGAAGCAACAAAAAAGCCAACAACTACAACCAAGGCATTCGAGGTCGAATCAAATTTCAAGAAGATCAAATTAGTGCTGGGGACCAATTCATGGTAGTCCGGAATAACTATTTCTGGTTGCCCGAAACCTCAAAAATGGGATTCATCGCCAACGGAGAAATAGGTGAAGTGCGGTCGATCAGGAACGTTCATGAGCGCTATGGATTAACTTTTTGCGAAGCCACCGTAGTATTTGTAGACTACCCCAAAGAAGATGCAATCGATGTCATCCTCAATCTGAGCACACTAAGTTCTGAAGGCCCTGCCCTGAGCAGTGCGCAAAGCAACGGATTGTACGAACAAATGCTCGCGAAGTTCTCCTACCTCAGCTCTAAGAAAAAAATCTACGAGGCCATCAAAAACGACCCCTACTACAATGCGCTACAAGTGAAGTTCAGCTACGTGATCACCTGTCATAAAAGTCAAGGTGGCCAATGGGAGCAGGTCATCATCGAACATCCATATCTGCCCGATGGGCCATCACCAATCTATTACAAATGGCTCTACACGGCATTAACAAGGGCTTCTCAGAAAGCTTTTTTATTGGGATTCCCTCCGGATTGGTTTGACGTATCTTAGCGGCCTTATCACAGTACCATGAAATACATCATTAGTCGAATTATTCTAGGCCTCATTGGATGGAAGGTTGTTGCTCCTGAGGAGATTAAAAAGAAGGCGAGGAATACGGTTACTATCGCTGCTCCACATACCTCAAACTTTGATACCTTCCTCGCCCTAGGAACCTTTTGGCAAATGCGTCTGCCGATGAAATTCCTCATCAAGGATTTCTACACCAAATGGTATTTCTTTGGATTCTTCACTTGGCTAGGGGCCATTGGCGTGAATAGAGAGCAGCGTTCTAATCTTGTAGCGACAAGTGCGGAACTTATGAAAGAACAGGACATTAATTTGATTATTAGCCCAGAAGGTACACGAAGTTATACCGAGAAGTGGAAAAGCGGCTTTTATTACATCGCTAAAGAAGCAGGGGTTGATATTAGTCTCGGATTTGTAGATTATAAAAACAAAAAGGCCGGTATTACCAAGGTCATTTCACCGACAACCCTAGAGGAGACCAAAGCGGAATTGACCGCCTTTTACAAAGACATCCAGGGCAAGTATCCGGAGAAGTTTAATACAAACATGAAGTAGTGGCACGAGCGGCATTGCATTTTCCTGAGGCATTAACTGCAAGCATCCAACTCAAAGAAGTGGAGGGTCAGGAGCTCATCTTTGATGCCGTTCGCAAAAAATGGTTGGTATGTACGCCCGAAGAATGGGTACGACAGCACGCAGTTCAATACTTGGTCGCATTGGGATACAGTATTCACCACCTTCAAATTGAAAGTGGTTTAAAAACAGGGTTCAATTCAAAGCGCAGCGATATCATCGCCAACACCAATGGAAAACCTGAGGTGCTTGTTGAATGTAAAGCTCCAGAAGTAGCTCTGAGTCAGAAAACCTTCAATCAAGCGTTCAACTACAACAATACCATTGGGGCGCCATTAATCTGGCTAACCAACGGTTTACAAAACCTTTATTGGGACTGTAGAAACAACAGACAGCTCGAGCAATTGCCTGCCAAAGTTTAACGCAATCGATCTAGCGAGCGCACCTTTGCCTCGTCTTTCTGTATGCCTTTTGAGGCCAAAAATGCCAATACAATATTGACAAACGGGACTGTAACGCCCCATGAGGCTGAGCCACCTTCGCCTTGAATGATCCAAATAAGTGCGCCTAGGACCACGAGGCTGACTAACATGCCCAAGCGAACGATAAGCAATTGCAGGTTGCGATTGTTGTATAAAAGAATAGACCCAGAGAACAAAGCCATAGAGCCACCGAAGCCGCCAAAGGTTGATGCATTGGCCGTTGCAGCGAATGTTGCACCTTCTAAAACGTACATAGGAAGTACAAATGCTGCCAATGCGCTCAGGATAGCAGCTGCAAATAAATAAAGCGTTTGAATGCGTTGAATCATGGGTTAAATATTTTAACAAAGTTGAAAAAAAATCGGCTTTACCCCACCCAATATTGCGAAACTCACTATTATTGTACAACAATGATCGAAGGAAACCTACCTATCGGTTTCTTTTACAATTATTCCCACACACATGTTGACTGAAAAAGATTTGCAATCGCGCAAATTGCCTGAATTGAAAGAATTGGGCAGTAAACTAGAGATACCGAAAGCCAAAACCATGAAAAAAGGCGAGTTGGTAGATGCTATTAAAGTAAAGCTGAATATTGCGTCTGAGACACAGGCGCCAAAAGACGAGGCTCAGGAAGCTAGACCTGAAAAAGCGCCTAAAAAAGAGGCGGCTACAGAAGGTGGCAACCAAAACGAAGGTCGAAAAGACCGCCATCAGGGCGATCACCAAAACCGCAAAGGACATAAGAACGACCGCAACCGAAACAATCACAACAATCACAACAACAACCGTCGTCGACCGAAGGAATTCCATTTTGAGGGTATCATTGCCAACGAAGGTGTTCTTGAGATCATGCCAGACGGCTATGGATTCTTGAGAAGTTCAGATTACAATTACTTGAATTCTCCAGATGATATTTACGTAAGCCAAAACCAGATCCGAAGCATGGGACTGAAAACGGGTGATACCGTAAGCGGAGAAGTTCGTCCACCGCGTGAAGGTGAAAAGTACTTCCCACTCGTTAAAGTGAACAGCATCAACGGCCGTAGTCCGGAATTTGTGCGCGATCGTGTAGCATTCGAGCACTTGACTCCCTTGTTTCCAAACGAAAAATTTGACATTACATCACGTCAATCCTCAACTTCCACGCGCATTATTGACCTCTTCTCTCCTATTGGAAAAGGACAGCGTGGTCTACTCGTGGCACAACCAAAGACCGGTAAAACTACGTTGATGAAAGAGGTGGCCAATGCCATTGCAGCGAACCACCCTGAGGCATATATGATTGTACTTCTGATTGACGAACGTCCGGAAGAGGTAACAGATATGTCACGAAGCGTAAACGCGGAGGTTGTGGCTTCTACGTTTGATGAGCCGGCAGACCGTCATGTTAAGGTGGCAAACATCGTTTTAGAAAAAGCAAAGCGCATGACCGAATGTGGGCACGATGTGATTATTATGCTCGATTCAATTACACGCCTTGCTCGTGCTTACAACACCGTAAGCCCTGCCTCAGGGAAGATTCTCTCGGGTGGTGTTGACGCCAACGCGCTGCAAAAGCCGAAGCGCTTCTTTGGTGCGGCGCGTAACATCGAAGGAGGCGGTTCATTGACCATCCTTGCTACAGCTCTGATCGATACCGGTTCGAAAATGGACGAAGTGATCTTCGAAGAATTCAAAGGAACCGGTAACATGGAGATGCAATTAGATCGTCGTATCGCCAACCGCCGTATCTGGCCAGCAATCAACTTGATTGAAAGTGGCACACGTAAGGAAGACTTACTTCTCGCTCCAGATGTACTGCAACGCATGTGGATTATGAGAAAATATTTGGCAGATATGACCCCTATTGAGGCCATGGAGTTCCTAAACGACCGTATGCGTCAAACGAAGGACAATGCAGAATTCTTGATTTCAATGAATGGCTAAGTAGGGCCGATTTTGATATATTTAAAACCGGCGCCCGATGGGCGCCGGTTTTTTTATACCTTATAGGAAACAAAACCTAAAACGATGAAAAAAATCTTTTTACTCGCTTCACTCCTATTGGGAACATTGGGAGCACAAGCACAATCTGCAGAAGTATCACTAGGAACAGGTGCTTTATTAAATGGCCAACTCAAGCTTGAGGGTATGTATCATTTGGACGATATGAAAACGGTGAACCTGGAAATGCGATTGATCAACAATGAGCTTACTTCTGATGATGCGACCGTTCTAGCTGCAGCTGCAGGATTCGTATTGAGCCCTGAGTTTATCATGTATTTTGACAACTCTGGAGATGATAATGAAGGTATGTATCTCGGTGCCTATGCTCGATTTAAATCTATGGCTACTTCTGGCTGGGAAGAAATAGATGATAATTTGAATTTAGTTGCCGCAAACTTTACTCAAACTGCCCTTGGTGTAGGATTAAACCTTGGTTGGCACGGTGCCCTAGAAAATGGGATTACTGTTAGGGTTTATGCAGGTGCTGGATACAATGCAGTAAATACCATCACTCATACAGATACGTATGAATCTGCCCTTTCATTGATATACGGCGTACCTTTTCATGTACGCTCGGGAATCAATATTGGATATAGATTCTAGACGTTTACAAACAGAATTAAAAAACCGGCGCCCGATGGGCGCCGGTTTTTTTATACCTCGCTGGCAAATTGCTTTTCGTAAAGATTGAAGTAAGCACCTTCTTTCGCGAGGAGTTCGCTGTGGTTACCCATTTCAATCACCTTACCCTTATCCAATACAATGATGCGATCTGCGTGCTGTATGGTCGACAGTCTGTGGGCGATGATCACTGAAGTTCTATCCTTAGTAAGTGCTATCAGGGCGCGTTGGATGAGTTCTTCTGTATGAGAATCAATGCTTGAAGTGGCCTCATCGAGAATCAGCACTTTTGGATTCGTAACATATGCTCTTAAAAATGCAAGAAGCTGACGCTGACCTGCAGAGAGCACACCACCGCGCTCCTGTACATTGTAGTCTAAACCTTCTGGGAGCTCTGCTATAAATTCCGATATTCCAATGGCTTCAGCAGCCTTGAGTAGGACCTTATCAGAAATGTGCTCATCGCCAAGAACGATATTGGCGCGTACAGTGTCCGAAAATAAAAAGACATCCTGAAGCACCAAGGCAAGCTGCTCACGAAGGGCATGAACATTAATGTCCTTGAGCTCAACCCCATCAATAGTGATTGATCCATCGCTGTACGGGTAAAATCCCATAAGCGCAGAAATGATGGTACTCTTTCCAGCCCCGGTAGCACCCACGATAGCGACTGTTTCTCCTTGGGCCACCTCGAAGCTCACGTCTTTGAGGATAGGCTCATCCGGATTGTAGCTAAAGTGGACGTTTTTAAAGGCAATTTCACCCTGCAGATTCTCTATTTCATAGGTACCGTTGGGCTCAATTTCATGATTGCTGTCGAGCAGTTTAAGGACGCGTTCCGAGGCTACCATACCCATCTGTAAGGTGTTGAATCTGTCTGCCAGTTGACGAAGAGGCCTAAAGAGCATGCCAATGAAAATGATCATTGCCGTAAGTTCTCCGACCGTTACACTACCGCCTGTTGCAGCATTCATACCACCGTACCAAACGGCCAAACCAATAGACATGGCGCTAAGAACTTCTATGATTGGAAAGAACAGTGCGTAGTAAAAAATACTTTCAATGTTTGCCTTGCGATGGCGGTCGTTAATTTCCTTGAACTTATTCATCTCCTGATCCTCGCGTCCGAAGGCTTGTACTACGGACATACCGCTTAAGTGTTCTTGAACAAAAGTGTTTAGGTTGCTCACCTCCGTCCGTACTTTTTGAAACGCTCCTTTAATTCCTCGTTGAAACCAACGAGTAGCTACAAATAGTACTGGAATCACACTTAAACTCACCAATACCAGAACTGGATTGAAGAAGAAGAACATGGCACCGAGCATCACTAAAATGCGGAACAAATCACCAAAAATCACTAAAATTCCTTGGGAGAAAATCTGTGATATCGTTTCAATATCGGAGACTACTCTAGTTACAAGTTGACCTATGGGTGTGCGGTCGTAAAACCCCAACCGAAAGGTTTGTAGTTTATCGTAGAGTTCTATTCGGATGTCCTTAATAATACTTTGTCCAAGCCAATTGGCAGCATACATGAACCCGAATTGGCCAAGAGCTTCAATAACCAGTAAAGAGACCAATAGAAGCATCAAGCGAATGAGCTCAGGCGCATTGTTCATCAATATTGCATCATCAATAACACTGCGAATGAGGATAGGACGAGCTGTTCCTAACCCACCCAAGGCAATGGTCAAGAAAACAGCGAAAATAAAAAGTACTCTATAGGGTCTGGCATAGGCCATTACCTTTAGAAAGAGCTTAAAGTCAAATGCTTTTCCGCCGACCTGAGACATCTTAGAGGTTGTTATAGGTTACGTTAGATAGATATAAGCCATGAGCAGGGGCACTGGTTCCCATTGCACCCCGATTTTTTTGCTGTAGCCTCTCATAAAAGTCTTCCACCGTCCATTTGCCATGTCCTACTTCATACAGGGAACCCACTATAGCGCGCACCATATTTCGTAGGAAACGGTCTGCGGTAATGTGAAAGATCCATAAATCGCCGTGTTGTACCCATTTCGCCTCAGTGACATTACAAAGAGTCGTTTTATTATCAGAACCGCTCTTGCAAAAACTGGCAAAGTCCTCTTCTTGAAGCAAAAGCGCTGCAGCGGCATTCATCTTTTCCACATCAGGCATTTTATCTACCATCCAAGCAGCATGTCTGTGAAATGGAGAACCATTGTCACACATGTAGTATTCATAACTGCGGGAAATGGCATCAAAGCGTGCGTGCCAATCATTGGCAACTTCTCGGGCTTCAAAAACGCGGATGGCCGGATCTAGAAACCTGTTTAATCGGTGCACTAAATGATCTAAATCTTTAACATTTGTGGCCAATTCCGGCTTCCAATCAAAGTGAACGTACATCTCCTTGGCATGAACACCGGTATCCGTGCGTCCCGCACCCATGGTAGAAACAGGCTGATTTAAGAGCTTCGAAAGCGCATCGTCGAGATCGCCCTGAGCCGTGCGGTCGCTTGGCTGTATTTGCCAACCGCAAAATGGGGCGCCGTCAAAGGCCAATCTCAGCAGTGTTCTCATTACTTTTGGTACTCGTTGTTACGCCAAAGGTACGCTTGTGCAGGAAAAAAGGACAAAAATCTTGTTGCTCTCTGATAATCACGGTCACATGGACGACCGCGTAATAGAATTTGCACAATCTGTCGACATGATCTTGCATGCCGGAGATATAGGTTCCCACGAAAGCATGGATGCTTTGGAAGCCACCGGTAAACCAGTAGTGGCTGTTTACGGCAACATCGACGACCACACCATGCGTGCCCGTTATCCAGAGCATCAAAAGTTCTTCCTGAACGGCGTGAAGGTATGGATGACACATATTGGGGGCTATCCACCAAAATACAACATGCGCACTCGAGAGGCCATTCGCAATGAAAAGCCCGATTTGTTCATCTGTGGTCACAGTCATATTCTCAAGGTGGTCAACGATCCTAAAATCGATTGTTTGCACATGAACCCTGGTGCTTTTGGACACCACGGATTTCATAAAGTCAGAACCATGCTACGCTTCGATATTGTTCAAAACCAACCGAACAGCCGTGGAAAAGTGGAGAACCTAGAGGTCATAGAATTAGGAAAACGAGGGCAACTACGCTAATTTTGCGCTTTAACAAAGAAACATATGTCTACTGCCTTACATGCCATCACTCCAGTGGATGGTCGCTATGCTTCAAAAACTGCAGAGTTAACCCACTATTTTTCAGAGTTCGCTTTGATTAAATACCGTGTTCGCGTAGAAATCGAATACTTCATCGCACTTTGTGAGACCGGTGTAGAGCAGCTATCGGGTGTAAATTCAGATTTGTTTGAACCGCTTCGAGACATCTACCGCAACTTCCAAACCGAAGATGCTCAGAAAATCAAGGACATCGAGAAGGTAACCAACCACGATGTAAAGGCCGTGGAATACTTCATTAAAGAAAAGTTTGAAGGTTTAGACTTAAGCCAGTACCAAGAATTTATCCATTTCGGACTGACTTCTCAAGACATCAACAATACCTCGGTACCATTGAGCATTAAGGATGCATTGAATGAGCTCATCTACCCGCAGCTTGAAGCACTCATTGAAGCTATTGAAGCGAGCGCTACGGCTTGGGACCACATTCCACTTTTAGCACGCACACACGGCCAACCGGCCTCTCCTACCACCTTAGGAAAGGAGTTCAAAGTATTTACTGCCCGCCTGCGCGCACAGGTGGAACAACTCAAAGCAGTTCCACACAGCGCAAAATTTGGAGGTGCCACAGGAAACTTCAATGCACACACAGTGGCATATCCAGAAGGCGATTGGCACAGTTGGGGCGATAACTTTGTGTCCAACTATCTGGGCTTGTCGCGCAGCTACCCTACGACACAGATTGAGCACTACGACAACCTCGCTGCACAGTTCGATGCAATGAAGCGCATCAATAACATCTTCATCGACTTCTGCCGTGACGTATGGACGTACGTAAGCATGGATTACTTCAAGCAGAAAATCAAAAAAGGTGAAGTGGGCTCTTCAGCGATGCCGCATAAGGTGAACCCAATTGATTTTGAAAATGCAGAAGGAAACCTTGGACTAGCTAATGCTTTGTTAGAACACTTGGCTGCGAAACTGCCTATTTCTCGCTTGCAACGCGACCTTACCGACTCAACAGTATTGCGTAACGTCGGCGTGCCCTATGGCCACCTAATGATTGCTATCGCTAGTATGAACAAAGGCCTGGGCAAACTACTCGTTAATGAAGCAAAGATTGCGGCAGATCTAGAGGCCAACTGGGCTGTAGTGGCTGAAGCCATCCAGAACATCCTGCGTCGTGAAGGCTACCCTAAGCCGTATGAAGCGTTGAAGGAATTGACCCGTACAAACAGTGCAATTACCGCTGAAAGCATCTCAGCATTTATTGATACCTTAGAGGTAAACGACAGCATTAAAGCCGAATTGAAGGCCATTACGCCAAGCAATTACATCGGTCAGATGCGCTCTTAACCTATGAAGAAAAAGATATTTCAAGGGATTGCGGTCGTCGTTTTGGCGGCCGTTTTTTTTGGACTCTATGAATACTTCCGAACGCCTCAAACCGCAATGGAGCGCCAGGCAAGCCTTCTGCTAGACTCACAAGCACTAGAGATGGCTGTAGGAATGGAAAATTTAATGCCCGGGGATGTTGCCGAAATTTCAGGCGAGATTATCGCGGCCGAAAGCCAAAGTGTTGAACTTATCGGTGGGGTAATTATTACCCGCAGTACTGAGGACCAAGCAAAGTGGCCCAAAGCAGGTTCTGCAACCTTCAAAGCCAAATTTGACGGTGTTGAAGAGGACGAATTCTTTGGAGAACTCCTATACCGCTTCAGTGGCGGATTTCTTGTAAAAGGACTGCAGTCGAAGAATCTGGACCAAGCCGATAGCGAAGAATAGAGACAAGGCCAAGGCGCTGTTTCTCAAATCTCCAGTCAACCATTCCAAGATTCCAATGGAGAACATACCCACCGTCGTGGCAAGTTTTTCCATCACGTCGTAAAAGCTGAAATACGTACTGTGGTCTTCGGTCTTTGGAAGCATTTTACTGTAGGTGCTTCTGGAAAGGCTCTGTACCGCACCCATAACAAATCCCAGTCCCATGCCCACGGCGTAAAACTGGTTAGCTGTTTGTACAAAATAGGCGCCGAAACAAATAACCATCCAAACAGCTACCCCTATGCTAATGGCAAAGGTATTCGAGGTACGCTCGCTCAACCGTGCGAAAACCGCAGCTCCTGCAATAGCTACAAATTGGATGATGAGAATAGTAATGATCAGTTGGCTGCTTTCCAATCCCAATACTTTAGAGCCAAATACAGCAGCAAGTAGAATAATGGTCTGCATCCCGGTAGAATACCAGAAAAATCCGCTTAAGAATCTACGCAAAGCCGGTAGCGCCCTTAATTCCTTCAACACTACTAATAGCTCTTTCCAAGATGACCAGAACAGCTTTGATTCAAAATAGTCCTTCACTTCGTCTTTGGGCAACCTGCCTATGGCGGGCAATCCAAAGCCCAGCCACCAAATACCAGTGATAAGAAAGGAAACCCGAGTAGCTATACCCGCATCCGCCAATCCAAATGTTTCCGGCATCTGAACCAAGGCCAAACAGAAAATAAGCAGTAAACCACTGCCGAGATACCCCAAAGAGAAACCCCGCGCAGATAATCGGTCCTGCATGTCTTTAGGTGCAATAATGGGCAGGTAAGAATTATAAAAGACAAAAGATCCTGTAAATCCTAGACTGGCAAAAAAGGCCAGCACTAATGCTAGACCAGGATTACTAGAAGTAAAGAAATACATCAGCATGGTGCTCACACCCCCGGTGATCATAAAGGTGTTCATAAAGACCTTCCTGCGGCCGGTTTTATCCGCCATCGCCCCTAGATACGGGCTGAGAATACTAATGGTTAAAAAAGATGCGGCGATCACGTAATTGTAAATCACCGTGTTCTCCCATTCAGAACCTAAAAACATCACACGAGCGTCATTTTCTTTGGTAACCGCCTCGTAATAGATGGGAAGCAGCACGGTACTAATGACTAATGAATAGACCGAATTGGCCCAATCGTACATGGCCCAGCTGCGTTGAATCTTATTAAATTTCATACTCTATGAAAATACAAAAGGTTGAGGCACAATAATTGATTAACTTGGGCAAATAACCACCAAAACAAAATGAAAAAGTTTCTTCTCGCATTGTTCGTCCTAGGCGCTGGCTTTACGGCTAAGTCGCAGGACATGCTCATCTACAAGGACAAAACTATTGATGAAGTGACCATCATGGAGGTAACTCCGGACTTCATCAAGTACCGTGAATTTGGTTCCCCTGTGAACTCTGTCATCTTCACCATTGAAAAAGACTACCTTCAAAAGGTAGTGTTCGAAAGTGGTCGAATAATGGACTTTAGCAAACAGCTTATCGATGACGAGCGCGTTTATGCGGGTCAGCGTGATAGAGCAATCAAAGTAGATGTTGCTGGATTCAGCTCCAATTACACCTTTTTAACTTACGAACAAGCAGTGACCCCATCTACTTCTTGGGAAGCCGGGTTCATTTTCATCGGTGCTGGTTATGAAAACCAAAATGGATGGAACGACGCTGAAAACGCTATGGGCGGTGCAATCAATATGGGTTACAAGTTCAAGCGCAGTCCAAACTTCTATATGCAGCGCATGCGTTTTGGCCACATCATGAGGGGTACTTATGTAAAACCCAACCTATTCGTAACGACGTACAACTACGATAAAATAGATTACGATCACCCGCCAGACCCGGTGACTTTCACGTATCCTTCGACACGTGAAACAGCGGTAGCAGGTTCTCTACAAATGGACTTTGGGAACCAGTTGGTTTTCGCGGACCAATTCGTCCTAGACTATGCCGCAGGTATTGGTTACGGGTTTACTACTAAAGACTCCTGGAATCCTTCCAACTACGGATTCTTAGGCGGTGCTGGGCCTCAAATGGGCTCACCTTATACCTTTAGCTTTACACTGCGCGTAGGTTACCTCATGAGTGGCAAATAATTGAATTACCGTATAGAGCAATAAAAAAGCCCGGCGCAGTGCGCCGGGCTTTTTAGTATCTATTCCGCTATGGATTAAGCGTTCTGTGTTTTGATTAAGTTCAACGCAGAACCTGCCTTGAACCACTCAATCTGCTGTGCATTGTACGTGTGATTCAGCTTAATAGTATCCGTAGAACCGTCAGCATGAACAACCTCAAGCGTCAACTGCTTGCCAGGAGCAAACGATGCAAGATCCGTGAAGTTGAACGTATCGTCCACTTGGATCAAATCGTAATCTGCTTCGTTGTCGAAGGTCAGACCCAACATACCCTGCTTCTTCAAGTTTGTTTCGTGAATACGTGCGAACGACTTCACAATCACCGCGCGAACGCCTAGGTGACGTGGCTCCATTGCCGCGTGCTCACGAGAAGAACCTTCACCGTAGTTGTGATCACCCACAACGATAGAAGGAACACCAGCTGCCTTGTAGGCACGAGCTACGTTAGGTACCTCATCTACTGAACCGTCCAATTGGTTAGTTACAGCGTTGGTCTCTTGGGTGTAAGCGTTTACTGCACCGATCAAACAGTTGTTTGAAATGTTATCTAGGTGACCGCGGTAACGCAACCATGGACCTGCCATAGAGATGTGATCCGTAGTACACTTACCAAAGGCCTTGATCAAAAGCTTCGCGCCTTCGATGTTGGCACCGTCCCATGGAGCGAATGGGCTCAACAACTGCAGACGCTGTGAATCTGGGCTCACAACTACTTCTACACCTGAACCGTCGGCTGCAGGAGCTTGGTAACCATTATCCTCTACTGCAAAACCAGCGGATGGCAATTCGTGACCTGTTGGCTCTGCCAATTTCACTTCTTCGCCATTTGCGTTAGTCAACGTATCGGTAACCGGGTTAAAATCTAGTTTACCAGAGATTGCGATGGCTGCAACCATTTCTGGTGAAGTAACGAAGGCGTGTGTGTTCGGGTTACCATCAGCGCGCTTCGCGAAGTTTCTGTTGAACGAGTGAACGATAGAGTTTTTCTCTTGCTTCTCAGCACCTTCACGCGCCCACTGACCGATACACGGACCACAAGCGTTCGTAAAGATTCTCGTTCCCTCTAGTTTATTGAACGTATCCATCAAACCGTCACGCTCTGCAGTGTAACGTACTTGCTCAGAACCTGGGTTGATACCCAAGATTGCTTTAGGTTGGATTCCTTTTTCAACGGCATCAGCAACGATAGAAGCAGCACGCGTCAAATCTTCGTAAGAAGAGTTGGTACATGAACCGATCAATGCCCACTCAATATCCGTTGGCCAATCGTTTGCGGCAGCTTTCTCTTTCATCTCAGCAACTGGTGTAGCTAGATCTGGAGTAAACGGTCCATTCAAATGCGGCGTTAATTCGTCTAGGTTGATTTCAATTACTTGGTCGAAGTATTGCTCTGGGTTTGCGTACACCTCAGCATCACCCGTCAAGTGCTCAGCTACTGCATCGGCAGCATCTACTACATCTTGACGACCAGTAGCTGCCAAATAGCGACGCATACTGTCGTCGTAACCGAATGTTGAAGTCGTTGCACCGATCTCAGCACCCATGTTACAGATGGTTCCTTTACCTGTAGCACTCAAGCTCTCTGCACCCTCGCCGAAGTACTCAACGATACATCCTGTACCACCTTTCACGGTAAGGATACCTGCCACCTTCAAGATGACATCTTTAGGCGCTGTCCAACCGTTCAAACGGCCAGTGAGTTTCACACCAATAAGTTTCGGGAATTTAAGCTCCCAAGGCATACCTGCCATTACATCTACAGCATCTGCACCACCTACACCGATAGCAACCATACCTAGACCCCCGGCATTTACTGTATGAGAATCGGTACCGATCATCATACCGCCTGGGAAGGCATAGTTCTCAAGAACTACCTGGTGGATAATACCAGCACCTGGCTTCCAGAAACCAATGCCGTATTTATTACATACTGAAGAGAGGAAGTTGAATACTTCGTTATTCTTATTGATTCCGTCTTGCAAATCTTTATCTGCACCTATTCTCGCTTGGATCAAGTGATCCGCATGAGCCGTGGAAGGAACCGCTACTTTGTCTTTACCAGCTTGCATGAACTGCAACAAGGCCATTTGAGCCGTTGCATCTTGCATTGCTACACGATCAGGAGCAAAGTCTACATAGCTAGCACCGCGCTGGTGTGCTTCCTTTGCTGCTCCGTCCCAAAGGTGAGCGTATAAAATTTTCTCAGAAAGTGTAAGTGGCTTACCCACTGCTTCACGAGCAGCAGCAATGCGCTCAGGATAGCGCTCATACACTTTGCGAATCATGTCGATATCGAATGTCATATCAGAGTGGTTTTTCGCGTTAGTGGCACGAATTTACTACATAAATGGGCTCGTTCAGCATGAGTTTTAGCTAAGATGTAATAGCTACAAACTATTCCCGAAAGAATCTCAAAAAGAGAGACTTGCAAATGAAGAATCAGGAAAATAATCAGGGTTTAATTCCGAATTATGGAATTAGCACTTTCAAATTGTGGTGCCAATTTT
>JBMZBC010000012.1:0-46828 GCA_049611965.1 Schleiferiaceae bacterium | reverse complement strand
GATTGACCCCGCAAACACCAAGCACATGATCATCGGTACAGATGGTGGTTTGTACGAGACATGGGACGAAATGGGCAGCTGGAATTGGCGTGCCAATCTTCCTACGATCCAATTCTATCGGGTAGCCGTCGATAACGACTGGCCGTTCTACAATGTGTACGGTGGTACGCAAGACAACAACTCATTGGGTGGCCCTTCGCAAACAATCAACCGCAGAGGAATTATTAATAGCGACTGGATTGTCACCAACGGTGGTGACGGTTTTGAAAGTGCTACGGATCCTGAAGACCCAAACATTGTTTACGCACAAGCTCAATACGGTTGGTTGGTTCGATTCAACAAACAAACCGGCGAGAAAACTCCTATCCAGCCCCAACCTCGCTACAAAGAGGCAGCCTACCGCTGGAACTGGGACGCTCCTCTGATAACGAGTAAGCATCAGAAAAAGACGCTCTACTTTGCCGCTAACAAAATCTTTAAATCAAACGACCGCGGCGGAAGCTGGGAAGTAATTTCAGAAGATTTGTCGCGTCAATTAGACCGAAACACCCTCCCTATCATGGACCGTTACTGGGGCCCTGAAGCGATTGCACTTCACAAGAGCACGTCCATCTACGGCAATATCGTAACCCTTCGTGAGCATCCAAATAATCCCGGAGAGCTTTGGGCAGGTACCGACGACGGTTTGGTTTGGAAGACAAGCGACGACGGAAAAAATTGGTCGAGCATCAAGAATTTCTCAGAATTGCCAAAAACCAAAGTGGGCTCACTAAGCCTTCCATTGGTATATGTGCAAGACCTTGTATTGTCTGCACACAAAGAAAATGTAGTGTACGCCGTATTTAACAATCACAAAAACGGTGATTTCAAGCCGTACATCTACAAGAGTATCAACGGCGGCAAAAACTGGGCAAGCATTGCGAGTGATTTACCGGAGCGCGGTACAGTGTATTCATTGGTTGAAGACCCAATCAATCCTGATCTGCTTTTTGCAGGTACAGAGTTCGGTATGTTTTTCACGCTAGATGGAGGTGAGCATTGGGCGCAGCTAAAAGGTGGACTCCCTACCATTGCCGTAAAGGATATCGCCATCCAAGAGCGTGAGAACGATTTGGTTATTGCAACCTTCGGACGCGGCTTCTATGTATTAGATAATTATTCGCCCTTGCGCGAATTGGAGTACGTACTCGATCAAGATGCTGCATTCTTCTCAACGAAGCCTGGATTACTTTTCCAAAGAGCGAACGTAGGTGGAATTGACTATAAAGGAAGCCAGCACTACCGCTCGAAGAACCCTCCAATGGGTGTAACCTTCCAGTTGCACATCGCAGACGGTGCTGCACGTGTAAAAGATGAACGTCCCGAAGCGAACAAAGATCTTCCCCACTACCCGACCATGGATCAGCTTCGCGCTGAAGATTGGGAGGAGTCTCCGTACTTATTGTTTGTCGTGAAAGACGAAGACGGTGCAGAGGTGGCTCGATTCACTCGCGGCGATTTCAAGGGCATACAACGCTTTACGTGGAACGCGAAATACAGCAGTAAAGCAAGCATTAACGCAAACGGGGAACCAAAAACCAATCCAGGCACGACCACATTCGTTAAACCAGGTACATACAGCATCTCTGTATTACGCTCAACGAATGGACAGCTTGACGAGTTGGTTTCAGGACACGCCTTTGAGGTGAACCACTTGTACAACTATGAGGATATTGACTATGCGTTCAATGCAGAAGTAGATGCAGTATATGCTGCTGCGAACCGCATTGATAGCGAATACAAGGAACTTAAAGACGAACTGAGCCAGTTGCGTGCCGGATTCAGAAACACCGTTGGAACATCTGTGGAAGACCTTTCGGCAGCACGAGCTATAGATATGCAGTTGAAAGAGTTGAGCTTGTTGCTAAACGGAGATCCATCACGTACTAAACGTGAAATGGAAACTGTACCGTCTCTAGGAGATGTAGTGGGTATTCTTGCGTGGGGTGCTTGGAACCACCGAGGTGCGCCAACAGGTTCTATGAAAAACATGATGGAAGATGCTAAGGCTATGATGAAAGATGCACAAGCAGCCCTTGATGCTATTGAGGAAGCCATCGACCAACTAGAAGAAAAAGCAAGTGCTCAAGGGGTTCCTTATTGGGACTAATTGATGTAACTTTGCGCCCCTAAAATTGAGCAGGAATTATGTCTAACAAGATTGACGAAGCATTGATCGAGGCCATTGGCGATGCACACGAAAGTTTTTCGGCAACAACGCCGTTAAGAGCTGATGCATTCGACAAATCGGACGAAGAAAAGATTGCAATCATCACTGAACATGTAAAAGGTATCCTTGAGACGCTAGGCATGGATTTAGAAGATGATAGCCTAAAAGGCACTCCAAAGCGCGTAGCCAAACTTTACGTGAATGAGGCCTTTGGTGGATTGCATCCGAAACGTGAGCCAAGTATGAGTACGTTTGAGAATTCATACCGCTACGACGAAATGCTCGTTGAGAAAAACATTGTACTCTATTCCACTTGTGAGCACCATTTATTACCGATCGTCGGCCGCGCACATGTAGCCTACATCTCGAAAGGGAAAGTAGTTGGTCTGAGCAAAATGAATCGCATTGTAGACTATTACGCAAAACGTCCTCAGGTTCAAGAACGACTCACACGTCAGGTGGTTCAAGCACTTCAAGAAGTATTGGGTACCAAAGATGTGGCGTGTGTGATTGATGCGAAACACCTCTGTGTGAACTCACGCGGTATTAGAGATATTGAAAGCTCGACAGTAACTGCTGAATTTGGCGGTGTTTTCCAAGAAGAAGCTAAAAAGAAAGAATTCCTCGACTACATTAATTTAAAGACCGATTTCGGCGCATAATGAACCCATTGTACAGTACGTATCCCGTTCATATTGAAAACAGCCTCACTGGCGCTAAGGAGCAGCTCGTTCCTGTCAGTGAAGGGCGTATTGGGATGTATGTCTGTGGACCAACAGTATATTCTGATGTTCACCTAGGGAATGCGCGGACCTTTACCTCGTTCGATTTCATTTATAGATATCTGAACCATTTAGGATATAAGGTTCGTTACGTACGAAATATTACAGATGCAGGTCATTTGGAGAACGATGCCGACGAGGGTGAGGATAAGATTGCTAAGAAGGCACGTCTTGAGCAATTGGAGCCTATGGAAATCGTTCAGCGCTATACAGTCGATTTTCACAAGGTCATGGAGCGTCTTGGGGCCCTCCCTCCCTCTATTGAGCCTACAGCTACTGGTCATATTGTTGAGCAAATAGAAATGACTCAAGCCATCATTGACAAAGGCTGGGCCTACGAAAGCAATGGGTCGGTCTATTTCGATGTGGATGCCTACAACCGCGACGGTGGGGATTACGGCGTTCTTTCCGGCCGTAAGATGGATGAACTACAAAGCGGTTCTCGTGCACTAGACGGACAAGAAGAAAAACGCAATCCAGCAGATTTCGCACTTTGGAAAAAGGCATCTCCTGCACACATCATGCGTTGGCCTTCGCCGTGGAGTGTCGGTTTTCCTGGATGGCACCTTGAGTGTTCTGCCATGAGTACCAAATACCTCGGTGAAGAGTTTGATATTCACGGCGGTGGAATGGATTTGAAATTTCCGCACCACGAATGTGAAATCGCACAAAACACTGCTACCAGCGGTAAGAAAGGTGCGAAATATTGGCTCCATGCAAACATGCTTACCTTAAACGGAAAGCGCATGAGCAAGAGCACTGGGAATACCATTTTACCCAGAGAATTATTCAGCGGAAACAACCCATTACTTGCCAAAGGGTTCCGTCCTTCTGTAGTACGCTTCTTCATGATGCAAGCACATTACAGCAGTGTACTCGATTTCTCTAACGAAGCACTTTTGGCGGCTGAAAAGGGTCACGACAAACTACTAGCTGCGTGGAGCAAACTGCAAGGATTAGAAGCTTCCGGTAGTGGGGATTTCGACCTACAAGCCTGGATAGACAAATGTTACCAAAGCCTCAGCGACAACTTTAATAGTCCTATCCTTATTGCACATCTGTTCGAGGCCATCAAACTCATCAACCAAAACGAAGGAAGCATCGCATTGAGCGCATCTGACCTGGTTGTCTTTAAAGAGAAGATGAATGCCTTTGTATTTGACATTCTCGGTCTTCACATGGAAGAAGGCGGATCAGCGCACAGTGAAGCCCTAGATAAAGCCATGGATTTGGTGATTGAACTACGTGCCAAAGCACGCGAGAACAAGGATTGGGGAACCGCTGATTTAATTCGTGATCAATTGTCTGCTGCCGGAATTAAACTAAAAGACGGTGCCGAAGGTACATCGTACGAAATCTAGGATTGAAATTACTCCAATACATATTGGGATGGCCGCTATTACTCATTCTTTGGGTTTATAGAAATCTCATATCACCATTAACCGCACCTGCCTGCCGCTATAATCCAACCTGCAGCGCTTACGCCAAAGAAGCCGTGAAACTTCACGGTCCGTTCAAAGGCTTCGCCTTGACCGCAAAACGCGTTGCTTCATGCCATCCTTGGGGTGGACACGGTTGGGATCCTGTTCCTGGAAGTGAATTAGAACAACAACTAAAAAACAAAGACCTCTAATCATGAAAAGACTTTTCATTTTCCTTGCAGCTAGCAGTGCACTCATCGCATGCAATCACGCGGAAGAAGCAGATGCTTCCAGCGGTGCTACTTGGGTAAGCGAACTCAATTACGACGGTGAAGACCATTTTTACGGGATGCGCCAACTTACCGACGGTGGTGACAATGCAGAAGCCTACTTTAGTTTTGACGGTACCATGCTTACTTTCCAGAGCAATGCTGAAAAATGGGGAAATGAGTGCGACCAGATCTATGCTTTTAACTGGGACACAGACACCATATTAGAAAACGAACCGCCAATGATTTCTAATGGACTAGGACGTACCACATGTGCGTACTTCCTGCCCGGCGACACAACGATCCTGTACGCTTCAACATTTACGGGAGATAGCGCATGTCCTGAGGTACCCGAAAGAGGTGCGGGTGGCGCTTATGTCTGGCCGATCTACGAAGACTTCGACATTTATGTAAGTGATTTGGAAGGCAACCTCATCGACACCTTGATCAGTGGACCTGGTTATGATGCTGAGGCAACGGTAAGTCCAGACGGTAAGCACATCGTATTTACATCGACACGTTCAGGCGATTTAGAATTATACGTTTGTGATATTGACGGGTCAAACATCAAGCAAGTAACCACAGGATTGGGGTATGACGGCGGTGCATTCTTTAGCCCAGATTCAAAGAAATTGGTATTTAGAAGCTCGCGTCCACAGACTGAAGAAGAAATCTCGAAATACAAGGGTCTCTTGGAACAAGGATTGGTCGAACCGACTAGTATGGAAATCTACACTTGTAATATTGACGGCTCAGATTTAAAGAAAATTACATCACTGGGGCAAGCGAATTGGGCACCGTATTACCACCCCAGTGGCGAGAAAATCGTATTTTCATCGAATCACCACAGCGAACGCGGCTTCCCGTTCAACCTATTTATGATTGATACAGACGGCACCAATTTGCAGCAAATTTCGTTTGATAAAGCATTCGATTCCTTCCCAATGTTCTCGCCAGACGGCAAAAAATTAGTATTCGCTTCAAATAGAAATAACGGAGGAGGAAGAGCAACCAATCTGTTTATTGTAGATTGGAAAGAATAAAATAAAACTATGATCGCCACCATTCTTTGGGACTTTCCTAACCACATTCCTATCGCAGGGTTTCAACTTAGGTTCTACTCCTTGATGTTTATCATTTCTTTTGTCCTGGGACAATACGGAATGCAATACATCTTTAAAAAAGAAAATGTCAATCCTAAGTTGATGGACAGCCTGGTTTATTGGATGGTTGGAGCCACCATAGTTGGTGCACGATTAGGCCATGTCTTCTTTTACGATTGGGGATACTACAAGAACCACATAGGAGAGATTTTAATGGTTTGGAAAGGTGGACTCGCCTCTCACGGCGCAGCCATTTCTATTGTCCTCGCCATGTATTGGTGGTCAACGCGTATCGCAAAAAAGCACACGCTTTGGACGATGGATCGTATTGTCATCGTAGTGGCGCTGGCAGGCGGCTTTATTCGCATGGGAAATTGGTTCAACAGTGAGATTTACGGAGCACCTGCAAACAGCGCTGTTGAGACTGTATTCGTCGAAGCCGGTAGGGCCTCGCTCACCAGAGGGTACGCGGGCAACCTTGAAGAAGTGACTTTTGAACAGACGGGTGAGGTTCTCACAACGGACTCGCTGATTTATCCAGTATTGACTGCTAAGCTTCACTTCTTCAATCTTAACGCTGTCCAATCTGAAGAGTATACCAATACCTACTTGAGTAGGATTTTAACCGCTTCTTCGAACGACAATAGTAACCTTCTGCCCTATCCAAGCGCCGTGGCACAAGGATTCTCAGACGCCAATGGAAGCTATGCGGAAATCAAAGTTCTCGGTGTTCCGCGTTACCCAACCCAGCTTTTTGAGGCAGGAGCGTATTGGATCATTTTCGTTTTGTTGGCCATTCTGTATTTAAAAACAGGCGTTGGACAGCGACGCGGCTTCCTCTTTGGTACATTCCTAATAACAGTCTTTGGTTTCCGATTCTTCATAGAATTCTACAAAGAGATTCAAGTTGGATTTGAAAACTCTATGTCCCTGAACATGGGCCAATGGTTAAGCATCCCATTGGTACTTGCAGGACTTTATTTGATGCTTACATCTAAAGAACAAAACTCATGAATGCAATGCGCAAATACGCAGTCTGGATCGTAGCACTCGGTCTTGCTGCATTTATTATCCCAGGTGTTATCGGAGGGATTGGAAAAATCGGATCATCCTCACAACCTACGGTAAAGCCTCAGACCAGTGAACCTTATGAACCGCCTTTCCGTCAAGATGGAACCATCTATGCGGTTAATGATCAAGATACAGTTGCCACTTTCCGTGGTGAATACGCTAAGACACCAGAAAGTATTGAAATAGGAATGATGTACCGCCGCTCAGTAAGTCCTGATATGGCTATGTTGTTCTTTATGGACGGTGGAGATCGTCTACGCAGTTTCTGGATGAAGAATACTTTGGTGAGCCTTGATATCATTTACATCAACGCCAAAAACGAAGTGGTAAGCATCCAAGCGAATGCTCAACCGATGAATACTACTAGTCTCCCGAGTGAGGCGCCAGCTTCTTATGTATTAGAGGTATTGGGCGGTACGGCGGCTTCCTGGGGGATCAAAAAAGGAACAACAATCACCTGGTCAGATAATTAAACGTTGACTTCTGCGGCCAACTTTATTTGTTTATCTTTGCCGCTTATAACATTACAAACATCTAAATGTGATTTTGGTATGTACCTAACAAAAGAAAAAAAAGCAGAAATCTTCGCTGAATTCGGAGCATCTGCAACAGACACCGGATCTGCAGAAGGGCAGATTGCATTGTTCAGCTTCCGCATCAACCACTTGACAGAGCACTTGAAGCAGAACAGAAAAGACCACAGCACAGAGCGTTCGTTGATCGCTCTTGTAGGTAAGAGACGAAAACTTCTAAACTACTTGAAGAAAACAGACATCACACGTTACCGTGCGATTGTTGAGAAACTAGGTTTGAGAAAATAATTTCAGACTAGCGGATACACAGAAAGGCAATTTTTACAATTGCCTTTTTGCGTATAAAAAAGTATCTATTTACACTATATATGATTCCTAAAGCAATTATCGAAACCATTACTCTTCCAGACGGCAGAGAGATCACTCTTGAAACTGGCAAATTGGCCAAGCAAGCAGATGGCTCTGTTGTTGTAAAGTGTGGTGGTACAATGCTGTTAGCCACTGTTGTGTCTAGCAAAGAAGCGAAAGACGGCGTCGACTTTCTTCCGCTTACGGTAGATTACCGTGAAAAATTTGCGGCAAATGGTCGCGTACCTGGAGGCTTCCTAAAAAGAGAAGGTCGTCCATCAGACAACGAGATCTTGACCATGCGATTGATCGACCGCGTATTGCGTCCTTTGTTCCCAAAGGATTACCACGCTGAGATTCAATTGATGATCCAAATGATTTCTTACGATCCTGAAGTTGAAGCCACTTCACTTACGGGTCTAGCTGCGTCTGCAGCAATCGCAGTTAGTGATCTTCCATTCGACGGCCCGATCTCTGAGGTTCGCGTTGGACGCATTAACGGAGAGCACATCATCAACCCTACCCCAGCTCAAATCGAAGAACTAGAAGTCGATATGGTTATCGGTGCTTCGAAAGACAGCGTTGTTATGGTTGAAGGTGAAATGCAAGAAATTTCAGAAGAGGAAATGGTTGAAGCGATAAAGTTCGCTCATGATGCTATTAAGGTACAGATTGAAGCGCAAGAGCGTTTAGCTGCACAAGTTCCTGCTTCTCAAAATAAGCGTGAATACAGCCACGAAGTACACAGCGACGAAGTTCGTGAAGATGTAATGGCTGCTACCTATGACAAGGTATACGAAGTTGCTAAGAGCGGATTACCAAAGCACGAGCGTTCAGCTGGATTTAAAGCAGTATTGAACGAATACCTCGAAGGTAAAGACGAAGCTTGGTTGGAAGAGAATACTGGTTTTGCAAAGCGTTACTTCCACGATGTGGAGTACAAAGCAATGCGTACTATGGTGTTGAACGACGGCCAACGTTTGGACGGTCGCGATACCACGGAAGTTCGTCCTATCTGGTCAGAAATTGACTACTTACCAGGTGCACACGGGTCTGCCGTGTTCACACGTGGGGAGACTCAGTCTTTGACTACAGTTACCTTGGGTACTTCTTTGGATGCAAACAGAATTGACGATGCTACATTTACTGGCGAAGAGAAATTCTACTTGCACTACAACTTCCCTCCGTTCTCAACGGGTGAGGCTCGCCCTATTCGTGGTGTAAGCCGTCGCGAAGTTGGTCACGGTAACCTTGCACAGCGCGCGTTGTACCAAATGGTACATCCAGACAATCCGTACACCATCCGTGTAGTAAGTGATATCCTAGAATCAAACGGTTCGTCTTCGATGGCAACAGTGTGTGCAGGAACACTAGCATTGATGGACGCGGGTATTAAGCTCACTCGTCCTGTGAGTGGTATTGCCATGGGTCTTATCTCTGACGGTGAGAACTACGCTGTACTTTCTGACATCTTAGGTGATGAAGATCACTTGGGTGATATGGACTTCAAAGTAACCGGTACTGAGAAAGGTATTACTGCTTGTCAGATGGATATCAAGATTAAAGGCTTGAGCTACGAAATCTTGGTGAACGCTTTAAAGCAGAGCCGTGAAGGACGTATGCATATCCTTGGTGAGATGTTGAAGACCATGCCAGAATCACGCGAGCAATTGAAACCAAATGCTCCAAAGATCATGACATTGACCGTGAAGAAAGAATTCATTGGTCCTATCATTGGTCCTGGTGGTAAGAACATCCAAGGTATCCAAGCAGATACAGGTACGACTGTAACCATCGAGGAAATCGATGAGCGCGGTCATATCGAAATCTCCGGTAAGGATTACGACAAGATGAACCAAGCGTTGGAAATGATCCGCGCAATCGCTTTCGAACCAGAAGTAGGTGAAACCTATGAAGGTATCGTTCGCGGTGTTCAGACTTACGGCGCATTCATTGAAATCGCTCCTAAGGTTCAAGGGTTGTTGCACATCTCTGAGATCGATTGGACGCGCATCAAGAATGTTGAAGACGTACTAAAAGAAGGCGACAAAGTGCGCGTTAAACTTCTAGACGTTGACAAAGCAGGTAAGATGAAGCTTTCTCGTAAGGTATTGTTGCCAAAGCCTGAAAAGGACGGCGATAAGCAAGAAGGCTAATTTTAGAATAAGTTATGCGGATCAATTGCGCAGGTAATTGGTCCGCTCATTAAAACATTTCTCTACCATGAGACAGTTAAAAATCACCAAACAGGTTACCAACCGCGAAACAGCCTCGTTAGATAAATATCTACAGGAGATTGGTAAAGTTGAATTGATTACTGCAGAGGAAGAAGTGGAGTTGGCACAGCGCATTAAAGCGGGTGACCAGATCGCCTTGGAAAAATTGACCAAGGCAAATCTTCGTTTCGTTGTTTCTGTAGCTAAGCAATACCAGAACCAGGGCTTAACGCTTCCGGATTTGATCAACGAAGGGAACTTGGGATTGATTAAGGCTGCGCAACGTTTCGATGAGACTCGTGGTTTCAAATTCATTTCATACGCCGTATGGTGGATTCGTCAGAGTATTCTTCAAGCATTGGCAGAGCAGAGCCGTATTGTTCGTCTTCCGTTGAACAAGATTGGTTCAATCAATAAGATCAACAAAGCGTACGCTTACCTCGAGCAAGAGCACGAGCGTCCTCCAAGTGCTGCAGAAATCTCGAAGCACTTAGAGATGAGTGAATCTGATGTGAAGGAGAGCATGCG
This sequence comes from Schleiferiaceae bacterium, assembly GCA_049611965.1. Classification (GTDB taxonomy): domain Bacteria; phylum Bacteroidota; class Bacteroidia; order Flavobacteriales; family Schleiferiaceae; genus UBA10364. Next base: position 36,348 of record JBMZBC010000012.1, on the reverse strand, counting down.
TAACAGTGGTCGTCACGTAAGTATGGATGCACCTTTGGTTGAAGGTGAAGACAGCAACTTGTACGACGTTTTAAATTCATCAGACTCACCGCACCCGGATGAGGATTTGATGATGGACTCTTTGCGTACAGAGATCGAGCGTTCGTTGGCTACCTTAACTCCTAGAGAAGGTGATGTTATTCGTTTGTACTTCGGTCTAGGCGGTCAACACCCAATGACTCTTGAAGAAATTGGTGAGAAGTTTGATTTGACTCGTGAGCGTGTTCGCCAGATCAAAGAGAAGGCAATTCGTCGCATGAAGCACACTTCTAGAAGTAAAATCTTAAAGACCTACCTCGGTTAATAAACTAGGTAAGAACTTTTTTAGCAAGCACCCCATCCAGCCGGATGGGGTGCTTTATTTTTGTACAAACAATAAGCGCAACGTCATGGAATCACCTATCATCTCACCTTCTCTTCTAGCCGCAGATTTCGGCAATCTGCAACGCGATTGTCAAATGGTCAATGAAAGCGAGGCCGATTGGTTCCACATCGATGTCATGGACGGCGTATTTGTACCTAACATCAGCTACGGAATGCCAGTGGTTAAAACCATGGCGGACAATTGCGATAAGGTTATGGATGTGCATTTGATGATCGTTCAGCCCGAGCGTTACATTCAAACATTCAAAGACTGTGGCGCAGATATCCTTACCGTGCATTATGAAGCATGTACGCACTTACACCGTACCATCCAAGAGATTCACAATGCAGGAATGAAAGCTGGTGTGGCGTTGAATCCACATACTCCGGTGAGCGTATTGGAAGATATCGTTCAAGATTTGGATGAGGTGTTGCTGATGAGTGTAAATCCTGGTTTTGGCGGTCAAAAGTTCATCGAGAACACCATCAAAAAGACTGCGCAGGCGCGTGAATTAGTGGATAAGAGTGGTTCTAAAGCCATTATCGAGATTGACGGAGGGGTGAATCTTGAAACAGGCGCTAGATTGGTTGCTGCCGGTGCAGATGCCCTTGTTGCAGGTTCTTTTGTCTTCAAGAGTGAAGACCCGAAAGCAACTATTGCAGCGCTAAAGCAACTCTAATTAACGACGGTATTCAGCGCTAAGCGCGTACACCTGCTCGAGGATTGCCTTTTCTACTTCGTTTACCTCTAGACCGCGGCGTTTCATCATTCGATCTGCTGTATCTAATGCTTTATCGATACGGTATTCCATCGTGCCTTGTGGTCCGCCCCAAGTAAACGAGGCAATGAAGTTGCGTGGGAAACCAGCACCGTAAACGTTTGCACTTACACCTACGACCGTACCTGTATTAAACATGGTGTTGATACCTGATTTACTGTGGTCGCCCATAATGAGGCCACAAAACTGCTGTCCCGTCTTTGCGAATCGACCGTCCACGTATGACCATGCCTTTACTTCGTCGTAGTTGTTTTTAAGGTTTGAATTGTTGGTATCTGCACCCAAATTACACCATTCACCCAGGGCACTATTGCCCAAGAAACCGTCATGGCCTTTATTCGAATAGCCGATAATTACGCTGTTATTGACTTCCCCACCTACTTTACAATGTGGGCCTAAAGTGGTTGCACCGTAAATTTTAGCTCCCATCTTTAGAGCACTACTTTCTCCTAATGCCAAGCCACCACGGACGATACAGCCTTCCATGATTTCAGCATTCTTTGCCAAATAAATTGGTCCCGATGTCGCATTGAGGATACTTGCCGTGGCCTTCGCTCCTTCCTCTAAGAATATGCGATCTCCTATAACGGTATTCGTTGCATCAATCGGAGCGCTAAAGCGGTCTTTCGTGAGTAGATCAAAGTCTAGATTTAATTCTGAAGCGTTCTTACTCCAGATGTCCCAAGGACGGGTGATGAGGTTCAAAGCGCCACTGAATGGAATAATTTCCGACGGCTCATCTTCCCACTTCTCGCCTTTAAATGCCAATAACTCGTCGCCTTGAATAAGGGCTTGACCGCTACTTAAACCCGCAACAGCCTCTAAAAATGCATCCGTAGGACATACACTACCACTTACCAATACCTCGGCTTCAATAGAAGGATACTTCACATTCAAATACGCCTCAGTACCATAGCCTATCTCGTGACCACGCTTCGTGTATTTCTCAGCGATAGTGATAATGCCACAGCGCAATTCTGCTACAGGCCTCGTATAGGTTAAGGGAAGTAAGTGAGAACGGTGTTTACCGTCAACGAGTTGAATCTTCATTCGGTGCGTTATTGGTTCCTTCGAATTTAGGGCAAAAAAAAGACCCGCACACAGCGGGTCCTAAATTTTGATACGCTAGGTATCTTATCCTCTCTTACCGTAACGGCTGCGGAATTTATCCACACGACCTGCGGTATCAACAAGCTTCACCTTACCAGTGTAGAACGGGTGAGAGTAGCTAGAAATTTCCATTTTGATTAGTGGGTATTCAACACCATCTACTTCGATAGTGTCTTTCGCATCAGCACAAGACTTAGTGATGAATTGATCGCCTGTACCCATGTCTTTGAAGACACACAAGCGGTAGTTTTCTGGATGAATTCCTGTTTTCATTTCGTTTTGTATTTAATAGCCTGAGTTTTTGCCCAGACCCCATTTCCGTTATTTCGGACGGCAAATATAAGTTAAATGTTCGCACGCCGCTTAATTGGTGGTGCAAAAATAGTGATGTAGCTTCGCTAGTAGATGAAAATCCTGAAAATTATTATATCGTTCGCGCTGTTTACGACCATTGTCGGTTGTAGGAATACGATAGAATTCCCGGGCACCAATGTAGAATTGGGCTTTTCATCGGATACCATCTATCTCGATACGGTCTTTACAGGACTGGCCAGCTCTACACGTACCCTGAAGGTCTTCAACCCGTCGGATGAGAATATCACCATCGATCGCGTGTATTTGGGCCGAGGTACCGGGAGTTTCTACCGTATGAACGTGGATGGGGTAAGCGGTAAAGATGTGAAAAACGTGGAGGTGTTGGCCAAAGACAGCACCTATATCTTTATTGAAATTAGTCCTGATGCGGCCGGATCAACTGAGCTCGTTTACAAGGACAGTATTCTTTTTGAGAATGGCGGTATACAGCAACATGTAGACCTGGTTACTACGGTCTGGGATGCTGTGTATCACTTCCCTACGAATGTGCTGACTATTAATCGTCCCGAACCACTCCCTCCACTCAAACTTGCCTATTCCGTGTTGGGAGAAAACGAAGTTTGGGACAATACTAAACCACACGTTGTTTATGGGTATGCAGTCGTGGATAGTGCACATCGATTAACCATTGAGCCAGGAACCCAAGTTCATTTCCATGCTGGTAGTGGCCTCTGGGTATACCGCGATGGCGAGCTGTATGTCGATCCAAATGAAACTGGAAGTATGGATAACGCCGTAGTTTTCCAAGGGGACCGATTGGAACCCTCTTATGAGTGGGTGCCCGGTCAGTGGGGCGGGCTGCTAGGCGGCGTATTCATCCAAGGTGGTGCGCAATCAAAAGCAATACTCAACAACCTGATTATTAAAAATTCATCGACTGCATTGCGGGTGGATAGTGCTTGGGGGGTCCTCCCTAACCTTACCCTGAGCAACACCATCATAACGCACAGTTCAAGAGTAGGTCTTTACGGCGGATACGGTCACATTTTAGGAACTAATCTCGCCATCGGTCCTAGTGGGGTATATGGTTTTTACGGTTTAGGAGGAAACTATCGCTTTGACCACAGCACCATTAACAACACATGGAGCTTCTCCTCTCGAGGCGGCACTGGTATTGGCATGGTCAACTTCTTTGAAGACGCCGCCGGTAACCGTTACACAAGGAGCCTAAGTGCTACATTCACTAATACTTATATCGGAGGTAATCTCGCCAGCGAAGTGGCCATGGGCATTGATAACAACGAGGTTTTTGATGTACAATTTGAAAACAGTGCACTAAAAATCGAACCGAATCCCGAAGCCGGTCATTACACGTTGACCGACACGACCATGTTCAAGGATTGTGAATTTAATTTGAATTGGGGCTTCTCCTCCACCCCTTGGATCCCCGAAGACCAGTGGAGATTCTTACCAGATTCTGTTTCCCTATTATTCAGCAAAGCGAAGGCTACTGCCATTAGTCCGCTGCTCGATCTTGGAGGTTCTGGTAGAAGTACCCCTGCCACTATTGGCGCTTTGGAGCGCCCTTAAAGATTTTTAAGAAATTCTAGGGTATTAACCCCATCTGCATAATCCCATAAACGAGGCTTCTGCGCAGTGCCAAGCGAAAGATAACCTTGACCCACAACGCATTGAACGCTATCTCCCCAAGCCTCGAGACGTGCATGTGGCCCCGACTCAGGATAAGTGCTGTAGTGAAGTATGGACACTGGGGTGTGTAGCTCTTCGTTCTCGCGAACAATGATGAAGCCGTTTTCTAAGAAATCGTCTTGGTTCAGCAAGAATAAAGCACGGTAGTAGTCATAGTTGTTGCCGTACTTATTGTTGTTTACCACATCGCTGTAGTCCACAATATTGGCAAAGACGTTTTGAATGTCGTACCCTTCAGGAACGAGCAAGTGACTCACATTTCTGCATCCCATACCGAAGTAGGAGAAAATATCTGCTCCCAGTCCTCTCAGCTCTTCTTCGGTCTCATTTCCTGTCAAAACAGCCACTGAGGTTCTGTTTTTGCGGATGATGTTCGGGTATTTACCAAAGTAGTATTCGAAATAACGTGAAGTATTGTCACTTCCAGTTGCAATGACTGCGCCCATATCTGAGAGCTGCTCGACAAAAATCCAATCGCCTTCAAAAAGCTCGTCAAAGCGTAGCAACACCTTCACTAAAACTGGCAAGAGGTATTGATCGTCGCTACTCATCTTAATGAGTGCAAAGTGGCCCGAGAGGAATACACTCAAAAAATCATGCATGCCTACCAGCGGCAGGTTGCCTGCCATAACGATACCCACTCTTGTGCGAGCAACTTCAGCAGTTCCTCCCTCGCGTTCACGCCATGCTTCAAGGTTCTCTTTGGTGAGCTCATTGCCCCACGCTTCAAGCGCCTGCATGGTGTTTTCTTCCACGAACCAACCGTTGTGTCTGAAGGAACGCGTAATCGCAGCGCGCAATTCTTCTGCGAGATCTTCGTGACCGTTGGAAATAGATTTCCCTTGGACGAATTCTCTTATGAACACTCCTAATTGGGAAACTGCTTCAATCCTATGGTCAGTAAAAAACATTGGCGCTACATTTGCGTTAAGAATTGCAAAGCTAAAACAACAGGGCTATATGGCTATTAAAATCACTGACGAATGCATTAATTGCGGTGCTTGTGAACCGGAATGTCCGAATAACGCGATATACGAAGGTGCACTTGAGTGGCGATTCAGCGAAGGAACCGACCTCAGCGGTAACATTATTACCCCTAACGGGAATAAATATGACGCCGATGAAGCACAAGAGCCTGTTGATTACGACGTTTACTACATTGTAACTGATAAGTGTACGGAGTGTATTGGATTCCATGAAGAACCTCAATGTGCGGAAGTATGCCCTGTAGACTGCTGTGTGCCGGACGAAGACAATGAAGAAACTGAAGAGGAACTTATGGCGAAAAAAGACTTCATGCATGTTGAAGAATAGCCTTTTTGCGCTTCTCCTGCTTAGTCTAACCGCCGCCGCCCAACCCAACGAACAATCTTTACAAAGGCTAGGTAACGCATACCTTTTGCCTTCAAATGCTTCATTTGCAGATTCATTGGCTGAAGTATTCGCCGACAGTCTATGGTCGTTCATTAGTATCGATAAGAATTACGGCAATACACTTCCTTCCGTCAGAAATTTGAGTGTTCAATTGCCGGCAGACCAAAGTTTCGCGCTCTATACCTGGATCGTTCCTCAGCCGCGTGGTGGTTTTACTTACCACGGCTTTTTATGGAACCCCGATTGGAAGGGACCAAAACGCATCGTTCTAGAAGACTACGGGACAGAAGACGCAGCCTACCGCTGGCTCAAAGGAGGCTCATGGGTTGGTGGCATATGCTATGACATTATCACCAAGAAGAGCAAGGGCAAGAAAGTATATACCCTGCTTACTTTCAGGCCTGGTCGCTCCTACCACACGAAATACATTGACGCTTTAGAACTAGGCAGTTCTAGAAAGCAACTCCACTTTGGTTCACGCATCTTCAATATTCGAAGTAACGGGGACGAGCGTTATGCGAGACGTCCTTACAGAATACAGTTTAGATACAACAGCTCGCTTTCAGCTGCAGTGCGTTGGGACGGAAAACACGCAGGGATCATTTGTGACCACCTCGCACCTTCGAAAGAGAATCTGAAAGAAAAATGGTTTTCCTACGGTCCGGACTTTTCTTACGATCGTGTGTACTGGGAGAAGGGTAAATGGCAGATTCAGGAGGCCTACCCTCTCGTTCAAAATCTTGAGGTGGCACCAACTAATGGTAGGGTGCCAACTACCTTGGACCCAAGAAAATAGTTAAAGAGTGCTTAGTGATTAAGCATCACTGGCATTACCAACATCAATAGATCTTCACCTTCGTCTACACCATCCGCTGGAATAAGAATACCTGCGCGATTCGGTGCGCTCATCTCCATACGAACGTTATCAGAGCCTAGGTTGCCTAGCATTTCCAACAAGAAACGGCTGTTAAAGCCAATCTCCATGTCATCGCCTTGGTAATCACAGGCCAAGCGTTCGTTCGCCTTGTTGCTGAAATCTGGATCTTCTGCACTGATGCCCATTTCTGCCCCTGCGATACGCAAACGAATCTGGTGCGTCGTTTTATTTGAGAAGATAGCCACACGCTTCACTGAAGAAGAGAATGCGCTGCGATCTACCAACATAACATTCGGGTTCGATTGCGGGATAACTGCCTCGTAGTTCGGGTATTTACCGTCAATTAGTCGACATACCATAACCACGTTGTCAAACGAGAACTGTGCATTGGTGTTGTTGTAAACTACCTTCACCTCCGAAGAATCATAGCTCAATGAACCACGAAGCATATTCAACGGCTTCTTCGGCATAATGAACTCAGCAGTGCTCTCTGCACCCAGGTCTGTTCTTCTGTAACGTACAAGCTTGTGTGCGTCCGTGGCTACGAAGGTTAAGCCGTTTGAATCGAACTGGAAGAAAACCCCACTCATCACTGGACGAAGCTCGTCGTTTCCTGTGGCGAACAACGTTTTACCAATGGCTGTAACCAAGACCTCTGCAGGAAGTGTTGTAGATGTTGCGTCCTCAAGCTCTGGGAATTTCGGGAATTCATCACCGTCAATAAAGGCCAAAGAATACTTACCGTAATCTGAAGACAATTCAATCGTATGCGAACCTTCGTCAAAAGTGAAGGTCAACGGCTGCTCAGGGAACGTCTTCAACGTGTCCATCAGCACCTTCGCAGGTACCGCGGCAGAACCAACATCTTCTGTTTCGACTTCAAGATTGACACTCATCGTCGTTTCTAGATCGGAAGCGCTCACTACCAACTCACCTTGTTTCAACTCAAAAAGGAAGTTGTCTAAAATAGGTAGGGTATTGTTGCTTTGAATGATTCCTCCAATCAGTTGGAGTTGTTTCAACAGCTTAGAACTAGATACGATGAATTTCATAATAGGTCGTCTTATCAATTGATAGTAAACAAAGATAATCGGACAGGTAAGTTTTATCCGTGTCCAATTCTTTTTTTAATCACAGGTTTTTGTTAATAACCGCTAGTTAAACTCCCAAGGGGTCAACATGAGGTTACGCCAGCCGTAGCGCTGTATAAGTGCCATTCTTCCATCCGGCAACTCCGCATAGAATCTGTCGGGATCCCACTCGTGCGGTGTACCGTCTTCTCCTACCAAGATGCCTTCGGTTTTCTTGTAAAATGCACGCGTCTCCAAGATGGCCCCATCAGTGGTATGCACATAGAATGAAAAGGCTGGGGTCGAACTAAAAATACTGTCTTTCTTCTCCCAGATGTTATCTGTGGAGACTACGGCACCTTCATACTTCAAGGTGCGAACCGCAGCCACTGCCGAATAGAGCAGTTGTGGATTGCTGTACGGCAATGGCTCGAACTCACCGCCCACCAAAGACCAACTGCTTGCATCATTCGCCGGAGCATTCAACCCGTCGCCTTCTTTGCGCGTAATCATCCAAAAGAAGCCCTCAGGACCATTGACGTTCATCTCGATACTTTCAATCTTCTCTGGGGCGAGGCCATATATTGTTCTGTCGCGCCACATGGAAGGCTCGGTAAAAAATCGGGTGGTCAAATACCCGTTAAAACCTTGGATGTAGACAGAAAAAGGCAATTCTGAATCGACCATGCGGTAATACGTACCTAACATGTCCGGTGTTTCTGTGCCAACGATATAGCTCTTCACTAATTCGTCACCACTGTATACCTCAACCCATTTGCCGTACACCTCCATGCGCTGATTCACAGCAGGTACTGCACTTTTTGAAACAAAATTCTTGAGTGTTACACTGCCCAAAGTTTCCAACAACACCTCTATAGCATCTTTACGAACAGGATGCTGTCCGTCTACTAACCAACCATTATCAGTGCGCTGAAGAACTACCTGTGAAGGTTTCTTATCGCTAATGACAACCTTAGTAATACTTGCTGTATCGGCAATGGCAAAGTCGTACTGTGCCTTAAGTTCTTCCATGCCGTCGCTCTGGGCAGGTGAACCACAGCTCACCACAACAAGGGCCAATAGTAGGCTATATAGACTGTTCTTAACGTGCATATTTTCTTCTTCTGTAAAGGGTCAACATACCGGCAACAAGCAACAGCAACACCTCCGGCAAGGCCACATTGATTGCTTTCCATTTGGCAGCTTCATTGGTCAATTTCTCTTCGCTGAGCAATCTCAATTTTATATCACGCGTACGCGTCTCCATCAGTCCGCGGTCGTCCAACATATAGTCCGAGAGATTCAAGAGCAAATCGTCATTGCCGTATTGGATGTTCGTGTACTGATCAAAGCCCAACGGCAAGGGTTGACCTCTAGGGAGCTCCGGATTAATGAGATTCACTTGGTTGCGAATGATATCGCCGTCACTGAAAACAGCAATGCTCGTTGGCGCACTCTCCTTGATCTGAGGCAAGGCATTACCCGCAGTACGTGGCGCAATCCTATTGGCATAGGCACTTTCAAATATTCCTTCGAGGAGCACACCTGCCAACAGGTCTTTACTGCGGAAGGTACGTGGGTCCGGGCGGTTGTATAAGGCTTCTAAACTCACCGTATGCGGCGCAGGTGTGCTCTTAGCGTTGGTTGAGCTCAGCAACAATGGGGTTTTCAAAATACCGGGAGCCTCCAAAGTGTCGAGGGTGCTCGTAAATTCCCCTTTGACCGCATTGAGGTTGGCAACCGCAGGATGTGCAGTTGGCCCCAGTAGTGGGAAATAGACCCAAGGGTTGATGCTGCGCCTGTCGTTGATACCTGCGCAACGTATGTCTTGCAAAAGATTCGTGTTTACGCGTACGCCGTACTTGAAAAGCAGGTCCGTAAGGTTCAGGTCGAAATAGGTGGGGTATGCTAAAAATTCTGGACCGAAGCTCAAGCTGTCCATCTCAGCATGAACACCGTCCACAAACCACATGAGGTGTCCGCCTCCCATGAGGAATTGATCCAAGAGGTATTTGTCCAATTCTGAGAAGGCTTTCGTTGGTTTCGCTACCACCGCCAGGTCAAAACTGTTCAAACGGCGCACCATATCCTCGATATCTGGTGAACCGTCGGCCTTTGCCTTGTAGGTCTCCATAGAGAATCGCTCGACGGCGTAATGTTCACTCAAGGCCAATCCTATACCCGCCGTCTGTGAAGCCGTAAGCTCGCCGTGGCCGGTAATCATGGCTATTTTTTGTCGTTCGGTTTGCAGCAATGCAGAGAGTGAACGCGCCAAATTGAACTCAAGTTGTTGTATGCTGATGTTTACTTGTTCTGCTGGATCGAAAACCATCACATCTTCCAACAGGATGACCGTCTCTTCTTTTTCTTTATAGCTCATCACAGCCGCTGGAAAAACATTGAGCACGCTCTCGCCGTCCTTAGTTTTCACTTGAAGCTGCACAGCATTTATGCCTTTGGTGGCCAATTGGTTTTTAAACTCCGCTTGCTTTTCAGCTTCGTTCGGATTGATGAATTCAAAGAATACATTGCCGTTGCGTGCACTCCATTCTTCGAGCATGAATTGCGTTTCAAGCTTTAGGCGCTCAAAACCCGCAGGGAATTGGCCCTCGAGGTAGACCTTGATGAGCATGGGCTCTTCCACCTGGTCCAATAAAGATTCCGTGCCTTCGCTCAGCGAATACCTTCCCTCTTCGGTTAAATCTATTCTGAACCGTACGCTTTGGCTGATAAGAATAACCAATACCGCACCGACGAGGTAGGCTATTTTGGTGCGTCCGCTCGCGTGGAGGTGGCGTCTACTGAGCACAATGAATGTTCCGGAGAGGAACAGCAGTACTACACCGATAAAGTACCCTAAATCACGGCCGTCTAGAACGCCACGTGATACAGAAGTATAATGTTCGTTAAAGCCAAACTGGCGCACCGTGAGCTCCCAACCGCTGAATTTATAGATATCTGCCAACGCCTCGAATCCGAGGTACATGCCCATGTTAAGGGCTACCCCTAAAACAAAGGCTACCACATTGTTGGAAGTAAGCGCGCTGGCGAAAAGTGCCACCGCAGTATAGGCTGCCCCTAATGCCAGAAGACCAATAAACGACCCTATTGCTGCACCCCAATCAAGATTCCCAACCGGAGAACCCAAAGCGCTCATGCTCCAGAGGTAGATGAGTGTAGGGGCAATGCTCAATACCACTACGGAAAGTGTTCCAAGGTATTTGGCGACAACAAGCTGTGTCGTTGAAATCGGGCGTACCGCTAAAAGCTCCATCATCCCTGAACGAATCTCGTCGCTAAAGACGCGCATACTTACCGCTGGAATGAGGAATAAGAACACCCACGGCGCAAGGCCAAAGTAGTTGGTCAATGAAGCGTAACCGCCCTCAAGCAAATTAAAGGGTCCGTTAAATATCCAGAGCATCAAGCCGTTCACGAGCAAGTAAATGCCGATGATCAAATAGCCTAAGATGCCCGAAAAGTAGAGCTGTAGTTCTTTCTTGAGTTGTGCAATCATGCTTCGCTGCTGTCGGTCTTATGGCACGTCCATGCCTGGGGTTTATCGTAAAATAACGCTTTGGTCTTTGGCCATACTTTTCCAAATAACGCACTTTGGCGGTATGCGTTTAAATCGGCCTCACTTTCCCAAAGGCTATGCGTGAAGAAATGTCCCTCACTCTCGAGTAGGTGTACACCGTGGCAACCGGGCTGCTCGGCGATGCGATTTTTGCTTTCAGCAAAAATCGCACGAAAAGTAGTGCCCTGTTCCGAGCTCGGGTCAATGGCTAATTTCACTATCCGTTCTATCATACGAAGTCAATGCGTACCCAATCGTGAATCTTCATTCCGATTAATTCATTACTGCCTCGGATATGTTCACCGCCACTCTTACCCACTGCGATAGAAAGCATGCCTTCTTCGTTCCAAAGGGCCGCTAATTTTCCTTGCGGTACGTCAGCGATGCGGTCGTAAATTTTCTTCATGCTTCTGTTGCGGGCCAATTCCACCGAGAAGGTCCTCCCCTTCAATTGGTTCTGGAAACTCTCGCGAGAAATATTCGTCACACACGTTCCCATGCGGTCGATATAGACTACGTTGCCACTAATGGCAAAATCGCCGATGCCGGCAGCAGGCTCTTTTACCTTTTTCACAGAAGTGATGGCAGGACCGAGCATTTCTATCTTTCCTCCGCTAAACAGGTGTGATGCAGCGGCTGCGAACAATTCTTTTTCATCGTTGGGGTCTATGCCGCGGATGTCTAACATTCTCGCCCCCGTTATTTTTTCATTTTTCAGGACACTGGTAAGCAACCCGTTGTTGGTGCCTAAAAAGAATTGGCCACACGCCTTCAAACAGATGTATTCGCCACCTTCCATTGGGGAGGTCCCAATCATGACACAGTGTATGGTGCCCTTTGGAAAGTCGCGGTACACACCTCTGAGCATATGCGCCGCCTCAAGAATATTGTGAGGTTCCACCAAGTGACTGATATCCAACAACCTAGCCTCTTCTATGCGACGCATTAAACGAATCTTCAACCGAGCAACAGTATTGTCGCGCAGTCCGTAATCCGATATTAATGTGATTATTCCCATAGATGCTCGCTAGTGCAGGTGGTGTATTGGTGAAAATGTAGTTACTTTGTCAAAAGTAAGGCAATTCCGCCTTCTAAAACAGTACTCAACACAGCAGTAATTGACACAAAAAGTTTTTGAACTCACGTCGGCTGATCCAGCCCAGTTGTATGGGCCAAGCAACACCTATCTGAAGCAGATTGGCGCTTACTTTCCAGCACTAAAAATTGTTGCCCGAGGCCACGAAATAAAGGTTACGGGACCAGAAGAAACACTGGAAGAATTTGAAGACAAACTCGAAGCTATTGTGGCCTATGTCAGCAAAAACAAGCGCCTCGACGATCGAGCATTAGAGGAGCTCATTCAAGCAAAGGATACTGCACGTACCAAACACACCATGCTCAAGGACGAAGTTATTCTTCACGGCCCTCAAGGTCGCATCATCAAAGCGAAGACCACCAACCAACACAAATTGGTGGAAAGTTCGATGACCAACGACCTCGTCTTTGCCATTGGTCCTGCAGGAACAGGTAAGACCTATACTGCAGTCGCTTTGGCAGTTGCGGCACTGAAGAATAGAGAGGTGCGTAGAATCATCATGACGCGTCCTGCTGTGGAAGCCGGTGAAAATTTGGGATTCTTGCCCGGGGATTTGAAAGAGAAATTGGATCCGTATTTGCAGCCGCTCTACGATGCGTTGCGAGACATGATTCCGAAGGAGAAGCTCGAATTTTACCTAGAAAACAGAACTATTGAGATCGCTCCGCTTGCCTTTATGCGCGGTAGAACGCTTGACGATGCATATGTGATTCTCGATGAAAGTCAGAATACGACCACTTCGCAGATGAAGATGTTTTTGACCCGTATGGGTGAAAATGCCCGTTTCATCATTACAGGAGATACCTCACAAATCGATTTGCCAAAACACCAAAAAAGTGGGCTTAAAGAGGCCATTACTACATTGAATGGTGTGAAGGGAATTGGATTTGTACACCTTGACGGCCGAGATGTAATCCGTCACCCATTAGTTAAAAAGATTATCACCGCTTACGAGAAAAAAGATTGATCATGAATCAAGAGCCAACGTATCAATTTTCAGGACAGACTAACTTTTACCGCGGAAAGGTTCGCGACGTATATACCATCGGCCGAGACGTTTTAGTAATGGTGGCCTCCAACCGTATTTCCGCATTTGATGTAGTATTGCCGCGTCCAATTCCGGGAAAAGGGCAGGTATTGAATCAGATTGCCGAGCATTTCTTAGTAGCCACTGAGGACATTGTTCCAAACTGGCGGGCGGTCACTCCGGATCCTCAAGTAACTATTGGTCAGCGTGCCGAACCGTTCAAAGTAGAGATGGTGATCCGCGGTTACCTTGCAGGACACGCTGCGCGCACCTACAAGAGCGGTCTACGCGAATTATGTGGAGTCGTCCTTCCTGAAGGCATGAAGGAAAACGATGCATTTCCCGAGCCCATCATTACCCCAGCAACCAAAGCCGAGCATGGAGATCACGACGAGGACATCTCTCGTGAGGACATCATTGCTAAGGGCATCGTGAGCGAAGCCGATTACCTACAGCTCGAGAAATACACGCGTGCCTTGTTCCAACGCGGCACCGAGATGGCTGCTGAGCGCGGACTTATCCTGGTTGATACCAAATACGAATTCGGAAAATTAGCCGACGGTACTATTGTTTTGATCGATGAGATTCATACTCCAGACAGCTCGCGCTACTTCTACAGCGAAGGCTATGCAGAGCGCCAAGAAAAAGGCGAAGCACAGCGCCAGCTTAGCAAAGAGTTTGTCCGTGAATGGCTCATGGAAAATGGCTTTCAAGGAAAAGAAGGACAGCAGGTGCCTGAAATGACAGACGATTTTGTAAATCTTGTGAGTACCCGTTACCGCGAGTTGTTCGAGAAGATTACAGGAAAGTCGTTCGAGCAAGCGCCTTTAGAAGGTGCTCAAGAACGCATTGAGGCAAACGTAGAAAAATACCTCGCCACCTTTTGGGAATAGTATTTGCTCTGCATGTACTAACCCCTTAAAGAGAACGATGATGAAAACACTGAAGACCACCACCCTATTGGTATTCCTTTTGGCTGCATCGAATGTATTTGGGCAGCTCAAGGTCATTCGTTTTGGTATGAAGGGCGGCGTTAATCTTCCTCAACAAACCCTTAGTCTGAACGACATCAACAGCATCGTTAACGACCAGACCTACGATATTTCAAACATTCAAACTGAATTTAGCGACGGGTTTAATATTGGTATGATTACTCGAGTGAGCCTGCCGCTCATTCCCGTGTACGTTCATGGTGAAGCGCTCTATACACAGTTCGACGAAACCATTGCCATCACGGACGGCGGAAACGACTTCACCATAAACTCTACCGTTCAACGCCTGGACTTCCCAATTAGCGCGGGTGCTAAAGTAGGCCCGGCCTTTGCTGGATTGGGCGCCACGCCCTCTATCCCATTTGCCAATAGAAGCGACCTATGGACACCGGATGTGGACGCGAATTTTACATGGGGCTGGCACATTCATGCGGGCATCAAACTATGGAGAATCCTCGGCGAGGTCAAGTATGAAAGTGGTTTTGGTATGCTTGCCGGCAATGTGAACTACAACTACAACGACACGGATTACCAGTTTGAGCTGGATCAGCGTAGAGCGCAACTTGTGGTAAGCCTAGCATACTTCTTCCAGTAACTACTCTTCGAGCAGTTTCAGGTATCCCTTGCTGTAAAAGTGATGTATGATACCGGCAGCGTAAGCATCGTGCTCTAAATCAACCATCCGCTTCTTCAGCTGTGCTCTATTTACCCCGTCTGTAGCGAGGTAGAAATAAGTATATCCTAAGATTCGCCCCCCTTCAATCAAAATGGCACACTTCTCATTGTCTTTTCTACCCGGACCAATGAGGGTACCCTCTTGCGGAAACAGATACTCACGCAATCTGCTCAACGGCAGCTCTTTTGCGCGTGCTTTCCACTGTAAATTCTTTGTGTGCTTAAAGTAATGCTCGCGGTCTTTATCTAGCAGAAATGTAAACGGATCCAGCGCCTCGTTCATCATCACGCGTTGTAAAAACTCGTAGAGTGCTTTGGGACCTTCAAAATAAAATTGAGGCGCCTTATGACGTATGGGATATACCCTAATATACTCCACCATCGCGCTCTTCTTCGGTTCGGTAAACAAGCCAAAATTCAGAAAACTACGCTTCTTGGTATTGTTGTACATCGGACGCTGCACATCCACCGTTCGCTTGTATTGAATTTGAGCGACAGCCTCATTGCCGATATGTTCCACTTCTAGGCGATGTGCATCGGCCTGTAATGCCAAAGCAAGTTTGTTATCCGCAACAAAGTGCCGGTTTACACTATTCTGCAAGTCCTTGCTACTACCAATGTAAATAGGCTCTCCAGCTTCATTATAGATATAATAGATGCCCACCTTGTTTTGAAGGTTCTTCACCTGCTCCTTGAACGGGTTACGCTGTTCACTGGCCGATTTTGAGACGAAAACCTTATCCAAATAGCTATCCCTGTCTTTCTGAAGTAAAATACGCAGCAAATCAGCCGTTAACCGAGCATCTCCTTCAGCGCGGTGACGGGCAGAGTTTACGAGCCCAAGCTCCTTTGCTACGGTTTTAAGCCCGTAGTTCTCCCATTCTGGGAAGATGCGTTCACAATAAGGAATGGTATCTAAGGTTGCTCTGTGAAAATCAAAACCAAGCTGCTCAAACTCTTGCTGGAATACTCGGTAATCAAACCCAATATTGTGCGCCACAAATGTGGTGCCCTCTGTAATCTTTACCAGACGCTTTGCCAGCTCATAAAACTTAGGCGCAGTCCGAACCATCTTGTTGGTAATACCTGTCAGTTTGGTTACATAAGGATCAATGGCCATTTGAGGGTTGACCAAGGAAACGAACTGATCAACGATTTCACCATCTTCCATCACGAACACAGCGACGTCAATAATTTTTTCAGCACCCCAGGTACCGCCTGTACATTCTATGTCAATGACGGAGAACCTCACGCCGTATAATTTCTTGTACCAAAAATAGCGGACCCAATGCGCACATGGGTGGAACCGTGCGTTACTGCGGTTTTATAATCACCGCTCATTCCCATACTCAGCGTAGTCCATTCAAGGCCATCTTGGAATTCATCGAAGAGTGACTTCAGGTAGGCGAACTCTGCACCTATAACCTCAGCATCGGAAGTATTGGTCGCCATACCCATGAGTCCTTCCACACGAACATTTGGATAATGGTCCAATTCTAATAGAATCTCACGCAGCTCCCCTTCATCGAGACCAAATTTGGTATCCTCCTTCGCAATATGCATTTGAAGCAAACACGAAATTGTGCGATCGTGCTTCGCCGCTTGCTTGTTGAGCTCAACCAATACCTTTTTGCGGTCTACCCCATGCACCAAGTGCACAAACGACGCCATGTATTTAATCTTGTTGGTTTGTATGTGGCCAATCATGTGCCAGCATATATCCTTCGGGAGCGCTTCATGTTTGGCAGCCATTTCTTGGATTTTGTTCTCCCCAAAATGACGCTGCCCCGCATCATAGGCCGCCTGCAGATCCTCTATTGGCTTTGTCTTGCTCACGGCAACCAACTGCACATCGCCTAATTCGGCGCGGTATTTCTCAATAGATTCTGCTATACTCATTTGAATAGATGGAGCAACATCCCACTTCTTAATTTGGGGGCAATATAGGTGCTTTTCGGAGGCATTATCCCTCCAGCCAGCGCTGTTTTTTTCAATACTTCTACACTCACAGGGGGCAATCTAAAACCTACCCTCAATCCATTAACAGCCATTTCTGCACTTTGATCACAATCGCCTTGATAAATGTAGGTTATTCGCTTGTCCGTTCTAGCGTCTTTAATACCTAACATGGGCTCGAGTATAGTTTTCATAAGGTAACTCGGTGGCAGTGAACGATCGACCGCCGTCGGCAGCACGACACTGAACCACTGTCCTTGTATGAACAACTCTAGATCACCCTCAACCTCATCGAAGCCTCCCGATTTAGGCGACACCTCAAACTTTGCTTTAAAATCGGCCACAGTGATTTCATCAGCACTCACTTTCACCCAACGCTCGAAGGAATCTATACCGAGATCGGATTCGTCCATAAACATGGTGAGAATATGCTGGGCTGCAGTGTTACTCTCTAAGGACTGTGCCACCCTACATGTACTGCCGTAACGGTGGTGGCCATCTGCTAAAAAATACTCCTTTATATCTTCCATGGAAGACTGTAAAGCAGCTGCATGACGCTCGTCGACGGCCCACAATCTGTGGCCTATTTCATTCGTCGTATAAAAATCAAAAAGCGGATCATCCGCCTTAATTCGATTGATCACTTCCTTTCTATAATCATTTGAAGGGCCAAATACGAGTATGGGTTCTGCCTGGAAACCTGTCGTTTCCAAATAATCGGCGAACAAGCGTTCTCTACTATCGAGCGTATTTTCGTGCAAATGAATGCGGGATGTATTCACATCGAGCAATCCAATTATTCCCGTAAAGGATTTACCATTGGTGCGCTGTTCATAGAGGAAGTACCCCTCTTGTTCGTCCTCTCGAAATACACCGGCATCAAAAAAATCATCCAAGCGTTCACGGATGCGCTGAAAACGCTCCTCATTGGTCAGAAGAAGATCGGTTTCAGGACGAATGACTTGAAGAAATGAAAAGGGATTATTCTCGAGCTTGTCCAGCAATTGCCGTGCTGTATAAGAGTCCACCGAACGGCTCGGCACTAGGTGTGCCTTGTTCCTCTCCGGGCGGTAAGCGCGTAGTGGTTTTAACATATTGGTCGTCTGTAATTAGGTAGGTGAAAGGTACAGCAAATAGACCAATGGAAATCGCGCGAAGCTGAAAGACAAATGCACAAAAAAAAGGCCTGTGAAAATCACAGGCCCTTGTAAGTATCATAATACGTTGGCTTAAATAGCGTCGATATGCGCGGCCAATTCGGTACCAATACGATCTTGGGCCTCGAGAGTCGCTGCACCAATATGCGGTGTAATACTCAATTTACCGTTCATGAGAACCTTCACCGCTGGGGTAGGCTCGTTAACAAATACGTCAAGACCTGCACCTGCTACTTTACCGCTTTCAAGGGCATCCAACAAGGCTTCCTCATTGATGACACCACCACGGGCAGCATTGAGCAATACAACACCATCTTTCATTTTTGCCAACTCGTTAGCACCAATTAAATCGCCTCCAGGAACATGTACAGAAATGAAATCACTTTCACTTAGAACGCGATCAAAACCTACATTTTCGCAGGTAAACTTCGCCGACTGACCGTCGAAGAAAGACAACTCAACATCTACGTTATCCTCGTGGATGTCCGAGAATACAACTTTCATCCCAGCTCCAATAGCAAGCTTGGCAAGCGCTTGACCAATACGACCAAACCCTACAATACCTAGCGTGCGACCACGAAGCTCAACGCCCTTGGCATAGCTCTTTTTTAAAGCACCAAATTTCGAATCTCCTTCAAGCGGCATCTGACGGTTTGAATCGTGCATAAAGCGCACCAAAGATCTCATATGCCCCATCACCAACTCCGCTACTGAATCTGAAGAAGCAGCTGGAGTGTTGAATACTTTGAGGCCCTTCTCACGTGCATACGCTACATCGATATTGTCCATACCAACACCACCACGGCCAATACCTTTCAAAGAAGGACATGCATCAATCATATCTTTTCTGACTGTGGTAGCTGAGCGGACGAGAATAACATCGATTTGCTCCTCGTTGATATAATCAATCAGTTGATTTTGGGCAACTTTTGTGGTTGATAGCTCGTGGCCCGAGGCCTGAATAGCTGCAGCTCCTGAAGCTGAGATTCCGTCGTTAGCTAATACTTTCATTTAGAATTTGTTTTCAAGTTCTTTCATACAATCTACAAGTGCAGCAACACTATCAAGATCCATGGCATTGTACATGGAAGCTCTATATCCTCCAACTGAACGGTGACCATTCACGCCAGAGATGTTCTTCTCTGCGATCATCGCATCAAAAGCCTCCTTATGTGACGCCTCGTCGTTCAACAAGAAACATGCATTCATTGTAGAACGATCTTCTACGGCTGCAGTTCCCACAAACAATGGGTTGCGGTCTATCTCGTTATAAAGCAATGCTGCTTTTTCTTCATTGCGCTGTTGAGCGGCTTCTACCCCACCATTGGCTTTCAACCAACGCAATGTCAACATGCTTACATACACAGAGAACACTGGGGGTGTATTGAACATACTTCCCTTTGAAATATGGGTGTTGTAGTCCAACATCGTCGGAATGTAGCGTCCCGATTTTCCCAAAGCATCCTTTTTCACAATAACCAGAGTAGCACCTGCAGGCCCCAAGTTCTTCTGAGCTCCAGCATAGATCAAATCAAATTTACTCACATCTACAGGACGTGAGAATATATCTGAACTCATATCACAAATCAATGGTGCCTCAGTTTGAGGAAACTCTTTGATCTGCGTACCGTAAATAGTGTTGTTCGATGTACAGTGGAAGTAATCGGCGTTATCATCAATCGCGTACCCTTTAGGAATATAGTTGTAGTTGGCTTCCTTAGAAGAGGCCACTACTTCCGCGTTCCCTAGACCGGCTGCTTCTTTATACGCCTTAGAAGACCAAGCACCCGTATCTAAATACTGTCCAGTACCGTTTTCGCTCAAAAAGTTGAAAGCGAGCATTGCAAACTGCATAGAAGCACCACCTTGTAAGAACAGGACTTCATGGGTATCTGGGACCTGAAGTTGATCCTTGACCAAAGCAACTGCCTCATCCATCACTGCGACGAAGCTTTTACTACGGTGCGAAATTTCAATAACGGACAATCCTAGATTGTCAAAATTTATCAAAGATTCAGAGGCCTCTTTGAATACTTCTTGCGGCAGAATACACGGTCCAGCAGAGAAATTATGCGTTTTCATTTTTGCATTTATTAAATGAGCTACAAAACTAAAATGTTCTATAACCAATAAGGATAAAGCGGAAGAAAAGTTTCGGTTAATATCCACGAGCTTTCCACAAATTCCGCTTCGTTGGTATAGCGGCCACAAATAACCATCAATTCTGCCATGTAGTGCGTAACTTTGATGCTCATTTTTGAATTAAATAACCACAAATATGTCTAACGGAATTTTCAACGTACCGGTTGCATCAAACGAACCTATCTATGATTATGCACCAGGTACTCCAGAAAGAGAAGCACTCCTAGCTTCCTACAAAGAGCAATATGCAGCCACTGTAGATGTACCTATGTACATCGGAGGTGAAGAAGTTCGCACGGGGCAACTGGGCAAATTAACGCCTCCTCACGAGCACAGCCACGTTCTAGGTCACTACCATATTGGTGACGAAAGCCACGTAAAGGCTGCAGTGGGCAGTGCTCTTGCAGCACGTAAGCAATGGGGTGCCATGCCTTGGGAGCACAGAGCCGCAATCTTTCTAAAAGCTGCTGAGCTAATCAGCACGAAATACCGTTACAAAATAAATGCTGCAACGATGCTTGCGCAGGGTAAAAACTGCTTCCAAGCAGAGATTGATGCCGTATGTGAGTTCGCCGATTTCTTGCGCTTCAACGTGGAATATATGACGCAGATCTACAGCGACCAGCCTGAGAGCGCTCCTGGCATTTGGAATCGTTTAGAATACCGCCCTCTTGAAGGCTTTGTATTCGCTGTAACTCCGTTCAACTTCACAGCCATTGCTGGAAACCTTCCAGCAACACCCGCACTCATGGGGAATACTGTGGTATGGAAACCTGCAGACAGCCAGATTTTCTCTGCCAACGTTGTGATGGAAATTTTTAAAGAGGCCGGTTTACCGGACGGTGTCATCAACCTTATTTATGTAGACGGACCTGTCGCGGGAGATTACATCTTCAGCCACAGAGACTTCGCTGGTCTTCACTTCACAGGATCTACAGCGGTCTTCCAGCACTTATGGAAGACCATTGGAACGAACATTGACAAATACCGTGCGTATCCACGTATCGTAGGTGAAACTGGCGGTAAAGACTTTGTAGTGGCACATCCGTCGGCACCCGCTCAGCAAGTTGTTACAGCACTTTCACGTGGCGCCTTTGAATTCCAAGGGCAGAAATGTTCTGCTGCTTCTCGTGCTTACATACCTTCAAGTATGTGGCCAGCAGTAAAAGAAGGCTTATTGGCAGATCTTGCTACATTCAAGATGGGTTCACCAGAAGATATGGGCAACTTCATCAATGCTGTCATTGACGAGCGTGCCTTTGACAAAATTGCTTCTTACATAGACTTCGTTAAGGAACAGGACGACGCGGAAATCATCGCAGGTGGTAGCTATGACAAAAGCGTAGGTTACTTCGTTGAGCCTACTGTAGTGGTTACTTCTAATCCTAAGTTCCGCACCATGGTTGAAGAAATCTTCGGCCCAGTCCTTACTATCTACGTATACGAGGATACTGATTGGGCAGCGACCCTCGAGTTGGTCGACAACACCTCCGATTACGCATTGACAGGCGCTATCTACTCTGCCGATAGATATGCTGCTATTGAGGCTGCAAATGCCCTTGAAAACGCTGCAGGTAATTTCTACATCAATGACAAGCCAACAGGCGCAGTCGTAGGCCAGCAACCATTTGGTGGAAGCCGCGGCTCAGGAACAAACGATAAGGCCGGTTCTTACATGAACCTGCTACGTTGGGTGAACGCTCGCACGATTAAGGAGTGTTTGGTTCCTCCAACGGATTACCGTTACCCGTTCTTGGGATAATACACAGATTGAAAAATAAAAAAGGGCGCTCGGTGGGCGCCCTTTTTTATACCTATTAATTGACTTTATAATTGAATCGAATCGCGTACAATAGGACGGGCATTCGAGCGCCAAAATTGTACCCTAACTTCCAAGCTGTCTCTCCGTAAAAATCAGCATTTGGACCTACCCAGTTTCTTGTTCTACCGCGTTCGGCGGCCAATATCATATCTATGCGCGATGCGTCCTGCAATGGCGTGAGTAAAACCACTTCACCAAAATCGTCGTAATAGAATCCATCCGTGAACTTATAATTGGTAAACCCGGCGTTCATAGTCAATCCAAAGTAGGTTTCTCGGTTGGCATTCCACATGGTGGGGTTTTGCCAATACCAGCGACGTCCAAATTCGAAACGCCCATAATTCTGGGTCTCAACATACAGATTGAAATTGTAGTTCGCACTTTCTACACTGTTACTCCCTCTGAGGAATCCGTGAGTATATAAAAGCCAACCTGAGCGCTGTGTGCGGTATTCTATACCCGCATCAAAATAACCAAATGGCATTGTTAGTGGATTCGCCTTAACGACCAATGAAGGAACATTCGCCTTGAAACGGTCGACAATTTGCACACCAGGTTGAACCAAGCGCTGGGCATTTAACGACAGGGTACAAATAAAACCCGCCATTAACAAGCTGTATCTGAGTACTGATTTCTTATTCATAATCAATAACTTAAGATTTAACTTTTGGTACATGGAATCCTTGAATCTCCTTTCTAGTGAGATAAACCACTTTCTTTGTATCAAAGAATTCGTCCGAAAAGAATTGGTTCAAATGAGTGAGCTGTGCCTTTAACGGTCCCAGCTCCTCTGCCAAATCTCCCCCTTTCAAATACAACAAGCCGTTTGGACGCTTGTCGTCAAAGTTTTTCTTAGCCAATTTTCCTTTAATCCACGGTATAAAGCGTTGCATGTGCGTTACTGCACGAGAGACTACAAAATCATATTGGTACTTCAATTCCTCAGCGCGGACATGCGAGCCTTCCACATTCTCCAATCCAAGCGCCTCTGCGACCGCATTGACAACTTTGATCTTCTTACCAATAGAATCGACCAAATGAAATTCCGTTTCGGGAAAAAGTATGGCCAATGGAATACCGGGAAAACCACCACCCGTACCCACATCAAGTACTACCTGCCCCGGCATGAAATCATAGACCTTCGCTATGCCTAAACTGTGCAAGACGTGCTTGAGGTAAAAGGACTCCATATCCTTGCGACTAATGACATTGATCTTAGCATTCCACTCCTCATAAAGAGGCCCAAGACGCTCAAATTGTCCCTTCTGTTTCGGGGTCAATTCTGGAAAGTGCTCGAAAATAAGTTCAGCTGTATACATGTGGCAAAGATATGCCCGGCAGTTGGTACTTTTGTGCCTAATGAAATTCCAACTCGAACATACCGATCCAAAGAGTTCTGCTCGCGCAGGAACCATCACCACAGATCACGGTCAAATACAAACGCCCATCTTCATGCCCGTAGGAACTGCGGGTACCGTGAAGGGTGTACATACCAAAGACCTGAAAGAGGATACCAAAGCCCAAATCATCTTGGGCAATACCTACCACCTGTTTTTACGTCCAGGTACAGGCATATTGAAAGATGCAGGTGGTCTGCACAAATTCAACGGTTGGGATCGACCTATTCTCACGGACAGCGGCGGCTACCAGGTCTACAGCCTTGCCAACCAACGCAAGATCACCGAGGAAGGTGCCACCTTTGCCTCTCATATCGACGGTACCAAGCACCTATTTACCCCAGAACGCGTCATGGACATCCAGCGTGAGATTGGTGCAGATATCATCATGGCCTTCGATGAATGTCCACCCTATCCAAGCACCTACGATTATGCTAAAAAGTCCATGCACATGACCCACCGTTGGCTCGATCGATGCTTTGACCGCTTGGACCAAGTGGAACCCCTGTACGGCTACAATCAAACGCTATTCCCAATCATCCAAGGCTCCACATACGAGGACCTCAGAAATGAATCGGCAGAATATGTCGCAAGTAAAAATGCAGACGGTAATGCCATTGGGGGCCTAAGTGTTGGTGAACCTGCTGAAGAAATGTACAAACATGCTGCAGGTGCATGTGCCATCTTGCCAAAAGATAAACCGCGGTACCTCATGGGTGTAGGAACGCCCGCAAACATCTTGGAGAACATCAGCCTCGGGGTAGATATGTTTGACTGTGTCATGCCTACTCGCAATGGACGTAATGGACAAATCTTTACCAGCGAAGGCATCGTAAACATCCGCAACAAAAAATGGGAAAATGTACACGAGCCTCTTGACCCGAACGGAACAAGCTTCGTGGACAGCCAATATAGCAAGGCATACGTGCGCCATCTCATACATAGCAAGGAAAGCCTGGGCGCTCAAATTGCCTCCATGCACAATATCCGCTTTTACCTATGGTTGGTAGAACAAGCGCGCGCGCATATCATCGCCGGTGATTTTGCAAGCTGGAAAAACGAGATGGTTCCGAAATTAGAGCGTAGATTGTAGTTGTGAACAAGCTGGATTGGTACATACTGCGCAAATTCATGGGCAGCTTCTTTTTGACCATGATTTTAATCTTGGCCATTGCTATCGTTTTCGACATCAGCGAAAAGATTGATGATTTCCAAAACGGTGCGACCATGAACGAAATTGTCTTTGATTACTACATCAACTTCGTCGCTTTTTACGGCAACCTATTCAGCGCACTCATCCTCTTTATATCTACGATCTGGTTCACCTCGAGAATAGCCTCAAACACAGAAGTGGTGGCCATCCTCACTTCAGGTACCAGCTTTAATCGGCTCCTTCGTCCCTACTTCATTGGCGCTACCATCATCTGTATCCTATCCTTAACATTGAATCACTTGTTGGTACCGCAAACCAACATCAAGCGGATTGCCTTCGAGGAGAAGTATATCACAGGGGTGAATCGTCCCATCAACCAAAAAGTACACAGGCAAGTTCTACCTGGCCACTATGTGTACTTCGAAACCTTCTCAGGCCTTCGCGAAAGCGGGTACCAATTCACCTATGAAACCTTCGACGATCACCGACTCATATCCAAACTGAGTGCTGATTTCGTTCGTTTAGATACCGCAACTGGTGCTTGGCGCCTTGACAACTATCGCCTAAGAACGGTAGACAGTCTTGGCAATGAGTTCATCGCGTCAGGTAGACGATTAGACACGGTTCTTCAGTTCACCTCGGAACAAATTGCCCCTAAGCTGAGCTCCATAGCCACCATGAATTCAAAAGAACTCAGCGCCTTTATTGCCCAAGAAGAAATCACCGGGAACGAAAACATCGCTTCCTATCAAATGGAAATGCAGCGTCGTTCCTCCTACCCACTTAGCTCTTACGTCTTTGTATTGCTCGCCGTATCCTTGGCAAGCCAGAAGAAACGCGGAGGACTTGGTATTAATATTGCCATCGGATTGGTTATTTGTGCGGTCTATGTTTTCGCCATGCAAATCTCTCAAACCTTTGCAACTACAGGAGTTTTATCTTCCGATAAATGGTTGGGGAAAACATTGATGTGGATTCATATTCAACCCGCGGAATTTGCGATCTGGTTGCCTAACCTACTGTTTGCGATCATCGCTGTTTGGCGGTACAATAAAGCGCCGAAATAAAATGAATTCATATACCAAGGATCAACTCAATCTGCACTTCATTGTGTTCATCTGGGGCTTCACCGCCATCCTCGGAAAGTTCATAAGCATCGACGCTTTGGCATTGGTTTACAACCGTACGGCAATTACGTCGGTAGCCATTGGAATATACCTCCTTGTCTTAAAAAGAGGCTTTAAGGCCAATTCAAAGGACCTTCTCTTCATGTGGCTTTGCGGCGTACTTATAGCCGTGCATTGGATCACCTTTTTCGGAGCCATCAAAATTTCAAACGTCAGCATCACGCTGGCAGGTGTTTCTACTGGAGCCCTTTGGTCGTCGTTATTGAGTCCGATTTTATCCAAAACAAAGTTCGACCCCATAGAACTCCTGCTCGGACTCTTAGTCATCTTGGGAATAGGTATAGTTTTTTACGAAGAACCCAATACTGCTGATATTCGACTCTTATCCTATTTCGGTTTCGAGTTGACCAATTTTCAATTGGGACTCATCATCGCTCTTTTCAGCTCGATGCTTAGTGCCTCTTTTAGCATACTCAACAAGCAACTGGTGACGCGTTATCCCAAACCTGTACAAGTCACTTTCTGGGAGCTCACTTTTGCGTTTCTTTCTATAGTAATCTACTCGCTCATCGTCGGTGATAATCCTATGAACCTGTGGGCAACTCAAAATTCTGATTGGATCTACATCGCCATCCTCGCACTGGCATGTACGGCCTATCCATTCATTAAAAGTGTCGAACTGCTTAAACGCCTAACCCCCTTCAGTGTAATGCTCGCAATTAATCTTGAACCGGTTTACGGCATCCTATTGGCAGCATTATTTTTCGGAGCTTCCGAAAGCATGTCTCCCCAATTTTACATCGGGGTATTTATCATATTAGGAACCGTTATCGCCAACGGTATTATAAAAGCACGTAAAAGAAAAGGCTAAAGCAATTTGTTTTGGTATTTTGCGGGCTGTGAAAACACATGAAACATGGAATATCTTTCTTTCGAAAAACCTATCGAAGAGCTTGAAATTCAACTAAATAAAGCTCTTGAACTAGCAGATGAAACGGGCGTTGATATGGCAAAAACCATAGACGACATCCGCAAAAAGCTAGTGGATAAGAAAAAGGAAATCTACGGGAACTTAAGCGCTTGGGAGCGAGTTCAACTCTCTCGTCACCCACAGCGTCCATATACACAGGCGTACATCGATGCGCTGACCGAAGGCAATTTTATTGAATTACACGGCGATCGAGGCGTGAAAGACGATAAAGCCATGATTGGCGGTTGGGGCAAAATAGGCGACCAAACTTACATGTTCATCGGCCAGCAAAAAGGGGTGAACACAAAAATGCGTCAGTACCGCAACTTTGGCATGGCGAATCCTGAAGGGTACCGCAAAGCACTTCGATTGATGAAACAAGCTGAAAAGTTTGGCAGACCTATTGTAACTTTAATCGATACCCCTGGAGCTTTCCCTGGTTTGGAAGCTGAGGAACGTGGACAAGGCGAAGCCATTGCTAAGAACATCATGGAGATGTCTCGTCTTAAAGTTCCTGTGATTTGTATCATCATTGGCGAAGGGGCATCAGGAGGTGCTATCGGCATTGGTGTTGGCGATAAAGTCTTAATGCTTGAGAACACCTGGTATTCAGTAATATCTCCTGAAAGCTGTTCTTCCATTCTTTGGAGGTCTTGGGACCACAAAGAGAAGGCAGCAGAAGCCTTAAAATTGACAGCCACTGACATGAAGAAAAATGGATTGATCGACGGCATCATCAAGGAGCCATTAGGCGGTGCACATGCACATCCAGAATTGATATTTGAAGAAGTTAAAAAGGCAATCATTAAGCATACGAAAGCATTAAGCAAATTGAACCCTGAAGAACGCGTGGAACAGCGCATGGAAAAGTTCTTTAATATGGGTGTATACGCTGAATAAGAATTATGGAAGACCCGCAATACAGCAATCAAGCGCCAAGAAATCTTGGACAGACTACCAACCTGACTGCAGGTGGCCGAGTACCGCCACAAGCAATTGATTTGGAGGAAGCTGTATTGGGTGCACTTCTCATTGATAAGAATGCGTTAGCCAAGGTTATTGACATCTTGCACCCTGAGGCATTCTACAAGGACCAACACAAGAATATTTACAAGTCCATCACCATCCTATTTGGTGATAATCAACCTGTAGATATTTTGACTGTTGCCGCGGAACTGCGCAAAGAGGGTATCATCAAAAAAGCGGGTGGAGAATCTTACCTCGCGCAGCTCAGTCAAAAAGTAAGTTCTGGTGCGCATATTGAGTACCACGCACGCATTATTCTTCAGAAACACATTCAACGCGAGTTGGTGCGTATTTCTTCAGAGATTATCGAGAGTGCTTTTGATGAGACTACCGATGTCCTAGAACTGTTGGACAATGCCGAGCAAAAGCTATTCGAAGTTGCCCAAGGGAACTTGAAAAGAAATTACGAAAGCGCGGAAGACCTCATTCGTCAAGCCATCGATAAGATTGAGAACATCTCTAAGCAAGAAGGACTTTCGGGTGTTCCGTCAGGTTTTGCTGCATTAGACCGTGTTACCTCGGGTTGGCAACCTTCAGATTTGATCATTCTAGCCGCTCGTCCAGGTATGGGTAAGACCGCATTTGTACTATCCATGGCTAGGAATATGGCAGTTGAACACCAGAAGAAGGTCGCTGTATTCTCACTTGAGATGTCATCTGTTCAGCTGATTACTAGAATCATATCTTCCGAAACTGGACTAAGCTCTGAGAAGCTCCGTAA
The DNA here is from genome assembly GCA_049611965.1 of Schleiferiaceae bacterium. Lineage (GTDB taxonomy): Bacteria > Bacteroidota > Bacteroidia > Flavobacteriales > Schleiferiaceae > UBA10364. The sequence goes on along the minus strand of JBMZBC010000012.1, from coordinate 7,873 downwards.
GGGTGATTTGACCGATAGAGAATGGAACAACCTTACTTCAGGCGTAAAAGACTTGGAAAAAGCCAACCTCTTCATTGACGACACTCCAGCACTCTCTGTGTTCGACCTTCGTGCGAAGGTTCGTCGTCTTGCCAGCACTCAAGGTCTAGATTTAATTATCATTGATTACCTGCAGTTGATGACCGTAGGAGGGTCGAAGACCCAAGGAAACCGTGAGCAAGAGATTTCAACCATTTCTCGTTCATTAAAGTCTATCGCGAAAGAACTCAATGTGCCGGTAATTGCACTTTCACAGCTTTCACGTGCCGTTGAAACACGTTCAACTTCAAAGCGTCCACAGCTTAGTGACCTTCGTGAATCAGGTGCGATTGAGCAGGATGCTGACATTGTTAGCTTCATCTACCGCCCCCAATACTACGGCATCGACGAATGGGAAGATGGAGACCCTTCAGAAAACCAAGCCGAAATTATTATTGCAAAACACCGTAATGGTTCCTTAGAAGATGTTCGACTTCGTTTCATCGGAGAACTTGCCAAATTCGCAGACCTTGATCAAGGGTCCACAATGATGATGGAAAGTAAAATGAACGAAGGTGGCGGAGGAAACTACGGCGGAGGGTTAAACCCTTCTAACGATGGGTACGATAATCTTCCTACACCAGGTCTTGACGGAGGCGATGTACCGTTCTAAACACGCCATATTCACACTATTCTTTTCGCTATTCTTTAGCGCTGCAAAGGGCCAGATGCTCATTCCTATGGATTACGAAGGGCAGAGCGACCACTTGAAAGCCTATGGTTTGGTTTACGAGGCTATAGCCTCTGGGTACGATTGCCATTGGTTGCTCAACTACAGAGGTGGGTCTTTTGCCATCCTTGATGGAGATCAAAACATCATAGAAAAAGCACTGCGCAAGGGCATATCTTACGAAAACACTAGTGCCCAGGCACTGCTAAACTTAATGGCTGAACTAAAAAGTCCAAGCACGAATACCAACAGTATTGAACTTGAAAGGGTACCTAAAATTGCTGTGTATTCTCCAGCGGGCAAACAACCTTGGGACGATGCGGTTACGCTAGTGCTTACCTATGCCGAAATTCCATTTGTCACCATATACGATGAGGAAATACTCAATGGACAGCTAGAAGAATATGAATGGCTCCACCTCCACCATGAAGACTTTACAGGGCAATACGGTAAATTCTATGGAGCGTACAGAGATGCGGCATGGTACATCAATCAAAAGGCGCAGTTCGAAGCAGATGCACGTGCGTTGGGCTATTCTAAAGTAAGCCAAGTCAAAGGTGCTGTGGCAAAAACCATTTCATCGTACGTCAATAATGGTGGCTTTCTCTTCGCAATGTGTTCCGCAACCGATTCCTATGATATCGCGTTAGCTGCAGAGGGTGTAGACATTTGTGAGAGTATGTTTGACGGAGACCCCTCTGCTCCAGGGGCAGCCCTTCAGTTAGACCATTCAAAGTGCTTTGCCTTTGAAAATTTTAGATTGGAGACCAATCCCCTTCGGTACGAGTATTCATCCATTGATATCACCGAGAAACGGGTCCGTAAATTGAAAGAAAACCAAGACTACTTCGAACTGTTTGATTTTTCGGCAAAATATGACGTAGTACCCACCATCTTAGTTCAAAACCACACTTCGCTTGTCAAAAGCTTTTACGGACAAACCACTGCCTATAGCCCGGAAACTCTTAAGCCGTCTACTACTGTTTTAGGTTCTAATAAAGTGGATAAGGCCGCTCGATACATACACGGCACCTTCGGGGAAGGATATTGGACATTTTACGGCGGGCACGATCCTGAGGATTACCAACACCGCGTTGGCGATGAGCCTACCGATCTAATGAATCATCCCAATAGCGCTGGCTACCGATTGATTCTAAACAACATTCTTTTCCCTGCAGCGAAGAAACCGCCACAGAAGACCTAGTTAAACAAGGTCCAACGAGCACTCAGCTGAACCCAACGGTCCGTCCTCGGTGTTGCACCGAAAGCATAGTAAGTGTAATCTGTTAATCCTTCAAGGGCATTCAATACTCGTACCCCGGCTATGAAATTCGCTATTCGCGCTTCAAAAAAGGCAGTAGCCCAAGGGTAACTACCGGCTAAATGATCGGTCTGCATCGCCCAGATAGGCACACCCACTAAATACGTTGGCGTATAGAAAGCGTCCTCAATACTCACATTAACCCCCGCCTTCAACTCAAACCTTGTTCCGATACTCGTTTTATAATTCACCTCAGTAAAACCGCCCCAATTCGGTGTAGCGAATCCACCGATTGAAGATTTATAAGCGCCATATCCTTGAACACTCAAGTTCAGGCCTTTCCTATCACTGGTTATTCCGACCTGTGCCCTAGTGTAGGTGCCGTCCCAAGTTGCTAATTCATCGAAAGATTCTAGGTAACGCATTCCGTTTATTTGTGCACCGTAAATGAGCAACTCCTTTTTCCACCGTTCCCCTTGCTTCCAATCTAACCTTGCCTCATTCTTGAAGTAAGAAACCTCGATATCCCTAAAATCATATGAGTACCCATAAAGTTCTTCGAATCGGTACATCTGAGGTTGGTACAGGAGATTAACTCCAACAGAAAAATCACCAGGAAGCTTCGGTATAGAAACCTTGTTTCGCATATTGTAACCACCGGCATTAAAACCTAGAAGATGCATCACATAGGTTCCTCTAAAAGAAAATACGTTTTCTCGATTTAAAGCTAATATTCCCTGAGCTCGAACATAGGGTTGTAGTTTGTTACTAAAGGATGCTGTAGTCGTACTGCTGTCCGCTCTAAAGGCATCCCAGCCTCCTGAATTACTCACTAAGTTCTCTATCCCGGCATAGGCCTTTAGAGCGTAGTACGCTCTAGTGGATGACAGTATACCTAAATTTTTATCGTACTGCAGAACTACCTCTGCACTTGTCAATCGTAACGAATCATTATAATACAGCGTTCTACTGTCCAATTCTGGTTCGACAGTCGTGCTGTCCCAAAAGTATTCGGTCTGTTGTAAATCGTTTTGAACTGCCCAGGCCACACTCCTCAGCTGCGCTTTAAAAGTGATGTCCTTTAAATGACGATAATACATGAAACGCAAGCGTTCTTCATACAATTCACCTCGGTTGTTGGCCACGCTAAAGTTTCTGCGTAACGTGGGCACATTACTTTCAAAGAAATTTGGAGAATTAAGCCCGCCATGCTGACCACTCCTTGCATTAAAGAAACTAAATTCGAAACCATGCAACGGCAAGGTAGGCTTACCATCCTTGTAGACGCCGTCCTGCCGCATTTTGATATTAAGCTCGTGTCCGTCCGTTCCTTCATTACGGTATAATCCCAGGGCATTCGATCGTAAATAATCTACCCAAAGTTGTTTAGCTGAATCTACCGGTGACATGGTCTTTAAACCAAAGAGTTGACCGCCACCGATACCTGTAAGAACGGTCAAATCCGTTTTAGGTGAACTAGCACTGTGATAATTCGGCATCCTCAGGTAAGATCTTGAAAACTGATGCCAACCGTCCAATGCTGGAGATATGTAAGGATTTAAGGCATCGTATTGTATTCCACCTATGGCAGAATTCTCTCGTAAAGCCCACTCCCACGAGTTAGACCTCCAAATTTCATTTTTGGCCTTATTATTCATTGAGAGCGTAAGGCTATCTTCCGGCTCATTCTCAAAGCTTACGAAATACCCTTGGTTATAAACCACTGTTCTAAGACCTCCAGTACTGAAAGCCTGTGGTCCGTCATCAGTAGAATCTTGAACTTCAAATACACTTACACTAGTACCAACAATATCGCTTAAGTCCCTATAGGCACTTGTATCTGTTTGACCAAGAGCTCCAGTAGAAAACAATAAGAGTAAAGAAGTAAATAAGACAGGCCTCATACAGGCGTAAACTTAATCAATAATGCTGCAATAACGCGTAAATGCTGAGTTTAGCGCATAAAAAAAGCCCACTCTATTGCTAGAATGGGCTTCTGAAAAATGGCGGCGACCTACTCTCCCGGAAAAACCAGTACCATCGGCGCTAATGTGCTTAACTTCTCTGTTCGGAATGGGAAGAGGTGATCCACACTGCGATAACCACCATAAACTTTAAATAAGTTTAATGTGCTAACACATTGGTATATGAACATATAGAGCTCTCGTCTTAGAAAGCCACGGGTAATTAGTACTTCTCAGCTATGACATTACTGCCTTTACACTTGAAGCCTATCAACGTCCTAATCTCGAACGACCCTTAAGGGAAATCTCATCTTGAGGTGGGCTTCGCACTTATATGCTTTCAGTGCTTATCCCAACCAGCCGTAGCTACCCTGCGGTGCATCTGGCGATACAACAGGTACACTAGAGGGCTGTCCAACTCGGTCCTCTCGTACTAAAGTCAGCTCCTCTCAAATTTCCAACGCCCACAGCAGATAGAGACCGAACTGTCTCGCGACGTTCTGAACCCAGCTCGCGTGCCACTTTAATGGGCGAACAGCCCAACCCTTGGGACCTTCTCCAGCCCCAGGATGTGACGAGCCGACATCGAGGTGCCAAACCCCCCCGTCGATGTGAGCTCTTGGGGGAGATCAGCCTGTTATCCCCGGAGTACCTTTTATCCTTTGAGCGATGGCCCTTCCATGCGGAACCACCGGATCACTATGCTCTACTTTCGTACCTGATCGACTTGTAGGTCTCTCAGTCAAGCACCCTTATGCCATTGCACTCTACGCACGGTTACCAAGCGTGCTGAGGGTACCTTTAGAAGCCTCCGTTACTCTTTTGGAGGCGACCACCCCAGTCAAACTACCCACCATGCACTGTCCCCCTTGCGGGGTTAGGCATCAAACAAGCGAAGGGTGGTATTTCAAGGTTGACTCCACGCTGCCTAGCGACAACGCTTCAAAGTCTCCCACCTATCCTACACATCTCTTGTCCAATGTCAATACAAAGTTGTAGTGAAGGTTCACGGGGTCTTTTCGTCCCGCTGCGGGTAATCGGCATCTTCACCGATACTACAATTTCACCGAGCTCATGGCTGAGACAGTGCCCAGATCGTTACACCATTCGTGCAGGTCGGAACTTACCCGACAAGGAATTTCGCTACCTTAGGACCGTTATAGTTACGGCCGCCGTTTACTGGGGCTTCAGAAGTTAGCTTGCACCAACCGCATTAACCTTCCAGCACCGGGCAGGCGTCAGACCCTATACATCCACTTACGTGTTAGCAGAGCCCTGTGTTTTTGATAAACAGTCGCTTCTCCCTGGCTTGTGCCACCCTTCTATAGTTGCCTAAAAAAAGGTCTTCCTTATCCCGAAGTTACGGAAGCATTTTGCCGAGTTCCTTCAACATCATTCTCTCAAGCGCCTAAATATACTCTATTAATCCACCTGTGTCGGTTTAGGGTACGGTCTAATGATGGAGCTATTTCTTGGAACCTTTTCGCGGCAAGCTCAATCCATTAAGAACTCACAACTTACAAGATCCGTCACTACCATCTGGTTAAGGAATATTAACCTTATTTCCATCGACTACGGCTTTCGCCCTCGCCTTAGGTGCCGACTAACTCTGCGCGGATTAACCTTGCGCAGAAACCCTTGGATTTTCGGCGAAGAAGTTTTTCACTTCTTTTATCGTTACTTATGTCAGCATTCGCACTTCTGATACCTCCAGCATTCCTCACAGAACACCTTCACAGGCCTACAGAACGCTCTCCTACCATGCATGTAAACATGCATCCATAGCTTCGGTTATATGCTTAGCCCCGTTACATCTTCCGCGCGAGACGACTCGACCAGTGAGCTATTACGCTTTCTTTAAAGGGTGGCTGCTTCTAAGCCAACCTCCTGGCTGTCTGGGCCTTCTCACTTCGTTTACCACTTAGCATATCATTTGGGACCTTAGCTGATGGTCTGGGTTCTTTCCCTCTCGGACATGGACCTTAGCACCCATGCCCTCACTGCCGTGAAACAAGTAGTAGCATTCGGAGTTTGACAGGATTTGGTAGGCGGTGAAGCCCCCGCATCCAACCAGTAGCTCTACCTCTACTACTCTTTACCACGACGCTGTACCTAAATACATTTCGGGGAGAACGAGCTATTTCCGAGTTTGATTGGCCTTTCACCCCTACCCACAGGTCATCCGAAGACTTTTCAACGTCAACCGGTTCGGTCCTCCACTCTGTGTTACCAGAGCTTCAACCTGCCCATGGGTAGATCACTCGGTTTCGCGTCTACCGCCACTAACTATACGCTCTATTCAAACTTGCTTTCGCTTCGGCTGCGGACCTGAAGTCCTTAACCTTGCTAGTGACGAGTAACTCGTAGGATCATTATGCAAAAGGCACGCCGTCACATCTTATGATGCTCCGACCGCTTGTAAGCAAACGGTTTCAGGTTCTATTTCACTCCCTTATTCAGGGTACTTTTCACCTTTCCCTCACGGTACTAGTTCGCTATCGGTCTTGCAGGAGTATTTAGCCTTACCAGATGGTTCTGGTAGATTCAGACAGGATTTCACATGTCCCGCCCTACTCAGGATACCACTAGAAATTATTCGCACTTACCAATACGGGACTATCACCCTCTACGGTTCAACTTTCCAGTTGATTCTTATTCGTGGAACATTTCATGTCGTGGTCCTACAACCCCAACTCTGCCGAAACAGAATTGGTTTGGGCTAATCCGATTTCGCTCGCCGCTACTATCGGAATCATTAATTATTTTCTCTTCCTCCGGGTACTTAGATGTTTCAGTTCTCCGGGTTCGCTCCTTAAAAGGTGACTGGTCTTCAACCAGCCGGGTTGCCCCATTCGGAAATCTACGAATCAAAGGTTATGTGCACCTCCTCGTAGCTTATCGCAGCTTATCACGTCCTTCATCGCCTCTGCAAGCCAAGGCATCCGCCGTTTGCTCTTAATTACTTTCTTAAGACGCTTACTCTATATGTTCATACCAATATGTCAAAGAACTTTCTGATCATCATAACAATGTCAACCCCTACTAAAGATTGACATCACTAAACCAAGTGGAGAATATCGGAGTCGAACCGATGACCTCCTGCGTGCAAGGCAGGCGCTCTAGCCAGCTGAGCTAATTCCCCTTTCTGTATCTACTTGTAGTCTCGGGCGGGCTCGAACCGCCGACCTCTACATTATCAGTGTAGCGCTCTAACCGGCTGAGCTACGAGACTTCAGAAAGGCTATATGATTTAAGAAAACAAAGAAGAAAAAACCTATTAATTATAATTGAGTCATAACTATCTTTTCTCTAAAAAGGAGGTGTTCCAGCCACACCTTCCGGTACGGCTACCTTGTTACGACTTAGCCCTAGTTACTAGTTTTACCCTAGGCAGCTCCTTTCGGTTACCGACTTCAGGTACCCCCAGCTTCCATGGCTTGACGGGCGGTGTGTACAAGGCCCGGGAACGTATTCACCGCGCCATGGCTGATGCGCGATTACTAGCGATTCCAGCTTCACGGAGTCGAGTTGCAGACTCCGATCCGAACTGAGATAGAGTTTAAGGATTCGCTCCCTGTCGCCAGGTGGCTGCCCTCTGTCTCTACCATTGTAGCACGTGTGTAGCCCAGGACGTAAGGGCCGTGATGATTTGACGTCATCCCCACCTTCCTCTCAGCTTGCGCTGGCAGTCTTCTTAGAGTCCCCGGCCGAACCGCTGGCAACTAAGAATAGGGGTTGCGCTCGTTATAGGACTTAACCTGACACCTCACGGCACGAGCTGACGACAACCATGCAGCACCTTGTAATCTGCCCCGAAGGGAAGGTCTGTTTCCAGACCGGTCATACTACATTTAAGCCCTGGTAAGGTTCCTCGCGTATCATCGAATTAAACCACATGCT
>JBMZBC010000011.1:0-48497 GCA_049611965.1 Schleiferiaceae bacterium | reverse complement strand
TCAGCAGTACCGCCTACGTCTAGGAAGTTGGCTGGATTACCACCTGCCATCTTGATAATGTCCATAGTAGCCATCGCAAGACCTGCACCGTTGACCATACAACCTACGTTACCGTCAAGTTTCACGAAGTTCAAACCAGCTTCGCCAGCTTCTACTTCAGTAGCGTCTTCTTCGCGGGTATCGCGCATTTCAGCGATATCCTTATGACGGTACAATGCGTTATCGTCGATAGTCACTTTTGCATCTACCGCTAAGATTTTATCGTCTGATGTTTTTAGCACTGGGTTGATCTCGAACAATGACGCATCAGCACCTTCGTATGCTTTATACAACGCCGTTACAAACTTGGTCATATCCTTGAACGCTGCACCGCTCAAACCTAGGTTGAAAGCCACTTTACGCGCTTGGAATCCAGTCAAACCAACCTTTGGGTCGATCTCTTCAGTAAAAATCAAGTGTGGTGTTTCTTCTGCCACAGTTTCAATGTCCATACCACCTTCAGTAGAATACATGATCATGTTGCGACCCGTAGAACGGTTCAAAAGAACCGACATGTAGAACTCTGAAGTTTCGCTTTCGCCAGGGTAGTAAACATCCTCAGCGATTAACACTTGGTGTACTTTCTTACCTTCTGCAGAAGTTTGAGGAGTCACCAATTGCATACCGATGATGCTATCTGCTACTTCTTCAACTTTATCAATGCCTTTCGCGAGCTTCACACCGCCGCCTTTTCCGCGACCACCAGCATGTACCTGCGCTTTAACCACGTACCATGAAGTACCGGTCTCTTCAGTTAATTGCTTTGCAACCTCTACAGCCTCTGCTGGAGTCTGTGCTACTTTACCTCGCTGGATACGTACACCGTAACCGGCTAAAATCTCTTTCCCTTGATATTCGTGAAGGTTCATAGTTTTTCCTTGATTTGAGCGCAAATTTAGGGTACAGCAGTCGAATCATGAACATATTCAACAGGTAAAGTTGTTAAATCGATATATGCGCGTTTATACCGATATTTGCCGCCTTATGACCAAATACATCCTAACCTGTTTAACCGTAGCCTTTTCCCTTACAAGCTTCGGTCAAGAATCGGAAAAAAAACGCCTCGAGGTACCTGAATTCCAAGACGTTTCAATCACCGTCAATGGCGTCCTCGACGAGCCTACCTGGGCTGGAAGCGCCAGGATTAATGCACTGGATCAATACTTTCCCGTCCCAGCAACTGCTTCGGACGGAATAGAAAGCGACATCAGGATATTCTACACCCAAGAGGGTATTTACTTTGCCGGTATCCTCAAAGATGATCGTGCTCCCATCCTATCACAACTGACTCCAAGAGATCGTGTAAATGCTAACACGGATTGGATTCACCTCATTATAAACCCGTTTAACGACGGAGCTAATGATTTCAATTTCTACTTGAGCGCCGCAGGTGTTCAGGGTGATTCACGTCAGACCAGCGACAACGATGAAGACGGCAGCTGGAATGCCGTTTGGTGGAGCGCCGTGGTCAAACAGGAGCACCAATGGAGCTTTGAAATATATATTCCCTACCAGGTTTTGCGCATTCCACAAGGAGGTGCAGGCGCTCAGCCGCCCGCTTGGGGATTTAATATCAAGCGTTCTATTCGAAGTGATAGAACCATGTACAGTTGGAATCCTATTGACAGAAATTTTGATAACGAAAGCTTGCAGAGCGGTCTGCTTACAGGCATCAATGTCATTGACCCGCCCGTTCGAATCAGTCTCCGTCCAAACATCACAGGAGGATTACAAAAATCTGGAGATTCGGATTGGCGAATGACTCGTGCAGGCGGTGCGGATATCAAAATCGGCTTAAACAAAAGCTTCACTCTTGATATGACGTTGTTACCTGATTTTTCACAGGTAGCTTTCGATGAGCAATTTGTCAATTTCGAGGCCTTTGAACGCCAATTTGATGAAAACCGACAATTCTTTACCGAAGGGGTCAACCTATTCAATAAAGCGGACCTTTTCTACAGCAGAAGAATTGGCGGAAACCCACAGAATTTCACCAACGCGAACCTGGATGATCTTAGCAATACTACCCAGAGCTTCACACGCATGCTCAATGCTACAAAACTCACCGGTACCACGGATAATAATCTTAGCGTAGGCTTCCTAAATGCGATCACCGCGGCCAATTACATACAAGGAATGGATTCTTTGGGCAACCAAGTGGAGGTATTGACTGAGCCGCTCACAAACTATAATGTCACAGCTGTGGACCAGAGAATTGGCGGCAACAGCTCCATAGGGCTAATCAACACGAACGTCACCCGAATGAATACTGAAGGTAACGCTCGAGATGCCAATGTTACTGCAATCACTGCAAATTTGAACTTCCTTCAAAACAGCCATTATTTCAACGGTGCATTTGGCCGTTCAAGCATCTATGACACCGATGATAATTACGCGGGTCTTGCCGGTGCTTGGGACATGGGCAAACAAACGGGGGCATGGCGCTGGGACCACAGTTTGGAGGTGTTGTCAAACGATTTTGACCCGAATGACCTAGGCTTTCAAGCACGAGGAAATAAGTTTCACCAAAGGTTCAGAATGAGCCACAATCTTTTAGAGCCAAACAAGTTCTTCCTGCGCAGAAGACACCGATTAGGCATTCAATACAACCGACTGTACAATCCTGGGAACTTTGAGCGTCTTCATGCTGAATACAGTTTCTTCGGCTTGACCAAAAGCTTTCTAGCCTTTGGTTACAATGTGGAAACGCGTGGCAATGAATACGATTACTACGACCCACGTGTCTGGGGCCGCTACCGGGTAAACCCAGCCTCGTTCTGGCACAATGGGTGGATCAGTACAGACTTCCGAAAACCACTTGCCTTCGAGGTTCGTGGTGGCCAGTGGTGGTGGGCCGACTGGGATGCGCGTGGCCGTTATGGCGAAGTAGAGATTATAGGCAGAATAAGCGATCAATTCAATATGCGTGCAGAAATTGAGATTGGCAACAACCACCAAATGGGTTGGGCCCAGACCATAAGTGCAGATTCCATAGGTATGGCCCTCCGTCACCGAAGGAACTTTGAACAAACCTTGCGCGGTCAGTACCTTTTCGGTCCGAATTCCTACCTCACCTTAGATCTTCGCCACAGCTGGAATCGCATAGAAAATGAGGCCATGTATCATCTGAACACCGACGGCAGCCTAGCTCCTTCTGACGCTTACGTCGATCCTACCCTTCGGATCAATTTCTTTAATATCGACCTAAAGTATGTGTTGTGGTTTGCGCCTGGGCGAGAACTCAACCTCTTGTATAGAGCCTCTTTGGCCAATTCTGATGATGCGGCGAATCTCGGCTACATCCAAAACATTCAGAGCCTTAGTGGCCTTCCCGCAGACAATATCTTCTCGTTGCGTTTGGTGTATTTCCTCGATTATGCCCAAATCAAGAAATCAGCTACCTTGCACTAAATGATCGAAGTCAAGGAACTCCATAAATCATACGGTACAACAGAAGTACTGAAAGGTGTAAATGGTCGCATTTCAAAAGGCGATTTCATCACTATTGTGGGTGCCTCCGGTGCCGGTAAAAGCACACTATTACATCTAATTGCTGGATTAGATAGCTACAACAGCGGTTCTATATCCTTTGATGGCATGTCCTTAGGGAGCCTTTCGAAAAAAGAATTGAACGATTACCGCAACAACCATGTTGGACTCGTTTTTCAGTTTCACAATCTTCTTCCTGAATTGACCGCCCTAGAAAACATCACCTTACCGAGATGGATTAGCGGAAAGATGGACGATAGCGCCGAACGCAAAGCAAACGAATTACTTCGATTATTAGGCATTGAGCATCGCGCCCATCACTTACCAAATGAAATGAGTGGCGGTGAACAGCAACGCGTCGCCATCGCTCGAGCTTTGATTAACGAACCCGCGCTGTTGTTGGCAGATGAGCCCACTGGAAATTTAGATAGCGCCAATGCCGAAGCTGTGCATGAATTGCTTCTAAAGCTGAATAAAGAGCTCGGACAGACCATCGTGGTGGTAACTCACAACAAAGAACTGGCAGCTCTGGGTGCTACGAAATGGTCTATGACAGACGGCAAACTCAGTGAGTAAATGAAACTTAAAAAGAGTGAACTGCGTGATTTCCTTCTGGAAAAAGCTGACCTCTATGCTCGAAAAAGCTTCATTGAAGAAGACCCCATTCTTATCCCCCATCGATTCAATCAAAACGACGATATAGAAATCAGTGGACTGCTCGCGGCGACATTGGCTTGGGGACAACGCAAGACCATCATTGCCAAAAGTAAAGATCTCATCGAACGCATGGATGATGCACCCGCAGATTTCGTCAAAAATGCCAGCAAAAACGATCTTGAAACCTTCAACGGTTTCGTACACCGTACCTTTCAAGCAGAGGATATAAAGGGTCTAGTCAGTGCACTGAAAGTGTTGTATTCAGAATACGAAAGTATTGGGGATTTCTTTGGGCAACACCTCGATGGTCAAGAGCATTTAGGAGCCTCGTACACTGCCTTTAAGGGATATTTACTCGATAACGGCTTGCCTAATCGGGCGGCCAAACACTTTGGTGACCCTACAAAAGGGAGCGCTTGTAAACGCATCACCATGTATTCGCGCTGGATGACTCGCAGTGCCAAGGAAGGGATTGATTTCGGAATTTGGGATATAAACCCTGCGTTATTGTCGCTTCCCCTTGATGTACACAGTGGCCGGGTGGCACGCAGCCTTGGACTTCTGAAGCGAAAGCAAAGCGACTGGAAAGCAGTACGAGAGCTTGATCATGCAATTCGTAAAATCGAACCCAACGACCCTGCGAGAATAGATTACGCCCTCTTTGGACTGGGGGTGTATGAAGGGTGGAAATAGCTTATAGCGCCATTAAACCTGGTATTTTGACTGCCTCTTCGTAGCGCCGGATAACGGAGTCCACGTCCATCATCATTTCTTTCGCACTGACCGAAACAAACTTCCCGGTTTTACTCTTACGCAGCTCAATCTGAGCCGTCTTACTATCAAACAGGGCCTCAGTTTGTGCTACCTTTTGATTATCAGCAGGTACAATAAACTTAAAGAGATATACTGCCGGCCAGTTGCGCTCCTCCAATTTCTCACGGAGGCCTTTCCAAGGATCTTGACTCATAGGGGTGGAATTCTGCTACAAAAGTAAAACACGTTCATCAAGCGCACGATTCTTTAGGAAATTTTTGGCCAATTCCATCCGCTCATGCAAGTATATATCCTCCTCAATAGCCGGACTTTCGGTTATAAACTCACGGTAGAGTTCACCAAGAGGTCCTTGAATCTCATCACCTCTAAGCCACAAGGCCTGAACTGCGTTCAACAATTCAACCCCAAGAATACCATAGACGTTATCCACCACCTTCAGCAATTTCGTCGCGGCATTTGCTCCCATACTTACATGGTCTTCTTGGCCATTGGAACTTTCAATACTATCCGCTGAAGCTGGGGTACAGAACTGCTTGTTCTGACTGACCATACTTGCCGCTGTGTATTGCGCAATCATTAGACCTGAATTTATGCCAGGGTTCTTGACCAGGAATGGCGGCAATCCCCTGCGGCCAGATATAAGTTGATAGGTTCTTCGCTCGGATATGCTTCCATACTCATGTATTGCAAGGGCTCCATAGTCCAATGCTAAAGCCAACGGCTGACCGTGAAAATTCCCCGCACTAATTACACGCCCCTCCTCGCTCAGAACAACCGGATTATCAGTTGCTGCATTTACTTCAACTTCAAAAACATCCATCATGTGCTTTAATGCTCCTTTCGAAGCACCATGTACTTGAGGTACACAACGGAACGAATACGGATCTTGTACATGCTCCTTTTCTCGATGCATTGCGTCGCAAGGTTCTAGCCACTGTAGCATTCGCTCCGCCGTAAGCAACTGGCCTCGATGCGGCCTAGTTAAGTGCACCCCTGGCGTAAAAGGCTCTATTCTTCCGTCGTATGCCAAAGTCGACAAGGCCGCTAATTGATCCGCTAGATAGTCAATTCTACGTGCATGTATGAGCGCGTAAATGCCGTGTGCCGACATAAATTGTGTACCGTTCAAAAGTGCTAATCCTTCTTTTGAAGCCAGCTCAAGCGGTCGCCAAGCACTATTTCTAAGTATCTGCAACGCTTTTGAGGTAGGTATTCTTTCATCATTCAGATATACTTCTCCTTCACCCAATAACGGCAAGGACATGTGTGCAAGTGGCGCTAAATCACCGGAAGCACCCAAGGAGCCCAGCTCATAAAGTACAGGTACGGCACCGCTATTATACATGGCGATGATCTGCTCAACAACTTCTAGGCGAATACCACTAACGCCAACCGCAAAACTCTGAACCTTTAAGGCCATCATCAATCGAACAATATGATGTCCTACCGAAGCACCAGCACCACAAGCGTGAGAACGTACCAAATTGGTTTGCAACCTGCCCAAATCGTCATTGTCTACCACTACGTTACACAATGCTCCAAAGCCTGTATTGACACCGTATATCGGCGTTTTGCGTGTTCTAGTGCGTTCCTCTAAGAAGGTACGTGAGTTGCGGATGCGTTCTGCAGCCCCAGCATCTAAGGCAATAGTTGCATCGCCTTTCGCAATAGATTCATACTGTGAATAAGTCAAGGGAGAAGCCCCTAGAATGATATTTTGTGTCATAGCCAGAAGTTATGCTCTCAAATTACGCACAAGCAGCCAATTTTAGTAGAATAACTGAACCGCACTGCTGAAAATGCGTTTAGAATCTTAGAACATTAGACTAAAAATGAAGAAATACGTAATCGTAGGCGGAAGCAAAGGCATTGGAAAAGAAACCGCAGAGCTGCTCGCCGCAGAAGGTCACCAAGTCACAGTATTTAGCAGAACACCTTACGAAGGGCCTGCACATACCATAGAATGGGAAGAATTTGATGTCCTTGAGGATTCTTGGGAAGATCAAATGCCCGAGGACATTGACGGTCTCGTGTACAGCGTAGGGTCCATAAACTTAAAACCCTTCCGTGGTCTGAAAACCGAGGTATTTGAAGCTGATTTCCAGCTGCACGTTATGGGTGCTATTAAAGCGCTACAAGCTGCATATAAAAACTTCAATGAAAACAGCATCCCTTCAGTAGTGCTCTACTCTACGGTTGCTGTACAACGTGGAATGCCTTTTCATGCCACAGTAAGTGCTTCAAAGGGCGCTATTGAAGGATTGACGAGAGCTATTGCAAGTGAATGGGCACCGAAGGCACGAATCAATTGTATCGCTCCCTCACTGACAGACACCCCCTTGGCCGGTAAACTATTGAGTACTCCAGAGAAGAAGGAAGCCATGGGCAATAACAATCCGATGAAACGTGTTGGAGAGGCCAATGACATTGCTGAAATGACGGCCTTTCTGCTAAGCGACAAGAGCTCTTGGATGACTGGACAAATCATACATATCGACGGCGGCCAAAGCGTACTTTAATATGTCAACCCTCCTAGACAGTACTTCCTTAGATAACATGGAGCGTCAAGCACGCACCACACTTATCAATAGTTTGTCTGGAGTCCGAACCGCGTTTATCGGAATTACTGCTAATAGCGATGGGTGTTTAAACGCCTCTACGTTGTCTAACGTAACCCACGTAGGTGCTCATCCAGCGCAGATGAGCATTTTATTTCGACCGGATAATGGAAAGCGTCATACGCTACAAAATTTCTTGAATGGCAGCCCACTGACTCTAGTCTGTATGCCCTTCAATCAGGTAAATCTGGTGCATGAGGTGAGCATGAATGCACCTGAAGGCACTTTTGAACTCGATGTGCTCGAAATAGCTACTAGCCATGTTGAAGGTTGTCCTCATCCCCTACCCAAGGACTATTTATATGCTATATCTCTTGAATTTGTAGAGTGTTTCACTCTCAATAACGGATGTATTTATACCATTGGTCAAATCAAGAGTATTGCGACAGGAGCAGCATTGAAAATCGATGAAGAAGGACAGATTTCTTTTGACACACCACCGACTCTAGCAATAGGTCTGCGACAATACACTGCCACTGAAAAAACCGTCAAGCTGCCCTACCCTAGTGCCGCTAATTACGGATTCTAATGCGTCAAAAAATTCAACTTGTCTGGTTCAAGCGAGATCTGCGGTGGTTTGATAACAAGGCCGTTTATGACAGTATTCAGGGTAATCTACCCACGCTGTATTTTGCCTTGTACGAACCTTCATTGTTTGAGCTTGAGCAATACGACGAAAGACACCTGAGATTTATTGCGGACTCCATTGAAGATCTTAATCAGCAAGCCGGCAGTGGCTCAGTTCATTTTATTCGAAGCGAAGCCCTTGATTTTTTCAAAAAGCTCATAGCAAACTACGAGGTCGTTCGTGTCTTTAGCCACAAGGAAACCGGTATTAAACACACTTTTGACCGTGATATTGCTGTCCAAAAACTCCTGAAATCACAAAGGATTCCATGGCTTGAATCTGATGCCAACGGCGTTCGACGCGGCCTAAGAAACCGAAGGGATTGGGTCAAAAAATGGCACTATGATGCGGGCCAATCTCTGATTAATATTGACTTAATAAAGGTAAGCGAGTGTGCACTACCCGTACCTGAATTTGCCGAGTTAATGCCTACCGTATTCGAGGAACACCCGTTTTTCCAACGCGGAGGCGAACGTCGCGCCCACAGCATTATCAGAAGCTTTTTAACTAAACGGATTTCCCGATACGCATATAGTATTTCTAAACCTCAAGAATCTCGAAAAGGATGCAGCAGAATTTCACCGCATCTTGCATGGGGTAACGTCAGCGTGCGACAATTGGTCCAAATTATGGAAGTTACCGATATCCCGGGTTCTAAGCGCAATATCCGTGCATTCGCAGATCGATTGAGATGGCAAGCACACTTCATTCAAAAGTTTGAAAGCGAATGGGAATACGAATTTCTGCCCATTAATAGAGCCTACACTGATATCGATAAGAGCAAGGTATTTGACCAGAAACTCTTTACCGCTTGGAAAGAAGGCAAAACAGGTGTTCCATTGGTAGACGCCTGTATGCGATGCCTTACCGCCACGGGTTATCTTAATTTTAGAATGCGTGCCATGGTTGTGAGCTTTTAC
Source organism: Schleiferiaceae bacterium (assembly GCA_049611965.1). Lineage (GTDB taxonomy): Bacteria > Bacteroidota > Bacteroidia > Flavobacteriales > Schleiferiaceae > UBA10364. The sequence continues at coordinate 39,372 of JBMZBC010000011.1, read as the reverse complement.
AGCCAATACCTATGGCAACCTTGGAAACCAGGGGCAGACTATCTAGCCTCATTATTTACGGATTTCGAGCCAGGTATTCATTATGCCCAGTTCCAAATGCAGAGCGGGTATACGGGTGTTAATACGATTAGAATCTACAATCCAGTGAAGCAAAGTCAGGACCACGACCCCAAGGGAACGTTCATCAAACAATGGGTACCGGAGCTGTTTCGAATACCTGCACCATACATCCATGAACCTTGGAAGATTCCGCCGATGGAATTGACCATGCAGGGCTATAAAACGGGTTCATACCCCTTAGAACCAGTGGTGGATTTAGCGAAAGCTCGAAAGAAGGCGAGCGATACGCTCTATGCGAAGAGAAAAGAAAAGAACACCAAAAAGGAGGCCCGCAGAATCCTGAGCAAACATGTGAATCCTGGACCGCGTAAATCTTAATCTTGGACCAACCTGAATCCTTCGCCGTGCACGTTTTCAATGCGAAGGCTCTCATCCACCTTCAAGTATTTACGAAGCTTTGCAACGTAAACATCCATCGAACGACCCGTGAAGTAGTTGTCTTCCTTCCAAATCTTAAGTAATGCCTTTGATCTAGGTAGCAATTGATTTTTATGAGCAGCCAAGAGTTTTAGCAAATCGCATTCTTTTGGACTAAGCTTAGTAACTGAATCTCCGACGATTAGCTGTCGAATTTTCGGTTTGAAGGTCAATTTGCCTATTTGGATTTCATCAGGCTCCTCCTCTACATCTGCAAGATTACGTCCAATGATTGCCTGAATTTTATAAAGCAAGACGTCTGTATCAAAGGGTTTGACTAAGTAATCATCGGCTCCAGCACTGTACCCTGCAATGATATCTTCCTTCTGACCTTTAGCTGTTAAAAAAATAAGCGGCTGCCCATTGTCGATTGCCTTCACCTCGGTAGCAAGGGTTAAACCGTCTTTTTTAGGCATCATGATATCGAAAATACACAGGTCGTACTCTCCTTGTTTATAGGCTCGTAATCCTTGTACTCCGTCGCGTTCTAGGTCGACCTCAAAATCGTTAAACATTAACGTATCACGAAGTAGGTTTCCAAAATTCGTATCGTCTTCAACAAGTAAAATACGCTGCTTAGTCATTGTGTGGGTTCTTTTCTAATACTACTTTAAACGTGGTACCCTCTCCTTCGATACTTTGAACAGAAATGGTTCCCCGGTGCTTTTCTATAATTTCTTTAACGAAGGAAAGGCCTAATCCGTGCCCCTTGACATCGTGAATATTGCCTTTAGTCGCACGGTAGAATCGATCGAAGACTTGATTCAAGGTATCCTCATCCATACCGATACCTCTATCGCGCACTAAAATGGTAAAGGCTTTAGTGGAATGTGTCATCTGAATGCTAATCTTTGGTATTCCATTACTATACTTCACCGCATTATCGATAAGATTGGTCAAAGCACTTTTAAACTGAGTACGGTCTCCGAAGTAAGAATAGTCACCTTCAGTAATGTTCAAATCAATCCACCCCTGCTTGTCTTGTATGGCAAGTTTGAAATGCTGTACGGCCTCAGTCAATACTTCGGAAATATCCATCACCGCTTTATCTAGAGTGAGTTCTTCTTTATCCATCATTGACATCTGAAGCACGCTCTCCATCTGGGCATTCATCCGCTTATTTTCTTTCTTAACAATGCTCAAGTAGCTCTGCATCTGGTCTGGAGTCATCTTCTCTCCGTTTTTCATCAGGGCATCCACCGCTAAATTTATAGTCGCTAGCGGCGTCTTGAATTCGTGAGACATGTTATTGATAAAGTCACTCTTTACTTCTGCCAGCCGCTTCTGCTTTCGACCTTGACGTTGCACACCAAAGAATGCCACAAGAATTACCACAGAAAACAGCAGAGAGGCAATCAACGACATATACACACGTCTGGCTAAATAAAATTTCTCTGATGGGAAATACAAAAGCAACTGCCTAGTGGGCCCGAAAAAACTTTCAGCCAAGACATAATTAAATGTGGTCAGATTCGGATCAAATTCGGCCGAAGCTAGATTACTGAGGTAGCCATTTTCAACGATTGCCCATTTCGGTGAAGTTCTCACGCCGTTCTGAAGTAGTTGTGCAGTGATGATGCTATCTAATTCGACCTGAGTGACTTGAGCAGACCAAGGCAGTGAATTCTGAAAATTATCTATCAACCCTTCGAATAAAGAAGAATCTACAAATCCCATGGCATTTGGAACCTGTCCTGTAGTCCACCGCAAGGTTGTCTGTCCCATAGGTGTTGATATCGTAACCGTACTATCGGCACCAGCTCTATTACTCAAAGCCCCTATGCTTTTGCGACGAACAAACATGCGTACCCGCTCATTTAAACTCGTTGAAGTCGTCCCTACTTGTTGTTCAAACTGTTGACGCTGCAATTCTAATTGACCGGACAAAAGATTTAACTGTAGAAATAACGCTCCGATTACAGCCGCTGTCAGTACTGCAGTGATAGAATTTGCCTTTAAATGATCTAGGATGCTTTGGAACATAGGGCGAATGTACTACTCGAACTATTTCAATGTACGAGTTTTAACGCCGTTTAACACCTACAATAATACATCAATGATGTCATCGGCAGTTAAACCCTCGGCCTTAGCCTTGTAATTCACGACAATACGATGTCTTAAAATTGGCTTTGCAACGGCTTTTACATGCTCAACAGTTGGAGAGCCTGCACCGTGCATAATTGAAAGGGCCTTGGCTGCTAGAATGAGGTTTTGACTGGCACGTGGCCCTGCACCCCAGTTCAGGTATTCATTTGATCTTGGATGAGCACCTTCAGCCCCTGGTCGAGTTTTACGTACCAGAGAAACCGCATAATCAATGGTCTCATCAACTACAGGTAATCGCTTTAGTGCCGTTTGAAGGTCTATAATTTCTTGTGCAGTAAAGACCTGCTCAACCGCACTATCGTGGCTTATAGTTGTTTGTTTAACAACCTGCTGTTCCTCTTGTTGAGAAGGATATCCAACAGCAATATTGAACAAAAAGCGGTCTAGTTGTGCCTCTGGTAAAGGGTAGGTACCCTCTTGCTCAATAGGGTTTTGAGTTGCCAATACGAAAAACGGTTGGGGCAGATCGTAGGAGACTCCGCCTACACTAACGCGTTTCTCCTGCATTGCTTCTAAAAGCGCTGCTTGTGTTTTCGGAGGAGTCCTGTTGATTTCATCCGCAAGTACGATGTTGGCAAATACCGGCCCTTTGCGAAACTCAAACGAACGTTCCTTAGTAAGCACTTCGGTACCTGTAATGTCAGTTGGCATTAAATCGGGAGTGAACTGGATGCGGGCAAAATCAAGTCCAAGGGCTTTGCTCACCGTGGTTACCAGCAATGTCTTCGCCAACCCAGGAACACCTATCAATAAACTATGGCCACCCACAAGTATACTCTGAGTGATTAAATCAACAGCCTCTTGCTGTCCAACAATGACCTTAGCAACCTCTTTTTTAAAGGCACTAAGTTTCGCTGGCGCTTGCTCGAGTGTTGCTATGACTTGATTATCAGTCATCTCTATTGCTGTTCCAGGTAGCAAGCGTTTGGTCGCATGAGAAATACCCTGTGTTGATTTTTACGAAAGTTTCTACGAGTTTTTCTTCCTTCCACTCTTCTACAATTCTGCTTTGCTTCTCCTGCAATGCAAAACCTTTGATTCGTGTAAAGTCGATGTCAAGGTTTGCTTTGTGCGGTTCAAATTTCTTGTCGAGGCGCACGATACGGAAAGCTTCACGTTGGTCTTGGCTTTGAAAGTAACCCGTCTCAGAAATCTGGCCCTGCTCCATTTTGTTTACCACTGTAAAAAGACCTCTATCCAATGCACTTACTTCAAAACGGTTGTTTCCGCTTTGGAAATTACTCATCTGCCCCCCGTTAAACTTGGTCTGTTCATCCTCAGAATACTTATTTGCGGCCTCTTCAAAGGTCATATCACCTTTGTTAATTGCTACAGCGATACTATCTAGGAAGTTCTTAGCCTCCTGCAAGTTCTCCTGAGTCATCTTTGGTTTTATCAGGATATGGCGCAAGTCCAACTCTTCTCCTCGTTTCTCGAGCAGTTGAACAATGTGATAACCGAACTCCGTTTTAAATGGATCACTAATCTGACCGCGCTTCAAATTGAACGCAATGGCCTCGAATTCCTTGACGAAAACACCGCGCTGAATAGCCTTGTATTCTCCACCTTTCTTGTTTGATCCAGGGTCTTCACTATACAATATGGCCATTGAAGAAAAGGAAGTTCCGTTTTCTATACGCTCCTTTAATGATTTCAACTTCTCTATTACCTCCTGCTCTGCTTCTTTCGAAATCTCCGGATACTTCACAATTTGACTAAGCTCTACCTCTTCATTGATCAAGGGGATACTGTCCTGTGGAAGGTTTTCGTAGTACTCACGAACCTCTGAAGGGGTGACTTCTATACCTTCTACAACAGTCATTTGCATGCGTTGAGCTGTCAGCTGGTCACGAATGAGCGTTCGCATATCTTCTTTAATTTCTACCACGGACTTCTCGTAGAATTCCTCCAACTTCTTCTGATCACCCATTTGCGCGATGAGCTGCTGAATACGGCGATCCATGTTAGATTCTACTTCTTCTTCGCCGACAGTTACCGAATCAATGGCAGCGTGGTGAATAAGTAGTTTTTGGAACAATAACTCTTCGAAGACCGCACACTCGCTCAGTTCTTCTCCAAAGTTTTGGCGACGCATAATATCGTATTGCTCGTCCACCTCGCTCTTCAAAATAATATCACCTCCCACAATGGCTACGACACCATCTACGGTTTGCGATTGACCTTGAGCCATAAAAATGAACCCGAATACACTAAGGAATAAGTAAGTCGCCTTTTTCAATTGCATTTGCTATTATGTTTTCTCCGATGCGCTCAATAAGCTCCAATCGGCGCTTGTTGAGAATCATCTTTCTTATGTTTTCACGCACATATTCTAGTGGCGAATAACTGTTCTCGATTCGTATATCGTTCACACTGACAAAATACACCATAACTGTGTCCTCACAAGTAAACCTTGGTGTACGTTTTAGATAGCTGTACGGGTTGCTAGATTCCAAAGGAATATCATTGAGAAAATCGTCCAAAGGAACCCATGAAGAATCCGTATATGCACTTTGTTTAGTGGCAAAAACTTCAATCCAATCCAAATACTTGCTCTCCTGGCTGCGGGATTTAAACCAGCGCTTTGCCTCTTTTATTTTCTGCGCCTCAAGCGGTACGGCAGTGTATTGTGCACGAACAATACTCTCTTTGAGCTCAAAATTGCTTTGATTCTCCTCGTAATAGGCAGCGACTTCTTCGTCACTGACATTGGTATCCAGGTTCTCGCTTACATACCGTTCGATATAGGCATGTTTAAGTAAGTCGTTTCTGTACTGCCTTACAAGATCTTCGAAATCCCTTAAATCTGCCTTTAGATTGAACTCCGCAGCCTCAACCAATAATTCATTTTTTGCCCAATTTCGAGCAATGGTCTGAATAAGCGCTATACTATCTGCTTCAGCTAAAGTCCCAGCTTTTGGCAACTGGTCTTCAATATCCTCTAGCAAGAGTTCTTTCCCGCCTAGTTGTGCAACTACCTCCTCATTGCGCGTCAAATTCTGACCGCAAGAAATAAGGCTTAGTGCAACTATGACAGGGATACACCTCATTAGTCAGCAAGCTCTGCGAAGAGTTTCTCTTTTACACTTTCGTTAATTGAAACCTCAAATTTGTCTTGTAAAGTAGCCACCCACTTTTCTTCAAGCTCGTTCTGATAGCTTGCAATCACCAAACCTTTTACTTCGTTCAGTGCTTTGGGGCCTGCAGGTAAGTAATCAATGGTCTGTAGAACAGCGACACCTTCGTTGAAGGCAATTGGACCGTGAACACCTGGAGATGTATTCCATAGGCTCGAGACTTCGGTGCCAATTAAACCCGTCCCTGTAATTTCTCGATTCTGAAACACCTCTTCGTCCTTCTGTTGCGCGGTGCCTTCTGATACTGCAACAGCTAGGGCATCGTTGGAAGTCAAGAATTCATTGAGTTTATCTATTTTACCCTTAGTTACCCATCTCGCAATTTTCTTGGCGTCCTTCTCGTTCTGTGCTACCCATAGTTTATAGCTGATACGATCGTCCCAAGTAAAGTTGTTCTTAATTGTTTGGTAGTGGTTATAAATACCCACGCTATCCTTCGCTGCTTTATCCCAAACTTCTTCCTGGGTAAGGTCGAACAACAGAATTCCTTCACGGTATTCTCTTACCAAATTTCTAAAGTCTGGGTATTTTGCCTCCAATTGACTGTCTTCGTAGGCAATAATGTTGTCATTGCTTACGACATTGAACAATAATCGAAGGTATTCTTCCACACCCTCAGCCGTTTGAGGCTTTTGATTTTTTGCCCAAAATGCGAGTACTGTACTTTGACGTAGCTCAGCATCAGCATAGGTCGCTACTACTCTATCTGTTTTGACGCTTGGAGCTTCCCATTGGCCTGCAGCAAATTTCGCTGCATCGACCAGTGCAACTGTACGTCTGTAGTTTCTTTCATTTACCGTAAAGTTGTAATTGCGCTTTAGTGTATTCACGAATTTCTTTGCACCAACTTGACTTCTAGAATCGCGTTTTACCTTTGATTTTATTTCCTTCTCTAAGGACTCAAAATCAGGCAACGGCTTCTTTTCAATCAATTGAATAACATGCCAACCAATATTGGTTTGGATAGGTGCTGAAAAGTCACCTGGCTCCTCTAAAGCAAAGGCCGCATTTTCAAACGAAGGCATCATTTTGTTCAATCCGAACTCCGGCATCTCGCCGCCGCGGTCTTTCGTTTTTCTATCCTCACTAAAAGAAACCAACGCTCCGAATTCTTCACCGTTCTGCAAACGAGTATAGATCTCTTGCGCACTGCGCTCTGCACGCTGCTTTTCAGCCAATTTAGCCTTCTCACCAGCCGCGAAAAAGATTTGACGAACACGAACGGTACCGCTCGCTGGACGCTTATCAATGGTTTTAATCAAGTGGTACCCAAATTGAGAACGAATAGGTTTACTTACCGAACCGATTTCTTGATTGTATGCACCCGATTCAAATGGGTATACCATATTAAAAGCAGTGAAATAGCCTAGATCGCCGCCCTGCTTTGCACTCCAAGTATCCGCACTTTTAGAGCGTGCAGCATCCTCGAAAGACAACTTACCGCTCACTATTTCATCGCGCAATTCCATCATTGCTTTGTACACGCGCAACGTGTCCGACGGCAATGCACTAGAAGCAAGTTCGAACATGATGTGTGCCGCACGTACTTCTTGCGACATACGGCTATATGCTTCCTTGATCAACGCATCTTCAGAGCCTGCATCACTTAGGTAAGGTTTTGCTAATTGAGCTCTATACCCACCAAACTCTTTCACAAATTTGGCAGCGGTATCTCTCTTTTGCTCAAATGCCTCAGCAATTTTTAGTTTAAAACGCACATATAAATCCAAGTACTCTTCGGGAGTTTTTGGATCTACGGCATTTCCTACGCCTTTGTTTTTCTCGTAAACGGCTTTGAATTCTTCTGCTGTAACGGTCTGGTTACCAACAGTAAACAATACTTCTTGAGCCTGAATTTGTACGCCAAAAAAACAGATGGCGATTAGAATGATTTTCTTCATCATTTATCTTCTACTATAGTTAGGAGCTTCTCTTGTGATACTAACGTTATGCGGGTGACTTTCCTGCATACCTGCGGCAGTAATTTGAATAAAGCGGGCCGATTTTTTCAGCGTCGGTACGTCTTTTGAACCACAGTATCCCATACCGGCGCGAAGTCCACCGATGAATTGGTACATTACTTCGCCCACTTCTCCTTTATACGGCACACGTCCAACAATACCTTCTGGTACTAGTTTTTTGACATCGTCTTCCACGTCTTGGAAGTATCTGTCTTTTGAACCGTCTGACATAGCCTCTACTGATCCCATACCGCGGTAGGTCTTGTACTTTCTACCTTCGTAAATGACAGTTTCACCTGGACTTTCTTTGGTCCCTGCGAACATAGAACCCAGCATCACACAGTCTGCGCCTGCAGCGAGGGCTTTAACAATATCACCAGTAAAACGAATTCCACCATCAGCAATTACAGGAATGCGTCCGTCAATGGCTTTTGCGACCTCCATTACTGCACTCAATTGCGGGAAACCTACACCAGCAACAATTCTTGTAGTACAAATTGAACCAGGTCCGATTCCAACTTTTACTGCATCAGCACCTGCCTCCATGAGGTACAAAGCCGCTTCTGGAGTTGCAATATTTCCCACCACTACATCTAGTTCTGGGAATTTGGCTTTCACGCTTTGCAAAGCAGTCACGACACCTTTAGTGTGTCCATGCGCCGTATCGATAATTACCGCATCAACACCACTTTCATACAAAGCACCTACGCGCTCTACAACATCACCTGTAACACCTACAGCCGCTGCTACGCGTAAACGTCCATATTTGTCTTTATTCGCGTTCGGTTTTACTCTGTTTTTCGTGATATCACGGTAGGTAATCAAACCTACAAGCTGATTATTTGAGTCAAGTACCGGTAATTTCTCAATCTTGTGTTCTTGAAGGATGGCCTCGGCTTGCTCCATAGTAGTATCAGGAGTGGCTGTAATTAAGTTATCCTTAGTCATTACTTCATCAATCAAACGATCGTTATCCTTTTCAAAGCGCAAATCGCGATTCGTAATGATACCAATAAGGTTTTTAGCTTCATTGATTACCGGAACACCCCCAATCTTAAATTCGGCCATCATAGCCTTTGCATCAGCGACTGTCGCATCTTTTAAAAGTGTAACTGGATCTAGTATCATCCCACTTTCGGCGCGCTTTACCTTACGAACCTCTATCGCTTGTTGTTCGATGGTCATATTCTTATGAATAACTCCTATTCCTCCTTCCTGCGCTATAGCAATAGCCATAGCACTTTCTGTTACCGTATCCATGGCAGCAGAAATGATGGGAGTTTTTAGCTCGATGTTACGGGTCACTTTGGAAGATAAATCCACATCGCGTGGAAGAACTTCTGAATAGTTAGGAACGAGGAGTACGTCGTCGTAAGTAAGGCCTAAGCCTATTACTTTGTTCGTTGAATCTGACATTGCAATTCCGATTTGAATTGCGCCCAAAATTAAGCAATTTCTACGAAACATTACGGGCGGCCAATGGCCGCCCGTAATGTTTTATGAAATCTTAACAATTAATAGAGCAAAGTGAAGTTACCACGCTCCTCAATTGGCACATCTTCTATAGAACGATATTTCACGTAATAAGTGTAAACGCCCATTCCTGCGTCTTTACCGCCAATTTTACCGTCCCATCCTTCAGCAATGGTCGTGGTACGGAACACTTCCTGTCCCCAACGGTCCATGATGAACAGCGTGTAGCTGTCTGGGCGGGCGAAGACACCTTGTGGCTTCCAAACTCTGTTTTCTACAACGTCTGAATTCGGGTTAAATGCAGTTGGGAACCATAGACGTGCTTTGTGAACGGCACAAGCTACGTTCGATCTCGCATTGAACTTCATACCAAACTCGTCTCTCCACGGAATGATACCGTCAGCAGCAATTGCTTTAATGTAGTAACAGAACTTGCCCTTTGAGTTAGAATACGGCTTGATATCGTCGATAAACCCTGTATCTAAGGTAGAAGTAACGTAATTGAATGAATTTCCACCGTCCGAAGAACGGTAGATTTCGTATTCTTCTACACCTCCGTCAAAATCGCGGTAAGGCGTCCAGCTCAAAGCACACGTTAGGTTGCCTACAGCTTCGACATTTAAAAGAATATTGGTCGCCAAATTGGAGATAGTATCCAATGCCCCACACGAATCACGAGAAGAAATGCGGTAGTAGTAGCTGCGTGACATCGGATCAGCCGTATAATCGACAAACTTCACCTCCCAAGGGCCTAAGGCAGGTTTAGCAACATTACCAATGGTCAAATACGGCCCAATCTCGTCGTCGGCACGTTGGATCTGATAATCAATCACATCTGCGTCTTTATCGATGTAAGCATACATATCCACACCGTTCTGGCTGTTTACAGAAGCTCTACCTAAATAAAGCACACGTGAACCTTGAACAACAGCAGAACTATTACAAACACGGTTTGATGTAGAAGAAACTGTTCGAGTAGTATCTACAGCTTTCACGTAATAACAATAGGTGTATCCGTTGATGATACCGTAGTGGTTAAAGGCTGTATCTAAAGTTCCTCCTTTGAGCAATACTCCAGAAATGGTACCGCCCACTGGGTCAGTGATATCCGCGTAAAGATTGTACTCTAGCGGCTGAGTCTGTGTCCAGGTCTTATAGGTACCCCAACGCAAACGAGCGTAGCCGTCACATGGGTCAATACCAATCTGTAGGTGAATAGAACTAGAAGGTATGGTGTTTCCTACAGAGCTTTGGTTACCACAACTGTCTACAGCAGTTACCACAAAGTTCTCGCTCTGGTTTTCTGCATTACTTAGGTTGTATACCCAAGGCATCGAAGTTGCCCAATCCGAAGCAGGGATAGAGTCAATAGGAACAAAGAATCCACTGTTATCCTCTCTATAAATGACGTAGTAGACGACATCACTGTCGCTCGATGATTTCCAAGCAAGCGCACTCAGGTTACCACCAGCAACCGTTACAGAGTCAAAGACTACTGCTGAAGGTGCTGTCTTGTCCGAGAAGAATCCTGAATCTAGGGAACTCTCACAAGTCGAGTTGTAGCGTACTTGGTAGTTCAACCAAGAACCACAGAAGGCTACGGTATCAATCCAGGTGGTGTCCGTAGTTGTGCCCAACTGCGTCCATTGACCCGAATTAGCCGGAGCTTCTACCCATACATCGTATGAAATAGTGGTATCACTTACTTTCCAACGGTTCCAATCCAAACGTGCAATACTACTATTTGGCGGCGGTGGGAAAGCCTGAAGGCCTACACGGATGTTCTGTATGGTATCCGTAGGTACTGTTAAAAGCCCACAACCACCGGCAGTTTGGATAGTATATGCATTCTTTGCATTCGGATCCGCTGAAGTGTGCGTATACGTTTGTGTCGCCCAATCGTAAATGGTATCCACTACCGTAGTGTTCCCCATTGTATCGATGTGGTTAATGATGTAGTAATCGAAGTTGAAACCTGTATCTGCATCATTCACCCAGTCAAAGGTCACTGCACCCGTCACAGGATCTTGAGAAATACATGTGTTATCCACGTTTACATTTCTCGGCATGTAATTGAGCACTTCTACCACTACTTTCTTGTAGGTGAATCGGTTCAAAGGACATTGATCGTCCTGCATTCTCAGATAGAACGAATATTCTGATTTTAACGTTCCACACTGATATTCTTGATAGAACAAGTGGTTACAGTCAATGTGCCATTCAAATTCAACATCATTAATACCGGGATAGGTATAAACACCACCTGTATTCAATGAAGTGATTGTTGCACAAGGTGGGTTAAACAAACAGTTATTCGCATTCCCGTAATTCGATGCAGAACTCAAATTCCCTCCAGAAGCGCTAAACTCAATATTTTGAGAGGAACAGTTTGGGTTTGGGTATGGATCTGACGAAGAGATTTTGAATTTAATGGTATCGCCCGGGTACGCATCAGTGTAGTAGTAGATGGTATCACCGGCTGTATTCGTTACTGGATTTAAAATAGTTGGAGTCTGCTGGTTTGGATCGGGTGTCAAATCCATCGATGGCTCAACATCTACGAAGGCTGACGAACATAGCCCTGAAGGAGGTGTACATGAAAGGGTTACGATTGGGATGTCGCGGAAAATTTCTCCGACTTTTTGGCCACAACGCCACTCCTCAATCTTCACACATGTAGCCCATGAACCCGCGAGTGCTGATTTGAAATTAATCTCACCCGTTTCACCATTAATGGAACCTGGCGTACTTCCCGTACCACTAGGCAGAGGCGATGAAGCACTGTATCCCGAGGAGAACGTCACAGAGCTGCCCGGCCATGAAGAACCTTGCAACGGTGATGCCCAATCATAATACAATGAATCCAAATCTGGATCGTAACCGAGGTTGTTGTAAATAACATCAACGTTGGTACATGAGATTACCTGTGGATCCTCCAAGAAGTTTGGAGAATTATCAAAACATGTTGGGTTACCGGTAGTTCCTGCAGACAATGGCGTAGTAGAGCCTGGAGGAGTATATGGGAACATCACAGCGCGAAGCAAATAACCTTGATTGGATGGTCCATTTGAGATCGATCCCGGACGACAACAGCTGTTCCAAGTGAAATACCATCCACCAGCCGGAGGTGTACCCGTCAAAGTAATGTCCCCTGAACGGAAAACATACTTCTGCATTCTACCTTGGCCCGAAGTTGCACCAGAACAAGATGTTGTTCCTGTGTAACATGCTGGCACTACATCCGTAGTACTGACGTAGTTACAAGTGATCGAAACACCTGCGTTATTTGCTAAGGTCTGGGGTGTGGTTGAAATCGTAATACCACCACAATCGCGATATACTACCAGGGTAAACTGGTATTTTCCGTTGGGTTTACACTTCCAGATAATCTCACCACCCAAAAGGTGTGAAGCATTCGCTTGAAATGCGAAAAGCCCGAGAGCTAGAGTGAGTAATAGTTTCTTCATAGTCGTTACGCCATACATATAACCCCGAAAATAACGGATTTATTCCACTTTTCGCACCACAATTCTTGTTGGTTTTCACCGAATGAGAGAACGGCTTTATCTACTGATTAACAAGCAGTTGAAGGCTATAATTAGCGCTTCGAAATTTTATTGTGTGAAATATGACGTTGACGAGAACACTTGTGACGGCCTACTTCGAAGCCTCTTCGCGCGCGATGCTTTGTGCTCCTACCCTGCACTCGAGCGCGCCACATACGCCATGAACTGGCCTTCATTTGATGGCGCATGAGTGCTATAGTTTCGGCTTCAGAGATGCCAAACTGGTCCTTAATAGCATCGAAAGGTGTGCGATCTTCCCAAGCCATTTCGACGATGCGATCAATCTCTCGCTCGGTAAAATTCTTAGCTATTTTGGAACCTTTCATCTGCCGGGTTGTTTTCAAAGTCTATGCACAAAAAACCTCATTTACCCGAAAAAGTTTGCGCCACGTGCGGAAGACCCTTCAAATGGCGAAAAAAATGGGAAAAGAACTGGGACAATGTGAAGTATTGCAGCAAGCGCTGCAACTCAAATCGACCCAAGTCCTAACGATATAAATTTCTAGAAATCACAACTTTCTGTATTTCCGAGGTACCCTCACCGATCGTACAAAGCTTACAATCGCGATAAAATTTCTCCACCGGATAATCTTTTGTGTAACCGTAGCCGCCAAAGACTTGAACGGCCTCATTAGCCACTTCGGTAGATATTTCTGAAGCGTACAACTTGCACATCGCGCTTTCTTGAGTCATCGGCTTGCCCTCCTCTTTGAGTGCACCGGCATGGCGCGTCATCAACTCTGCACCATATACCTTGGTAGACATTTCTGCCAGTTTGAAGCTAACGCCTTGAAAAGAGCGGATTTTTCTACCAAACTGCTGGCGCTCATCGGCATATTGAATAGCAGCAGTCATTGCTCCGCGTGCGATACCAACCGAAAGAGCGGCAATTGAAATTCTACCGCCGTCCAGGATTTTCATGGATTGAATGAAACCTTCACCCACTTCACCAAGGACGTTTTCTTTGGGCACACGGCAATTGTCAAAGAAGAGACATGCCGTTTCTGAGGCACGCATGCCTAGTTTATTTTCTTTCTGGCCAGCGGTAAATCCAGGTGTTCCTTTTTCTACGACAAAGGCTGTCATACCGTGGGAATCGCCTTTCTCTCCTGTTCTTGCAATGACCACCGCTATACTCGATGAAATCGCGTGCGTAATCCAGTTTTTTGAACCATTTAGCACATAGTGATCGCCATCAAGGACAGCTGTTGTATCCATACCGCCAGCATCAGAACCTGTACCGGTTTCTGTTAGACCCCAAGCACCAATCCACTCTGCAGTGGCCAATTTTGGGAGCCATTTGGCTTTCTGAGCTTCAGTACCAAATTGTAAAATATGTCCGGTACAGAGGCTGTTGTGGGCAGCTACCGAAAGACCAATAGAACCGCAGACTTGTGCAATTTCATCAATGACGGTAATGTATTCTTGGTAACCCATCCCTGCGCCACCGTATTCTTCTGGCACAAGGATTCCCATAAATCCAAGTTGACCGAGTTCTTTAAAAACGTCTACCGGGAAATGTTGACTTTCATCCCACTCCATAACGTGTGGGCGAATTTTCGATTCTGCGAAATCTTTGGCGGACTGGCGGATTAATTCGAGCGTTTCTAAGCGCTCATCACTCATGGTGATTCTCATAGATATCTTCTGTTTGTTTTAGGCAACGGGAAGATAACAAGAAAGCCCGCAAATTGGTTTGCGGGCTTCCTGAATTTTACTCATTTTTTTGAGAATCGGTTCCTATTTCATCAGCTTCTTGTATTTGAAACGCGTCGGCTCTGTCTTGCCCAATCGCTTCAATTTGTTTTGCTCATATTCTGAGAACGTTCCTTCAAAAGGATACACCTCTGAATCTCCTTCAAATGCTAAGATGTGCGTACAAACACGGTCCAAAAACCAACGGTCGTGCGAGATGATTACTGCACAACCCGCAAAATTCTCAAGGGCTTCTTCAAGAGCTCGTAAAGTATTGACATCTAAGTCATTGGTTGGCTCATCTAAAAGTAACACATTACCACCTTCTTTGAGTGCCATAGCCAAGTGGAGTCGGTTTCGTTCCCCACCAGAAAGAACGCCTACTTTTTTGCTTTGGTCGCCTCCTGCGAAATTAAATCGACTCAAATATGCGCGAGCATTTACACGCTGTCCACCGAGCAAAACTTCTTCCGTGCCGTCCCCGATGACTTCAAAAATAGACTTCTCGGGGTCCATTTTTTCGTGGTTCTGATCCACATACGAAATCTTCACTGTATCACCCACATCGAACTGACCGGCATCCGGGGCCAATTGGTCCATAATCATCTTGAAAATAGTCGTCTTACCCGCACCGTTAGGCCCAATAATACCTACAATTCCAGCAGGTGGTAGTTTGAAGTTTAGATCGTCGTAGAGCAGTTTTTCTCCGAAGGCTTTCTTCACACCCTGCGCCTGAATCACATTCGTACCCAAACGCGGTCCAGCGGGAATAAAGATCTCTAATTTGCTCTCCTTCTCCTTTTCCTCTTGAGAAAGCAAGTTTTCGTAATTGCTCAAACGCGCCTTGTTCTTGCTTTGACGCCCCTTAGGATTCATTCTAACCCACTCCAACTCTCGTTCGAGTGTTTTGCGACGCTTAGAAGCTTGTTTCTCTTCTTGGGCCAAACGCTTGGTCTTTTGGTCCAACCACGAGGAATAATTGCCTTTCCATGGAATCCCTTCACCACGGTCGAGTTCAAGAATCCATCCAGCCACATTGTCCAAGAAGTAGCGGTCGTGAGTAACCGCAATTACAGTCCCCTTATACTGCTGCAAGTGCTGCTCAAGCCACAAGATACTTTCAGCATCAAGGTGGTTGGTAGGCTCATCAAGAAGCAATACATCAGGTTGTTGGATGAGCAGCCTACATAGAGCGACACGACGGGCCTCACCCCCACTGAGGTGATCGACAAGTTGATCCGAAGGCGGACAGTTTAATGCATCCATTGCTCTGTTCAACATCGTATCTAGCTCCCATGCATTCGTTGCATCAATCTTATCTTGAAGTTCTGCCTGCTTGGCCATGAGCTCTTCCATCTTATCGGGATTCTCATAAACCTCAGGAAGACCAAACATATCGTTGATCTTATTGTATTCGTCAAGAACTGCCACCGTTTCTGCAGCGCCCTCTTTTACGATATCCATAACTGTTTTTCCAGCTTCGAGCTGCGGCTCTTGTTCGAGGTACCCCACAGTATATCCTGGTGCAAAAACAACATCGCCTTGATAGCTCTTGTCCACTCCGGCAATGATTTTCAAAAGAGTCGATTTACCCGAGCCGTTTAAACCTAAGATACCTATTTTGGCTCCATAGAAGAATGAGAGATAGATATCTTTGATGATGGCCTTGTTATTGTGTGGTAAGACTTTGCTCACCTTGGACATCGAAAAAATGACTTTTTTACCGTCGTCAGACATGATTTATAGCGTTAAGCGTTTATTTAAAATTGCATTGATCGTTGGGCTACTGCTCTGTAGCAGTACAAGCGCCTTGGCTCAAAGTTACATATTGAAAGGGACTGTTGTCGATAGAGATTCATCTTTTGCACTGCCAAATTCCTATGTGGTGAACAATAAGACCTTTGCAGGCACGGTTACAAACGGGATTGGATACTTCGAAATCTCAGTAGCTCAGGGGGATACGATTGTCTTCTCGAATGTTGGATACCAATTCAAATACCTCGCCATTGATTCTGCTGTGGTTGCTAAAATCAAGGAAGAACGACTGATAAAATTGGTCCCTAAAAATTTCCTTCTGGATGAAGTAAGTATTTACGCTATAACCTCGAACAACCCACGGACCATGCCTCAGGCGAAACCCCGTGTCCCGAGCAATGCTGATATCAGAATTCCCGAAGCTGTTGCGCCTACCCTGGCCAATCCGCTGGATTTATTGTATTACAGCTTCGGTAAGCGACCACGACAATTGGCCGCACTTCGAAAACTTCAACAGGAGGATTACTACCGTCGTAAACTGGAAGAAGGCAGTAACAGAGAAATCTTGGAAGAATTGACTGGTATTCCCAAGGCAGAGATGGAGGCCTTCATGTTCTATTGCAAGTATTCAGACGCAGAGATACGTACTTTTAATGATTATCAATTCTTGGTTTCACTCCTTAATTGCTACGAATTGTATGAACGAGAAAAGGAGCGTCAAGAAGCAACAAAAAACTATAAATGATGGGAGAATTTGAAGCTTATAAGGTCGCTAATAAGGCCTTGTGGGACCATTGGGCCTCCTTGCATCCCAGTAGTGCGTTCTATGATAATGCATCTTTCGTTGAACATCAGATGGCCCTGAATGCCATTGAATTGGACTTACTTCATGACATAAAGGGAAAGGATGTACTTCATCTGCAGTGTCACTTCGGCCAGGATACCATCAGCTTGAATACACTCGGGGCAAAAAGCATCACCGGATTAGATTTTAGTGATGTGGCGATCTTACAAGCCCAGCAGCTTGCCAAAGAGTGCAACGTAGATGCTGCGTTTATTCAAAGAGATGCGCTTGATGTCGATCCGGCTCGAACTGGAGCTTTTGATTTTGTATTTGCCTCCTATGGTGTCGTAGGTTGGCACCCAGATGCCAAGGCATGGATGGATGCCGCTTTTCATTATCTAAAGCCAGGAGGCAAGCTGCTTTTGGTAGATTTTCATCCAGTCCTTTGGATTTTGGACGAGGATTTCAAAGAAGTAAAATATCCCTACTTCAATACCGGTGTGATTAAAGAAGAGCGCGAAGGAAGCTATGCGTCGCCAGAGGCAGAAAAAATGGTGAATTATACCTGGAACCACAGCATTAGTGATCTCGTAAAACCCATAGTAGATCATCCGGATAGATCTATGATTTTCTTTAATGAATATGACTGGAGTCCCTATGAAATATTCGAAGCTACTGAGCGTATCCCGGGTCGATACCAAGTCAAAGGCAAGGAAGGAATGTTCCCGCTGGTCTATGCCATTAAAGCCGAGAAGAAAAAAGTTTGATACAAAAAAAGCCGCGCGGTGCGCGGCTTTTTAATTCTTATCCGTCGATGCGATCGGTGGTGTAAATATTTACCCGAGCCAGAATGGCCTCGATTGTAAACCAAAAACGGATACGATCTAAAAATGGGTTTAACCAAGGTGTATAGGTGCAGTATGCACGAGTCTCTGGCTTCGTGTGGTGTCGAGCATGATTGTGAGGACGCTGAATAACACCTACTTTCTGCAGCCAATTTACTATCGCAGGTTTTTCGTTTGGAAACATGTGCGCCCATTGGTGTACGATATTTGCATTCACTCCAAGGGCCGCTATAAACCACCATCTCCAACTCACCGTGCCCGTGATTAAAAAAACGGCCAATAACATAAATGCTACTCCAACCCAGGTACTTTTACAGAGGTACCAGTAACTCCGAGTGGTCATTTTACGTGGATTTTCATGATGCCAAGTATTGATTTCAATAACGGCTTTGCCCACAATGGGCATATCCTCTCTTCCGTAGCGATCCATCCAAAAATGTACTACTCCAGTTACAAAATCGAGCAGGAAGTAAAGTCCTACTACTTGAATGGCGACGGTCACAATAGATTCTAACATACCTAATAATGTTTAGCTTATTAGGTTAAATGTCTCTATAAAGTTATATGACATCCTTTCAAAAAATTCTCATATCGAGTAAACCACCTATTACTGAGCCCTGAAACAGGAATAACTATTGTGTCAAAGTTTCATATGTGAATCAATATGAGCATCAGCCATAATTTTAGGTACTTTGTATTGCATAGTACCTATTTATACATATATCTTTGTGTCCAACTTAAATACCTGACTCTATGAAACGAATACTTCTGTTCGCCCTATTCGTCCCGTTTATGGCTTGTTCACAACCCAAAGGAAAAGCCGATGAACTCTACGAGAAATACGATCCTAAACCCTACGTCAGTGGGTTTAGCTTTGGCGGTTCTCTTTTAAGCGCACTTCCTTTAGATATAGATTTTACCGCTTCTGGAGATTTAGAAAGGACGCTCAACGGTGAAATTAAGCGTATCCAGTGGCTTAAAGTAAATGACGACCGCTATCTCGCAGAAGTCACAAAAGACTGGGAGCGATTTTTAAAGCGAATCGGCTATCACCGCGTAGCATTTGACAATGATGATGAAGAAAATTACGTCTATATCAGAGGAAGCAGGACACGCTTCGATGAAGCTCATTTTTTAATTAAAGAAGATAGCATGACTATGCTTCTGACGGTATATGGAGACTTCACGTTGAATAAGAAGTTGCATGAAGATTGATAATACTAAAGCGCAGATGCGTAAGGGCATCTTAGAATACTGCATTTTGGGCATTCTAGATTCCTCAGATGCATACGTCTCAGACATCATAGAGCAACTAAAGGAGGCTAAACTCATCGTAGTTGAGGGAACCCTGTATCCACTCCTGACCCGATTGAAAAATGCAGGACTTTTGGAATACCGATGGGAAGAAAGCTCTTCAGGACCTCCACGTAAATATTACTCTTTGTCCGATTCAGGACGTGTCTTTCAAAAAGAACTGAAAATGACTTGGGAGGATCTTCAAAGTGCAGTCACCATATTAACCGCCAGACCTAATCGATCATGAATAAGACTATAAACATCAACCTTGCAGGGATTATTTTCCACCTAGATGAGGGTGCCTATGAATCCTTTAATGACTATCTAAACCAAGTAAAAAATGCCTTAGATTCTCAAGAAGGAGGAGCAGAAATTATCGCAGATATTGAAGCACGCATTGCCGAACTTTTTTCAATGAGAATGGTGGAATTCAAACGAGAAGCCATCACCATTGAAGACGTCAATTTCATCCAGGCCACCCTTGGAGCTCCACAAGATTTTGAAGGTGACAGCGATGAGCCCCCCGTTACTAATGCAGGGATACCTGCGGGTAAGAAACGATTGTTTCGAAATACAGATGAGTCTATCATCGGCGGGGTTGCAAGCGGTATCGCAGCCTATTTTGGAACAGATGTCGTTTGGATTCGTATCATCTTTCTAGTGCTGCTCTTCTTTACTGGCATTGGCTTTATCACCTACCTCATTCTTTGGATGGCTATTCCTGAGGCAAAAACGACGGCACAGAAACTTCAAATGCGCGGTGAACCGGTCAACCTTAGCAATATTGAACGAAGTGTGAAAGAAGAGTTGGACGGTGTCAAGGAACGATTTGGAAGGTTTCGTGAGGAAAATCAAGGCACTGGCCAGTCGATAAGAAGGACGATAAATAGAGGATTGAATTTTATCATCAATATCCTAGAGTGGCTCTTCAGATTAGTTTTTAAGCTTTTTGGACTGCTCTTAATTCTGTTCGGATTAGTTATTGGATTTACGTTGTTTATCGCCTTGTTTGGAGTGATCGCAAGCACCTGGAATTTCGGAGGGATCGATTTTATTTCTATTGACGGTAATATTCTCGGACTTAATGCTGCAGAAGCCATTTTAGGATCCGGAATAGAACTCACATTGATGCGGATTGGAACCCTACTGACTCTACTATTTCCCATTCTTGGACTTATAACAGTACTCGCCAAAGCCTTTAAAAAGCCTTTGGCTAATGCCAGATTAGTCAATATTGTTGGCGGAACGAGTTTCTTCATAGGACTTGCATTACTCTTGTATGCAGGAGGAAATGTCCTTAACAGTTTCAAAGTAAGCACTACAGAAATGCGAACGGTAGAACTTCAAGGAAACACGTTTGACCTACGGGCCGAATTACTTGAAGAATCCGATGGATTTCTCTTCGAAATAGACGACGACAATCTCCGAATCGAAAATGTTAAACTGGACATTAAAAAGTCTTTTGACCCGTCGGCTTCATTAGCCATGAAACATCGCGCTAGAGGCGCAAGTAATTCAGATGCTCGAAAGCGTGCGATGCAATTCGATTATCCCTTCGAGCAAGTCGGTCCTGTTATGAGTCTAAGCGAGTACTTTACCGTGCCTGAGGAAGCTTTGTATCGAGGTCAAGAGCTGGAAGTAACATTGTATCTCCCTTTAGGTAGTGAAGTGTACTTAGATCCAAGTATTGAAAATCTATTGTACGGCATTGAAAACGTCCATAACATGTGGGACGGCGAAATGATCGGGCACACTTGGAAAATGGAGCGTCGCGGTCTAGTGTGCATGGACTGCGAAGAAATCGACTACTTTGAATCCGAGGCGGTCGAAGCGCAAATAGAAGCGCTTGAACTTGAGATCAAAAAATTAAAAGAAAACTAGACCCCTACTCTAGTTCTCACCGTGAAGCCGGCGCTACAAGCGTCGGCTTTTTTAATACCTCAAACAAAGAATTGTAAAGAATACGTTCAAAACCATGAGCACCCAAATACTCATTGGGTTCTTAGCATGACCAGATGCTGTAATTCTGGTGAATAGCGTAGATAATACAAACCAAGCGACATAATTCGACAATGGGACCGTAACACCTTCCCAACTCCAAAAATTTAACTCAATAGCGACTGGCTCGATCAATACATCCATAGCAGTCATTGCAACCCCTACCAATAAAGATTTGGTCCATACCGAGGAAATCTTGACCGACAACACATCATACATGGAGCGAATCAAAAGCCACCAAAGCACACCGATCATCAAAGGTGTGTTTGCTATAGACAATCCCAAAGCGCTACCGTAGGTGTATTCACCAAATGGCCAACCCGTATTCGTTCCTACTACTTCAATAGCAAAACCAAGTACGACAGGAAGTATATAGGTGAACTTGTTGTTGGGAGATTCTGTACTCACCAAATACACTGCCATCAGCAAAAGAAGGTTGTAGGAAGTGAGAAAAACGAAATCCTGACGCCAATTCCCACCCAATAAAAACAGGCCAATGGTGTGAAAGAAGATAATCACATACCCACCGTAGCGGCGAAAAAACGAACGTATTGTCGGAAGGTCCAATTGCATCAGTAATAAGTCGGTCTAGACATTGGCAAGTTAAACACTCTTTAGTGATTCAGACGCATCACGAGATCCAGTTTCTTTCATCAAATCCTCAATACACCAATCTGCTGCTAGTTTGGCACTATGAAGACACAATGGTATACCTCCCCCAGGATGAGCACTACCTCCGCAAAAGTAAAGGCCGCTATATTGACCGAGCTTCTTATTAGGATGTCTAAGAAATGCAGAAAGTTGATTATCCGAACTTGTTCCGTAAAGCGCTCCTCCTGCACTAGAGGTGTATTGCTCAATCAAAACCGGATCTAAAACGCGCTCGGTAGCTATCAATTCTTCGAGGTTCACCTCCAATTCTTTAGAAAGACGATTAATTATTGTTGCTTTTGTTTTTTCTCTGATTGCCATCCAATCCTGCCCAGTATTCGGGGGTACGTTCACCATTACGAACCAATTTTCACAACCTTCAGGTGCATCGTCTTTTTCTAGCTTACTAGATATATTGACATAGATGGTCGGGTCTACCCAGAAACCTTCATTTGACGCAATACTATCGAATTCTTTCTTGTAGTCCTTCGAAAAAAAGATGTTATGTAAATCCAATTGGTCAAAAGTTTTTTGAATACCCCAATAAAAAATTAGCGCACTTGTGCTCGGTTTCTGAGCTAAGGTTCTTTTCGGTCTACGGACTTTATCATCCATCAAGTGTTTATAGGTATGGTGCACATCGCTATTTAAAACAACTGAGTCAAACTCTATGTATTCGTCGTTAATCAACAATGCATGAAATGTGTTATCCCTTGCGCAAACTTTATTGACTGGTGCATTCAAATGAATATTAACACCAACTTCTTTAGCTAGTATGGTTAGGCTCTTCGCAATCTCATGCATCCCTCCTTTTGGTAGGTAAGTACCTATACCATGTTCTAGGTGATTAATCATCTGCATTATCCCCGGCGTACGGTAAGGATTAGATCCATTGTAAGTGGCATAACGATTGAACAGCTGGACTAATTCTGGCGATTCAAAATACCTCTCATTGATAGCGTTCAAGGAACTAAAGATTCCGAGAGACGGAATTTTTCTAATCACCTTTATTACTTCGCGATTATAAAAGGTCGATTTTCTATGAAGACTTTTCTCTAAAAAATACGGTGCTGTCAATTCATATTTTTCCCGGGAATGATTTAAATATTCGTTCGCCGATCGTGCTTCTTTCGCACCAAACACCCTTTCAATATTTCTTAAGTTTTCGGATTTATCGGAGGTAAGAGTTACCGATTTTCCATTGGGCCAATAGTAGCGGCAAGCAGTATGGTGGCGCTTATAGTTAAAGTAATCACGGGGATTTTTACCACATAATTTGAACAGATCATCTACCAATTGAGGCAGGGTGAATAACGAAGGCCCTGCATCGAATCGAAAACCGTCTTGCTCATAAACGGTCATTTTCCCGCCAGTGTAACCATTCTTTTCAAATAGGTGTACGTTTAACCCTTGATTTGCAAGGCGAATAGCTGAGGCTAAACCTGCCACTCCGGCACCGACAACGGCTACTGATTTTTGAGACATAATTAAGGGTATTACCCTTGAAACATCTCAATTGAATATTTGTTGTAAAGTAAATGGAGAATCGTATCTACAAACTTGCCTTAGGTTTCATTACTGCAGCCCTATTACTAAGTGTACTCTGGCCTTATGAGCAGAAGCTCATTGATTGGGACAGCCCAGCCAACTATGAAGTTTTGGAAAGCGATGAATTGTACTTCAACAACACGCGTATAGTTCAATACCGCACAGAGGAAAGTGATGCACTCAACCAACAGGGGTTCAAGGTGCACAGGAGCACTAAAGCGCTAAATGACACGAGCTATCCCGTTCTAAATTTTGCAATTGTTAATCATTGGCGAAATGACCTGGCTTACATCGTATGTGAGCCTAACCTTAAAAGTCTTTTTCAAGACACTACATCAATTGCCGTAGGCGACACCACAGTAGAGCTGGTCCTCGACCATATGGACTACAATGATCATTATGTATTTGCAGCACTGATCTTTCAAAAGATGCTTAATTATCAGCAGCCTTATCTCCTCCAAGGTCAGGATTCATTGCTGCTCTTTGGTACGCAACCTAATCTCAAAAACAACACTGTAGTACTGAAGGATTACTTCCGATTAATTGGCCGATTCCAATAACGGCTAACGGCGTCGACCTGCCCTGATTGTAAGTAGTTGTACTGCTAAAGCAAAGCCTACGCTACAGTAGATGTACGGTTTGGGAATTTCAACATGAGCACTTTCTGCAACTAGGACCGTACCTATGAGTATCAAAAAACTCAGTGCTAAAATTTGCAGCGATACATGCTTTGAAATGAAGTCGCTAATAGATTCCGCGAAAGAAAGCATCACGATCATGGATAAAACTACGGCCGCAATCATCACCGTTAGGTGTTCAGACATTCCTATGGCAGTAAGCACGCTGTCGAAGCTAAATACAATGTCGAGTAATCCAATTTGCACTATGGCGGCACCGAGGGTGAGTGCTTTAGATTCTCGATGAGCGTGAGAGCCCTCGATTTTTTTCACCATTTCCTGACTTGCCTTTGCCAAAAGGAAAACCCCACCAATAAAAAGGATCAAATCTCGCCCACTTACTGGGTGTGATCCTATTTCAAAAAGTGGTGCTGTTAAGCCGATGAGCCAAGTAATTCCCAATAGCATGAGCACCCTGAAGAGTAGTGCCAAGCCAAGACCTAATCGGCGCGCTAGAGGCTGCTCGCTCTCCTTTAAATCACTAGTGACTAGAGATATGAATATGATGTTATCTATTCCCAAGACGATTTCAAGTAAGGTTAGAGTCATCAAAGATACCCATCCATCAAGCGAGTAAAAGGCTTCCATAAGCGTATGTTCCAAAGTAGTTTTAAAGTTATATTTATTCACTACTAAACACAACTTACCATGAAAATTTTGAAGATTGTTCTCGTTATCGTTGCAGTCGTATTTGGAACTTTTACCATATACAACGCGACACTAAGTAAAGAATACAGGGTAAGCCGAAGCACCACAATGGACGCGGACCCAGCGCTCGTACAGCAGATTGTCAGTGACTTTAGCACATGGCCAGAGTGGAGTGCATGGTTTCTTGCAGACTCCACCATGGAGTATGAATTAGGCACTACTTATTTTGGTGAAGGCGCAACTTACAGCTGGAGCAGTGAAAATTCAGGCAGCGGTGCAATGGAAATACTACAAGTAACTGCCTCAACTATGGAAACCAAAATTGACTTTGTTGGTCAAGGAACAAGCTACGGACACTGGGAATTCTTAACCTCGGACGAAGGGAAGGCAATAGTTTCTTGGGGATTTAGTGGAGAAATGCCGCTACTGATGCGTTGGATGGGTGCCCGTATGGATAAATGGGTAGGACCGGACTTTGAAACAGGGCTGGCAAATCTTACCGCTTATGCCGAGCGCGAAGCAATTACAAATGAAGTAGCGGAGCAACAGACTATGCAACCTGTGGAAGTTCTGGATTAATTGCCTTTGCTGTAATTAGCATTGTATGAGGCGGTCCTAACGGGTCGCCTCAAACTTTTCATAAAAGTGCACGGTCCCCATCACTAGCAACATCCCGTAGAAGATATCTTCAAATGGAATTGTACCCAAGCGTATCCCAAGGTTTTCAGCATTGTTGTACCATACTACCTGGGAGGCCAAAAGGGATCCTGTGAGAATGCCATTTTTTATAAAAAACGGAACTAAACACGGAAGGTAACTCTCGTAAAATCGGGGCAACCATGTAGCTTTTACCACATACTGCGTATAGGCAGTAAATAAACCTAATAAAACGAAGGTCGAACCTGTATACCAGAGGCCTTTAACTACAGAATACGCACCTAGAGCGGCACAAAGAAGCAATAGAAAGATCGAGACATACTTTGCACCCGAAGGTTTAAGAAGCCCGTCCGGGAAAAAGTAGCGCATGCACTCGTAGATAAATAAGCATGCAAAAGGGACGGTTATAAAGAACAGGTACTCACCAAGGGGCAGGCCAAAGAGCGCAATTCCAGAGAGGTATTCTGGCGTGAAGCCCCAAACACCCATCTCAGTAAACCAAATGTCCCATACAAGGAAAAAGCCGCTTACTATGGCCATTGATTTGAACAGCGAAGGAAAGCCTTTGTAGTAGGCCACTTTTGATTCGAAACTTCTAATCAGTGGAAAACTTATGGTAAAGGCGTTTAGGATGAGATATAACCACTTGGTTTCTAACATATACTAGGTGTTGACGGATTTCATTGCCCGAACTTGGCGTATGTATTTAGGATGTACCCATAACATACCAAAATTCTCGCTTCCCTCCTTTCCGAGGGTTTTGTGATGCATCTTGTGTTGGAGTCGGACGGCTTCCCAATAGGTGCTATTACTTTTTCTAAGAAAAGGCAAACGCTGGTGAATGAAGACCTCATGAACTAAGGCATAAGCCAGACCATATAAGGCAATTCCTAAACCAATAGCGACAGAAATACCGTTATGATTAAACGATCCTAACATGATGCACAACCACGAGGGAATGGCGAAAATTAGGAAGAATGAATCGTTCTTTTCAAGAGCACCAGGGGTCTTAATGTGGTGATCCTCGTGCAAGAACCATAAGAAACCGTGCATCAGATATCGATGCGCCAACCATGCAGTACCCTCCATTGCAAAGAAGGTCAATAACATTAAGCTGATTTCTAACGTACTCATACCTGTTGTAGATTTTGTAAAAAGTTAAGGCTTTCATTTATGTGATCGGTAGCCTTGGTCATACTCTTAAAAACATAGGCTACCCTATGCTGCTCATCGGTAACAAAAGTAATGCGGTCCGCCACCATATTGAATAATAGCCCAGGCGTACCAAAAGACTTTCGCACTTTGTGCCCAGGATCACTCAATACAGGGAAATTTAATTTGTATTTCTCTACAAAGCCTTTGTGCTCTTTTACAGAGCCGCTATTCACACCAATAACTTGTGCTCCTACAGCAGCGAATTCACGCTCATAGTCACGAAAGCTGCACGCTTGTGCAGTACATCCCGGTGTATGGTCTTTAGGGTAGAAAAAAATTACTAATGGTTTCCCTTTGTAGGTTTCGGATGAGAACAGTTGACCGTCTTGATCAAAAAGTTCAAACGACGGTATAGGCTCACCGACGGTTAATGGGGTGTTTCTAGGCATAAACTTTTGGTTCCAAAAATGGAATCGTAAAATTCTATTCAAATCTACAACATTGTCCCCCTTGCTAATGTTTAATGTACATGCGAGGAATTCTTTTTTCAGCACATTCTCATTCCCAGAGCAGCCCCTTCGAAACCCTTTTAGGACTGTTCAAGGAGGTTATCGTCCATACCTCTGGAGAGGTCGACGAAGCACTTGATTGGTTGAGGCAGCTTGACCAGCACTACAACATTACCACAGACGAATACACCTTTGAGGATTTCATTCAAGAACTTAAGGACAAAGGATACTTACGAGATACTTCGGACGGTCAAGGTGGTATGGGGCTTACCTCAAAAGCGGAAGGTGCTGTTCGTAAGGCTGCCATGGATCAGCTCTTCGGTACATTGAAAAAAGGAGATTCAGGAGAACATCAAACCAATAGCCCAATGGGCAAAGGTGATAGCACCGGAGATTTTAGAAGCTTTCAATTCGGCGATGCGCTCGACAATATTGTTATGAATGAAAGTCTAAAGAATGCGTTGGTATCCGGGGGGATTGATGAACTGCGCTTAACTCAAGAAGATCTTGTGGTAGAAGAAGCCTATCAGAACACCAGTTTAAGCACTGTTTTAATGATAGATATCAGTCATAGTATGATCCTTTACGGTGAAGATCGGATTACTCCTGCAAAAATGGTGGCCATGGCATTAGCAGAATGGATCACCACGAAATACCCAAAAGACACGTTGGATATCATCGTTTACGGTAATGAAAGCTGGCCAATTCAGATTAAGGACCTGCCCTACCTACAAGTCGGTCCGTACCACACCAATTTTGTAGCCGGGCTTGAATTGGCCATGGGCTTACTCAAACGGAGAAAAAGTGCCAACAAACAGATTTTCAATATCACAGACGGCAAGCCGAGCTGCCTCGTTGAACCTGACGGAAGCTTTTACAAGAACAGTTTCGGCTTAGACCCCTACATCACGGGCAAGTGCCTTGAAATGGCGGCAAAAACCAAAAAAGCGAAAATCCCTGTAAATACCTTTATGATCGCGAAAGATGCATACCTCCAGCACTTCATTCGCTCGTTTAGCGAAATCAATGGAGGAAATGCCTATTACACTGGGTTAAATAAATTGGGGCAACTCATTTTCAGCGACTACCAGCAACAGAAAAAACGAAATTCAAAATGACAAAGCCAAGTATTAACACTTTCGGCGAGTTGAAAACCTCAGGGTACAGCAGCCGCTCTATCAAGGAAGAAATGCGCCAAAACCTCATCCCAATGTTGAAGGCCGGCAAACATCCTTTTAAGGGGATATTTGGCTATGAGGACAGTGTACTTCCTGCGGTAGAGCGCGGTATTTTGGCTGCGCACGATATTTTACTCTTGGGGCTGCGCGGTCAAGCAAAAACAAGAATTGCTCGACAGATGGTGGAATTGCTCGATGAATGGATTCCCTGCATAAAAGAAAGTGAGCTCAATGAAGACCCCATGGCCCCTATTACCAAGCAATGGCAAGAGCAGGTAGTGTTGCAAGGAGATGATTTAGAAATAGATTGGATACATAGAAACGACCGATTCTTTGAAAAACTTGCTACGCCCGATACTACAGTGGCAGACCTCATTGGAGATATTGACCCGATCAAAGCAGCCAATGAAAAGCTCAGTTTCTCAGACGACCGGGTGATCCATTACGGAATGATTCCAAGAGCACATCGCTCCATCTTCGTGATCAACGAGCTTCCCGATCTTCAACCCAGGCTGCAAGTAAGCTTATTCAATATTCTTCAGG
Source organism: Schleiferiaceae bacterium (assembly GCA_049611965.1). GTDB lineage: Bacteria > Bacteroidota > Bacteroidia > Flavobacteriales > Schleiferiaceae > UBA10364. The sequence continues at coordinate 10,653 of JBMZBC010000011.1, read as the reverse complement.
AGGGAGATATACAGATTCGTGGGTTCCAAAAACGCTTGCCATTGGATCTGCAATTTGTATTTACTGCCAATCCGGAAGATTACACGAATCGTGGTAGTATAGTAACACCATTAAAGGATAGAATTGGCTCACAGATTCATACGCATTACCCCGAGGATTTAGAGACTGCGTTAAAAATAACTGCTCAGGAAAGTGCGCAGATTGCATCGCTCTACCCCAATATTAAAGTGAGCGCTTTAGCCAAAGAGATTGTTGAACAGCTTGCTTTTAGTGCTCGAGAAAGTTCGTTTATCGATGCAGGAAGTGGTGTAAGTGCTAGGATGACTATAAGCGCTTATGAAGCGCTATTAACTACAGCTGAACGCCGAAGATTAATTGAAGGAGCCAAGCAAAGCAGTGTGCGACTTACTGACTTTTACGGCACCATCAGTGCTATAGTAGGAAAGGTAGAACTCGTTTATGAGGGCGAGCAAGAAGGCGCTCAAAATGTAGCAGAAAATTTACTAGGACAAGCTGTAAAGGAAGCGTACGAGCGTTATTTTCCTAAGTTCCGAAACTTAAAAAGAACCAACGATAACAACCCGTTTTTAAACATTCAAGACTGGTTTAGCGCTGGAGGTAAGATTGAGTTACTCGATGATTTTTCTTCAAAAGAATATTGCAATGCCTTGGATGTAGATGCTCTGAATGCATTTATTAACGAGCATTGGAAGAACAAGATTGAGGCTCCGCAAGAATTCTTAAAAGAGATGGTGCTCTGGTCGCTTGCAGAATACAGTCAGGTAAACAAAGAAAGAACCAACGTCCAGACTGACTTCAACGACCTATTCGGTAACATGATCAGTGGGCTCTCAACTGAGGAATAAATTACTGTTGTAATTCCCAGCGGAGATTTCTAAAGCTTCGCATTTCCACGAATGAATTTTCTCTTGATGCATCTTCAAAAGAAAATCCTTTACGTATACCGCGCCACGATGTCGTTCCCTGCGTCAATCTCAGCAAATGGAACTTAGCATTGTCATACCCTTCTATGGCCATTCTATCTGGATGGCGCTCAAAGCGATTTCTAAACGCTCGAATAAATTCCGTAGACTCTTCACTGTCATAATCGGTAAAATTGGCAGTGAACATATGTACGGTCTCACGGGAGAATACGGAACTTACTAAACCATTATCTAAAGCTTGGTATTCGTGTGTATACCAATGGTAATCGATATTTACAGATCTAAGATTTCTCAGAACATCCAGGATATACGCAGGATCGTTCTCAGTGATTACCAAATCATAGCTTATAGTAGAATCTAATGTGGCTAGCTGTTCGTTATGTATCCAAGAATTATCCCCCTCGATTAAAAGATAGTCCTCCGCTTCCAATTCATTGGTTAGATACCGGGAAGCCCTGGCACTCTTACCAGAATTAATCCCAACTACTAATAACTTTCGTGCAGGGACAATTGTAGAATCGCTCGCTGTATCTTGCTGTTGCGGCAATTCATGGTACTGTTTAATCGCACTCCAGAACACGTCTTCTGACACTACATCATTCCAAAGACCCGAGTTTCGAACAGATTCCTGCTTCGAAATGAGGTTTACAGCGAACTCCTCTAAAGGGGTTCCTTTTAACTGCATTAGTCGAGAACTGTACATCGGACCTAAAACAAGATCAGGTTGATTCTTAATGAGCTCATTTACAACACCTTGAACCGTATCCCTCTGATTCATTGAGTCAAAAAATTGAACATCAATAGAGAATGAGGAATCCCTTGTGAACTCATTGATGGCCAACTCTACCCCTTGGCGGTAACTGAATGACAACTCGGAACGTTTTCTTCCCGGTCCTTCATTTACATATTGATCAAGAAAAAATGGCAGTATACAAGCCACACGAATTTCATTGCTCAATCCAGCAGTATCATTGGTTTCTCTATTGGTCGACTGTGGTTTAAATGCCACAGCGGCTGCATTGGCCGGTTTGACCAATGCCATACCTTTGGACCATTGGATACGGGCATCTGGATTAAGTGAATAGAAAGCCTTCAAATTTGGGAGTCCCCAAGATGCTGTCAATGACTCAGGTGTATCCTTTCTTTTAACCAGGTATACCTCGTATTCTGGAGCCTGAGTATCGGGCTGATCCTGCACCTGAGGGGCAACATTTTCATTTACCAGCGTATCCTTTGGAACAGGGATAATGAGGGTCTCACCGATGACTAAACTGCGAACACCAATATTTGGGTTCGCTTCATTGATAGCCTCTACTGTGCTTCCGTACTCTTTGGCGAGGCTATAAATGGTATTGCCTTGTACTATTTCGTGAGCAACAGTCGACTGGGCCGTTAGCGGCATGGCCGCAATAGCAAGAAATACTGTAACAAAAAGCTTTCGCTTTATTCCCATTCAATTGTAGCCGGTGGTTTAGAACTAATGTCGTAAACCACTCTATTTACGCCTTTTACTTTATTAATGATCTGGTTACTCACTTTGGCAAGGAACTCATACGGTAGATGCACCCAATCCGCTGTCATACCGTCGGTACTTTCTACAGCACGAAGAGCAACCACTTTTTCGTAAGTTCGTTCATCACCCATAACTCCAACCGAATTTACAGGCAATAAAATACTACCGGCTTGCCACACCTTATCATACAACCCTGCATTTTTCAGGCCATTGATGAAAATGTAATCTACCTCTTGTAAAATCTTCACCTTTTCTCTAGTGATATCGCCTAGAATTCGAATAGCTAGACCAGGTCCCGGGAAAGGGTGTCTACCTAGAAGTTCTTTCGACATATCCATGGACGCACCTACTCTACGAACCTCATCTTTGAATAAGGTCTTCAAAGGTTCGACTACTTTGAGTTTCATGAAATCAGGTAAGCCTCCCACGTTATGGTGAGACTTAATCGTTGCTGATGGTCCTTTCACACTTACACTTTCAATGATGTCCGGATAGATGGTGCCCTGTGCAAGCCACTTAACATCCTCTATAAGTGCTGCTTCTTGGTCGAATACCTCAATAAATACACGTCCAATGGTCTTTCGTTTCGCCTCTGGCTCGTCTATACCGGCTAGCGCATCCATGAACTGATCAGTGGCATCAACGCCTTTCACATTGAGCCCCATGCCTTCGTACTGCTTAAGAACGTCAGTAAATTCATTTTTACGCAGCAGACCATTGTTAACGAATACACAATACAAATTCGCGCCTATAGCCTTGTGCAATAGCATCGCTGCTACAGAGCTGTCTACACCACCTGACAATCCCAAAACCACTTTGTCGTCTCCTAACTGAGCCTTTAAGTTCGCTACCGTTTCATCAACAAAATGGGCCGGCGTCCAATCACCTGTAACCCCTACAATCTTGTACAAGAAGTTTTCTAGCAGTTGTTTACCGTCCGTACTGTGATATACTTCTGGGTGAAATTGTATCCCAAAAGTCTGTTCGCCTTTTACCTCGTAGCCCGCAACATGAACGTCCTCAGTTGAAGCAATCACATTGAAACCCTGAGGTAATTCCGTGATAGTATCTCCATGGCTCATCCAAACTTGAGAGCCTACAGGAACACCTTCAAACAACGTATTAGCACTAACCTCACTGAGATTAGCACGACCGTATTCACGTATTTTACTCGGTGCTACTTTTCCTCCTCCAATTAATGCCATGTACTGTGCGCCATAACAAACGCCCAACAGCGGTAAATTGCCCTTAATCTGACTCAAATCAAACTGAGGTGCATCTTCTTGCAAAGTGCTGTATGGAGAACCCGAAAGTATAACCCCCTTAACATCTTCAGTAATTTCTGGCGGGTTATTAAACGGATGGATTTCACAGTAAACATTGAGCTCTCTAACGCGACGCGCAATCAACTGCGTGTACTGAGAGCCAAAATCGAGGATCAAAATGGTTTCTTGCATGGCACAAAAATACCACTAAAAATTCGGCTTAATGACTAGGGTTCCGGCCTTTATTGTTGACATTTTTTCAACGATTGCGTCTCGAGGATCTTGACCTAATATTCCGACCAAATCGGCGTAAGATGCGCGGCGTTCCCAAAATATACCATTGGGATAAACGGCTTCTTCGGCGCGATCAATTCTTTCCATGAGTTCCTCGTGTCGACGTTTCTGTGTTCGGTATCTTGTTTCTGCGGTTCGCTGAGCCAATTTGTCCATTTTGACTCTTAATGCTTCGGCATGCTGTTTTAACTCCGGATAGCTTTCAATCAACGAACTATTCCACTGATCTATCGCCTCCATTAATGGTACCTGAAGTGCCTCGCCCTCAGCTTGGAGAACAGTATTCTTCCCTAAAAATTGTCGCTTAATCTCTTCACCGTTTATACTGAGTAAATCAGCAATACTTAGACCGAGTTTTTGAAGATCTTTCGACAACCTATGATCCTGTATAAGGAGGCTATTGCGCAAGTACAATAATGGCATTGGACGACCTGCTTTTTCGAACGCACCACCCAGTTGCAACCAATAGGCCAACTCACCTCCTCCACCAACGTAAGCGAGATTTGGCAATAGCCATTCCTGGTATAGTGGACGCATCAAGGCATTGGGACTAACGTAAAAATACGGGCACTCTGGATCGGGTTGTTCGAAGCGTTGACGATCGCCATCGCGAAGGTCGAAAAGATTGATCTCACGAGGAAACACCTGGGCTTTGAAGCCCTCGACGACAAGGGCGTCGGTCTGTGCTTTAATGAGTTTAGAGTAATGACCGTCCATCTCGGCTGTCCAAAGTGGAGCGGCTTGCCCTTTGAGCGCCATATCCTGACCGTCCAAGACCAGAAGACCCAATCCTTCGGCCCATTCACGCACCCATTGACGCGTCGCTTCTGTAAGATTTTTTCCCTCGCGATACGCTTTCAGTCTTGGTTGGACCAATTTTTTCTGCGCATCGTTCAATGGAACTCGTTCGAGCCATGAGGATAATTGATCTGCTAAATCTTGGGTAGGCAAATACCCTACAGGACCTTTGGCATCCGGCTGTTCCCAAGTAAACTGGTGCTCGCCAATTCGGAAAGAGGCAATCTCTTCAAAATCATGGTCTTCACTAGCCATCCAAAATACGGGGACCACCGCTTTGCCCAATTCCTTCGAAGCAGCCTGGGCCAATGCAACGGCACCGAGTACTTTGGCTTCAAAGAACACGGTACCACCACAAACCATCAATTGATGACCGGTAGTGATTGTTAAAGCACCGTTTCGGAAGGCGTCTAAAGAGGCCTGTTCCGAAGAACTAGGTTCCGGGTTTTGTCGTTCCAAAGCCTCAAGGACTACCCTTCTTGTCTCTTTAGAGTATTCCAGTTGTTGTTCAGCTTGGTCAGCGAAAGCTTGCCAATCATACGGACTGTTGGCAATTGATTCTAGAAATGTACCGCCAGCAATAAGGTCCTTCATTACCTTTGAAGGGACACCAGATTCAGTATGTGGTACAAATTGATACGTCATTGCAAGCAAAGATGAAAACGAAGATAAGCGCAATATTGTTGATAGGAACACTCATTTCCTGCTCAAATACAACAGAATCTTCAAAAGAAGACTGTAACCTAGACGCCTATTACACATTTAACTTCGAGCAATCCCAGTATTACGCCCTACCAACGATAGACTTTAGCTTTAGTCTAGACTACAATTGGCAAGTGCGAATGCCCGAATTTGCTAAGCAAAACTTCTACTATTACGAGGCCGCGAGGGTAAATGACGCCGAAACAAATTCCATTTTATTACGTGTCATGCCTTTCAAACGCCAAGGGGCTTATATCTCAATTAGTGAGCAAAGTAATGCATTGATTTATAGATCTGTAGCAATGGCAACTAGAGATTCGTGGGTGACTGAACGAAAAGATACCGTGGACGGTTGGTGGGTGAATTATGGCAGGTACGAACAGGAGCCTTGGGACTTTGTTATTGCGCATAAACTGGTCATGAGAGATACTTTATCAAATTCCATTTTGCTGGAATTACAGATGCAGTGTCCTGCAGATTCCTTCTCCTTGAAGCAGGAAAAATGTTTGGATGAAGTCATAGAATCCTTCAAAGTCTACCTTTAAAAGTTCATAATCAGTCTTCTAGGGGTCAATTCATAAGTTTTTATACTCAATATGTAATTAGCGGGCTACACACAAAAAAGTTCTTTCTATATTGCATGTATTCAAGGGCAACTTTGAATTAGGTTAGGGGTACGGAGCCAAGAAATTGGCTCCTTTTTTTTGCCCTAAACTTTCGCGGGATTTAGGGTGTTAATCGAGCATGTCACGTACCCTCCGTTTAGTCCTAGGCGATCAGCTTAATCCAACGCATTCCTGGTTTCAACACATCGACGCCTCCATCACCTATGTTTTTATAGAATGTCGCGGCGAAGGCTCCTATGCCCCCCATCACATCCAAAAGGTGGTAGGCATTCTCCAAGCCATGCGAAATTTTGCCAACCAACTTGAAAAGCAAGGACATGAGGTGTATTACCACAAATTGCTCGATTCCGAACAAGTTGAGTTGGCTGAAATCTTACACAGCATAAGTGTTAAACTAGAAGCTACAGCCTTGCAATTCATGCAACCTGATGAGTTAAGAGTGCAAGAAAACCTTGAAGAATTGGCCACCAAAGGCCATACTACCTCGTTTGTTTCTAGTGAGCATTTCATATCCACCAAAGAGGAATTTTCAGCTACTTTCAAGGGGAAAAAGAGTTTTCTTCTAGAAACCTTTTACCGCAAACTCAGAAAGCGCACAGGCATTCTCATGGAAGGGGATGCACCACATGGAGGTAAATGGAACTACGATGCGCAAAACCGCAAGAAACTTCCGAAAAATCATTTGATTCCTCCCCCCTACTTGCCTTCCACAAATGTTGAAGAAGTATACACCGACGTTCTAAAGGCAGAGTTGCCGACCATTGGTAACCTTAAAGATCCGAAACATTACTATTGGCCAACTTCTACCGAGCAGGCACTTGCCATATTCGATCAGTGGCTTGAGCATTGCTTCCAATTCTTTGGTGATTTTCAAGATGCAATGACCGTGAGTGATTGGGCGCTGTACCATAGCAGAATATCATTTGCCTTGAACATAAAGCTCATCGACCCATTAACGATTTGCCAGCGTGCCGAAGCCTATTACCGATCTAATGAGCATATTCCTTTAAACGCAGCCGAAGGATTCATTCGTCAGATTTTGGGATGGAGAGAGTTTATGAGAGGCGTTTATTGGGAGCGCATGCCCGATTTTGGCAATGAGAATTACTTCAATCACAAAACACCTCTGCCGAAGTGGTTTTGGAACGGTGATACGAAGATGAAGTGCCTATCGCACTCCATTGGTCAAAGCCTCGACCATGCTTATGCACACCACATTCAGCGACTTATGGTTACCGGCAACTTCTTGCTGCTCGCCGGCATAGACCCTGATGAAGTGGACTTGTGGTACTTAGGCATTTACATTGATGCCTTCGAATGGGTTGAAATCACCAATACACGCGGCATGAGTCAATATGCCGACGGTGGCTGGATTGCAACTAAACCCTACGTCGCTTCGGCGAACTATATGAAGAAAATGGGCGACTACTGCCAGAATTGTTTCTACAACGAGAAAACAAAAATCGATTCTGATAGTTGTCCTTTTAACTCGCTCTATTGGAACTTCTTTGAACGACATAGAGACCTACTTGGTAATAACTTCAGGCTGGGTATGGTATATCGCACGTTCGATAAGATGTCCTCAGAGAACAAGGCAGCCATTAGAGCTCGAGCAAACTATGTGTTAGAAAACTTAGAAGCACTGTAATGAGCACTTGTATTCTCTGGTTTAGAAACAACTTACGATTAGGAGACAATACCCCTGTAGCCGAAGCATATTCTCGCTTTGATACTGTTATTCCTGTGTATTTCGATGAAGATTCATGGCACAATACACGTTGGGTTGAAGAAGGGAAAGGCGACCATAGAAAGCGATTTTTAATGGAAAGCCTCTTTGACTTGAACGGTGCATTGGAAAATGGCGGAAGTGAGTTGCTCGTTCTTCGTGGTGTCGATCCTGTGAAAGCGCTCATGGAATTGGCCACCAAAACCAGAGCAACAGCCATTTATGCGCCGAAAGAATTCGCTTACAATGAAAAGCAGGTAGAGCTAAGGTTGACGGAAAACGCCAAAAATCATGGAGTATCCGTTTATTTAATGACGGAGCGAACGTTGTACTTAGAAAGTGATTTGCCATTTAGTGTAAATGACATCCCGGAGGTATTCTCAAGATTTAGAGGAAAGGTCGAGAAGCGCAGTCGCGTTCAGCCCCCTATCGAAGAGCCAGAAGTTTCCTCGTTTGACCCCTTTGATTTTGATTTGAGTTCTGACGGCATACACCTTGAGGATGTAGCGCATGATGAACGTAGTGCGGTTCCATTCGCCGGTGGTACTTCAGCTTCATGGGAACAATTGGACTTTTACCTTTGGGAAAGCGAGCATGTCCTTGCCTACAAACAGACCCGAAACGGGATGGTCGGTCGCAACTATAGTTCGAAACTTTCGGCATTTCTCGCCCTAGGCTGTATTAGTGCTAGACAGATTCATGACGAACTGAAAAGATTTGAGGAAGAGGTCGAATCAAACGAAAGTACTTATTGGCTGTTTTTCGAGCTATTATGGCGAGAATACTTCCAATGGATTGCACTAAAGCACGGCAGGGATTTATTCACTGCACACGGATTGCAGCCAGAGAAGCCATTGAAGCAAGGTTTTAACGCAAGAGCTTTTGAAAAATGGACCTCGGGGAATACTGGGGATCCATTGGTGGATGCCAACATGAAAGAACTCGTAGCTACAGGTTTCATGAGCAATCGTGGAAGACAAAATGTGGCGTCCTATTTGGTGCACGACATGGGTATAGATTGGCGCGCTGGCGCTGCTTTTTTTGAAAAGCATTTGATAGACTACGACCCGGCATCGAATTACGGGAATTGGCTCTACAATGCCGGAAGAGGCAATGATCCGAGACCATTCAGAAAGTTCAACACCAAGATGCAAGCCGAACGTTACGATCCGAAAGGAGAGTTTGTAGAGACCTGGACGTAGCCTACCTTTAGTGCATGAACTGGAACCATCTTAGAGCACTACAATTTTCTGATCTGCCCCTCGATAAGGAAGATAGAGCCATCCTGGAAGAGCTTGCTGAACGTTTACAAGACAACTATCCTTATCATGCCCAGGAGTATGCTGGTCAGATGATTAAACCGCCACATGCCCTTGCACAAGCCGCACATTGGATGACCTCCTTCGTAAATCCTAACAATCATGCACTCGACGGCGGTCGCGCTACCTCGGCATTAGAACTCGAAGTTATCGATCAGCTTGGATCCATGGTAGGATATACCCCTTGTCTCGGTCATTTAACTTCTGGAGGAACGATGGCCAATCTTGAAGCCTTGTGGGTGGGTCGCCAAAGTACACCGCATGCAACCGTTCTAGCTAGTTCAGCCTCTCATTATACTCATAGCAGAATGTCTGAAGTGCTAGGAATGCCTTTTAAGGAAGTTCCAACAGATGCTCAGGGTAGAATGAACACAGAGGCCCTCGAACAGATGCTTGCTTCAAGTGAAGTACCTCCTATCGTTGTGGTAACACTAGGAACCACGGGGTTGGGAAAAGTTGACCCCCTTGCTGATGTTGTTGCCTTAAAAGAGAAGTATTCGTTTAGAATTCATGTTGATGCTGCCTACGGCGGTTACTTTAAACTCTGTAAGCTGTCTGAAGAAACACAGCAACATTTCGAGGCGATGCCGCACGCCGACTCCATCGTCATAGACCCGCACAAGCATGGACTTCAGCCGTATGGCTGTGGATCCATATTACTCAAAAACCCTGCTGAAGGAAGGTTCTACAAACACGAAAGTCCTTACACCTATTTTACCAGCGGGGAATTACATCTTGGTGAGATCACTCTTGAATGTTCCAGACCAGGCACCGCTGCGGCTGCACTGTGGGCAACCATGAAGAAGTTTCCTTTAGAGAAAGACGGTAGATTTGCAAAACGACTTCAAGAAAGTCTTCTTGCAGCCAAAGGATTACACAAGTGCGCATTAGAGCAAGGATTCTGGAGTCTTGACCCAGAATTGGACATCTGTATATTCTCGACGAAGGGAACGAGCAGCGCCGAGATAAGCATTCAGAACAGAGCATTTTTTGAACGTAAAGCCAAAGAAGGCATTCACCTAGCCCTGCTCAAAGTAGAAAGAGAACAATGGCCTTGGGACCTGCAATGGGACAGTGATGAGCTCGTAGTGGTTCGAAGCGTACTCATGAAGCCTGAACATAACGATTCGGGGTTTTGGGCGCGTTTACTTGATTAGCGCGAGTATCTGTTCTAAAGCCATTGACTCTTGCTCGCCAGAGGCCAGATTTTTCACAGGAATTTGATCGCTTCCCATTTCATTGGTTCCAACCATGGCCATGAATGGAATTCCTTTTTTATCGGCAAAGTCAAACTGCTTCTTAAGCTTTGTTGCATCGGGATACAATTCAGCTCTTACACCATGGGCAACTAACTTCTGTACCCATTGGTAAGCCGCAGCGCCCTCAGCTGCGCCGAAGTTTGCAAAGAGTATAGAAGGCTTTTGTGCCACTTCTGAAGGAAACAGAGCCAATTCTTCCAAGCACAG
>JBMZBC010000010.1:19167-52236 GCA_049611965.1 Schleiferiaceae bacterium | reverse complement strand
AAACTTTCCATTCTTGGGATCAATCGGTCCACACCATCGACGGCGAGTAGCTCTTCACTATTTACCGCATTGAGGTCCATGGTACGGTCCAAGCTCTGGTCTGCCCAAAATCCGTCTTCATGAATCTGAAGGTATCCAAAGTTGTTGCCCACGATTTCGTGGATCATATTCTCCCATACACCCACTTGGAAGCTTCGCAACACAACGGCGAAGATGACACAGAACATAACCGCCGCAATAGTAATTACGCTTCGTCCTTTATTCCTCCATATGTTGCGCCAAGCAAGCTTGAGCATTATTTCACGTTTTTGATATTGGCCTTCGTAAAGAAACTATCCGGTATAGGTGTGCTAAAGTCCACATAGCTGTACCGAATCTCAGTATAGCTCTCCGGGTCCTCTGCAGGAACCATCTTGATCACTTTAGGGAGTTTGCGACCGTCAAAATTGGTCAATTCTGAAGCGCGCATTTCCGTTACCAAAAATTCGTCTTCGTCGTAAAACTCGCCGCCCAATTGTACGAATGTCGCTTTGTCGATAAAGGCAATTATTCTACCCCAGACGACCGGAGCATCGGGTTTCGGCGTTAACTCCAATACCCAACAATCTGCGCCTGCTACTTCTTTCGAGCCGGTAATCTCCGGCGTATAATCTACAGTCAAAGCACCCGCATTGATCAATGCGTCGTTCGAGATATCGGTTCCCATCCAGTTTTGAACCAACGCTGCGGGCAAAGCCACCAACTTTTTGATGGCAGGGACATAGTTCCAAATATCCTCGCCGTTTTTCATAAATACGGTGCCCGCATCACGCTTGGGTCCAGTAATTAAGATACAGCTCATGTCGGTACCCTTGTTCCAAAGTTTGGCGTCCATAGTACGCTGCCAACCCGGCCGAACTGTGGTAATACTGACCTCGGCTGTGCTTTGTGCACCGCGTAAGTAGGCCTCGCTCTTTTTTAAAATCGTTGAAGCATCCTGGGCCGCAAGCGTAGTTGCAACGGCTAAAGAAAATATGGTTAGAATACGTTTCATTGCGTGTTGTTCTGCCTTAGTAACGCCCTCATTTCTTCAAAGTTTTGAGCTTAACCTAGTTTTTGGGCCAATTTTGCCATCTCTTTTTTCGCCGATTTGCCCTCGTATAAAACCGAATGTACGGCCTTCACGATAGGCATCTTTACCTCGCGTTTTCTGCGAAGCTTATGAACAAGTGGTACGGCATAATAACCTTCCGCCACCATAGTCATTTCTGCCTTGGCGCTTTTAACGGTGTAGCCCTTGCCCAGCATATTGCCGAGCATTCTGTTGCGCGAAAACTGACTGTAGCCCGTTACCAATAAATCGCCCAAATAGGCACTTTTATTAATATTCACCTTGGTATCGCTCACCGCTTTCATGAACCTATTCATCTCACGAGCCGCGTTGCTCATCAAGACCGCTTGGAAATTATCTCCATACCCCAAGCCGTGATACATCCCAGCAGCAATGGCATAGACGTTCTTCAAAACAGCAGCATATTCCGTACCGTACAAATCGTCGCTTAAGGTGCACTTCATGTAGTGACTCTCCATGCATTGTGCTACCATTTTTGCCACCGATTTTTCACGTGCTGCCACCGTCAAATAACTCAATCGCTCCAAGGCAATCTCCTCGGCATGACAAGGGCCTGTAATCACGACAATCTGCTCTTCTGGAACTTCAAGAATTTCATTTAAGTAACGACCCACAATCATGTTCTCATCGGGAATAATCCCCTTGATCGCTGTGGCTACAATCTTTTTACGGAGCAATGCCGGATCTAAATCTGCCAGTACCTCTTTAACAAAGGCGCTCGGCACCGCAAGCACTACAATATCAGCCTCAGCGACACACGCTTCAATATCAGTGAAGACAGAAATGGCCTCAGGCTTAAAGCCTACAGAACTCAAATAGCGCGGGTTGTGGTGGTAGCGCATCACATGCATCGCACTTTCACTGTTGTGCATCCACCAGGCACAATGCCCTAGGGTATCACTAAAGATTTTGGTGAGGGCCGTCCCGAAGGACCCACCACCAATGACTGCAACGCTATGTGATTTCTGCTCCATTAAAAAGTGATTTCTGCTTTTATCTCTTCATCCCCACGCTTGTAAACGATGGTGGTGGTATCGCCCTTCTTGAAGGCGCCAAGAGCCCCCATATAGGCATAGATGTCATCGATGGTAAAGTCGCCTATTTTCAAAACGATATCTCCCGCCTTCATGCCTGCCTTCGCGGCCGGACGGCCCTCAGTAGCACCGTCAATCTTAAGGCCAGGTCCACCAAATAGATAATCCGGCACAACGCCTAGTGTCACGGAGAAACGCGGTGTAGTTTTCTGCTCTGCACTGGTTGTTTTCTGGAAGTTTAGGCGTTCGTAGGAAGACGTACGAGCAGTAATAGAATAGACCATCGAAGCCAATTTTGCCATGCCCTTGTAATTCACCTTATCGGCATCGTCGGCCGGTTTGTGATAGTCTTCGTGAGTTCCTGTAAATAGATGTAGTACCGGCAAGTTTTTATAGTAAAACGAAGTGTGGTCAGAAGGGCCTACACCTGCAGGATCTTTTTTGATATCGAGATCATGGATGGGTGCGTCTAGGATTTCATCCCACTGCTCTGCGGTACCCGTTCCAGAAACCTGGAGGCGGTTATCGCGAAGGCGACCCACCATATCAAAATTGATCATGTATTCCACCGTTTCCAATGGGAAAGTTGGATGCTCTGTGAAGTATTTAGAACCAATAAGACCGCTTTCCTCAGCGCTGAAGAAGAGAATGACGTAATTGTAGTTGGTGTCCTGACGCTTGCCATAGTAGCGTATAGCTTCGAGCAAAAGTGTGGTGCCCGAACCGTTGTCGTCGGCACCGTTGTGGATAGCTGGCGCACCTTTGTACAGGCTGTTTTCGCTGCCCATACCAATGTGGTCATAATGGGCGCCTAAAACGACCGTGCGTGGCTTGTTATTGTTAATGAATCCGGCAAGGTTGTATCCCGTGCTGTAGCGCTCTTTCATACTCACGGCAAGGCTCACTTTTTGGGATTTCTTGGCCAATTTTTCAGCGGCTGCCTCGTTGCGTACAAAAAGGACTGGGATATCGATAGCGTTGATGGCTTTGAAAAATTCAGGAACATCAGAGGCCGTTTTTTCAGGGTTGATCAGGAGCACTGCGGCTGCGCCTTTGGCTTTAGCCAGTTTGAGTCGTTGGTTCACGCTATGGTAGGCCGCATAGGCGCTGTGCGGGTGAACACCGTCCGGAGAACTCACATTGAGTACGGCAATTTTACCTTCGAGGTCCTTGCCTTGGTAATCGTTGTAAGAACCGTCTTCCTTAACGATACCGTATCCTATGCTCAGCGTTTTTCCGGAGATTTCACCATTGGCGCTATAGGCCACTGGATAGAAGTCCACATGAGGGACGAGGACTTTTTTGCCCAACTTTAGACCCGTCTGATCATAATCTACGGCAGCATACTCAGGTACCGGGAATGCTTGGCGGTAACCGTCTTCGCCGTAGGGCTCCAAACCAAACTCTGCCATGCGCTGCTCGATGAAATCACGTGCAAGATCACTTCCAGGAGTTCCAGGCAAACGGCCCTTGAGAGAGTCTGATGCGAGGAAGAATAAATCCCGCTGCATGCGCTTGGGAGCCTCCTTGTCGATAGCTACTTCTTGTGCCTTTGCAGGTAGGGCAAATACTAGGGCGAGAATAGGTACAATAAATCGCTTGTTCATGAGTTCATTATTAAGGTCGACCAAAGGTACGACCCAAAGGCTATATTTGAAGTGTGAGTAACGGTATGAAACAGCTCGCCGGACAAACGGCGATTTACGGATTAAGCAGCATTTTAGGGCGCATGATCAACTTCTTGTTGGTGCCGCTGCAAACCGCAGTTTTAAGCCAGTCGGAATATGGGGTCAATGTAGATTTCTACAGCCTTATCGCCTTTCTCATTGTCATCTGCACGTTCGGTATGGAAACGGCCTATTTCAGGTTTAGCGAGAAAGAAGGCTGGGACGAGCGCAAGGTCTTTGGTACTTCCATTACTATGATTTTAGTCGTACTCGGCGCCCTTGGGGTACTCACTTACTTTGGTCAGAACACATTGCTGGGTGCCTTACGCTATGAAGATACCCCGGAATATTTGGGCTATCTGTTTGCCATTTTAGCCTTAGATGCACTGGCTGCCATTCCCTTTGCTCGACTTCGAAGACAAAACAAAGCCGTTCGGTTCGCCGGAATAAAATTGGTCTTGATATTCTCAAACGTCTTGGTAAACCTCTACTTCTTCTTACCGGCGTTGTGGGAATTGAACGGAGCGACACCTTGGTTCACCCACGAACTACGCGGCGTTCAGTACATTTTCATTGCAAACCTATGGGCGTCTATATTGATGTTTGTGCTCCTTCTGCCCACATTTAGAGGGCTCAAATTCAGTCTTGAAAAGGAATATACCAAAGGGTTACTGGCCTTTGGAATTCCACTTTTGATTGGCGGATTGGCCGGGATTGCCAACGAGATGCTCGACCGTCAATTGCTCAAATATTTACTTCCGCAGGACAGCTGGGCGCAGGGTGTGGGTATTTATGGGGCAGTCTATAAGATTTCGATATTCTTAGTACTATTCAACCAGGCCTTCAGATATGCTGCCGAGCCTTTCTTTTTCAAAAACGCCAACCTGGGCGATGGAAAAGAAAAAATGGCGAAAGTCATGGAAGGTTTTGCCTGGGTGATGTGTGTAGGCTTTGTCCTGATCATCGCAGGACTAGATTACTTGAAATTCTTTATTGACGAGAAATTTTGGGTGGGCCTTCATTTGGTGCCAATTCTATTGCTCGCCAATGTCATTCTTGGCATCAATACAAATTTGAACATGTGGTACAAGGTGAGCGACAAGACCACCTACGGCATCTACATTACGTTTGTGGGCCTGTTCTTTACAGTGGTTGGGAATGTTGCGCTTATTCCTAAAATGGGAATTCTTGGCGCTGCCATTACCACGCTGATTGCTTATACCGCGATGTTTTTCGCCAGTTTGATTTGGGGAAACCGCAACTACAAGGTGCCTTACAACTGGAGCAAGATTGGCGGGCTTGTTGTGGTTTCAAGCGGCTTGGCTTTTGCCCTGCACTATTTTCCATTGAGCGACGTCTCCCTTAAAATTGGGTTAGGCGTAACATACCTTTTCGTTATGTTCATGGTAGAACGCAACGGACTCTTTAAATTCGTATTCAGAAAATGAAAATCCCAGTAATCTACAGCGGCAAGCATGCCCTTCCTCAATTTGAAACGCCGCAAAGTGCCGGCATGGATTTGCGTGCCAACATAGATGCCCCAGTAGTACTCCAACCCGGCGAGAGAGCGCTCATCCCTACAGGCATTGCAATGGCCTTGCCCGACGGGTTCGAAGCGCAGATTCGTCCACGTTCAGGTCTGGCCTACAAGCATGGTGTAACCGTTTTAAATAGCCCTGGAACGATCGATGCGGATTACCGCGGAGATGTGGGCGTCCTACTGATTAACCACGGCAACGAGCCCTTCACGGTAGAAGATGGCATGAGAGTTGCACAAATGGTCGTGGCCCAATACAGCCAATTCCAATGGGAAGCCGTCAGCGACTTGAGTGATACAGACCGTGGTGCTGGTGGATTTGGAAGCACAGGAAAGAACTAATAACGACAACCAATAAACCCTTACAAACATGAAAATTATCGTACCGATGGCAGGTCGCGGGTCGCGCCTCAGGCCACACACCCTCACCGTACCAAAACCCTTAATTCCTATCGCAGGAAAGCCGATCGTTCAGCGCTTGGTTGAAGATATTGTGAGCGTATGTGGTGATAAGAAGGTGGATGAAATCGCTTTTATTATTGGCGATTTTGGCGAACAAGTTGAAGCTGACCTGAAGAAAGTTGCAGAAAACTTAGGTGCCAAAGGAAGCATCTATTACCAGGACAAACCGCTCGGTACGGCACACGCCATTCATTGTGCAGCCGACAGCATGGACGATGAGATTGTGGTTGCATTTGCAGACACTTTGTTCCGTGCAGATTTTACCCTAGACACCGATGCAGATTCTGTGATTTGGGTAAAACAGGTAGATGACCCTTCAGCATTCGGCGTTGTTCAATTCGATGACAATGGCAACATCAACAACTTCGTAGAAAAACCGAAGGAGTTCGTATCAGATTCTGCGATCATTGGGATTTACTATTTCAAGGACGGGCCTGGATTGCGCAAGGAATTGAAATACATTCTTGACAACAATATTTTGGACAACGGTGAATATCAGTTGACTGATGCACTAAGCTCTTTGCTCAAACAAGGCAAGGTATTCCGTCCGGGAACTGTGAACGATTGGATGGATTGTGGAAACAAGGCCATTACTGTGGAGACTAACAACAAAATGTTGGGCTATCTAGAAGGCAAGCCCGAGCTAAGAGGGGAAAATATCACACTTGAAAATTCGGAAATTATCGAGCCGTGCTACATTGGTTCAAATGTGGTATTGAAGAACGCTAAAATTGGCCCTAATGTGAGCTTAGGCGATAACTGTGTGGTGGAAGATGCCACTATAGAGGGCTCTTTGATTCAGACCAATTCTACCATCACCAATATCAACCTCAAGGACAGTATGATCGGAAACCACGCACATGTCGATGGTCGCTGGACTTCTGTATCTTTAGGCGACTATTCAAGAATGGACTAATGCAGAAATTGATAGGGGCACTACTTGGTGTCCTCATTTCTATAACAACCTTTGCGCAAGACCCTTCGAAAGAGGGGTCTTCTGCTTTATCGGCACTTTTCTACAAAGCCGAGACCTACCGCATTACAGGAAGGTCGGAATTGGCCAAAGAGGCCTATACCATGCTTTTGGCGCAAGACCCTACACACGAGACCGCCTTGTACCAGCTCGCGCGCATCTTCTTTACCGAAAACAACTTTTTCGAAGCTGAACAACTGCTTGCGACCGGTACCTCAGCCTATCCTGAAAATCAATGGATGTGGCGACTACAAGCCGTAAATGCCCGTCAACTTGGGGATATGGCCACCGCCCTTTCATCTTACGAGGCACTGATGGTGCTGCGCCCTGACCAACCTGAATATGTACAAGATGCCCTTCAAAGCGCACTTGCCGCGGGAAACAGTGAGAAGGCATTGCTGTTTCTCAGCACGCTGGAGAAGTTGTACGGTGATGGCCCTGAAATTGTGCAACAAAAAATGGAGATTCACCTTCGCAATAACGATGCAAAGGCGGCTGAGAAAGTACTCAAACAAGCCATGAAGAACTACCCCCAGCGGGTGGAATACCGAGGCCTAGCTGCACAGTTTTACGATGCGAACGGCAAGGCAAAAAAAGCAGAGAAAATCTTAAGAGAAGCCGTTGAAGACTTTCCGCAGAATGCGCCAATCGCCATGGAATTGGCCCGAGTACTGCAGGCAAAAAACCAGCTCGATGAGAGCATGTACTATTTAGAGCGCGCTTTGGTACTGCCCGGTATGAGCCTTAAAGACAAAGGCCCTGTATTGCTTAGCCTATGGGAGACCGCAAAGAAAGACCCAAGCATGCAGCCAATGACCGACAGAGCCTGGGCGGCCACAAAGGAAATCCATGAGGGAGAAGGCGCTTATTATTTGCTCGAGGGCGAGCGCTTGATTTTTGAGGGTGAATTTTCACAGAGTGTCTTGATGTATCTCGAAGCCATAGAGCGCGGCTTTAATACACCCGAGGTTTACACACAGGTCGCCGAACTATGCCGACAGACCGATCAAGACGGTATCGCTCTAGAAGTACTGCGAACCATGGCTCGTGATTTCAGCGACAACATGGAAGTACTCAGCTATGTAGCCTTTAGTTTTTACGACAGAAGTTGGTGGAAAGATTGTGCGCAAATCGCCATGGAAAGTGCACCAAAGGCGTTGGACGATGAAACACAAAAATGGTTTTACAACCTGGCTGGTTCGGCCTATTTTTCACAAGATTCCATCGAGCTTGGCGTTAAAGCCTATGAGCTGAGCTTAGAGATTGAGCGAGATGCCGCGGCCTTGAACAACCTCGCCTGGGAGCTGGGCAAGCGCGGATTAGAACTTGAGCAAGCTCTAGCATTGACAGAGGAAAGCAATGAAAAAAGTGCACTCGAAGCGACCTATCTCGACACTTGGGCATGGGTATTGTATAAAATGGGGAAATACCCTGAAGCACAGGCCAAAATGGTCTTAGCTTTGCAACTTCAGAGAACTGCTCCAGATGCCACGCTGTACAAGCATGCGGCTGATATTGAAAAAGCACTTGGCAACGAGGAAAAAGCTCAGGAATACCGAGATAAAGCGAAGGAATTGAAAGGCAAATAGCCCATTGAATTTTGAACCGTCTGTATACACATAGCGCAAGTAAACTATTGCTGTTTTTAGCAGGCGCCTTTTTGGTGGCCAATTGTGGTCGCCCCATTTCCCCTGAAAATCCACTGAAGCGAGAGAAGATCAACGACGGTGTATCGCGTAAAATTATTGTTGAAGACAAATTTGAATGGGCGCAGATATTTACGCGTATTGAGGCCAACACGCCTGACGGCGAGCAAAGCTTCCGTGTTCAGGTTCGTTCGAAACAAGATAGCATCCTGTGGGCAGCCATTAGTGACGACATGATTGGACTACGAGTAGGGAAAGCCATTGTCATTGAGGACAGTGCCGCCTTTACTTCCACCCTGTTGGGATTAGACTGGACAGGTTCCGCGCATGATTTGGCGGGAATGACCGGCGTCGAAGTACCCTTCCAATACCTCAATCGCTTGTTGCGCGGGCAACTCATTAGCGCCGAGACCGCCATGCGTTACAAATTCGATGCGAAGCGTGACCTGTGGGTGACCAAATATGCCATTTCTGGAAACAGGAAGGTAGAAGTCGACCTTGACCGGGATCTGCGCGTAAAACACATGACCATCATCGACCCAACTGAAATTGTAGACATTGAGTACTCCAATACAGACGAGCGCACGGGCTACCCGAAAATGCTTGAATTGACCCTGAAATCTCGTCCCTCATATACGGTAAAAATTGAGGTCAGCGAAATCCGTACAGAAGGGCCGTACAACACCCCATTTAGTTTCTAATGAAAGCGCTACGAATACTCATAGCGCTACTTCTCTTTGCGTCGGTTTCTTACGGCCAAACCAAAGAAGAGCTCCAGAAGCAAAAGGTGCTGCTGCAAGATCAGATAGATCTGGCCAGTACGCTACTAAAGCAGACACAAAGCAACCGAGCGACCAGCTTGAACCAACTGCAAACCCTCAACCAAAAGATTGAAGCTCGCGAGCGACTGATCACCACAATGAATCGCCAGATTCGCAACATTGACCGTGAGGTCAAGGCCAAAGAGCAAGAGATCGTGGAACTTGAGGTGCGCATAGATTCTTTGAAAGCAGATTATGCCAAGCTCATTGAACTCGCGCAGCGCAACCTGCAGCCTGCAGATCAACTCATGTTCATCTTAAGTTCTAGTTCGTTTACTCAGGCCTTAAAGCGTATCCAATACTTCAAAGACATGACCGGCTACCGCCAAAGACAGGTCAAGCAGATTGAAGGGGCTCAGGTAGA
Source organism: Schleiferiaceae bacterium (assembly GCA_049611965.1). Taxonomy (GTDB): domain Bacteria; phylum Bacteroidota; class Bacteroidia; order Flavobacteriales; family Schleiferiaceae; genus UBA10364. Next base: position 42,621 of record JBMZBC010000010.1, on the reverse strand, counting down.
ATTGGCCCGAGAAAAAGAAGCGTTAATTGCGAAGAAAGCAGAGAAATTGAACGTTCAAAAAGCACAAGAAAACGAGAAAAACGAACTTCTGGTTGATGCGCAGGCCCAAGAAAAAACAGTAGCTACACTGCAAAGCAAGGAAAGCGAGCTGAAAAAAGACATTCAGAAAAAGCAACGCGAAGCCCAACAATTGGAGAAGCAAATCAAACGCATCATCGCCGAGGAAATGCGCAAGGCGAAGCTGCGTGCTGAACGTATGGCTCTTGAAAAGGAAGCTGAAGATCTTGGCTTAGTGAAAGGAAAAGATTTCAATCCGAGAACTTCGAATAAGGTGTTGAAGCGATTGATAGATAAAGCACGCGCAGACAAGGGCCTTGAAGTACGCGACGATGGACCGTCTTATGCCATGACCCCGGAGGCACGAGCTTTAGCCAACAACTTTGCCTCGAACAAAGGCGCCTTGCCTTGGCCAGTGGAACGAGGATTGATCACTGGTAAGTTTGGGAAACATCCGCACCCAGTTGTAAAAGGTGTTGTAGTCGATAACCCGCATGTGGAAATCAGCACGGAAATTGGCGCAGTAGTTCGCGCAAGCTTTGAAGGCGAAGTAAGCTCTGTGGTCCCTATCCCTGGTGCAAACGTCATGGTGCTCATCCGACACGGGAACTATTTCACTGTATACAGTAACCTCATTGGAGTGAAGGTCAAGGCGGGCGACATTATAAGCCTGAAGCAGCCTTTGGGCACGGCATTTACAGATGAAGAAGGAAAAACTATGGTCCAATTCGGTATTTGGAAAGATGCCGATATTCAAGATCCAGGGCCGTGGTTGGCAAAATAAAATTGGACCCGTATGAAGCGTATATTTTACCTAAGCACTTGTGATACGTGTAAACGCATTTTGAGCAGTTGGAACACCGACGGCATCGAACTTCAAGACATTAAAACGGAGACCATGACCGCTGACCAGGTCGATCAAATGATTGGCTTAGCCGGTTCAGCAGAAGCCTTGTTCTCAAAACGTGCACGCAAATACAAGGAATTGGGGTTGAAAGACAAAAACCTGAGTGATGCAGATATTCGCCAGCTTATTATCGAAGAATACACCTTCTTGAAGCGCCCCGTACTCGTTCTTGACGATCAAATTTTTGTCGGCAACAGTAAAAAGGTCGTGGAAGCGGCGGCTGAAGCCCTTTCCTGATGAATACTCCGAGTCAAAGATCTGTATTGCTCGCACACGGTGCATTGCTGGGTGTCGCTTTGATCTATGGCTCCTCCTTTCTCATTGCTAAAGCAGCGATGCAAGGCGCCGTACCACCACGCGCGTTTATCCAATTTCGGGTCACCGGTGCTGCCCTGCTTTTTTGGCTTCTGACTCCACTCTCCGGAGGTCACAGCTTCTTAAATATTCCCGTTAATGACCGACTGCGCTTGGCCATCTGTGCAGTTTTCGGGGTGACCACTAACATGCTCTTCTTTTTTGAAGGACTAAAAATCACCACCCCAGTAAATGCCTCCATCATGATGGTCAGCGGACCTATTATGGTGCTCGTGGCGGGTGCCGTTTTAGTCAAAGAACGCATTACCCCGCCTAAGATCGCCGGAATATTCCTCGGCGCCTTAGGTGCTTTCTGGCTCATCTATTCCGGTGCCAATTTCCAACTGAACGGACTCTTCTCCTCCGAAGTCGCCAAAGGCAATCTCTTCGTGCTCATCAATGCCAGCAGCTATGCTATCTACCTCGTTTTGGTAAAACCGCTCATGGCGAAATACAACGCACTGTTCATCATTCGCTGGGTATTCACCTTTGGGGTGTTCTTCGTCCTTCCATTTGGCGGGCCCCAATTCCAAGAAATTCAATGGTCGCTATGGGACGCTAACATTATCGGCGCAGTAATCTTCGTTGTAGTAGGTACCACCTTTTTGACTTACTTGGGAAACATCATTGCGCTCAAGACCTTGCACCCAGCAACGGTAGGTGCTTACATATACCTGCAGCCCCTTCTGGCGAGTTTATTGAGCCTCATCTACGGTGGCGAGCAGTGGAGCATTCACATGCTCTTTGGCGGTTTGGCCATCTTCGCCGGCGTGTATTTCGTGAGTTTTTACGGACGAAAATTCAAGGCATAGACTCCCTGCCCGGCATTTGCTACCTTTGAGCAAAATTCAGCGATCCATGATTCAAAGCATGACCGGCTTCGGTAAAGCCATCGGACAAACTTCAGGGAAGAAAATCACCGTAGAGATTCGCAGCCTTAATAGCAAAGGGCTTGACCTCAATGCACGCATCGCACCCATCTTCCGCGAAAAGGAATTGGACATCCGTAAAATGGTCGGTGCCGCAGTGAAGCGCGGTAAAGTAGACATCAACATTTACGCTGAAGTAACCGGTATCGAAAGTGCTGCGAGTATCAATATGGAGCTCGCTAAAGCCTACCTCGCGCAGCTCGAGGTGCTCGGACGTGAAACAGACTCCTCAGGTGATTTGATTGCCACGGTGATGCGCATGCCGGATGTGATGGGCAGTTCAAAATCTGAGCTCAGCAAAGAAGAGTGGGCCTACTTACAAGGACTTATAGGTGAGGCGTTGGAAAAGCTAGAAGGCTTCCGTGCGCAAGAGGGCGATAGCATCGCTAAAGATTACGAAGAACGCCTTGTGGCCATCGAGGAAAGTATGGCAGGTATTGCACCACACGAAGAAGCACGATTGGCTGCTGTTCGCGAGCGATTGATGAAAGGTCTAGAAGGCGTTGAAGTCGATTCAAACCGCTACGAGCAAGAAGTCATCTTCTACATTGAAAAGCTGGATATCAACGAAGAGAAAGTACGCCTTGCGAACCACTTGAAGTACTTCCGTGAGACGATGCAGGAAGCAAATAGCGGAAAGAAATTAGGCTTTATCGCGCAGGAAATGGGTCGCGAAATCAACACCCTAGGCTCCAAGAGCAACTACGCTCCTATGCAACAGCACGTGGTTCAAATGAAAGACGAGCTGGAAAAGATCAAGGAGCAGGTGGGCAACACACTTTAACTTCTCGGGCTCGTGACCTGGCTCACGACCAAATATGTTCGGACACGGTATCTTAGAGCCAACAAACGAACTCAAAATATTATGCGTCCATCAAGCCTACTTAGTCTTGCTGCATCAGCTCTACTTCTATTCTCATGTACTTCGACACCTGAGGATGCCGCACCAATCAAAGTGACCATTCTACAAACCGCCGATATCCACGGACAGGTATACCCACACTCGGAATTGTTCTATGACAATGACGAAATCAGTTACAAAACCCTTGGCGGTCTAGCCAACATGAAAACCTTGTTCGATCAAGAGCGTGAGGCCAATCCCAACACCATCATCCTAGACGGTGGGGATCTCATCCAAGGAAGTGCCGTGGCAGCACTTTCAGAAGGTGCCGCCTTCAGCTCTATCATAAAAGCAATGAATTACGACTTCCTCATCCCTGGAAACTGGGAGGTAGTGTACGGTAAAGAGCAAATGATGAAAGTCATGCAAGGTTATGAGACACCTGTGATTACCGCAAACATGTACCATGAAGACGGTAAGGACCCGATCTTCCCGCAGTATTACATCCAAGATGTAGGCAACACGCGTTTAGGTTTCCTTTCTTACAACGATCCAGAAGTGCCTATTCGTCAGAACCCAAGCTTTTCAGTAGGTCTTGATTTTGACCCTATTCTAGAAAATCTTGAAGCCCTAGTGACCGAAATGAAGGACGAGAAAGGGGTAGATATCCTCTTCCTAGTCACGCACATTGGTATCTCAAAGCAATACGATCTCGCGAACAATCCTGCCTTGAGTAGAATAGACTATGTATTGGGGAACGACACCCACGAACGTATTCGTGAACCGCTTCAAGCTGGCCATGCCCGTGTGACAGAACCAGGAGCATTTGCCTCATTCGTAGGTAAAATGGTCTTGGAAGTGCAAAATGGCGAGTTGCTCAGTGAGGAATATGAACTTATGGAAGTAGACCCATCGAAGTACGAAGCCGATGCAGAAGTAGCTGCAGTCATTGAAGAAGCTGTGGCGCCTTACAAAGAAGAAATCGACCAAGTATTGGGCTACACTCAAACACCTTTGTACCGCTATTTTGTCGTGGAGAACCCAATGGACAACTTCATCACGGATGCCTCAATGTGGAAGAACGATGTAGACATCGCGTTGAGCAACGGCTTCCGCTTTAGCCCACCTATCGTTCCTGGAGAAAATGGTGTCGCACCTATCACGCGTGGTGACCTTTGGAAGATGCTGCCGGTAAATGAAAAGGTGAAAATTGGTAAGGCCAGCGGACAGCAGATCAAAGATTGGCTAGAAAAAGAATTACACAATGTATTTGCCGAGAATCCTCAAGAGCGCTTCGGCGGCTGGGTCGTTCGCTTCTCGGGAATGGAATTAAAGTTCAATGCCAATGCACCAAAAGGCGAGCGCGTAAGCTCTATTGTAATTAAAGGTGAGCCGATGGAATTGGACAGACTATATAAAATGTCGGCATGTCGCCGCGAAGGAGAGCCTATCAGTACGCTTTGTCGCATGAAAGGCACAGTTGAAACGGTAGTTATGGATTACACCATCCACGACCTTATTGAAGAATACCTCGCGGTACACGACACCATTGCTCCTGTTCGTGATGGACGTGCCGTCTCTTTAGATTTAGGCGATAACGTTCTGTCGCAATTACCTGGAACCGATTACCACTTCCACTAAAAAAATCAAGATGAAGAATTTACTATTTGCCGTAGCCTTAACCTTTGGTTTGTTTGCACCACAAGCACTTTCTGCCCAGTCAGAAGGAACACAAAACTACTTCGTATTAAACCGCAACCTTCAGCAACTCAAAGCCATTTCATTGGCCGCGGGTGACCTCGCTGAAATAGACGGCGAACACTTCGGTGAGTTCAATGTAGTGATCTGTGGCAAAGCTGTTAAAGATTTAGTGAATCCTGAAATCATGGACCCGATCATCAAGCTGGCTGAAGAAAAAGGGGTACAGCTTGTCGCTTGCGGCTTCTCATTGAAAAAGTTTGGCGTAGATGCGGCGGCCATCCCTGCACAAATGACCAAAGTAGATAACGGCATCCTATACGGATTTACCCTTCAGAAAAAAGGCTATTACAGTATTACGCTTTAACCTAAAGCGCTAACCTGAACTGCTCAAAAGGCCCTTGCTACACTCGTAGTAAGGGTTTTTTTGATTAACGAAGTAAGTGGATAGTCGCCGTGGAAGTAATAGGCGACGGCGCATACGGATTCGCTACTTCGACAGTAAGGAAATATACGCCGGGAGCTACTGGACGTCCTTCAAATCTACCGTCCCAATATTCGCCTAGCACGGAACTCTCAAACACCTTGGTTCCCCAACGGCTGTATATCGTTGTCTTTATTCGATCCGTACTCGTCGTTTGCAACACTAGCTCGTCATTTATCCCATCACTATTAGGCGTAAATACGTTGGGAATTTCGACGGTAGGGAAAAAAGCGATTTGCCGGCAAATGGAGTCGACACATCCCTCAAAAGTGTAAAGGTATGCGCATACCGTCTGCGGTTCCGGATCAAGGACGACAGGACTCCACCCGGATGCAAGTTGATTGCCTGTAATCATTGCATCGTTCCAACTTTGGGTGCCCGCAGAAATGAAGATAGAATCTAACCCTGCAGAAGGTACCGCTTCAAAGTGTGCACCTAATCCTATGATCTCCTTTGAATTTAAGACTTGGACCGCACCGGAAAACACACTGCCATCGTTAGCAATGACTAAGGAGTCTAGCTTGCGGGTATGTCCCACACGGATTGAAGGCAAAGCCACGCTATCTGTGCACCCTTCGTTGGAGGTGGTCAATAGGTAACCAAAGTAATCGCCAGAATCGGCCAAGCAGTGCGAAAAGATTGAAGATGAGTCTTCCGTGCCGTCGCTGAGTACCCATTGGTAGTTCAAAAGTCCGGATGTATCAAGCGCATTTTCAAACTCAAAACAGAGACTATCACATCCGAAAATGGTCGTAGAATCTAAGAGGATCTGAGCTTCACTTTTTGGAGAAATCCATACCGTATCATAGGCCTCACATTGGTATGTGAAGGAGATATCGTCTATTCCGAAGTCGTTTCCTGAACCTGGACCAGCCAATGTAATGAGGTTCAAAATAGCGGTTCCTGAAGCTGGCGCAGTAAAGGTTCTTGTGGTCTGTTGCCAAGTACCTGTAGAGGTAGGCGTCGAGGCTGCTCCGCCAACATTTGTACCTGATAATTTTAATTGCAGTTGGCCTGCAGGTGAAACAAAAGAAAGCGCCCACCATCTCATGGTCACCTGTGCCCCTGGAGGGAATGTTTTGGTTTGACGCCACAGAATTTTATTGGTTCCTGTGGCACCATTGACTAGCATGTAGTTTCCAGTACCCGTGGTATGGTCGCCCCAAGAGCCAAAGTTGGGGTGTACTGAATTTGGATTAGGGCCTACTGCATACGTTCCTTCGTTCCATATAGATGTGGCGTTGTAGGTGTAGTTGGTCAAAAAACCTGAGTTTCCCGAGGAGAAATTTCCATTGGTCGCCATTTGAGTCACTTGGCTACTTCCTTGGACTACAACGTATTGCGAAGTGTCGGTCAAAATGATGTAGGGCGAGGCGCACGTGTCGCAACTGAGTGTTGCATCGTGAGACCATTGGTAGGAATTGGACCCAGAAGCAGAAAGAAAGATGGTGTCTCCGACGCAGGCTTCCAAGGAATCTGACGCCAAGGCTAAGGAGCATTGTGCGCTCAAAGGACCGGCGATGCAAAGGCCAAACAGTGCGAGTAGTACTTTCTTAATCACGACAACAATATACCTCTACTTTTAACCAAAGCCAATTCCTTCATCTCCACTACCTTTGTAGTACTAATTCTGTCAATGCAATGAGCGAAAACAACGGAAAACTGGTCATCTTCTCTGCACCCTCAGGCGCAGGAAAATCAACCTTGGTAAACTATCTGTTGCCGCAATTTCCGCAGCTCAGTTTTAGCATTTCAGCGACCTCACGTGCACCTCGAGGCCAAGAAGAACATGGTAAAGACTATTACTTCCTAAGCAGCCAAGAATTTAAAGCGCGTGTTGCTCAAGACGAGCTCTTGGAATGGGAAGAGGTCTATGCCGGTACTTATTACGGCACCCTTCGTACGGAAGTCGAGCGCATTTGGTCTGAAGGAAAAGTAGTTGTTTTTGATATTGATGTAGTGGGTGCATTGAACCTCAAAAAGCAGTTTGGCAATCGTGCTTTGGCTCTCTTTGTGCAGGCGCCATCAGTAGAGATTTTGGAGCAACGCCTCAGAGGCAGAGGCACAGATAGCGAGGAGAAAATACAGCAGCGCGTGGCAAAAGCAACTATTGAGATGGCCCGTGCACCTGAATTTGACAAGGTGGTCGTAAACGATGATCTCAATACCGCCAAGGTAGAGGCACTGGCAATTCTTAAGGACTTTTTAGGAGCGTAATGAAGAAGGTAGGTCTGTTTTTCGGCACCTTCAATCCCATTCATATTGGGCACCTTGCCTTGGCCGAGTATTTTCAGAAATACGGCGACCTCGACGAAGTGTGGCTAGTAGTCACTCCACACAATCCTTTTAAGAAGAAAAGCAATTTGTTGCCCGATCGTGAGCGATTGCATTTGGTTCATTTAGCGATAGAGCATCAAGAAGGATTACGCGCAAGTGATATCGAATTCAACTTACCGCAGCCAAATTATACCTCGCAAACCCTAACCTACCTGCGCGAAAAATACCTAGAGCATCGCTTTAGTATAATCATGGGCGAAGACAATCTCAAGTCTTTCCATAAGTGGCGTAATTATGAGAGCATCCTGGAAAATCATGAGATTCTCGTCTATCCGCGACACCCGCTTCCGGATGAAGTAGCCACAGAACTACATTGGCAAGAACGATTCCCGAATCTGCGTTTGGTAAATGCGCCAAAAATGGAAATCAGCGCATCGCTCATTCGCCGCAGTTTTGCCGAAGGAAAAGCCCTTCGAAACCTTCTTCCAAAGGCGGTTTTTGATTACATTGAGGGGAGCAACCTGTTCAAGTAATCCATGTCCACATTCATAGCGCAAATCGCGCAAGAGTTGATTTCTTCACCCGTGCCACTGCACCAGCAGATGGTCGTTCTCCCGAACCAAAGGGCGGAAATCTTTTTGCGTGAGGCGCTCAAGCCACACCTAGAAGGACCGACGCTTCTACCGCTGTTTACAACCGTAGATGGATTTATCTCAAATGCGGGCAACCTTCTGGTTGTAGAGCCACTCGTTTTACTTATCGAATTACACCAATGCTACAATGAGGCTCGATACGAAGCCTATCCGGACCGTGAACCCGAATCATTGGGGAGCTTTCTTTCATGGGGACAAACACTCTTGTCCGATTTCGAAGAGATCGACCGATACAAGCTCAATCCAGCACATGTACTTGGTGATTTGTACAACGTTCAGAAATTAGCGGAATGGAACCTCGAACCGGAAAATGAAACGGCCCTAATGGGACGCTATTCAGATTTCGTTGCATTGCTTCCAAGCACCTACGAACGATTTAAAAATGCCTTATTGGCGCGTGGCGAAGCGCACAGCGGATTGGCTTCGCGATACCTCAGCGAAAATCTCGAACGCATTGACAGCTACCTCAATCGAAATGGGGTGAAAAGGGTCTTGGTTGCCGGTCTAAACGCTTTGAATACGGCAGAATTAACCATCATCGGCCAATTAAAAAACCATTGGAACACCACTGTAATGTGGGACCTTGATCCGCATTATGTTAACATGAAGGAGCACGAAGCTGGACTCTTTCTCCGAGCGCACAAGGAGCGTCAAAAAATATTCGGCAACGATGTGCCCACCACCAAAAACCGCTCGAGCGATTTTCTAACGATCCCGAAAGAAATCACTCCTGTTGGAGCTTCCAAATTTTCAGGGCAAGCAAAGACCGTTTCAGCCACCTTGGAGCGCTGGGCCAATGAGGGCGTTCCCGCTCAAAATATTGCCGTCATTCTTGCTGATGAAACACTTTTGAATCCGGTACTGAGCATCTTGCCCGAATCCTACGATAAGGTCAACATCACCATGGGGTACCCCCTAAATCAAACAAAGGTTGCAGCGACTGTAAGACTGTGGATTGGGGCCGTTGAGTATGCGCTAAAAAACGAGAAATCGGGAAAGAATTGGACCTATTACCACAGGAGCCTTGGCGCTCTGTTTAGCGACCCGCTCTTCAACAAATATTTCTACCTCGGCGAGATAGAAGAAGGACCCAGGGAATGGAACCAAAGCATCATTAAGGGCAATAGGGTGTTCACCAGCTCAAAAGAATGGACCAATGAATTGGCCAAAGGACCGAAAGGATACCACCATCTTCTTTATCCTTCACACGGCATCTCTGTGCTCACTTCGATTAAAAAATGGCTCGAGCATGTGGCATCCCACGAGAAAGGGGATGCAATGGTCATCAATACGACGTACAAGATCCACACCTTGCTTGAACAGCTAGAACGAACGCTCGGCAGCACTGAAGTAGATACCTTGTCGGTGCTCAAGCTGGTTAAACAACAACTTCGAAGTGGAACCATTGACTTCGTTGGTGAGCCGCTCGAAGGACTACAAATTATGGGGATTTTGGAATCTCGTACCCTTGACTTTAGCCACGTTATTATGGCCGGGGTTAACGAAGGGATTTTACCTGCAGGACGCTCATTCAACTCGCTCTTGCCCTACGATATCAAACAGACCTACGACCTTCCGACCTACGAACAGAAGGATGCCATCTTCGCCTATCACTTTTACCGAATCTTGCAACGCTGCTCAGAAGGAGTGATTGTATACAACACAAATACGGATGCTATGGGCGGCGGAGAACCTTCGCGGTACATCGTACAGTTGGAGCAGGAACTGCAGCAAGGTGCGTGCACCGTGCATCCACGAGCTTTCAATAACGGCCCGATACACCCTTCTTCTATTGAAGATCGCTTTTATGCTGAACGTACTGATGCTGTAAAGGAAGCCATGGTAGATTGGATGAAAAGAGGTATGAGTGCTACGAGTCTTAATGAACTCGCTGGACGTCCGCATGATTTTTACCAAAAAAGACTGGTTCGCGTTCGAGAGCAAGACGAAGTAGAAGAAAGTATGTCTGCCCTGGTTATGGGTAACCTCATCCACCATGGTCTAGAAGAGCTGTATAAACCGTTGGTTGGAAAACCCTTACCTGAATTTGATGTTGACGAATGGACCCAAAAAGCCCTAGAATTAGGAATCGATCGCCTCGTAAAAGAAGGCTATTCTGAATCTGCCTTGTACCAAGGTCGAAATCTAGTCACCTTGGAGGTATGTAAAAAGATGTTGGATCAATTCCTCCATTACGACCTCTTACGTGCAAAAGCAGGTAAAACCATCTTAAAAGGGGTAGAAACAGAGTTGGAATTGGAGATGCAGCATCCTTCTCTAAACCTTGCGTTGAAGTTTGTGGGCAAAGTAGACCGCATTGAAATGAACGACGGCAGACTAACCGTATGGGATTATAAAACAGGGCGAATGAAACCTTCCGAGCTCAGTTTGAGTACATGGGAAGATCTATGGAACGGAAAAAAACCCAAGGCGCTTCAATGCTTATTATACGCATGGCTCCTTTGGAAAAGCGGAGCTGCCACTTCGCCTCTACCTTGGCGCATAGGCATGTATAAAATGCAAAGCCCGCAACCAGAGTCATTGCTCCGTGGTGGAGCCTTTGATGGCCAATTTTTAGGGGAACAAGACCTTGTAGAATTTGAACACCAATTGATGGAATTCCTTGTCGGCCAGTTATCTTCGGACGAACCGTTTGTGGAACCTCCACCAAAAGACTTTTACTCATGAGCAGGGTTACTTCACTTACCGCCGTTCCCTCAGCAGCAGATATCCAAGCTGCAGCAAAGCGGATTGCGCCCTATGTATCAAGAACTCCCGTTCTTAAGGCGCCTAGGTTTAACCATCTTGCCAAGGGTGATTTCTATCTAAAATGCGAACACCTCCAAATGACCGGTGCCTTCAAAGCCAGAGGTGCTATGAATACAGTACTCGTGCACAAGGAGGAAGCTTTAGAAAATGGCGTTCTCACCCACAGCTCAGGAAACCACGGTGCAGCCCTTAGCTGGGCAGCAGCGCAGATTGGTGCCAAGGCTTATGTAGTAATGCCCTCAAACGCGCCAAAGGCAAAAATCGCATCGGTAGAATACTATGGCGGTATAGTAACATTTTGTGAGCCTACCTTAGAAGCACGAGAGACTACCGCGGAACAAGTGCGCAAGAATACTGGGGCGCTATTGATTCACCCCTACGACAACTACAACATCATTGCTGGACAGGCTACAGCCACGTATGAGCTGCTTCATGAGCAGCCAGATCTCGATCAGATTTTTGTACCTGTAGGTGGAGGCGGACTCCTTGCCGGAGCAGCACTGGCCAACAGCTATTTTGGAAAGGCTAAGGTTATCGGTTGCGAACCTACCATTGCCAACGATGCTTTTAAAAGTTTTACCTCTGGAACGTGGACCCCTGCAAAATCTACAGATACCATCGCAGACGGTCTGAAAACATCTTTAGGTCATAAAAATTTCCCTATTATTCAAGAGCATGTAGACCGCATCACATTACTCTCAGAAGATGAAATTCAGGAGGGGTGGCACTCTTGCTTGGAGACCATAAAGCAGTTTATTGAGCCTTCTGCCGGAACAGGAATAGCCGCTGCAATGCGCGAAGAGACCCATGGAAAAACGGGAATAATACTTTGTGGTGGCAACATGGATGTACGTGGATTTACGCTACGATAAATTCATAAACTCTACGATAAGTCAATGTGCAATACTGCGCTCATTACCGCTAGATTTACGGCAACAATAAACCCCAAGGGTTTAACCAAGTCTACTAAAAGGCATCGTGAGTTTCACGGTGCTTTTTCTTTTTCCGAAATCTGTTTCAAAGCGCCAAAGTTCTGGGCGGCCACTCTTCTCTTTATTAAATTCAATCCGCTCTTTAACTAAAGCGAGTCCACTCCCTGTACCAGGTACACGCTCGAGGAAACCATATCCAGAATCTTCAATCATGATAATGAGCCTATCGCCCAAGGTTCGACCAGAAAGCTTAATCCACGAGTTGTTTTCCGAGGCGTTTCCGGCATACTTGTAGCTGTTCTCGATAAGAGGCTGTAGCAAACCGCCAGGAATTTTAATCTTACCAGATAGTTGGTCCAATTCTACTTCAAATTTCACATGTGCGAAACTGCTTTTTTGTTGAAGGGCTACATAATTCTCAATGCGCTTAAACTCCGCACGAACCATGGTGCTTTCCACTTCGGAATTCTCCAGAGTACTCCGAAGATGTACGCTAAGAAGACCTATATACTCTTGCGCCTCTTCCCATTTCTCCTGGCTGATAAAACCATTGACATTGTTCAACTGATTGAATAAGAAATGCGGACGAATTCTGTTTTTGTAGTTGGCCAAAAGGATGGTAGAATCCTGCTTTTCAATCTTGGCTTGATTCGCTAAATTCTGGGTTCGGTAAGAGATAACTAGCACCAACAAAATCAATAATGCGGCAAATAAGGCTACGGTGGAAGTAATCTGGCGTGAAGCTTCTTGACTTCGTTGAGCCGCTGCTTCTCGTTTTGAACGTTCAAATTCATACTCCAATATCTCTTGCTTCAACGCTTCCTTTTCTTCCAGATTTTTGATTAATACTTCGGTTAAGCGTTGTGAAGCTGCTTCGGTAGTCTCATTTAAAACAGCCGCTTCCGTGGTGTTTCGAACCTTGTAGGCAAGAGACCAAAGTTTGTTTTCTTCTGCGAATTCCAAGCACGTTCTTATTCCCTCATCAGACAACGCGCCTATATCCAATGCTCTTTCATATACGTGCTGCTTGTCCACGACATTGGGCACACCCTCTAGCGTTGCCAACGATTGCTTCATTAAGGAAAGGCCTCGATTGACATAACGAGTATTCTGTTCAATGTCATCGATGAAGTCTGTCCTCAGTGGGTCTTGGACTTCCATAATGTTATCGCGCTCAATATCCTGTAACCCCAAATAGTAAAACGCAGCACCAAGAACGGCTTTTGCCTCTGACGTGTTAAAGCCCTCTGCTTCAAATTCACCCACCAATCGCTCTTCGATTTCAATGACTTGTTCGTATTGACCAGCATCGAGTAAATACGTGGCATAATTGCCTTCGTACGTTCTTTTGGAGGTTCCCGTAGCTAATCCAATGGCCTTCAATGAGAAGTCCGTCACAGTGGTAATGTCCAGTCCTAAATTCCAATAAATATGGGCCTTGAGGTAATATAGCTTTGGCTTGAGAACTTCGATGTTACGCTGAATGATGAGTTCTTCCGCCTTGCTAAGGTGGTCTAGTGCAGATACAAATTGGTATTCCGCTAAATCGTACTGACATAGATAAATGGAACCCCACGCGGCCTTGTACTCATTGGTGCTTTCACTTAATTTTCTGAGGAGCTTTCGGCGTTCATTAAAATTATCAGTCAGTTCGATGGTGACCAATTCAGCCGGAGGCTTTTGTGTTTCTTGACAAGCAAATAATAGCAATGCCAAACTACACAAGGTCCAATTTCTAAGGTGTGATGCCCAACTCATCTAATCTTGCTTTTGAAGCATCAACCACTTCATTGTTTATCAACACTATTTTGGGTCGCGCACCCCATTGAATGTCCTTCACCGCATCACTTCGAACAATGATGCTTTTATGTACACGTAAGAATCGATCACTAAGGCCTTCAGAGAAGCTTTTGAGCGTCTTAGCCACCAAACGCGTTTCCCCGTTTTCAAGAATGACGTTGGTATAGTTTCGCTGGCCGGAAAGCATTACAATAGCACTCTCTTTAACGAGCTGATAAGACCCTTTGAACGGGAGTTTTACGTTAAGTTCTTCAAAGATTGGTACCGGATCTAAATCCGAAATTTTATTCAAACACTGCTGTAAACGCGTTTTAATTACCGGCTTGAGGATATAATCGACAGCGGTTTCAAAAGCGTCAAGACTGTAGTGGCTGTGTGCCGTTACAAACACGATATTTCCTACAAAGGCTTTGATCTGGTGGGCAACGTCTAAACCCAAAGCGCCGGGCATCTCCATGTCTAGGAAAACTAAACCAGGTTGAGATTCTTTACACCATTCGACAAAAGGCTGCGCGTACATGAACCCCTGCACCTCAACTCCTGGAACCAACTTTTTAAGCTGAGAAACTAGTCCATCAACGGCAATACGCTCGTCGTCAAGTACCCCAATTTTTTCGAGTCTTCTCATTTCTTATAGCCTTCCATCATGCGAGCAACATATTTCCCGATGACATCAAACTCTAAGTTAACTCTATCTCCTTTACGTAGGGTATGGAATACCGTGTTTTCATAGGTGTAAGGAATAATGGCCACACTAAACCCGCCTTCAACAGAATTTACCACCGTCAAAGAAGTACCGTTTACGGTGATCGATCCTTTTTCGACAGTCACATTGCCTAAAGAGGGATCGTATGAGAACTCGTAGATCCATGATCCGTCTTGTTCTTCGACACCTTCACATACACCAATCTGATCGACATGACCTTGAACAATATGTCCGTCAAGGCGAGCCCCCATAGTCATGCAGCGTTCGATATTGACTTTATCTCCCTCTTTTAAATCGCCAATATTAGTCTTAGCGATGGTCTCGTCAATAGCCGTTACTCTGTAGGTACGGTCACCAAAAATCTCAACAACGGTCAAACAAATACCGTTGTGTGCCACACTCTGGTCAATTTTCAAGTCGGATGCCAAGCTAGATTCAACGTATAATTCTAGGTTGGTAAGATGCTTTTCTACCTTGGCTACAGTGCCTAAATTTTCAATAATTCCAGTAAACATGGAGTGCTTCTTTATGGTTGGTTAAAATAGTACATTTGACAGATAATCGATTTCCTATGAATATCACTACCTATACTCCTGATTACAATGGCCCAGTGGCAATTGTTTACAAAAAAGGAGATAACCTAAGCATATCAGAAACTCTTCAGAACCGCCTTGACGCATACGCCGCCAAATTCGAAGAAAGTTGGATGGAATTGCAGGACGGGTCAACCACTGTTTGGGCCTTCCAGCTCACCAAAGAACTCGAAGCCAACGAGCGCGCGGAAAAAATGCGTCTTGCAGGAAACGCCCTTGCAGGAAAAGTAAACGGTCTTGGCTTGGACCGCGTAAAACTCGAAGGTCCTTTTCAAGCCGAGGTGAGCGAAGGTGCTGTTTTGGGTAATTATCAGTTTCTAAAGTTTTTCAGTGATGCTCATAAGCGTAGAAATAGCCTTGTTCAAATTCTCGTTGAGGATGAAAACGCTGAGGACATCCAACGCATTAAACATTCAACGCTAGGAACCCTACTGGCTCGTGATCTCGTGAACCGTCCTGTGATTGACCTCACCGCAACGAAACTTGCAGAAGAGGCGAAGGCGGCAGGTAAACGTCACGGATTCTCCGTAGAAGTCCTAGAGAAGAAGCAAATTGAAAGCCTCAAGATGGGTGGTTTGCTTGGAGTGAACTACGGCTCTGTTGAACCACCAACATTTACCATCATGGAGTACCAAGGCGAAGGGGCTTCAAACGAGAAACCAATCGTCCTTGTCGGAAAAGGCGTTGTTTACGACACCGGTGGCCTAAGCTTAAAACCGAGCAACTTCATGGACACTATGAAGAGTGATATGGGGGGTGCAGCAGCAGTCATCGGTACTATAAGTGCCATTGCCGAAGCAAAACTTCCTATTCATGTTATTGGCCTTGTGCCTGCCACGGACAACCGTCCAGGTAAAAACGCAGTAACGCCAGGAGATGTCATCACTATATCAGACGGAACCACTGTTGAAGTATTGAATACAGATGCTGAGGGCCGTTTAATACTGTCGGATGCTTTGGTGTATGCCAAACGATACAACCCAGAGTTAGTGATCGACCTTGCAACGCTTACCGGTGCTGCAGCCAGAGCAATTGGCCGCTACGCCATAGTAGGAATGGGAAATGCGCCAAAAGAAAACATGGAGGCATTACAAACGAGCGGCTTCAAAACGCGAGAGCGCGTCGTAGAATTTCCATTCTGGGACGAATACAAAGACCTTTTAAAAAGCCCGATTGCAGATCTCAAAAACATCGGTGGCCCTGAAGCTGGAGCAATCACTGCAGGTAAGTTTTTGGAACACTTCACGGATTATCCATACATCCACCTAGATATTGCTGGACCTGCTCATTTAAGCAAGCGTGTCGGCTACCAAGTAGAAGGAGGTACAGGAATTGGGGTTCGATTATTGTATGATTTCTTAAGCAACTACTAATGAGCGACAACAAGGAAAACGCGCCAAAAGGCGAAAACAAAGGGGAAGGTCGCGAAGGGAATAACAGAAATCGCAACCGCAACAGAAACCGCAATAGGAATCGCAACCGCAAGCCTAAGGAAGAAGGGAGCGAAAGCAGTGCTGCCAAAGATGATGCTCCAAAAAACGATTCGGAAGGAAACGCTGAAGGCAAAGGGCGCAACAGAAATAGGAATCGAAACCGCAATCGCAACAAACAAAAAGCACCTGCTAAAGATGTGAAAGCAACACCCGTTTCTGAAGAGGAAGCGCAGCAGCTGCAAGAACAAGCGGAATTATTCAATACGACTTTTGAACGCAGTGCTTCACAAGACGTCGAAGCGCCTGTATTCGAAAAGCCAACCATTGGTATTACCTGTGGCGATCTAAATGGAATAGGTCTTGAAGTAATTATGAAGACCCTTGAAAACAAGGAGATTCTTGACCTATGTACACCGGTTGTTTTCGCTTCAAGCAAATTGGCTTCGTACCATAGAAACGCTTTGGAAATGAAAGACTTCAATTTCTACCTCTGCGATTCTATCGAGGACATTAAGGACAAGAAAGCCAACCTGGTTGCCACTTGGGACGACAATGTCGAACTGAACCTTGGAACTCCTACAGACGTAAGTGGCTCGTACGCGTTGAAGAGCATTGATGCTGCCATTGAAGCTGCGAAATCAGGTAAGATCGATGCTATTGTAACCGCCCCCATCAATAAGCACAACATCGCTGCTGCCGTTGAAGGTTTTGCCGGACATACCGGCTACCTAGCTAAAGCATTTGGCGACGATGTACTCATGATTCTCGCTTCTGATACACTTAAAGTGGCGACAGTTACCGGACACGTTCCGGTGAGTAAAATTGCCGACACTCTAAAGCAGGAGAACATTACTTCCTCGATTGAACTCCTTGCAAAGAGCTTAAAGCGCGACTTTGGCTGCGTGAAGCCAAGTATTGCTGTTTTAGGATTGAATCCACATGCTGGAGAATTTGGGGCCATTGGCTCGGAAGAAGCCGATATTATCAAACCGGCCATTGATAAAGCTGATGTGAAAGGGGCAATTATTAGAGGTCCATTCCCTGCAGATGGGTTCTTTGGTCAAGGCTACGATCAGAAGTTCGACGCAGTACTGGGGATGTACCACGATCAGGTACTTGTGCCTTTCAAAGCATTGGCCATGGGAAGTGGGACGAACTACACGGCAGGACTCACTGCGGTAAGAACTTCACCTGACCACGGAACTGCAATGCACATCGCAGGGCAAAACAAGGCGGATGAATCATCCTTCAGGACATCGGTTTTCGCGGCAATTGATATTGTAAACAGCCGAAAGGTCTACGATGAAATCACAGCGAATCCACTCAAAAAACAAAAGGAGAAGCGTTAGAAGTTTTCAACAATTTGAATATCTTTGCACGCTCATTCAGATGGGAAACTAATGAAGACCAAAGACTTTACCATAACATATATTGGCTTAAAGCTTGGTTCTCACGAGTTTAATTACGATTTGAATGATACGTTCTTTGAACTTTTTGAATTCTCAGACTACAGCAACTTAAAAGGCGTAGCTCAGATGAAAATGTTGAAAAGTGAAACTGTTCTTGATTTGGACTTTTCATTCAGCGGAAGCATCACTGCACCTTGCGACGTGACGAACGAAGCCTATACTCAGGAACTGGAAAATAGTTTCTCCATGCAGGTTAAGTTCGGTGAGGAATACAACGACGAAAACGATGAGTTACTCATCTTGCCGCACGGCGAACACTCGTTTAATATTGCTCAGTACTTGTACGAATTAATCGTTTTAAGCATTCCGCCTAAACTAAATGGACCGAATGCTGGAAATGGCCTTGAGGATTTTATAGAAGACGAAGAAGAAAATGAAAAAGAGACTGATCCTAGATGGGATCAATTAAAAAACTTGTTGAATAATAAATAGTATTAGATATGGCACATCCTAAGCGCAGACAGTCAAGCACGAGAAGAGACAAGCGCAGAACTCACTACAAAGCGGCCGATCAGCAATTAGCGATTTGCCCTACTACTGGCGAGGCACACCTTTACCACCGTGCACACTGGCACGAAGGAAAACTTTACTACAAGGGTAAAGTGGTAATGGAAAAGGCATAAGCCTTCGTCAATAAATCATTGATTTACAGATAAGTAGCCCCTAATAAGGCTACTTTTTCTGTTTTAAATGAGGTTTTAAAAATAGACCGCCTATTTTAGCCCACTCAAGAAAGCACGATGAAAGCAGCAATTACAGCGATCGGAGGGTATGTTCCAGAGTATGTTCTAACGAATGCCGAGTTAGAAACCATGGTCGAAACCAATGACGAATGGATTACTACTCGAACCGGAATTAAGGAGCGTCGCATCCTTAAACCAGAAGAAGGCCGCGGTGCCTCTTATCTAGCAATCAAAGCCGTTGAAGCCATGAAGGAGGAGTACGGAGTGAGCGTTGAAGACGTTGACCTCGTTATTCTAGCTTCCGTAACTGGTGATATGCCCGTTGCAATAACGTCAGCATACATCGCACAAGAGATTGGTGCTAAGAATGCTTACGCTTTTGATTTACAGGCAGCATGTTCTTCATTCTTATATGCTGTTAGTAATGCAGCTGCCTATATTGAATCTGGCAAATACAAGAAAGTATTGGTCGTAGGCTCTGATGTAATGAGCTCAATTGTTGATTACACAGACCGTACTACCTGTATCTTGTTTGGTGATGGATGTGGGGTAGCCCTCATGGAGCCAAACTATGAAGGCCTTGGTGTACAAGATGAGCTTCTTCGCACCGACGCTACAGGCCGAGATTTCTTACGTATTGAAGCAGGTGGGTCTTTCCTTCCTCCTTCTCACGAAACTATCGATAACAAACAGCACGCCATCCGTCAGGAGGGGCAGAGCGTTTTCCGCTTTGCCGTGAGCCGTATGGCGGATACATCAGCCGAACTTCTCGAAAAGAATGGTTTGACCGGTGAAGATGTTGCCTATCTGGTTCCTCACCAAGCCAACTTACGTATTATAGATGCGACAGCGCGTCGAATGGAATTGACCAAAGAAAAAGTGGTTGTCAACATTGAAAAGTACGGCAATACAACCTCTGCTACTATCCCGCTTGGGATGTGGGACTACAGAGATAAGTTTAAGAAGGGTGATAACATCTTCTTCGCAGCTTTTGGTGGCGGATTTACGTGGGGAGCCATGTGGGTCAAATGGGCCATCGATAAAAAATAACTCGTAAATTCATATTCCTAAATACACAAGAACATGGACTTGAAAGAAATCCAAGCACTCATCAAATTCGTTGCGAAAAGCGGCGCTCAAGAAGTGAGTCTAGAAACTGAAGATTTCAAGATTAACATTAAAACTGCATCAGAAGGTTCTGATCAGCCGACCATTATTCAAACCGTTGCTCCACAGGCTGCTATGCCTGTTGCCGCAGCTCCTGCGCCAGCCGCTGCGCCTGCTGCTGAGGCTCCTGCAGAGGATAACAGCAACTACATCGAGGTAAAGTCTCCAATGATTGGAACATTCTACCGCAGCCCATCTCCAGACCAAGATGCTTTCGTAAAAGTCGGTTCTGAGATTAAGCCAGGTGATGTGCTTTGTATCGTTGAGGCGATGAAGCTCTTCAACGAAATTGAAAGTGAAGTAAGTGGTAAGGTTGTTAAAGTCTTAGTTGACGATCAAAGCCCTATCGAATACGATCAGCCATTGTTCTTGGTAGATCCTTCGTAACCTTACGAAAACACACTCGTTATGTTCAAGAAAGTACTCATTGCCAATAGGGGTGAGATCGCACTTCGCGTGATTCGTACCTGTAAAGAAATGGGCATCAAAACGGTGGCCGTTTATTCAATTGCAGATGCAGATTCATTGCACGTTCGTTTCGCAGACGAAGCAGTATGTATTGGTCCTGCAGCATCTTCGGAAAGCTACCTCAGCATTCCTAATATTATTGCCGCTGCCGAGATTACCAATGCCGACGCTATTCACCCAGGATACGGTTTCTTGAGTGAGAACGCGAAGTTTTCACGCATCTGTGCAGAGCACGGCATCAAATTTATCGGTGCTTCTGGTGATCAGATCGATAAAATGGGGGATAAGGCAACTGCCAAAGAGACCATGAAAGAAGCCGGTGTGCCGTGTGTGCCAGGTTCTGAAGGTATCCTTGAAACCTATGAAGATGCAGTAACTAAAGCCCGTGAGATAGGCTACCCAGTAATGATCAAAGCGACCGCTGGCGGTGGTGGTAAGGGTATGCGTGCCATTCTAGAGGAGAGTGAACTTCAAGGCGCATGGGACAGTGCTCGCCGCGAGGCTGCTGCTGCCTTTGGCAACGACGGCATGTACATGGAGAAACTTATTCTCGAGCCACGTCACATTGAAGTACAGATTATCGGCGATAGCTTCGGTAAGGCTTGTCACTTGAGTGAGCGTGATTGTTCTGTACAACGTCGCCACCAAAAATTGGTTGAAGAAACACCTTCACCGTTTATGACGGATAAACTCCGTAAGAAAATGGGTGAAGCAGCTGTGAAAGCAGCAGAATATATCGCTTATGAGGGTGCGGGTACTGTAGAGTTCCTAGTAGATAAGGATAGAAACTTCTACTTCATGGAAATGAATACGCGTATCCAGGTAGAACACCCTATTACCGAACAAGTAGTCGGCTTTGATCTGATTCGTGAGCAGATTAAAGTTGCCGCCGGAGAGCCGATTTCTGGTAAAAACTACTTGCCTCAGATGCACAGCATTGAAGTTCGAATCAATGCGGAGGATGCATTTAACGACTTCCGCCCTTCGCCAGGAGTGATTACTTCATTCCACGCGCCAGGCGGTCACGGTGTTCGTTTAGATACGCACTGTTACAGCGGCTACGCTATCCCACCGTATTACGACTCTATGATTGCCAAACTGATCATTACTGCACGTACGCGTGAGGAATCTTTGGACAAGCTAGAGCGTGCTTTGGACGAATTTATCATCGAAGGAATTAAAACAACTATTCCGTTCCACCAGCAATTGATAAAGAACGAAAAGTTCCGCGAAGGTGTATACACTACTAAATTCATGGAAGACTTCGTATTGGAAGATCCAGCGGAGTAACATTCAAATATTATTTAATTAAAAAAGCCCGAGCAGTTGCTCGGGCTTTTTTAGCATTGATACTAACCTAAAAGAGTTTTCTAGGTGCGTGGCAATAAGGAGTTCCTCCTTTGTTGTCGTAATAATCTTGGTGGTAGTTTTCTGCAGAATAGAATTCAGCAGCAGGAAGGATTTCCGTGGCAACATCGTACCCTTTAGCGATCAACAGATCTTTGAGTTTCTGAGCTACTTCCCGCTGTGCTTCGTTCTGAAAAAATACTGCACTGCGGTATTGAGGGCCAATGTCTGGGCCTTGACCGTCGCGCTGTGTTGGGTCGTGCGTTTCGAAGAATACACGTGCCAACTCTTCAAAGTTTACTTGATCTGGATCAAAGACTACATGCACCGCCTCGTAATGACCTGTACGCTTTGTACACACTTCACGGTAGGTAGGATTCTTCACCACGCCACCTGTATAACCACAGGTTGTTGCTATCACGCCAGGTACTTTCTGTAAATAGAACTCTGTTCCCCAGAAACATCCAGAAGCCAATACGGCTACTTCTTGACCCTCAGCGGGCTCTGGAATGACTGCCATTGCATACGCATCGCTCATTTTCTTGCTCGTTTGTGCTGTACAGCTCAGGGTCAGCCCGAGCACAGCCATTGCTAATACTTTAATTCTCATGGTATAGATAACACAAAAAGAAGGCCACCTGTTCCGCTATTCTGCCAACGAAGTGTGAAAAAGATTTAGTTCTTCACAAAGCCCTTCTTCAAGAGCACTTCAGCAATCTGAACCGTGTTTGTTGCGGCACCTTTACGCAGGTTATCGCTGACCACCCACATGTTAAGGGCATTGTCCGTAGTGAAATCACGGCGCAATCGGCCCACGAAAACATCGTCCTTGCCTTCTGCCATTAACGGCATTGGATATGTATTGAATTCTGGCTGGTCTTGAAGAGTAACCCCATCCGTTTCGCTCAAAAGCTTCTTAACGTCTGCTATCTCAAAGGGACGCTCAAACTCCACATTCACACTCTCGCTATGTCCGCCTTGAACAGGGACACGTACCGCAGTCGCGGCCAATTTGATACCCTCATCACCGATAATCTTAACGGTCTCTTGGGTCATTTTCATTTCCTCTTTGGTGTAATCGTTGTCTAAGAAGATATCACAGTGCGGAATACAGTTGCGATCAATCTTGTACGGATACACCATGTCCACATCATCACCCACGCGCTCACCTTCGAGCTGGTCTACAGCAGCTTTACCCGTTCCCGTAACGCTTTGATAGGTGCTTACTAATACACGTTTCGCGCCATAAGCCTGGTGCAATGGATTAAGTGCAACTACGAGCTGAATGGTAGAACAGTTTGGATTAGCGATAATCATATCCTCTTCAGTCAATACATCAGCATTGATCTCCGGAACTACCAACTTTTTAGTCGGGTCCATGCGCCAAGCGCTCGAGTTATCTACGACTCTCGTTCCCACCGCAGCGAACTTTGGCGCCCACTCTAAAGAGGTATTTCCACCCGCTGAGAACAGGGCTAAATCCGGTGTAGCGGCTACAGCATCCTCTAAACTCTTGATGGTCCAATCTCTGGCCCCAAAGGTCACCGTTTTACCAACGCTTTTTGAAGAAGCAACTGGAATCAACTCGGTTACTGGGAAACTGCGCTCCGCCAAAACTTTCAAAATGATCTGGCCCACCATTCCGGTTGCGCCTACTACTGCAATTCTCATAAATGCACTAACTTATTTAGAACCCTACAAAGCTAACCTTAATCCGCCGTATGAAAAGCCCCTTGTTGCGTCTCGCACTAACCTTTTTGATTTGCCTCATTTCTAACAGTATTAATGGCCAATTCCACCGTATTTCCGACTCCCTGACCTCGCCCAGCACTTCTTGGAGCGGGGATACTTCCTGGATGAATTTTTCATCTGAAGGCCTGCGCTCGG
>JBMZBC010000010.1:0-19157 GCA_049611965.1 Schleiferiaceae bacterium | reverse complement strand
CGAGCGCAGGGTCCTTGACCTGGCGGCGCCCGAGCAAAGCAGGTCTTGGAGGGCAGTGGCGCTTAGGGATGATCATGGAATTTAATCCGTCGAGCTCCAACTACTGCGAATTCCGGTTCTTAGAAAACCAGGGAAACTACTACGCCATACAGCTGGGCGGGACCTCCTCAGACAACCTCAGCCTGCTACTACATACGACCTATAAGGACACTGTTTTGGCAAACTTTCCTGAGTATGTAGACCATAGCAAGCCTGAGATAGCGTTAAAGATTGAGCGCGATACTGCAGCGAAATTTTCAGTATTCGATGCAGACTCCCTGTTATTCTCCTGCACGGACAGCACATTAATGCGCAGCGAATCACTTAGTATTTACGCTCGTTACACCAGCTCTCGTGTGGATAAGTTTTTGTTTTCCACACTCCTCGTCGAAGGCTATGATTTTCCAGACACGCTTGGACCTAAAATTCTGAAATCCGACGTTATCGACCCATTTACCTTAGAAATTGAATGGGACGAATGGTGCCAAACGGCAGGAAGCACCAACGCCTACCTTCTCAAGAGCGGCGCATTCAGCGACACCCTAACCATTACCAACCACTACGATCAATTGTGGCATGCAGAAAGTTCTCGCCCATTGCCTCAGGGAAGCTTTGACCTCCTGCTGCCTCCCGCAGAAGATGCCGAAAATAACTTGAGTTTTGGATCAATCACTTCCCTTACCATTCAATATCCCGGCTCGAAATCTTGCTGGGTTACCGCTATACATCCCTTCGAAGAATATGGCGGATACTTCATAGACCTTCAAAGTGAATTGGCCATTGCAGATGCCGAACTAACTGTGCTGGAAAAAGACGGTAATACCAAAGGCTACTCGCTCGATATAGATAGTGGCCTCTGTAGATTCTCGAATGTAAAGTTCCCAAAAGAAGCCGTATTGATCATAGAAAAAGACGGTATCATCCTCACCCTTCAGCCCTACAGATTCAACTTTGAGCCCCATCAAGAAATGGGCGATTTCCTCCTCACTTCAGATAGCCTCACTGGCCTTTGGAGCCAATTCCACCCTGCACCACTTTCCACCTACAGCCCTAAATGGCTAAATGTCGGCAGCCTTCCTTCTGAACGATCCACCCACTTCTATGCCGACCACCAAGGCAATTCCTTTGCCTGTTTTCCACACTCACTTTGGCCGTATATGAGCCTTGAATCTTCTGCAGCACTCCAATCCTTTTACGATCCGCTCAGACCCTACCTTCTGCCCACAGGCATTCCATTACCCAAGCATCTGGGCGATACCACTGTGCAATTCGAACCTGTTCAGTGGCCGGATACCTCGCTCATCTACCTTTCGGAGGTACACTTCAACCCAGATAATCTAGAGGAATTCATCGAACTCCATAACCCACAAACTTTTCCTGTGATTCTCCAAGAACTTCAACTGCGAAAAAGCCCTGTAACTGGACTAACCGATGTTGACCTTATAGATCCTGATGTAGCCCCATTTAATGGGAGAGAAGTCCTGTTTCCCCTCATTCTTTCGGACCAATTCCTCGCCATCCCCGCCCCATTTTCGCTCCCAAACGAATCAACTTCGCTAGAACTAATTGGCCCTTACGGCAAGCTCGTTGACGCGATGACCTACGCTCCCTGGCATCATCCTATGTACGAAAAACACAGCGCGGAACGCATTTCCTTTCAAGTTTCAGGGGCCGATTCTCTCAACTGGTCCCCGCACCATTTCATTCACTCCAATCCTAGTGAAGCTTCGCCAAATGCACCCAATTCCATTTCACATTTGAACCTGCTCCAACCTGATTTCAATATTGAACTGCTCCAGCCCAACATCTCCTACGATCCCTTAAATTTCTCGCCAACAGCATTGCTCCGCCTTCGTGTGGCGGCCGGCGCTGAACTCTCACTTTCGGTCCATACGGCCTCCGGCCGCCCCATCGCCTTCCCGATGGAAAAACAGCCCTTGAGCGAAGGGCTGCAGCAAGTCGAAATCAGGCCCTTTGATTGGTATGGGACAGCGCCACAGAGCGGTGTTTACCTGCTGAAAGTCAGCGTTAAAGACCACAGTGGAGGCACACAAAAAATTTTACCGTTATCTATATACAATCCGTAATTTTCACCCGAAAAGCCCTTTGGTCATAGGAGGGCTACTTTATAATGAGCAAAGAAGCTAAGATTGCATTGTTTGACCCGAACGAACCGGCGTTAAACAATCATTTGTTCGGTCTTCCCTTTGACGAAGACGAGTGTGATATCCACGTCCTCCCTGCCCCATGGGAGGTCACAGTGAGCTACGGTGCCGGCACGGCGCAAGGTCCAGAAGAAATCAGGGCTGAATCTGCACAAGTGGATCTCTACGACGAAAAATTTCCCGAAGGTTGGCAACGCGGCATCTGGATGCATGAAATTGACGAAGGTTGGGCTGCAAAAAGCGATCAATTCAGAGAGAAAGCAGAAAAATATCTCGACGCCTATGAGCGAGAAGAGGTCGATACCGTGGAATTAAAATTGCTCGACGAAATCAATGACGGTTGTGGCAATTTCCACCGTTGGGTGGAACGACAAAGCGACAAAATTTTGTCGAAAGAAAAGCGTCTCATTTTATTGGGGGGCGACCACAGTACTTCGCTCGGTGCCTTGCGCGCAAGCAAAAAAAAGTACGGCAACTTCGGTGTGCTGCAGATCGATGCACATGCGGATCTGCGCCCAGCCTATGAAGGATTCGAATTTTCCCATGCGAGCATCATGTTCAATGGTCTGAAAGAGGAGATGATGGATAGTTTAACCATTGTAGGCCTCAGAGATTTTTGTCACCAAGAGGCAGAAATGATTCGAAGCGAAAGTAACATTCACTCCTTCACTGATAAGGCGATGAATCAGGCGTTGTTTGCTGGGCAGACTTGGACCCAAGTTTGCAGAAACATCGTAAATACTTTGCCCGACCAAGTGTACTTAAGCGTAGATATCGACGGGCTGGACCCATCTTTATGCCCAAACACTGGCACACCCGTTCCAGGTGGACTTTCTATGGCTCAATTCCTATTCCTTCTAGATACCGTTATAGATTCTGGCCGAAAGATCATAGGGGCCGATTTAGTCGAGGTGAGTCCTGGAAATGATGCATGGGATGCCAATGTGGGCGCCAGAGTATTATATGCCATCTCTCATCGACTTTCGAAGTAAAAAATTGGCTTAAAGACTGTACCTTTGCCACGAACAAAAAGCGAACGCTATGAAGTTTGGTGTAATCACCTTCCCAGGGTCAAATTGTGACCAAGACATGATTTACGTATTGGAAACCATCATGGGTTACGAGGTAGTGAACCTATGGCACAAGGATACTGACCTACAAGGGGCGGACTGTGTGGTACTTCCTGGTGGATTCTCTTACGGCGATTACTTGCGCTCGGGTGCCATCGCAAAGATGAGCCCTATCATGGGTAGTGTAATCGAATTTGCCAACAACGGCGGTTACGTACTAGGCGTTTGTAACGGTTTCCAAATCCTTACTGAAAGTGGTTTGTTGCCAGGTGCATTGCGTCACAACAACAGCCATAAGTTCATCTGTAAAAATGTATTCATCAAGCCAGTGAGCAAGACTGCAGGCATTACTGCTGACCTTGACCACAGCCGTGGTTACAAGATTCCTATCGCCCACGGTGAAGGAAACTACTACTGTTCTGCTGAAACATTGGCCGAGCTTAAAGCAAACGACCAAGTTCTTTTCCAGTACTCAACAGAAAGTGGTGAAGTAACTGAAGCGGAGAACCCGAACGGTGCTATCGAAAACATCGCTGGTGTTTGTAACGCCAACAAGAACGTATTCGGTATGATGCCCCACCCAGAGCGCGCTGCAGATGCTGAGCTCAGCAACCAAGACGGTCTAGAGCTGTTCAAGAGCATGATTAACCACATGGTACTTGCTTAATTAGATAGATTAAAGGGCTTCGGCTCCGACGATTCAATCATAAAAAAACCCCCGGCCTCGCGGCCGGGGGTTTTTGTTTATCAAAGTTTCAGCAGTACTATTTAAGCATCACCGGGAGTGTTTCCATAAGGTCACCCTTAATGAGCTGTACCATGTATGCGCCACGTGCCCAGCCTTGAACGTCAAGGTCTAGAGCGCCTGCAATGTTGGTAACAAGGACTGTGCGTCCCGCTGCATCGATAACGCGCAGCTCCGCCGCTCCTGTGGTGCGAATGGTCAATAAGTTTGTTGCCGGGTTCGGGAAAATCTCAAAACCTTCAAGCAACTCCTCATCAAGGCCAATATTGTTTACGCTGTATACATCTGATACGTTCGAACACTGAATGTTTGAAATAATCTTCACGTAATAATCGCCATTGGCTGTTGGCATATAGGTCGAAGAAGTTGCACCCGCAATTGGGTCCATATTCGCATCCAACCATTCGTACGAGTATGATCCTGCTGGTGTTGCCGCTACCAATTCACCTGTCGTAGCATCTTGGCTTACTGTTGGCTTACCTGGCGCAGGCTGTACACTCATGGTGCGTTGCTTCGTATTCGAACAACCCGTAGTTGCATCCGCATACGTGTAGTAGATCCAGTGTGAACCTACACCGGCAACTGATGGGAAAATAGAGTCATTCGTTACCCCAGTTCCTGAGTAGATACCGCCCGCTGGCGTACCTCCGCTAAGTTGCTGAGGACCGTCTAGCTCACATACATAACCTTGCGAGCTTAGTGTAACTGCAGGCAATGGGTTGACGTTGATGGTGATTGAATCGGCCACCACTTTGGCAGAAACACAGTCGTCTGAACTGGTCATCTCTACTTTCAGTACATCGCCGTCGTTGAATGTTCCACTGTAGCTCGTCGAACCTGAAAGCACTACTGTACCGTTTACATACCAATCGTAGGCTGGGGTGAGACCGCCGTTTGTTCCAGTTGCCGTAGCGAAGACGCTATCGTGCTTACAAACCGTTGTTGCGCTCACAGACAACGCTACTGAGGAAACAGGCGCCGGTATGATGGTCACATAATTGCTTAAGGTGACCGAATCTGCACCCGCGGCATTGCTTACTACCAGCTTCACGTCATACGAACCTGCTGTAGCATAAGTCACTGATGGGTTCGGTGCGTTTGACGTAGATGGTGTACCTCCTTGGAAGTACCATGTGCGTGCTGCCGGAGTTGGCGTTGTGAAATCAAAGAAGTTCAACGTTTGACCCGTACAAGCTGCTGAATCTCCAGTAAACGAAGCTACCGGCGCTACTTGTGCCTGACCTGTAATGTTGATGTTATCAATAAATACGTTGTTGCCGTATCCGTTGACGGCCACAAACTTCACTTGGATACCCGACATGCCGCTGTAGGCATCGAGATCAATAGATGGACACGCTACCGAAGAGTTCCCGTGACACCACTTCGTGCTATCATTAGGTACAAACGAACTGGTCAATTGGCCCGCAGTGCTAAAGTTTGCGTCGGCAGAACTCCATGCTGCAACCTCGGCCCATGAAGAACCGCAGTCGTCGCTTACATAAACTTTAAGGCTATCGCTGTAGCTGGTAGAGTAGTACGCCGAAGCATATTCAAAGGTCATGCTTACCAAAGTGTCGTTTGAGAAATCAAGCGGTGGCGAAACAAGCTCATCTACGGCACCTGTCGTGCTGTAAGAGTAGTGACCCACTGTCATCGCTGTAGACCCTGGTGTCGTTCCACCAACGGTCGCCGACGACCAAGTCATACCGTTATCCGGGTTGATGATTTCCCAACCGCTCAATCCGTTTTCGAAATCTTCAACAAAAGGAAGGGTTGCGCCACCTACAGAGATGGCTTGGTACTGCGTTGTATCGTCACTACCATAGGTGTTGGTAGCCGTCAAGGAAATCGTGTAATTACCCGTTGCAGTAAATGTGATCAGCGGGAACTGAGAACTGTCGTTCGTCCCGCCCACAAAATTGTACGTAGAAGGGGTGATCTGCCAGTACCATGAAGTTGGCTGACCTGAAGAATTATCGGCCAATTGAACCGTATCGCCAAGGCTACACGTGCTCACCGGGTCTGCTGTAAACGAAGCCTCTGGAACTGTGCTCAGGCCAACCATCAATGGACTCTGCCACACACCACGACCGTAGGTTCCAATGCGAAGAAGTGATTCATCCTCGTACATTTCAAAGTCACTGATGATCACATTTGGCAAGTTCTTATTGTAGCTGACCCATGACGGATAATTTGAGCTCTTATAATACACACCAATGTCTGTACCGACGTAGATACCGTCACTGTTGTTTCCTTCAAAAATCACAGCAGTCGCAGGAACGTTTGGAAGACCAGAAGAGATGTTTGTCCAACTCTGTCCGCCGTTAAAACTCTCCATAGCTTTCTTGTTGCTGTTGAAGCCAGATATCGCAATCGCAATGTGATCTTCATCGTCCGGATCAATGGCTATACCCAAAACATTATTCCCCGGCGACAAAGATCCGCTCGGAGTAATGGTCGACCACGTAGAACCGCCGTTCGTTGATTTATATACGCCTTGGTTAATCAATACATAAATGTAGTTCGTGTTGCTCGGCGCAATCTCAAACTCGTCAATATTGGAGTTACCGTTGACATTGTTGGTAGAGGTTGCTGACCAGCTGCTACCTGCGTTGGTCGTTTTCCAAATTTTCTTAAACCCAGCATATGCAGTATTCGCTGTGACTGGATCTACTTGGAACGGTGTTACCCAGTTTCCTGAACCCGCAGGGGTCAAGCTATTGATAGGGCTGAAGAAGGCACCACCGTTATTACTCGTGTAGAAGGAACCGTAGTACACCGAAGTATACATGCGGTTGTCATTTACCGCATCAACACCATTGTCCATACCGTCACCGCCTGTTACCTCGCTCCAGTTCATGGTCGTTGAACGCATGTGCGAACCGTTGTCCTGTGCACCGGCCAAAACCAATGAAGAATCCGAAGTACTCTGGCTAATTTTGTAGTATTGAGTGATGTTCATTCCGTCGTTCAAATCGGACCATGAAGAACCGCCGTTAGAGGTTTTATAAACCCCGCCGTCTGTACCCACATACAACTGCGATGTGTTTGGACGGAAGATAGCGTGGTGGTGATCTGCGTGCACGTAAGGCGTGGAGCCTGCACCATACCAGTGACCGACAATAGACCATGTTGATCCACCGTTGGTCGACTTCCATATATTTACCCCACCTACGTAAATGGTGTTTTCAGCATTAGGGTCACAGGCAATGGTTAAATCATACCATGCTTGACCGCCAGAACCTGAACCGTTGTTTGCCCAACCCATAATGTTTGGTGTTGAACTCATCAAAGACCAGCTGTTTCCTCCATTGGTTGAACGATAGACACCACCGTATCCGTAGTTGCTATCGCCGTAAACGACGTACAACTTACCCGGGGTACCTGAAACGGCCACCTCACAACGGTATTTACCAGAAGTTGGAAGACCGTTGGTTAATTGAGTCCAGTTGTCACCGGCATCTGCTGATCGGTAAATTTTCGGAGAAGAGCCAGAAGTCGTTGCATAGACTGTATCACCACGGCCCATTTCAATACCATAGAAGGCACCTGTTCTTTCCAGTGTAAATGTTGTTCCGTAATTCGTGCTTCGGTATACACCGCCGTTCGTTGCCGCAATCACAATATTTGTACTGTCAGGATGCACGACCACTCGGCCTATTCTGTAGTTCTGATTAACGCTGTATGACAATCCTGTTGACGACCAGGTTACACCGCCGTCCGTAGATTTCAAAAGACCAAAGCTGTAGGTATCCGCAGCATCGCGATCGCCCGTTGCCAAATACATGGTATCCGGATGTAAAGGGTCTATGGCTAGATCACTCACCCCGATGTTTGTTAATTCGTCTGTGAAAGTCTGCCAGCTCTGACCATCGTCGTAGCTCACCCACAGACCTCCTGCAGGAGCACCTGCATAGATTGTATCGTTATGCTTAGGGTGGAATGCGACATTGTTGATACGGCCAATTCCACCATTTGAAGGCGCATTGTATGGACCCATTGCAGTCCATTCTCCGTATTCGTTTGTGCTCTGGTTGTTTTGACCTTGAATAGCCTGGTACAATAGCCCTGGATGAGGGCGTACACCATTTTCTTCCACACGCTGGCCCATCATGTGTTCCCAGCGACGGAATTGTTTAATACCGTGTCCTTTTTCATAAGGCACGCCGCGATGTGCTTTGTTGAATTTATCGACAACTGTATTGAAGTTCACGCGGTAATCTTGCATGGCTTCAACCCAAGTCATTTCACGAATCTCCTTGTCTGTCAAGGTGTTAGATTCACGTTCTTGTGCGTTGGCAATAAAAGTGGCGGCGATAAAGGCTAACGATACTGTAATCTTCCGTAGCATAAGGGTGAGTTAAGGACCCTAAAGCTACAAAAACCGCGCCCTTCTATTCTTCCGTTTCCGCAGTAGTTACGAGCTTTAGCTCATTGAGTTGTGCTTCGTCAATAGTAGCTGGGGCATCAATCATAACATCACGACCCGCATTGTTTTTCGGGAAGGCAATAAAATCACGTATAACCTCAGCGCCGCCGAGGATAGCCACCAAACGGTCAAACCCGAAAGCTAGACCACCGTGCGGAGGCGCTCCGAATTCAAAGGCACTCATCAAGAAACCGAACTGCTTCTCTGCCTCTTCCTTACTAAATCCGAGCAAATCAAACATGCGGCTCTGCAATGCTCTATCGTGGATACGAATAGAACCACCACCGATCTCGTTACCGTTCAACACAAGGTCGTAAGCATTCGCGCGAACCTTGCCCGGTTCAGTATCAATCAAAGCGATATCCTCAGGCTTTGGAGATGTGAATGGATGGTGCATCGCGTGGTAACGCTCTGTTTCATCGTCCCATTCCAACAACGGGAAATCAACTACCCATAGTGGTGCAAAGACCTCAGGGTTTCTCAGGCCCATTTCCTCTGCAATATGTAGACGCAATTCAGAAGTTGCCTTGCGCGTCAAACGCTCTTCACCTGCCAAAATTAGGATTAAATCACCCGGTTTGGCATCAGCAGCCTTCGCCCACTGCGCTTGCTGCTCTTGCGTATAGAATTTATCTACTGAGCTCTTGTACGTGCCGTCTTCATTGACTTTACAATACACCATGCCCTTCATGCCGATGTCTGGACGCTTCACCCAATCGGTCAACTTATCGATCTGCTTACGCGTCCACGAAGCAGCTCCTGGTACGGCGATACCCAATACAGTTTCGGCTTGGTCAAAGACCATGAAACCGAGGTTTTGAGTAAGTGCATTTAGGTTGGCCAATTCCATCCCGAAACGGATGTCCGGTTTATCATTTCCGTAGCGCTCCATCGCCTCCGCATAGGTCATACGCGGCACGCTATTAATGTCAATACCTTTCACGTCTTTCAACAAGTGAAGCAACAATCCCTCGAACGTATTCAAAATGTCTTCTTGCTCTACAAAGGCCATCTCACAGTCAATCTGTGTAAACTCTGGCTGACGGTCTGCACGTAAATCTTCGTCGCGGAAACAACGCGTAATCTGGTAGTACTTGTCGTAACCACTAACCATCAACAATTGCTTGAAGGTCTGCGGGCTCTGCGGCAAAGCGTAGAACTTGCCCTCTTGCATGCGCGAAGGCACTACGAAATCTCGTGCACCCTCTGGGGTAGATTTGATCAAGAACGGAGTCTCAATATCCATAAAGCCTTGCTCGTCCAAATACTTGCGTACCTCGATGTTTACACGGTTACGAAGCGCCAAATTGCGCTGTAACGGACCACGGCGTAAATCCAAGTAGCGGTACTTCATGCGAAGTTCTTCCCCACCATCACTTTCTTCCTCTATGGTAAAAGGAGGCGTATTTGCTGCATTCAACACAACTAGCTTGGCACTCTTAATCTCCACATCTCCGGTAGGCATGTTGGCATTCTTACTATGACGCTCAATCACCTCTCCTTCAATCTGTACCACCCACTCGCGGCCTAGTTTTCTTGCTTCCTTCAACAAATCGGCATCCCACTCCTCATTGAAAGCAACCTGAGTAATTCCGTAACGGTCACGTAAATCCAAGAAAGTCATCCCTCCTAATTCGCGCGAGCGTTGTACCCAACCTGCAAGAGTTACTGTTTGTCCAATATGTGCGGCGCGCAATTCGCCACAAGTATGTGATCTGTACATGGTACTAATTGTTTGAACCGCAAAAATAGCCAAACTTGTGGGCCAATTCCCTATTTTGCGTGGAAGATGATAGACCTTAATGATCACAGCATATTTATGAAGGCTGCGCTTGTAGAAGCTCAGCAAGCCGCCAGCGAGGGTGAAGTCCCCGTAGGCGCCGTAATTACTGCTGGCGGCCGCATTATCGCACGTGCCCATAACCTCACGGAAAGACTTACGGATGTCACTGCACATGCAGAAATCCAAGCCATCACCGCAGCTTCGAACTATTTAGGTGCCAAATACCTCCAAAAATGTACCCTTTATGTGACCCTCGAGCCCTGCCCAATGTGTGCCGGCGCCCTTTTTTGGTCGCAGATAGGCCGAGTCGTTTATGGCGCAAGTGACGCCAAACGCGGCTTTAAAGAGCACGGTGGTGAATTGCATCCGAAGACCGAAATTATCTCAGGAATTATGGAAGAAGAGTGTGGCAATATCATGACCCAATTCTTCCAACGCAAACGCAAATAGGCGCATGAACCTTAGCACCATAGACCTCGCGGTCCTTATCTCATTGCTGGCAGCCACAGTCCTTATCGGGATGTATTTCGGCCGCAGTAAGAAATCATCCATTAGCGAATACTTCCTCGGCGGTAGGTCATTGCCCTGGTACATTGCCGGTATTTCTATGGTCGCGACCACCTTCGCAGCCGATACACCCCTAGCCGTTACAGAGCTGGTTGGGCAGTACGGTATCAGCGGAAACTGGCTATGGTGGAACTTGCTCGCAGGGGGCATGCTCACCACAGTATTTTTCGCCCGATTATGGCGTCGCTCAGGACTTACCACTGAGGTTGAGTTCATTGAATTTAGATATTCGGGCAGACCCGCTGCCTTACTACGTGGCTTCAAGGCAATTTACCTCGGCGCATTTATGAACGTCCTGATCATGGGATGGGTAAATGTTGCTATGATCACCCTACTTCAAGGGTTCTTTGGATTGACCTATAATGAGGCGTTTTTATGGACTGGAGCGGCCTTGCTGGGTGTGGTCGTTTACGTCAGTTTTAGTGGCTTGAAAGGAGTGGTATATACGGATGTGTTCCAATTCATTCTCGCCATGTCGGGCTCTATCGCCTTGGCCATTTATGTTCTACGTGCTCCTGAGGTGGGCGGTGTAGCCGGTCTCAAAGCCGCCTTGCCTGAAGAAACATTCAGATTTCTACCGTCCATCAGCGGTGAGGCTTCAAGCGAGGGCAGTTACCAGATCACCTTGGCTTCTTTCTTAGCCTTCTTTGGAATGGTTTGGTGGACCTCTTGGTACCCTGGCGCAGAGCCCGGTGGAGGCGGCTATAGCGCGCAGCGAATGCTCGCTACCAAAGACGAACGGTCTTCTTTTCTAGCCAGTGCATTGTTCCAGATAGGCCACTACGCAGTACGCCCATGGCCTTGGATTTTAGTAGCCTTGAGTGCCATCGCCCTCTATGGCTCAAAAGGGAATCCAGCAGAGGACATGCCTCGTTTTATCACGTACGAAATGCTCGCCGGAGAGGTAGATTTTGAACCGATGAATGAAGCGCAGGAGGTGGAATACCTTGCCTGGTCTCAAAGTTGGGTAGGTGTGTACGGTAAGCAATTGCCGCAGGCCGTGAAATACAACCAGGATTACCGCTTTGGCTACATCTTTATCATGCGTGACTTCTTACCACAGGGGCTTTTGGGCATGTTATTGGCCTCCTTCTTTGCCGCCTACATGTCGACCATGTCGACCCAATTGAATTGGGGAGCTTCTTATCTCATTAACGACGGATACTTGCGTTTTATCGATCCTCACGCGCCGAGGAAAACAAGTTTAAACATCTCAAAATTGACCACCTTGATCCTTGCAGTTTTAGGATTGTTGGTGACCAGCTTTATGGACAGCATTGCTGGTGTGTGGCAATTCATCATGGAATGTGGCGCTGGACTAGGGCTTGTACTCATCCTTCGCTGGTACTGGTGGCGCATCAATGCATGGACAGAGATTGCAGCGACCGTTGCACCCTTTGTTGGCTATGCGCTTGCACATAGCGTGCTTGATTGGGCATTCCCGAACAGCTTCTTCTTTACCGTCGGGTTTACCACTGTGGCGTGGGTAGCAACGATGTACCTGACCACGCCAACACCGACCTATACACTTGTGGAGTTCTACAAGACGGTACAACCGGGTGGCGCATGGAAGCCTGTGGAAATGCGGATGGACCCCTCAGAGAAGATTGAGGCACCTTCTACACTGAAATTATTTGTTTATTGGATCTTGGGGATTGGGATTGTTTACGGCGCCCTGTTTGCTGTCGGGGCCTTAATCCTGCACTAAGAACCAAAACTTTATGGCATAAAAAAAGCCCGGCCGATGGCCGGGCTTTTTGATGTCTTTATCTTCTGTATTAGCCAAGCGTACGCTTCACCTCAACCATGGCGTAGGCTTCAACAACGTCGCCCACTTTGATATCATTGAAATTGGCAATGTTCAAACCACATTCAAACCCTTGGCGAACTTCTTTCGCATCGTCCTTGAATCGTTTCAAAGAACCCAGTTTTCCTGTGTACACTACTACACCGTCGCGGATTACACGAACATCGTGATTGCGCTCGATCGTTCCTTCGGTAACCATACAACCTGCGATGGTACCCACTTTCGAGATTTTGAAGGTCTCGCGGATCTCTGCAGTACCCATGATTTCTTCTTTCATCTCAGCACTCAACATACCCTCCATCGCATCGCGAACTTCGTTGATGGCATCGTAAATGATTGAGTACATTCTGATTTCTACATCCTCTTTCTCAGCAAGCTTACGCGCTTGTGCAGAAGGACGAACTTGGAAACCTACAACGATGGCATCGGACGCGGTTGCGAGTAGGATATCACTCTCAGAGATTTGACCCACCGCCTTGTGAATGATGTTGACCTGAATTTCCTCAGTAGTGAGCTTCTGAAGAGAATCGGACAATGCTTCAACTGAACCGTCCACATCACCTTTAAGGATAATGTTCAACTCTTTGAAATCTCCCACCTGGAGACGACGACCAATCTCTTCGAGGGTCATCTTCTTCTGAGAACGCACGCTCTGCTCGCGCATCAACTGGAGACGCTTCGCAGCAATTTGCTTCGCTTCACGCTCGTCGTCCATAATGATGAACTTATCCCCTGAAGTAGGCGCACCGTCCAAACCTAGTAGGTTTACTGGGGTCGATGGACCTGCCACTTTGATGCGATTGCCACGCTCATCGAGCATTGCTTTCACTTTACCAGAGTATTGACCCGCTAGAACGTAATCTCCAACTTTCATGGTACCCGCTTGAACAAGTGCCGTACACATGTACCCGCGACCTTTATCCAAGGAAGCTTCTACGATCGTTCCGCTTGCATTCTTATCAGGATTTGCTTTGAGGTCAAGCATTTCTGCCTCGAGAAGTACTTTATCTAGAAGCTCTTCGATGTTCAATCCCGTTTTCGCAGAAATCTGCTGACACTGAATAGGGCCACCCCAATCTTCCACCAAAATGTTCTCTTGAGAAAGCTGCTCCATAATCTTATTTGGGTTCGCCACCTCACGGTCTACCTTGTTAATCGCAATGATGATTGGTACACCTGCTGCCTGTGCGTGAGAGATTGCTTCTTTCGTTTGTGGCATAACAGCATCATCTGCTGCAACAACGATAATGGCAATATCTGTTACCTGTGCACCACGAGCACGCATCGCCGTAAAGGCCTCGTGACCCGGAGTATCTAAGAAGGTAATGGTCTGACCGGTGTGAACCTTCACGTTATACGCACCAATGTGCTGGGTAATACCCCCAGCCTCACCAGCAATTACGTTTGCTTTACGGATGTAATCCAAAAGCGACGTCTTACCGTGATCAACATGACCCATTACCGTTACAATCGGTGAACGTGGTTTCAAATCTTCTTCCTTGTCCTCTTCTTCTTGGAACGTTTCCGTTACCTCTTCATCGACGAAGTTGACACCGAAGCCAAATTCTTCAGCCACCATCTCAAGCATTTCTGCATCAAGACGCTGGTTCATAGTTACCATAACGCCCACACCCATCAAAGAGCCAATAACGTCATTGACGCTTACCTCCATCATGTTGGCAAGTTCCGTAACCGTAACGAATTCCGTTACTTTCAATACTTTGCTTTCTTCCGCGGCTTTTATGTCTCTGAGCTCCTCTTTTTCACGACGCTCTGCACGCTTGTCACGGCGAATCTTAGCACCCTTATTTTTCTTACCCGAAGTAAGTTTCTCGAGGGTCTCCTTAATTTGTTTTTGGATTTGCTCGTCAGTCAATTCCTGCTTTTCGACAACAGGCTGGTTACGACGACCTTTCCCTTTACCGCGGTTTTGGTTATTACCTCCACGTTGGTTTCTGCTTCTAGGATCCGCTTGCGCCGGAGTAGCACCGCCCGGTCCTTGAGTTTTAATACGAGTACGCTTCTTTTTCGGAGTCTTTGGCTTTTCGACCGGAAGTTCAATCTTCTGACCGGTAAACTTAGGACCGTCGATCTTAACGTACTTGGTTTTGATTTCGGCATCCGCAGGCTTTGCCTCTTGTGCTTTTTCCTCAGCCTTCTTAGTCGGCGCTTGCTCTTGCAGTTTCGCACCACCACCGGCCTTTTTCGGCCCCTTTTCTGCAGGCTTGTGGCTCTTGTTTTCTACAGGTGCTTTGGTTGCCTCTGGCTTTGCCTTTTTCTTCGGCTTCTGAGCATCAAGATCAATCTTGCCCATAACTTTTAAGCCGCCTGCAGGTTCCTCTTCCGCAGGAGCATCTGCTTTTTCTACTGCCTTTGGCTCCTCTTTCGGCGCCTCAGCTACAGGTGCCGGTGCAGGTTCTTCCTTAGGTGCCTCGACTGCTGGAGCCGGAGCTTCGACCTCCTCAGCACCACCACGAAGAACTTCTTTTTCCTCCTTCGACTGCTGGCTCACCTCTTCGGCAGCTTTTTTCCGCTCAAGATCATCTGCAAAAGCAGTTTTCAGCACGCCGTACTGCTCCTCCGTGATCTTCGTATTACGGTTGTTTGGAATGTCGTGGCCATTTTTTGCCAATTCTTCAACCGCTCTATCTAAAGAGATGTTGAGTTCCTTGGTGGCCTTACTTAATCTGACGCTACTCATAGAGTGTCTTTAGTGTTTCTTATTCTTCTTCGAATTCTTGCTTGAGAATTGAGACGATGTTTTCTACAGTTTCCTCTTCCAAATCGGCTCTTGAAACCAATTCTTCTTTTGTCAACTTCAATACGCTCTTCGCAGTATCACATCCGATTTTCTTCAACTCGTCGATGATCCAACCTTCGATTTCATCGCTGAACTGATCCAGTTCGATATCATCTTCGATCTCGATATCATCACGGTAAACATCAATTTCCATGTCTACCAGTTTACTTGCTAAGCGGATGTTTGTACCTCCACGACCGATAGCCAAACTCACCTGATCCGGAGCCAAGAAGGCTTCAACGCGGCGATTCTCTTCATCAATGTTCAATGACGTCACCTTCGCTGGGCTTAAAGCACGTTGGATGTATAGTTGTAGATTATTGGTGTAGTTGATTACATCAATATTCTCGTTGCGTAGCTCGCGAACGATACTATGGATGCGCGATCCTTTCATACCCACACAAGCACCAACAGGATCGATGCGGTCGTCGTAAGATTCTACAGCAACCTTCGCTTTCTCACCTGGAATGCGAACTACACCTTTAATGGTAATGAGGCCATCGTATACTTCTGGAATCTCCTGCTCGAACAACTTCGACAAGAAACGCTCGTCCGTACGAGACATGATTACTACAGGTTTAGTGCCGCGGAATACTACTTCCTTAACTACCGCTCGGATAGGATCTCCCTTACGGAAGAACTCGCGCTCACCAATCATTTGATCTTTAGGAAGAATTAGTTCGTTTCCTTCGTCGTCATAAACGATTACCTCACGGTGGCGAACGTGGTGCACTTCACCCGTAATGATTTCACCTTCGAGGTCTTTGTAACGCTTGAATAGTTCTGAACTATCGTGCTCCTGGATTCTGCTGACCAAGTTCTGACGGAATGCCAAGATAAATCGACGTCCAAGGTCAATCAGTTTGATCTCTTCAGAAACTTCTTCACCAACCTCGTAATCTGGTTCGATGCGAAGTGCTGCACTCAATTCTATCTCTTGGTTCTCATCCTCAACAGCACCGTCTTCAACTACCGTTCTGTTGTGCCAAATCTCCAAATCACCCTTATCCGGGTTTACAATAACATCAAAGTTTTCATCGGTCTCGTACTTCTTGCGCAACTGGTTGCGGAACGCCTCCTCGATGAAGGCCATCAAAGTGGTTCTGTCGATGTTCTTTTCCTCTTTAAAAGCGAGGAAGCTTTCGATAATCGCCTGATTTTCCATTATCTATAAAACTAAAACTTCTATTTAAATCTGATTGCCACTTTCGCTTCTACGATGTCGGCAAACTGTATTTCTGTTTCCACATGCGGAGCACTCTTCTTCTTTTGAGGGACACTCAAAACCAAAAAGTCCTGCTCTACTTTTTCCAACTTTCCTTCCACTTGACGGTCGTCGAATTTTACCTTCAAAAAGCGACCGACGTTTTTCTTGTACTGACGCCAAATTTTCAAGGGCCTATTCAAATCTGGACTACTTACCGTGAGATTAAAATCTTCAACATCGCGGTCCAATTCTGATTCGATCTTCCTGTTGATCATTTTTATCTGATCCATTGAAAGACCTTCGTCCGCATCAACATAGGCGATGATTACGTTATTTGGCTTCACCTCAAGCTCTACCAAAAAAGCGTTATTCTCAACCGTGGCCTGTTCAACAGCCTTTTCAATTTTTGCGTATTCCATCAATTACCAGCAATAAAAGAGGGGACCGAAGTCCCCCTTTTGAATGCCAAAAAGTTTTGACAAATATAGTGCAATTCCGGGACTTCATCCAAAGTCGACTCCTAATTGATTCAAAATCACAAAACTAATGCCCCCATTTTCAAGCTAAATACCTAGTCGAAAACAAATCTTAGTATATTTAACGCATTCAAAACCGCGCATTTACACACAACCATGGCAAAGAAAAATGTCAAAATACTCATAGTAGACGACCACCCTATCTTAAGAGATGGTATTAAAACTATGCTCGAAATGGGAGACTTTGAAGGACATAGTTTCGAGGTTTCCGAGGCTGGAAATGGCATTGAAATGTCTGAACAGCTCAATAAAAGAGAATTCGATATCGTCATTATGGACTACAAGTTGGAGGAAACCGACGGTCCCACTTTGACGAAAAAAGCCATTGAAGCGCATCCAGACCTTCGCGTGCTTGCCCTCTCCAACTACGGAGATGTAGATTATGCAACGAATATGCTTGAGGCCGGTGCCAAAGGCTATGTTCTAAAGAGCGTTGGAACAGCAGAACTCGTAGCTTCCATCACTACCGTACTTGATGGGAAATTATGTTATACCCAATCCCTGGCCAATGAATTGATCGAAAAGAAAATTCTTGGTATAGGTGCTGCAGATCTTAAAAGTGATAATCCTGCAGTGGCCCGATTGAGTAAACGCGAAATAGAAATCATACAGCTCATCTGTGACCAGCTCACTAATGAGCAGATTTCTAAACAACTCTTCCTATCGAAGAGGACCATCGACAACCACCGTCAAAACATCCTCAATAAACTAGGGATGAATAACACTGCAGGCCTTGTTCGATTTGCTGTTGAGAACCGATTAGTCTTGTAGAAACAATAGAATTACTCAAAAAGGCGGCCGGATGGCCGCCTTTTTTTTTGCTCAAATCCCTTAAAATAAAAACCCCCCGGCGCTGCGCGCCGGGGGGCTCTGTTCCAGAAGGAACTATTATGAGTACGAGATTATTCTACGATAACCTTCATTGTTCTCAACTCACCTTTAGAGTTCGCGATGTTCACGAAGTACATGCCACGGCCCATTTCTGAGGCATTCAACGCTACATTGCCCTGAGCATTGTCCATACCCGCAACCAAACGGCCAGTGATGTCCATTACACGAACCGTGTAGAAATCAGAAGTACCTAAAGCGATTGTTGCTACATCCGTCATAGGGTTCGGGTAGATCGCTACTGCATCCAATGCATTCTCTTCGACAGAGATGAATGAACAAGCACCGTAAATGTGCTGAACAGTATCTGCAGAACCTGTACGTGCGAAGAAACGGTTGTACGAGCCCACACCATTATCTACACCACAATCCATTGGAACAGGTTCGTGGTTTGAGGTGTTTGAAGGATCGCCATTAGAGAAGCGGTACTCCATAGTACCTGGACAGTACTGTGCAACTGTAGCGATGTACTGACCTGCTTGAGAGTGTGCCACCATCGGGATAGCATTCGCATCCCACTGCGTGAAGTTACCCATCAAGTAAACCGTATCTGCTGGCGTGAAAGAAGCTTGTGTAAAGTCAACGATAAACGTTACATCAGCCGTTGGAGGCGTCGTAGGACATGGTCCGTATGTATCGTTACCGAAACAACGAGGAGCAACTACTGAGTCAGAGCTTACAGTAACAATCTTGTTACCACCGCCTTCCCAGTTGGTCGCGCCCGCTACGTGGTAACGTGCTTTGAACTGGAAATCGCCTGAATCAACACCCATGTAAGAGATAGAGTATACACCGTCACCGTCTGGATCTGACATCAACTCACCACCCCATCCGTTGATAGGACCTGCAAGTGTTACAGAATCAATAGTAGAACATGCAGTCAAAGAGCTTACATCCACATTGATGGTGATGTCGTACGTAGGAACTACTGTACATGGACCACACTGTGAGTAACATACTTCGTAGATACCGCTTAGTGTATCTGTATAGAAACGGTTATCACCCTGGCTGATACCTGCAGAAGAAGCCTGACAGGTAGAAGGAACCGATTCAACAACACTCCATCCGTTACCGTTGATGAACTTGAAGTACGTAGAATCTGTCTTGCCTACATAAGCAAT
>JBMZBC010000009.1:0-58497 GCA_049611965.1 Schleiferiaceae bacterium | reverse complement strand
CCGAACGTGTTGGAGCACAAGGCGAAGTACAGCGCCAAAGCTGGGACGGTTCGAGCGCTACCTCTACCGATCCAATAGGTGAAGTACGCGGATTATGTTTCGAAAGTTACGGTAAGGTCGTCTGGAGCACAGAAGAGGTCGAAGTTCGCAGTGAAAACGGAACTCAAAGGTTTGAAGCTGAAGGTATAAAGGACGTATTGTGCTACCCTGGCGGTACTGGTCTGATCATGGGGACATCTGCCGTCCAAGTGGTGAACCTTAAAACAGGAGAAAACTACGGCAGCTTCACCGGCAGTTCGGCAGTGGCGGGTAGATTGAGCCCAACAGGAATGCCCGTTTTAATCCTTCGTCAAGGAGCCGCCATTATTTGCTATGAGCTTTAATTACTTCTTACGGAAGAAGATTTCTATCGGTGCACCGTGGAAGTCAAATTCCTTGCGCATTCTATTCTCTAAATAACGCTTATACGGTTCCTTGATGTACTGCGGAAGGTTCGCAAAAAAGGCAAACTGCGGTGTACGCGTAGGCAACTGCGTACAGAATTTGATCTTCACATATTTCCCCTTCACTGCTGGAGGTGGATAGTTCTGAATAATCTCTAGCATGGTATCGTTCAATTTCGACGTTGAAATACGTTGCTTTCGACGATCGTATACCTTGACACCTTCTTCAAAAGCCTTCAATACGCGTTGCTTTGTAAGTGCGCTGGTGAAGATGATTGGAAAATCTGTAAACGGCTCTAGTTTCTTTCGAATATAGGCCTCGGCATCGCGCATGGTGTTGGTTTCCTTCGCAACCAGATCCCACTTATTGATGACCATAACCAGTCCTTTCTTGTTCTTCTCGACCAAGGAAACAATGCTCAAATCTTGCGATTCAAAACCACGCGTTGCATCCACCACCATCATACACACATCCGCATGTTCAATAGCGCGAATAGAACGCATGTTGGAATAGAACTCTAAGTTCTCGTGCACCTTACCCTTCTTACGAAGCCCGGCTGTGTCGAGCAACATAAAGTCAAAACCGAATTTGTTGAAGCGGGTATTTACCGTATCGCGTGTAGTACCTGCGATGTCCGTAACAATGTTGCGTTCCTCATCAAAAAGCGCATTTACAATAGAAGATTTTCCAGCATTTGGACGACCGACGATAGCCATCTTTGGAAGGTCCTCAAAATCGTCCACAGGATTTTCATCCATGTGCTCTGTGAGTTCATCCAAGAGGTCACCTGTTCCTCCGCCGTTCACCGCAGAGATGGTATGGTATTTTTCA
This sequence comes from Schleiferiaceae bacterium, assembly GCA_049611965.1. Classification (GTDB taxonomy): domain Bacteria; phylum Bacteroidota; class Bacteroidia; order Flavobacteriales; family Schleiferiaceae; genus UBA10364. The sequence goes on along the minus strand of JBMZBC010000009.1, from coordinate 57,222 downwards.
ATCCCAAGGCCGTAAAATTCCGTAGCCTCAAGCTCAAGCATGCTGTTATCTACCTTGTTTACGGCATACACTACTGGCTTTTCCGTTTTACGGAGTAGATCAGCAATGATTTTGTCAAATTCTGTCAGACCCGCTTGTAGATCCAAAACAAAAAGGATGACTGAAGCTTCATCAAGGGCCAATTCCACCTGCTGGCGAATCTCCCCTTCAAAAACATCCTCCGAACCTTCGATGTACCCGCCGGTATCGATCACTGAAAATTCTTTACCGTTCCAATCGCTTTTCCCGTAGTGGCGGTCACGAGTGACACCTGCAACAGAATCTACAATAGCATCTCTGCGCTGGATTAGTCTATTAAATAACGTGCTTTTCCCCACATTTGGACGTCCCACGATGGCAACGATATTGCTCATACCTACTGTTTATAACCGAAGCGCTTCAGATGTAAATCACTATCGCGCCAGTTCTTTTTAACTTTTACAAAGGTCTCAAGATGCACCTTCTTAGCAAAGAACTTCTCGAGTTGTTTTCTTGCACCTATACCTACCCTCTTGAGCATGGTGCCGCGGTGCCCAATGATGATTCCCTTTTGGGAGTCGCGCGCTACATAAATGACTGCGCGCATTCTAATGATATCCTCGGTTTCCTTGAAGTCCTCCACATCAATCTCTACAGAGTATGGAATCTCTTTCTTGTAATTCAATAGGATCTGCTCTCGAATAATCTCACTGACGAAAAAGCGCTCTGTTTTATCGGTCAAGGCGTCCTTTTCAAAATACGGTGGACTCACAGGCATCAACGAAACCAGACGTTCCAACAGATAAGCTGTGTTGGCTTCTTTTAATGCTGAGATGGGAATGATTTCCGCATTCGGCAAGGCCTCGCCCCAATAGTCTACTTCCCCTTCAAGTTTCTCTTGATCGGTGGTATCTATCTTATTGATGATTAATAAAACTGGGACTTTAGTTCGGAGTAACTTTTCAAAGAATCCTTGATCTTTCAAAGCCCTATCCCCAGGTTCTACCAAATAGAGAAACACATCCGCATCCTCAAAGGCATCTGAGACAAACTTCATCATGTGCTCCTGCATCTTGTACGCAGGTTGAATGACGCCCGGAGTATCTGAAAAAACGATCTGGTATTCCGGTTCGTTGAGAATGCCAAAAATACGGTGACGGGTAGTTTGAGCCTTTGGTGTAATGATGCTCAATCGCTCACCCACCAAGGCGTTCATCAAAGTGCTTTTACCAACGTTTGGATTGCCTATGATATTTACAAAACCCGCTTTGTGTTCCATGCGGCAAAGATGAGGCGAATAATTCTGATATATCAGAACTTAAGCTTCTCATTTTTATCCCAAAGTCCCCATGCAGCTCCAACATCACCTTCTTTTTCAACTTTCCAACTTTCATCAAACGATGAAAAATAGAACATTTCGATGCCACTTTCGTTCGACCATCGAATAGAATTGATAAAGTACTTGAGGCTATTGTTAAACGACGCATGAGCACCACCTATACTTTGACCGCTCGAAGGCCAACCCGTTTCTGTGATGATTACACGCTTCTCACCTCGACCCGCATCCTTTGCTTCTTGATACATCTGCTTCATATACATAAGCGAGTACTCTAGCGAACAACCTTCCCAATAGGGATAACAATTGGCCAAAATTACGTCACACGCATCGGCAATAGCAGGATAATCAGTAAACTCATAGTACGCATCTACATACCCAACGGGCACACCATTTACCTGTGCCTTTACACGATTGATGTACTCAAGCAATTGGGCCGATTCTAGATCCTCTCTATACAATACTTCATTACCTACTGCAGCAACATCAACAACGCCTTCGGCGCATAGTGCTATGAGTGCTGCAATCTCTTCTTCGTTTTTTACTAGATCGTCGCCAAGCCACGCGCCTACCAAAGTTTTAATACCTAGTTCGGTAGCTACTCGAGCAATAATCTCATTCCCTTCTGTACAAGAAAACGTTCTAACCCATCCTACGTGCGGCTTCAAGATCTCTAGCTTGCGACGAATCTGTGCTTCTGTCAGTTGATCGCCAGGTGCCTGACCCTCGTCATAGGCACTAAAACAAATACCGTGAATACCGGCATCGAGCAACTTTTTAGCTTCTGCCTGAAGCTCTGCTGTTGACATTGCAAGAGATGGTCCTCCTGCAAGTGACATGAATTTATCTCCTCTAAAAGACATATTGGTTGGTTTGGATAATTGTTAAGCTTCAGCGGCCTTTCGAGCATCTAATTGCGCACGAACTTCCTTGGCGTAATTCTCATCTACCTTGTAATTCCACATCACCGCAATAGCAATAAGCGTACAAATAATTGGGAGACCCGAGAATACTAAACGAAGACCAGTCACAGCGCCCTCCGGCTGCGCCTCTGCGCCACTTTGGTAATTCACCAAGGTCAAAATGAGACCACTTAACGCCCCGGCAAAGGCAAATCCGAGCTTCACCATCCACCAGTAGATGGCGCCAAAGACACCCTCACGGCGCTTGCCGGTATTGAGCTCGTCGATATCAAGAACATCCGAGGTCATGGACATCATGATGGTGAACAGTCCACCGATACCAAAAGAGTGGAACGGTAATGCAAAAAGGAACATGTACGGCTTGCCAGGTATCATCAAGAACCAAAGCAGTGTGTAACCAATAATAGAAATAGATTGCGACAAAATAAAGGCGCGCTTCTTTCCCATAGTCTTCGCCATACGAGCGACAATAGGAATGACAATAAACGTGGTCACGATAGCTCCTACAGAACCGAACAGGGTGGGCCAAACGCCCGGAGCAGCACCATTAAAGAGGTGCGAACGAATAACAAAATAAGTGAAGCTGGCCACGGTATTAAAGCCATTGAAAATTAAGAAAGTCGCAATACACAACTTTCTAAATGGCGGCGACGAAAAGGCCTCTATGAAGTTCTTCGCAATTTTATTAATACTGCCCAGAATCCCTTTGAAGTCTAAAGGCTCGTAATCGCTGCGGTCTTTGGTGCTTTCTCCTTTGATAAAGACCGCCGGGGCAATGGCACAAAGCGTAAATACTACTGCTACCCAAATAGATAATGAGCGCGTTGCTTCATCTGCAGATGGAAACCAAGCCGGATCGTACATGATCACCCAGAACCATGGCGCAATAACCCAGGCCCATTGACCGATCCACTGTGAGATGGCCATTACACTTGTGCGTTCGTGGTAATCGTCACTCATCTCGTAGCCCATACTTACGTATGGGACGCCGAATATAGTCAGACCCAAATAGAACACAAAGGACCACACCATCACATAGGTGAAGTTGTATGCAACACTATTTTCACGGTACAACTGCCAAAGCATGGCAAATGCAAAACCCATCAGCAAGGCGCCCCAAAAGACGTATTGGCGACGGCGTCCCCATTTACTTCTTGTGTTGTCAGAAATGAAGCCCATGATCGGGTCCATGATACTATCAAAGGCCCGCGGTGCAAAGAAAATGACACCCCACATCCAACCTGGGAAACCCAAATCTTGGACCAATACAACCATGAAAATACTCATGGCTGCAGGGAACATTTGATTCGCCAACATACCAATACCAAAGGCTATTTTTTGCCCCATAGGGACTGTATTCGTTGCACTCATCTACGCTTCAGATTTAGGTGATTTAATTATAGTTTGAAGCGCTTGTGCCTCGATAGAAATCGTAGTGATTTCGCCACCAATCTCTAGATCAAAGCTTCTGGCTTGCGCTCCCTCATTGAAGACCACTACCACAAGCGATCCATCCGTATTTTCTGCTGCAGCAACCATTAATTCTTCATCGCTGCAAGTGGCCTCAACCACATTTGCACCTGGACGAATAAATTTGCTGAAATGCTGTAAGACATAGAACATCGGTGTGTAGTAAATCTCGTCGTTCTCGGTATCCACAATAACGGGTGCAATACACCAGTTATTTGCCCAGTTTGGACCTCCTTGACGATCAAGTACCATATTCCAATCGACCCAGCCTTGTACCCAATGGTTCAAACAGCCTATGATATCGCGTGCATAACGGTTGACCGGTGCATATTTCGGATGCAAATGACGATTGGCCTCCTCGCGCCAGTAATAGCCCCAGTCTGTAGCCTCTTTCTCCCAATACCAATGGTCATTTTTCCATTCAGGCACTTGATTATCAATACAAGCTTCCGTTTGGAGCAAGATCATTTCTGGAGCACTATTGTAGGCGTACTCCAATTCTTCTGGGAAATAATCGTAGGTACTTTCATACCAGTGAACAGCCATACCGTCGTAGTATTTCTTTGACTCCTCATCCTTGTACATTACGTCCGCCCATTCTTGGATCCCTTGTCGGTTCTGATCGTAACCTAAAATGATCAAATCCCCTTTGCCATCGGCTTCTAGTTGTGGACCCAAGTGCTCATTTACGAATCGCGTCATTTCTTCTGGCGAGTAGTGCATACTCTCCCAATTACCCCCGTTTCCGTGCGGCTCGTTTTCTACGGTGAAGCCCCATAAATCTATACCCTCTGCAGTATATGCATCCACATACTTACTAAAGAACAAAGCCCACGTTGGGTAATATTCCTCCTTGAGTTTACCGGCGCGCCATTCGTTATTGTCCTTCATCCAAGGTGCTGCAGACCATGGTGATGCAAAGAGTTTAAAACCCTCTTCACTAATGCTCTGCGCATCCTTAATCATTGGAATGAGGTCGTCGCGATCTTCTTCGATGCTGAAATGCTCCAAATTAACATCGCCTTCCACAGGTGTGTACGAGTAATTACTTACAGAAAAATCACACGAATTCATGTGTGTACGAGTCAAACTGTATGCGGAACCCTCCTTTGAGAAATAAGCCTGCAGCACCTCCATGCGGTTTTCTTGGCTCAATTGGTTCAGGTTGTAGGCTGAAGATTCTGTAAAAGCACCCCCGAAACCAATAATTTCTTGACGCTTGACCTCGGTATTTACCGCAATAGAAGAATGGTTTTCTGTCTTCTGAAAAGCACTTACCTGTTCTAAATTCTTCCCGGATGCCGAAGTTTCATATACATTCACTTTCATAGTTGATTCTGGGCTGCAAGCCTGAATAATCAGGCCTAAGGTTAGGACGGGTATGAGCTTCGTTTTCATCATTCTTTCTTAAATCGGTCTCTAACAGCAATAAAAACCTCTTTTTTCGTTCTGTCGATATTGACAATTCCCCAAAACTCCTCATTGGGTGAGCCGTCGTATGGAACACCGCTGCTGTTCGGCGCCCAACCTCCTATATCTTGAATTTCTGGATTACCCGCTTTCCACCAACCATCGGTAAATGAAAATAGCGTCATTCCTTCAAATTCATGAGCGTGAGGTTCTAATTCGTCTATGATATGACTTACTGCAACTGCCTGAGCACGTTCGTTCACGCCTTGCTCAAGAGAGTCTTTTTCGATAGTCATGTAACTGTCTGCTCCCAACTCTGAGAAATAGAAAGGCTTATCACTTTTCGACCTCCAATCGGTAACAAATGATGCAGGTAGGTCCCAACGATACACATTGAAGCCCCACATGTCTAAATGACGGCCATAGTACATCGCGGTTGAATCCGGAACTTCGCCGTGGGCTGTAGTAACCTGATGCGCGCTGTCTACCGTATGAATGGCATCTACTGCTTTTTCCAACGTTGTGTACCAATTCATTAAATCCCCGTCAAACCACTCTGGATGATAGTTGTATTCATTACCAAGCTCCCACAAATAGATGGCAGGATGGTTCTTGTACTTGATTACATAATCTAAATAGGTACCGGAATACAAATCAAAAACACTGTCTTGGTTGTAACCAAAACTGGTAATGACCTTCATTCCACGTTCGGCAAGTTTATCTAGAACATTTTCATCCGTAATAGGCATGTATACGCGAATAACAGAAATTCCAGCCTCTTGCATCAAGTCCAAATCTTGGTCGATATACTCCCAACTACGCTCGGTATTCCCAACGTTTACAGGGTGGTAACATATAGCCTTGAAATACTCCGAAGGCACCTGTTTTTTTTCTACAACTTGGTTTTCTTCACCGCTACAAGCAGCCAATAAAACCATCGCAAAAAGAGCAGCAAATTTCTTCATCTTAACGTCTTCTTTTTGGTGCGCTAACGGTCTGTAAAAGCGCGGTTGTATCTCCTTCAAAAGTCTTTGTTATTGCTTGACCTCCTCGAGTCAAACCTTCAAAAACACCTTCATCCACCAAATCCCATAAGCCGTATTTGGCTTGTCCATCCAAGGTGATTAATCCAAAATGATTTTCAGATCCATCTGGATGATTAGGGTCTTTCCATTGCTCGTCGAAGGCTTCGAAATAAAAGCAGCTTATCCCTTCTGCATCCGTCCATTCACGCATGGCATTGTGGTAGATGGCTTGCTTATACTCGTCAGCTGCAAAAGAGCCGTTATTCCCGTAAAATCCAACGCTAACACTTGACCAGCCCGTTTCACCGATATGAATTGGCTTGTCCGGTGCAATACCGTGCACATAGGCCTTCACACTTTCGTATTGACCTTGGGCATAAAACGCCGCACGTTGTATCGCCATTAAAACACGGTCGTGGTCAGAAAATCCATTGGCTTCATCCGCTGGACTTTCCCAAAACGCGCTGTTGTAATGCGTATCGTGGAAAGGATAGGTGTGCATACTCACATAATCCACCGCCATGATCAGCTCTTCCAACTCGCGTAAATGATAGGCTTCTTCCCCGCCGCCCCATGAGGCAAAATTATCGGAGGAAGTCACCCATAGGTCTGCGGGCAATTTGCCCATGCGCTTCAACTCCTGGAGGTAATTCACATACTTCAAAATGACTGAAGGGTGAACAAAATAACTTGCCGCCCAATGCACCATAGCTTCATTTCCCACGGCGATGATCTTCACGATATCAGGGTACTCGTTGGCATAGCGCACTGCCTTTTGAATCTCGCTGGTGTTGTTCTCCTCACTTTCCTTACTGTGGTCTGGAGCCTCAGAAGTCCAAGCGCCTTGACAATCAATCCAAGCCCCGAGCATAACGTACATTTCGAAGGAAGGATCTTCCTCCTTAAGCGCCTTTATGGCCTTGAGTAGGTTCGGTGCGTGCGGAAGCTGCAGGTTGTAGGTACGAAGCAATCGAACTCCCATAGCTGACATGATCTTTAAATCTTCTTTCAGCTCTTCGATGGAAGGTTGCTCGTTCCTGTTCTTACCTCGATATCCTCCGTATGAAATCGCTCGGTACACTGGGTTCCCAAGAATTTCTTTTGCACTCTTACTCATTGCCATAGGCTCATTCTTAGCATTACAAGAACTCAACATCAGTAAAACTACCAATGCGCCAAAGCCGAGAATTCTTTTTCCTGCTCCTTTCATTCAATCTTATTTCACAACAGATACGGTGATCTGTTTTACGTTGTTCGTTCTACGGAACAATTCAGAAGTCACCTCGGCACTCAAAGTGCTGCCGATTACTTCTTCGGTACCTGATTCAGTGTGTACGACCACTTTGGCTGCTTCAGCACGTTGGTAAACTACAGGGACCTGACAGTATGTGAAAGCCAGACAGCCGCTTGGAACTGCAACCTTGGCTACTTTATTATCTAAATTTACGTACTCGAATTCGCTTGCAGATTCCAAGAATTCTTCTGCGCGAAGAATCTTAGGTACAAAGCTCAGCTGGCCGTTTTTAACGGATACACCAAGCTCGCCGAATCGGCTGATCAAATCCTCTTTCACCTGACCTGTCATTCCTGGCTGCTGCGCACCTTTACCACCCGGTGTGTGCGAATATGGATCCGTTGGGAAAGCACCATATAACTCTGGGCTCTTGTGCGCTCCGATACCGGCCAAGATTTCGAAATAGTGATCGTACATACGTCCAATCAATGTTCCGTCTTCGCTCTGTAAAGCAGCGTTCGTGTTTTCGTAAGCTGCCAATAGGAGTTTACTCACCATGTGCCAGTAGATGGATCCCAAACCTTCGTAACCGAAGAATGTACCAGAACGACCTGTAAACGACTTGTGGTCGAACACCTCTTCAAATATTTCTGCGAGTAAACCTCGGTCTGCTGCGACTAGCTCTTCATATTTCGCTGACAATGCATCTAAGGCAGCATGCAAACTGTTCACGTTGTTGAACATGCCATTGAAATGGTATACGCCGTTTCTGTCTTTAAGCACGACTGTTTTATCTCCATCCTCAAGAAGCGCTGCTACTAGTTTTGAAGCTTCGGCGCGTGCTGCAGGAATACAGTTTTTCGCTGTGAATCTAGGTAGGTCTTTGTTTGGATATAGAATGTAGCTGTACTGGTCTTCACGGAACAATGCGCTCGCTTTCAAAGCATCCAATACATCCGCGCTTTGCGCCGCCGACAAGTACTTCGAACTTAATACCGCAACCTGACCTTCTAGCATTTCTGATAAGTAGCTCACCTTTACAGCATCTCCGTCAACAGTCATCAAATTGTACGCGTGGTACAATCCGTCTTTACGCTTGTTCGCACGAATACTTTGTTCCATATAAGCTTTGGCCAATGCTGCAAAGCTGCGAATCTCTTCCGCGCCTACAGTTTCAAAACCACCCGAGAAGCCACTTTCATAAATGGCCAAGCGGTAGGCACTTGCTGGTTCACCTAAAGCATCTAATACTGCCTTGCGCTGAACATCATCAAAGCCCGATTCGATCAATCCTTCATTAGCCTTCAATGCGGCTACTACGCCACGGAAGAAGGTAGCTAGCTCAGCACTTAGCTTCACATCACCGTTCTCCCCTTCAAGCATACCCTCGAAGAAATCCAAGAATCTGCGTAGGTAATATAGTGTAACCATACTCACCCCGTTACCTACAAGTGCATTGTTGGCATCGTTCCATTCCGGACGTTGTGTATTCATCCAGATACCGCCCTCCGGGATGAAGTTACTCACCTTAGCAAGGACTGTAGCGAGAATCTTCTCAATGAAATTCACTTTGTGAATCTCAGAGTTACCGTTCAATAGCAAGGCACCATCTACCCCTACAGAAGCGCGACGTTCTTGAATCGCCTCTTCTTCCTTGTGGTCGAAATCGATCGTGTTCTTTGGATCCTTGAGAAGGTCTTGGTATTCCTTAATACGGTAAGGAACGTTCGCATACACAAAGTGCTCCTGTCCAAAATACTCTTTCAAGGTTCCTGGGTAATAGTCTTCAATGAATTCCAAGAATTTCAACAAGTAGATGATCTGGTGATCGCCCCAGTACCCAATGTACGACCATGGATTATCCGGCTCAATCGTTTCCCAATCAAAGCCGTCTTTTACCACGCGGTAAGGGTTGTATCCATCGAATGTCGTGGCGTTCAAGAATTTGTGGATCATACCCTCCATAAATTCAGGGTACGAATGCGCCAATGCCTCCCAATTCTGGAAGATATCACGCCAGTTTCCTTGGTAATCGAGAATTTTTTCTCCCGTCACCTCATCACGTGTATTGATCGAGAACTTGTTCCAAGGACGTGAAGGATCCCCGTGACGACGACTAAACTTCAACGGTAAATATTCTAAGGCAAGGCGCTTGAAGTCTTCATCTGGGGTAGCTTCAGCCAATGCTTTTAAAGTTTGAAGGTCGAACACATCTTCAAGACCATCAATCAAATCGGCAGTACGTGCATACACCTCTTTGTTGGCCTTGGCCATGTACTTATCAAAATCGGCCTTCTCGATATTGTAGTTGTCGTCAAAAATCCCTCCACGCATGATGTTAAACATGGTATTGGCAAAGTGACGGATGTTGAGTAGTCTATCGTTGGTAAGCTGCAAACCATCCGAGGCAGCAACTAATTCAACCAAATGCTGAGATCCTTCTTCAATATCGGCCAAAAGCTCAGCCTTGAGCGCTTGCGGGTCGCTAAGGGCCGCCATGAGGTCCGCAACCTCCACAGGTCCTTTATTTACGTCAGCGACAATGCTCCATGCTTCAGAAGCGCCTGCCGCGAGGTTCACCTCATCACATACGAAATAGGCACCGCGCTCTGCTTTAATGTCAACCTCTTGTGTCGGTACGGCTCCTTTGCGGAAAGCATCTAGCTGCTTCGAACACAACAGTTTCGTTGAATTTGGTCGGTCCAAAGACCAGGCAACGTTTACTCGCAACGCCTCACTAGGCTCTGCTTTATCTACGATTACTGCACTCAAAGAGAACAAGCCAAGTCCACTTTCTTTCTCAAGCTCACACTTTTTATACGCATCAACAAGGTTCGATGAAGCTTGCTGTAAAGCCGTCTCAACGCCGTACGGCATCAAATTCTGAAGACCGTCTGCAAAGCGCACGCGTACAGCATCAGCACCGAGATTCGTTAACTCAGATTTACGAACGTATCCGTATTTATCGCTAGAGTTCCAATCGTAGGTAAACGATAAGCCCAAATCATGGTTGATTTCTTCAAAGCGAATCTTGTTACCGTAGGCATTCTTATAAAGGTTTCTGCTCACCTTGTACACTCCGTCGTACTTCGACGAAAACGGCTCCCAAAGGCTTACTTTATTGCCTCGCTCTACTAAACAAATCGTTTTTGAGCCGGTAAATTCTGCGCTCTCTGTAATCTTATCGTCCGTGTAGTAGGGAAACAATGCGAATTCGCTGTTTTTTCTACCTGCAGATAATCCACCAGTGCTCGAAAGGAACATCCAATGGTTTGAATTACTTACGATGCTCATAAAGAACGGACGCATGGCATCGTAGTTGGAAATTTTATAGTAAGATTCAGCGTCAATTTTGACTTCCTCTCCTTTGACCACAACGTCGTGGCCTTGCATCAGTTGATCGCCTAGAAAAATAATTTTCTCTTCTTTCATAGTGTTTGTTGTACCCCCTTTTTCAGGACATGTTTCATTTTAACGGGTTAGTGATACACTTAATCTGGCTTAGGTTTAGCATCTTTTTTGGGCCAATTCAATTAAAGGCATTCTCAAGGCCTGAGTCGAGCCCTAAACGCCAGTATTTACGGCATGTCAAGGCATAATTTCCCCTAAAAATTTGCTAAAACAAGTATAAAAACTAGAATTGACCTGTCATCCGGACAATTGCAGGACAAAACAAATTTCTACATTTTATGCCCCAGAGTGCCCTTTAATACTACCTAGACTAGCGTATCTTCACCTATATCAACATCTTGGACCATGAGCAGCGCCTTACGCTTTATTCTTCTTCTATGTTTTTCCTATTTAGCACCGCTGAGTATCAGCGCACAATGCGGTCAAAACTACGACCGTGATGTACGTCGGATAGTTAAAGCAGCTGAGAGACTTCCTCACGAAAAAACAAGGATTGTTTTTGCTGGAAGCTCCACCTTTCGACTCTGGGACAACATGGCTGAAAGTTTCCCGGAATACGAAGTCGTAAATGCCGGCATAGGAGGCTCGTGTTTCGATGATCTCTATCGATATAAGGAGCAACTCATTTCAGGCACCGAACCCGATATCCTCGTTATCTATGAAGGGGATAATGATATTGTGCATGTAGAGGAAGATGGGAACTTTAGGCTTGTAAATGATATTCATATCAGATGCTTGGCACTTCTTAATTGGATCCAGAATACGCACCCTAATCTTCCCGTATTTCTTCTTTCACCTAAACCATCGCCTTCACGTTGGGAACACTTGGCGAGATACAAAACGGTAAACAGCCGTCTGGAAGAATTAGCCCAGGCATATAACTACTACTTCATGGATTGCTGGCCTTGGCTCACCGACAAAAACGGAGAGGTCGATTCCAAACTTTTTATATCTGACATGCTTCACCTAAACGCCAAAGGGAATGGACGACTAGGCTATCATATTTCGGAAATAATTCGCAACGCTCACCCCGAAGAAAAAACACTTAATGTATTTATTGACCAATGGCACCTAGCTGCCGCTACGGCAGATTCGGCTGCTTATTTCGGAGCCTTTTACAATCAGCAAAGCATCTTCCAAGGCACCGACGGCGGTGAGTATTGGACTGCTGGAGAATTCCTGGCTTGGGCCGCTCCTTACTTCCGAAGAGAAAGCGCTTGGACCTTCGAGGCCTTCGAACGCCATTGGTACAGAAAAGGAAATACCCTATGGTTCAATGAACGGTTAGATTCACCACACATGGGTAAATGCCGCGGTGTTGGTGTTGTGCGCGCCACAAGTGATGGCCTAAAAATAGACCACTATAGCTTAAGCTTTGAGGTTCCGAATGAGGTTGTAGGAGAATTAGTTCCATTGGCCACACCAGAACGCATAGAGGTATTGAAGTACCAACAAGAATTGGACGATTTTTATACAGATTCTACGACCAGTCCTCTAAGCCCAGAAGAACGCGCCGCTTTCCACGGACATCAATTCTTTAGCTACAATCCGGAGATGGCCGTTGAGGCGAACATTGAAGTGCTCGAAAATGAACCGTGGTTCAACATGGCCACTAGCTCAGGGGTGAGTAGAGAGTACCGCCGCTATGCCAAGGCCACCTTCGAACTGCGCGGACAAACTTTGGAATTGTTCCTCTACCAAAGCAAAAGGTTGATGGCCATGGAAGAATATCAGGACCACCTGTTCCTTCCTTTCATGGATAAAACTACAGGAGTAAGCACCTACGGCACCGGCCGGTTCATGGACATCACCAAGCCTGAAGGAAACAAGATGGTATTGGACTTTAACTATGCCTATAATCCCTATTGCGCCTATACAGACGGATACTCATGTCCCATCACGCCTAAAGAAAACTATATCGACGTGGAAGTCAATGCAGGGATTAAGGGACCAGAGGGGCATTAAAAGAATAGGCACTTATTTAACCTATTGATAATCATTGTTTTGAGATTTTCTCTAACTTCAACAGGAACATAAAAAATCAAAACCATGAAACGATTACTATTCATGGGATTAGGCCTGGTAGCCTGGTCCTGTACCGCCCCAAGCGAATCTGCACCTGAAGAAGAAACTGGATTACCCAATGGAGCCTATTCTCTTGAAGCCGCCACTTGGACCTATTCAGAAGATTCTGTGGTGAAAGTGTACCCTAATCAAATTAAAATCTACGCAGCCGGCAAGTACATGTATGCCACCATGAATCCATTAGACGGTTCCGTGAGTAGTGGTGCCGGAAACATGAGTCAAGAAGGATCGGTGATTACCGAATCTCCTTTATTTAGTGCTGCAGGTGCCGTTGAAGAAGGCACGGCCTACTCGCTAAACATTACTGAAACAGAGGAGGGATTTGAACAAACTATAGATCAAGTAGAGTTTCCTGACCAATCAACTGTAGATCTTCACGAGTCTTGGAAACGACTATCCGACGGCTCAGGAGACTTTGATGGTCTTTGGAAACTAACTTCTCGAAATGAAATTGATGGAGTGAACGACTTCCAAGAAATCAAAATGATTGGTGGAGGGCACTTTGTTTGGTACCATACCTGGAGTGATTCCACCGAACACAAGGACTTTGGGTACGGGGAATTTGTTGAGCACGGTGAAGGTGCTGTAACTGAAGTAGCACAAGTAGGGTCTATTGAAGATTACGCTGGTGAATGGAACATTACTTACCAGCTCATCGACAACGACCACTTGCAACAGGTTTATATTTCACCCGATTCTATCGAAGTGATACAAAACTTCGAAAGACTTTAAAAGTCCATTACGAATGAAAGCCCAACGCTCAAAGGTGTTGGGTTTTTTTTGTCTAGTAGATGTCCATTTTTTATTCGTTGAATGGTTCTTACATTGGAACCAATAACAAGATTACATGAAGCGCATTGCAACACTCTTTTTTTGCTTAGGCATTTATTCAGCGCAAGCTCAAGTATACGACACCCTTATTTGGGCTGACGAATTTAACATAGACGGCTCATTAGATACTGCAAAATGGTGGCACCAGACTATACTTCCGAACAATGGGCAAAGTTGGTGGAACAACGAGATACAACACTATACAAATAGAGATACTAACTCTTATTGTGATAGCGGCTTCATGCACCTCACAGCAAGGAAGGAGACATTCACCGATCAGAATGTCACCAAAGATTACACCTCAGCTCGACTCAATTCAAAGTTTGCCTTCACCTATGGTAGGGTTGAAGTTCGCGCTCAAATGCCCACGGGTTTAGGTACTTGGCCAGCCATTTGGATGCTTGGACAAAACATTTATGAAATTGGTGCGTATTGGGATGTTCAAGGCTATGCTACTACCGGATGGCCAGCCTGTGGCGAAATAGATATCATGGAACACTGGGGAACGAACCAGGATTATATCCAAAGTGCGATGCATACGCCCACAAGCTTCGGAAATACTTCCAATAAAGGAGGAAGGCTCATTCCTGGTGTGAGTAACAACATGCACATATACGCATTAGAATGGACACCAACCAAAATGGTATTCAGCGTCGATAGTATCGTACACTACACGTATGAACCGGCGACAAGAACACAAAACTCGTGGCCATTTGATGATCCACAATACATCTTAATGAATATTGCCATTCAGGGAAGTATAGATACGGCATTTACATCGAGCCCTATGATTGTAGATTACATTCGAGTGTATCAAAGTAGCAGTCTATCCAACGAAGAACTGGAGCAAGGAAGTATTGAGATGTACCCAAATCCTACCAAGGGCCTCATTCATATTCGTCAACCCTGGAACTCCGCCAAAATACAGCTGTTCGACATGAGTGGTGCCTTGATTCAAGAAAAAGCTGTTGAATTTGGGAACTCGCAATTAGACATCACTGATCTTTCGAACGGAACCTATACCTGTAGGGTATTCAACACTGAAAAAGGCATATTCAGCGAGCAAAAAGTGGTTAAGTTGTAAGATTGGGAGCGCCTTTCTAGCGCCTTTATTCTTATTGGAAAAATCCTAAACGGCGCATTTTTCTTTTGTTGCCAGATGCAACCTCAACCTGCAGGACAGTTCCTGTATTGCAATGGCATGCCATGCAAAATTCAGCCACAGCAGAATCGTAGAAGGTTTGGAAGGACCGCATTTCTATATTTTCATTAAGTAAATATGCTTCCACGACAGATTCATACGTTCCTGGAGTCAAAGTATCACTGAAATCTACCCACCAAAGATCCGCACACCCGGTTTCATGGTAGTAAAACAAATCAGAACTCGATGCATTTTCACAGGAAGAAATTCCAGCCAAACCTAAACCGACTAGTACTAAAACGAGTTGTTTTTTCATGATTATCATTTAGCAACAATTATACCAAAACATTGAATTTGAGACGCGTACTCGATTCTTGTTCAATGCCGTTGAGGCAATTGAAACTCAATTACTACCGACTCAAATTAAACCTAAAAGAATCTGAATCATCTAATTCTAAAAAGCTTACACAATGTTATGAAACGACCCTTTTCTCTTCTTATCGCTATTTTGTTTTTGTCCGCTTGTTCAAGAGATGGCGGTTCAAGCCATCAAGACTTGGGGCATCGTATGTTGCTTATAGGAAATAGCTTTTTTAAACCTTATGCACAACAACTTGATATAGTTACTGCCGATGAAGGATATGGTAACCATAATAGCACTCACGTGTTTCGTGGTGGCGAAAACGGGTGGGCAATAAGTTTTTGGAACGACTCTACCACAACTAGCCATCAAGAAATCAAAGAGGCCTTCGATAATGGCGGTATAGAATACTTTGGGATGACCTCAGGTTCTTCACCCACAAACAGAACAGAAGGGTTTAAGGAATGGATACAATATGGTCTACGAGAAAATCCAGAGATGAAGGTATTTATCTCTATCCCGCCTTTCGACTTTCCTTCTAATTGGACTGATACTGCTCTACATTATGGATTTAGTAGTATGGAATCGTTTTACGACTATTTTGTAAATACCATTATCCATAAAACGGTAGTAGATCCTTTGCGGGCAGAGTTTCCAAATACACCAATATTCACTATTCCAACAGGTTGGGCGGCCATTCATCTCCTAGAAATGAAGGAAAATGGACTCGTTTTGGATAGCATCAACTTTTCAGGACCTCGAGCTACCTCCCTATTCACAGATGCCAAAGGGCATCAGGGGCAAATAATTATTGATGCAGGAGCGCTAATGTGGATGAAAGGAATCTACAATATGGACCTTAACTCCAGCGCATATGAAACTGGATTCAACACCGATCTTCACGGACTTGCTGACCAAATCATAGCGGATCATGATCCTCTTTATAGTCAATAAAGATCGATGTATTGATAAAATTTGAACTGAGCCTCGAGAAAAACGAACTATTGTCTTAAATAACGACGAATTTTTGGTTGTCCTCCATTCAGCTCACTACAAGTCCCAATGTCACCATTAGGCCAAAACCACACTGCCTCGCCTTGGGGTTCACGATCACCATATCGAATCAATAAGGGCTCTTCTGCCATCGTTTGAATAACACTCGCTGAACGATGCCTTGGCCATAATAATACACGCTCATAATTGCGGAGGACTACATGAGCCGAATCGGCACCAAAGGTCTTACAGTCCGCCCCTGTAACCAAATACATAGATAAACGCCCTACCAACTGAGCAGTGTCGATATTTGGATCTGATCTAGGGATGAGCTGATACAACCCATTCTTGCTTTCTCGTTTAGAAATGAAATACCAAGCCTTATCTACGGGATCTACAAAAAATGCTTCTACATCCTTTGGCCCCTCGGAATAAGTAAATTCTATGGAGTCGATGTTTGGCGTTATCACATTGAATGCCATAGATGTATCCACAGTCGAAGTATCAGGCTCTAAGAATTCATAGGCCTTGACCGTTGACCTAATCTGTAGATTATCGCCTATATCCGCTATGATTATTTTGTTATGTCCCTGAACGTCCTGGTATATGTCCATGCTTTCCCAATCAGTATTTCTTATGCTTGGAATGGAAAGCGTTGAAACCAATCGACCGGATACGCCTTCAAACAAGAACAGTTCGGGCTCATTTCCCGAATCGTTAATGGTCCAAAAACATCCGTCAAAAGAATTAGAGGCTACTGCACCAGAAGATTCCGTAATACTAATAATACTATCACTTAATATGGGTGTTTCATTGAAATGCCTTGCGACTCGAAGGGAATCGAAAACAAAATTATTTATGAAATAAGCAGATGGTTCTGGCGACGGCAAAGGCTCCTTAGCGCATTGAACCGTACATATTAAAACGAGAAAGATTTCTCTAAAATTCATAAACCAAAGATAAACTGATGTTCTTTTTAAAATTCTAAACAAACCTTTAAGCACATCTAAATTGAAATTAAATAAAACCTTAATTGTTAATACTTTATAAACTCAAAAAACCCATAAAAATAAAAACCCTATAAGGTCTTAGTTAACTGCTTTTCCATTATTACGATAAATAAAAGCAGTTTTACATGAAAAAGATTTTACTCGTTGTTTTGGGGCTCTTCAGTGTTGGCCTCATGGCACAAAATTCAGCTGTTCAAGGAACAGTTGTTGACTTTGACAAATTCCCTATGCCGGGCGCCCTTGTAAGCGAATCAGTATCGGGACAATCTACAGTAACAAATGATTTAGGTCAGTTCACCCTTACTGGTCTTTCTAGTGGCGAAGTTACTTTGGTAATCTCATCAGTTGGTTATCAAGATGTACAGAAAACGGTTACTCTTGGTGATAACGAATTAGCAACCGTAAATGCAGAATTAACTGCAGGTTCTAATGAACTTTCTGAAGTTATCGTAACAGGGAACTATTTCCGTAATCAGGCGAAAGCACTTGCGCAACAACGTCAAAATACCGGTGTTACGAATGTTGTGAATGCCGATCAGATTGGTAGAACACCCGATGCAAATATTGGTGATGCACTAAAGAGAATTTCTGGTATTACCATCCAAAATGACCAAGGGGAAGCGCGTGATATCATCATTCGCGGTTTAGCACCTCAACTAAATAGCGTCATGGTTAACGGTGAGCGTATTCCTTCAGCGGAAGGTGATAACCGTAAAGTACAGCTTGATCTTATTCCATCGGACATGATTCAGACTGTTGTAGTGAACAAAGCAGTTACTGCAGACATGGATGCAGATGCCATTGGTGGAGCGGTAAACCTAATCACCCGTCAAGCGCCTAACCGCCAACGTATCTCTTTAACAGGCGGTTCTGGTTACAACTTCCTTTCTCAAAAACCAATTTGGACAGGAGCAGCTATCTACGGAAACCGTTTCCTAGACAACAAATTGGGCGCTGTTTTTTCAGTTAGTGTTAATGACCACGATTTCGGTTCAGACAACGCTGAAATGGAGTGGGAATTTGATGACGCTGGTAACCCTTCTATCGTTGATTACCAAGTACGCGGCTACAATGTTCGTCGTCTACGTCAATCGTACTCTTTGAGTTTAGATTACGACCTTGCAAAAGGTCACAAGCTTTTCTTTACTGCACTTCACAATGATCGTAAGGATTGGGAAAACCGCTACAGATTGCGTTACAAGGATATCGAATCTAACGGTGATGGAACTTACAACGCTGAAGTTCGCAGACAAACCAAAGGTGGCGGAGCAGACGTAAATTACCGCAGATTGGAGCACCAAATTGCAAACAACTTTGCTCTTCGTGGTGAACACCTCTTCGGTAACATCAAGGCAAACTGGTCTGTAAATACGGCACGCGCTTCTGAAACAAGACCTGACGAGCGTTACATTTCTTACCGTGAAAAAGATGTGACGATGAGCATCACTTCTGATGCTGGAGAGTACGGCTTCCTTCAGATGAGACCAACTAACGCAGTGGACTTCTCAAACTTTGGTTTGAAAGAATTGACTAATGAGAACCAATTCACTTACGACCAAGACTTGAACGGTCGTCTAGATTTTGAAATTCCACTAATCACAGGACTGAACAACACTACTTTGAAAGTAGGTGGTCGTCTTCGTACAAAAGAAAAAGTTCGTGAAAATGACTTCACTGAATACGAGTGGTTGAACGGCGATAACGAGCCAACGCTTGGCGGTAATGGATACCAATTCGAAAGAGGCGATCGCTACTTGATGGACGGTTACTGGACTGAGGGTGCAAACCAATTCATCGACCCAACTTACTTAGGCGATCTTGACCTAAACGATGACGCAACATTCGAAAGTGCTCTTATTCCTGAAGAATATGCTGCAGGAAATTACGACGCTACAGAGCAAATCCTTGCTGGCTACGCGATGCTTACTCAAAACTGGGGTTCTAAGCACAGAGTAGTTGCTGGTGTTCGTGGTGAGCACACGACCAACGTATATAGCGGTTTCATCTACGATATTGAGGAAGAGATTGCTACTCCATCAAACGGTGAAGGCTCATACTTGAACATCTTACCTTCTGTACTTTACCGCTTTAGCCCAAATGCTCAAACTGTAGTGAGAGCATCTGTTACTAACACTCTAGCACGTCCAAACTACTTTGATCTTGTTCCTTACGAAGAGTTCAATTCAGACGACAATGAAGTTGCATTTGGTAACCCAGAATTGCAGGCGGCTACTGCTTGGAACTTTGACTTAAATGCAGAGCGTTACCTAAGCACTTTAGGAATCATTAGTGCTGGCGTATTCCACAAAAACATCGACAACTTCATCTACGAAAGCGTATACGACGTAACATACTTGGGTGAAGCATACGAGGCTTCACGTCCTGAGAACGGGGGTACAGCAACCATTACTGGTGTTGAATTTGCATTCCAACGTCAGCTAGACTTCTTGCCTGGTGCATTGAAGAACTTCAACATTGCTGCGAACACAACGTTGACTTCTTCAACAACAAGTGGGATCCTAGACCGCACGGATGAAGTAGGTTTCGCAGGTACCGCTCCACTTATGGTCAACACAAACCTTTCTTACGAGAACAAGAAATTGATGATGCGTTTATCATACAACTACGCAGGTGCTTATGTAGATGAGTACGGTGGTGACCAATTCGAAGATCGCTTCTACGACAAGCAACACTTCCTAGACCTTAACGGTTACTACGAGGTAGCTAAGAACGTGCGTATCTTTGTTGAATTGCACAACTTGTTGAACACGCCACTACGTTATTACCAGTACCAGAATCAGTACACAATGCAAATGGAGTACTACAACCTACGCGCCAACTTCGGTGTGAAGTTAGATCTCTAATACTGTATAGCTAATACAACTTTTTTAAAGCACCTTGCCCCAAAGGCAAGGTGCTTTTTTAACCATAGAACTATGAAAAAATTCCTATTCCTAACTGCCCTAGCAACGGCCGCATGTCAAAACGCGGAAGAAAGCATCCCCACGGTAAGCGCGGACATTCAAACGACCCCATGTCTTGCTGAAGTTGAAGACGACGCCGCGGACGACCCGGCCTTTTGGCTTCACACTGAGGCAAAGAAAAGCTTAATATTTGGCTCGAATAAAAAGCGAGGTTTAGAAGTCTATGCATTGACTGGAGAGCGCCTGGCAGAATACCCTACCGGTCGCTTAAACAATGTAGATGTTGCTTTAGCCGTTCCCATGTTCGATACGGTATACGATATCGTTGCGGCGAGTAATAGAGATTACGACCGCATTGATATTTGGACCATCAACGAAAATCCTACTCAACTGAAGTTAGTTTCGGATACAGCGATGCGCACACATCTCGAAGGCGTGTACGGATTCTGTCTTTGGAACGACACTTCAAATGCTCGGACCTACGCCTTCGTCAACAACAAAGACGGCGAAGTGGAACAATGGCAATTGGTGGCCGATTCCTCCAAAATCTCTTTCAAGCTTACCCGCTCGTTTACAGCGGCAGGTCAAGTAGAAGGCATGGTTGTCGATCAGAAAAACCGCCTATTGTATTTGGGCGAAGAACAAGGTGGAGTATTCGCTTACCCACTTGACAACACTGCTGCAGAACGCATGCGTATACCTATGAGCGGCGAAGAAAATGCAGACCTCGCTTACGACATTGAAGGTTTAGCCATCTACAGTCGAGGTGAAAAGCATCTTTTAGTCTCTTCAAGCCAAGGGAATTTCCGCTATGCAGCCTATGACATAAATGATGACTACCGCTACCTGGGCGTTTTTGCTGTAGGTAATGGTAGCGTTTGCGATGGTACGGAAGAAACAGACGGTATAGACATATACTCTGGCGCAGTAACACAACAATACCCACAAGGTATTTTCCTCGCCCAAGACGGCTTCAACTACGACGATAAGGGCGAAAAAATCTCGCAAAACTTCAAGCTAGTCGACTGGCGCAAGATTGAAACAGCGATGCAGTTGAAGTAAAACGAGGGTTTTACGATTGATTAAAAATAAAAAGGGGGCGAATCTGCGATTCGCCCCCTTTTCCTTTAATCTATTTTTTAGAATGCTTAACGACTACGCAACGGACTAAAGAGCAATAAAACTAATGCTGAGTTACGCATTTGATGTAAACCGCCTATTACCTTTTCGTAAGGTCTTGTGAATCCTCCATGAATTCATTCCTAGATTTTTAGATTCCAAGAAGCACAAAAAAAGCCTCTCAAGTTTCCTTAAAAGGGTTACATTAAAAACATTCTGGAGAAAAGGTCGAAGCATAAATAACACTAATTAAAATTATTCTAGGCTCTTTGTCTTACTTGTTTTGTCCAACCTTACAATTCCTCCCGAAGCGAAATAGACCCACCTCAATCTAATTTGTTGACGTATCTTCAAACAAATCCAATCGAAGATCCGGATATCTACTCTATACAAATCGGTATTGTGTGATTTTCATAAAACAAGGCAATGAAAGAAAATATTAATATCGCCGTCTTAATTGACGGTGACAACATACCATCAGCGAATGTCAAGGAGATGATGGAAGAGATTGCCAAATATGGCAACCCTACTTTGAAAAGAATATATGGAGATTGGACACGGCCTGGATTAAACAAATGGAAGAATCTATTATTGGAAAATGCAATAACGCCCATTCAGCAATATGGCTATACTACGGGCAAGAATGCAACCGATTCCGCAATGATTATTGATGCCATGGACATACTCTACAGTGAGAAAGTTGATGGCTTTTGTTTGGTTTCCAGTGACAGCGATTTTACCAAACTGGCAACTAGACTCAGAGAAGCAGGCATGCTAGTACTGGGCATTGGAGAGAAGAAAACACCTAATCCATTTATCGTTGCATGTGATAAGTTCATTTACATTGAGATTCTCAGGAAACAGTCGGAAGGAAAAACGGATATTAGAGAACCCGCTAAATCTTCGGTGGACAAAATCACCAACAAAGAAATTAATTTAATTGTCTCTTCCATAAATGATTTATCAGACGAGGAAGGCTGGGCGTTTCTTGGAGATGTCGGAAGTTTGATTCAGAAAAAAAGACCCAATTTTGATTCGAGAAATTACGGGTTTGAAAAGCTCACGCCTCTCATTAAATCAATTGGTAACATAGAAATCGAACAGCGCGAAAACTCAAAAAGTAGATACAAATTAATCTACGTGAAGAACAAAGAAAAGCATGCTGGGAAACCTAAAACATCATAGTGAAAACAAACTAACTCTACTTTTCCATTCTCGGTAATGAAATATTGAAGATTAGGCCGAAATGAGACGTTACTAGACTGCTATTCTTTCGGGAAACGACTAAAGTTTCCCGTGCCATCCGAATCCATTTCATCTATGGTAGTATTGTTTTTAATAGTACTACTCTCATCATTCTGCTTTCTATTGTTGTGAATTATATTCCAAATTGTAAAGTATATATACAATGCAAACAGTAAGGCTCCAACCAAAAACATTTCAATACTCATAAGCAATTAATCTTTTGGATTAGTAAGTCGACGCTGGCGGATTGCTATAGCGAATAGTAAAATTGTTCCCGGCCAATGGGCCGAATATTGTGCTCCTTCTGAATCCCCTGATAATCCTAGACCCACGGAATACAATAGGGCTATAAAAGCAATAATGATAGGATACCATTTATTAATAAAATTCATCATGAGAGATACTATTTTTTGAGTTTTTTAGAAGGTACCACTTTAATAATTCATCGAGCATTATAACTTTTCGGATTTTGATGAATTTTCGGAATACCCTAAATTTTCCGAGTTCGCTCGGACATAAAAAAGCCCTGATGCTGTGCATCAAGGCTTTTCCTTGTAGACATTTTGGGGCGAAGGTCGAAGCTAAATCAAGCGGATAAACCTAATTCTATCAGCTCTAAACATAACTTAAGGGTAAAATATTAGTGACAATACTTTCTTTCAAGTTTTAATCAATTGACAATCAGTATTGTACAATATTTAATAATTTAGTGTGGAATAAAACAACACACTCATGAAAAAACTCATTCTCACACTCCTCGTACTAGGTTCATCTTATGTTGGAGCTCAAACTATTAATTGCCCTAATTTACCTTGGGGGATGACTATGGAATTTGATCAAGTCAATGATACAGTTCCTGTTTCAAATATTGGGCCTTGGGACTTTTCATCCCTACAAACCGGGGTGACATATCAAATGAAAGTATTACCCCTCGACTCATCAGTACACGCTTCCAATTACCCAAATGCTACGCATGTTTTAAAGAGCGCGAATGGAGAATTCTTCCTTAGCTATGACTCGGACAGCTTGAAATCACATGGAAAGGTAACATCGAGCACAACTTCCAGCTATGCGAATGCTCTAACGCTAGTACCATTCCCTTTTAATTCTACGCTTAACCATGTAGATAGTATGGCGTCAACATTGGTTTGGAACTCGCTCACTGCCAACGTCACTGAAAAAGCCGAAGTAGAGGGGATTGCGAGTGGTAACGTAACTATGCCTGATGGCAAAACTTATCAGAATGCTGTGGTTCTTTCTACAATAAGAACGACTGTAACAGGTCCTTCACCTTTTGGTACATATTTAACTGTTGAAGAACACTCAAAAGTCTTTTGGTTACCAGGCTACGCTCTGCCTGTTATCGAAGTATTACATGTATTCTCCAACGGAGATTTAGTGTTTAAACGTTCGCTGTTCCTTCAAGAACTACAAACATTTAATACTAATGCTGAAGAGCAAATCGCTGTCAGAATTTCTCCTAATCCAATGAGTAACCTAATGACAGTCAATCAACCTTTGGAGAACTCTTATCTATACCTTTTCAGTGTTACCGGTGAATTAGTTCTTGAGCAAGGGCTTATAAAAGGAGTCAATCAAATTAATGTTAGTACTCTTCCTACGGGACTTTACACTTATAGAATTGTGGGTAAAGACTCGAGAGTCCTGATTGAGGACAAAGTCATTAAATCGTAATTCTAAATTTATTACAAGAGGCTGTTATTTAGCTTCAGGATTTTACCGAAGGAAATATTCAACTATGAAAACCCTAATTGCCGCGGCCGTTTTAGGTGTAATGTTTATCTCTTGTGATAAAACTGAATGCATTGAATCGCCTTGTTATGATGGTGTTCCTATGAGTTATACACCCGTTTGCGGGTGTAATGATGTTACCTACCCGAATAAAGAAACAGCAGAATGTCACGGCATTACTCGATATCGTAAAGGAAAATGTGATGAATAAGCAGTATTTGTGGTATTAAATTTAGCCCTCACTTCAGTGAGGGCTTTTTTATTTATACCTCCGGAAACTCCTCGAACACACTCTCCTTTTAGAGATAACTGTTTGTTTTAAAGAGACTTGGGGCTCTAAGAAAAACAAAACCAGAAGACTATTGTCTTCGGGTCTCGGGTAGTAGACATTCTGGAGAAAAGGTCGAAGGTTTAATTAATGATTAACATCAATTTAAGTGTTCTCATTAAACCCAATAGATAAATTATGGTCTAACATTGAAAGTACTCTATATGAGGAATCTACTCAAATTACTTTCAGTAATACTCTTATTTGCTTGCAGTAAAAATGAAGAACCTCAAGAACCGGTTACACAAGAACCTCTTGTGTCAGCCTTTTTTGGACTCGATAATATACTACCAGGTTTACTTTGCAATCAACCAGGAAGTTTGTTAGATGGTATGCCTGTTAATTTTATATTCCCATTAGATTCATCCAGTTTATCGGAAACAGATTTTGAAGTTATAGACAGCCTTGGAAATATTTATACCCCTAGTTGTGTTTTACTGGCCCCAGCTAACGAGGACGGAGAAAATCGAACTGTACTTCTGTTAGGTGAATTTGGTACAGCTATTACCAATCCACCTGTTGAAGTTAGAGTTATAGGGGATCTATTTACCACTGACACTGTATCGGGAGAATCTGCTTGCTCTGAAATCATAAACCTAAACGGGATGACAACAAAAAATGTAATTCCGCTTGCTGACGGACCAAGTCTATTCTTTGCTCAAAGAATTGATGGTAATCTGAATGAATGTAATTCAGGAACACAAACGATTCAAGTTGCCTGGAATGGTGGCGTTACACCGTATATATCTGGCGATACCGAATCTGACTTATTTCAGTACTATGTTGGCTATTCAGACAGTTCTGGAGTTCTGATACCGCATGTACCTATTTCGATTGCTGATATAAATGACAATGATAACTTTCACCAACTTTGTTTTTCTACAAGTGATGAAATTGTGAAGATTTCAATGACGGCTCTCACAGTCGAAGACCCAAATCACGACCCAAATTTATACAGCGAAATTGACGTTAGTTCCTGCGCTCCTTAAAGACGCTCAATGATGAAGTGATGGATGTACAAATAAAAAACGGACCAGTAGATATACTGATCCGTCTTTTGTAGTAGACATTCTGGAGAAAAGGTCGAAGGTTTAACCCCTCAACTAAATATTGATTTAAAGGAGTTCTGGTTCCACTAAAGGGACAAAGCTGTGCAATTACTGCCACCTAAGGTTTCATACGGTGGATGATTTTTTACAAGATGTAACCTATACTACACATATTTATGGTAAGTTTGCGTTACATTTTAAACTATTTACCCCATGAATTTAGAATCCATTATCACAATTCTAGGAATCCTAACTGGTATAATCATTCCTATTTCGGTTTTTATCTGGCAATACTATGATGCCAAAGGCAAGCGGGACGCGGTTGTTGAAATAGCAAAGAATATAGATGACCCATCGAAGCTTGAAGAACTCTTAGCACTTTTTGACGAAAGGAAGAAAGAGCCTATCGATTACAGGAGAGGTGGCGTTATTACCCTATTTGTTGGCGCAGGACTGTTCTTTTTAGGACTGTTTTTCTTAGGAAATATTTTTAAAGGCATTGGAGCATTAGTTGGACTTATTGGTGTCGGAACGATGATCGCAGGTTATTTATACCCCAACACTGAAAAAGAGCTGACAGACGCTGTTGATCAATTTGAAAAGAAATAATTCATGGGCAAGAACCATGAAAAACTCTTAAACAACCTCGCCGAATTCCGTAAGCGTGCAGGCCTGACACAGGAAGACCTTTCCGTAAAAGCAGAGGTCTCCAGGAAGAGCATCAATGCTATTGAAAATGGCATATATGTGCCTTCTACAGTCTTGGCTTTGAAGATTAGCAAAACTCTCAATTGCACGGTTGAAGAACTCTTCCAACTCCCTTAACCCATGAGACTATTTCAAATAATCGGAACAAAACAAATCGATCTCGCCAAGGCGTTTGTATTGGTAACAATAGCCTGGCTGTTTCATAGACACTTGGACTTCTGAGAAAAACAAAACCCGAAGACAAAATGTCTTCGGGTCTCGGGTAGTAGACATTTTGAAGAAAAGATCAAATTAATATTTAATATATTTAATAAGTAACTGAAATTTAGAACAATACACCATAATCATGAGAAGAACTTATATCATCGCGATAACATTATTAGCAGCACTTGCGAGTTGCGGAAAAAGTACTCCCGTTTACCAAGTAGAAGGCAAATGGCTATGGTCTCCTAGCGAGGAAAGAGCAGATGCCAATACAATGTTTGAATTCATTGATGGAAACATTTACACATCTTACTGTATCACTTGTCCTGGTGATGATGATTACTGGAACTCTTTAGATAGTACAGATCGAATTCCTGGAATTCATAGTTACACTTTTGATGGAGATACTTTAGTATGGGATGGAACACCACGAGCAGTCACATTTGAATGTGACGGTGGCAAATTAGAATTTTCAGGTGGCATGAAACTATGGAGACTAAGTTCTGACTGCCAATAATATTTTGACTTAGGATCCTAAGGAATCGAACTATTCTCGAAAAATAAAAAAGCCTTGATGCTGTGCATCAAGGCTTTTGCTTGTAGCGGAGGCAGGACTCGAACCTACGACCTTCGGGTTATGAGCCCGACGAGCTACCAACTGCTCCACTCCGCGCTTATGGGACGGCAAATATAGGGTGGTGATTGGCATTCTACCAAACTATTCCTAAGGTAAAAGAGGAATTAAATGTCTCCTCATTGAGCCACAACATTTTTACTGATCCTCTTTCAAGTTTATCGATGATATTGTGTGGGGCATCTTACTTTTTTCTTAACTTCCTGAAAATCACATAACAAACTTGAAACCATGAAAAGACTATTGACTTGCACCCTACTACTAGGTTTGTTCTCTTGCACTCAAAATGTTGAAGAAGCCTCGAATGTCGAATCAATTGAAGAATCATCGGTACAGGAAAACATCTCGCAGATGTCAATTCACCTTTTTGATCTACCTGATGGTATTAGTGAAGATGAGTACATCGCAGATATAGAAAAACTGAATTCTTTCTTTATTGCCTCAGGTTATGGTAAAAACTATACTGTACTGAAGGTTGATGATGATAATGAGGCAGAAGAATATAGATATGCTCTTGTGAGTTCTTACCCAAGTGCTGAATCATATGCTGCATCACACGACCAAGGTCCAGAATATGATGCATTTATGGATGAAATACTAGCCAAATATCAGGCAATCTTCGACACCGAAATCTATCGTAAGGTTTTTACCATTAACTAATGCTGCATGATTTCTAAGAGAATAATTGGCTTCATTTTCTTCCTAATAATTGGTGCCACCATGAACGCTCAAACGAAAAAGTATTTCATTCATTTAACCTCTGACCCGATAAAAAATCCTTCAGCAGCATTAATGTCTATTCATGCGGCAAGCGAAGCGTTAAGCCAAGGACATGAGGTTACTTACTTTGCTGCAGCTGATGGCGTTCAAATTTTTATGAAAGATGTCATCTCAAATATTCATGCCGCCACAAAGCATGGCGGAGGGGATTCCAAAATGAGTGAAATGGCTGTGTCGAAATTAGAACAATTTTCAAGAGAGGGCGGTGTAATTCACGTTTCAGAAGGGTCCTTTATGACCTATGGAGTTACTCAGGAAAATGCATCCGAAATGCTCATTAGAGTAGAAAATATAAATTGGAGTTACCCAAAACAACTCATTGAAGAAAGTGCAAAAGCTGACCTTGTTTTTTCTTATTAAAAGCAACCTCCCCTAACCTAGTTATTAGAATTATTAACCGGTCCAATAGGGCCACAACACTCTATAAACTATGGAAGATGGAATGCTCGTTCCTGTAATTATTGCATCAGTGCTCACTTTAATGTGTGTATATGGTGTCATCACACAAAGGCTAATTTTCACAAGACACGGACTATTTTGGTTTGGCGTCATGGTATTCTTAGCTAACATGATATCGGCTGTTCAAACTGGTGGTACTGGTGAAGCTGAGATGATTATGATTTCAACTGGATTACTCTACGGATTACAAGCCGTTTTGATGTATCCATTTGTTACACATCCTTTTGACAACTCCAACAAAGCGGCCTATTTCGCTCAAAAGAGAATTGCCATTTGTATTACTTCAATCAACGGTGTGATACCCGTATTACACTTGCTCGGATTTGATTTAGGAATACCCGATATACTGCCAATTTATCACGGAGTTATTGCCCTTTTAGGTGTTGGAATGACTATTAAGTTTTTCCAAGGATCTGTAGTGGTAAAATAACAACCTCCTCACAGCCCAGGGATTTGATAGTTCCTGGGCTATTCTACTTTCCAAAAATATCTTCGAGGTGTTTCGGGCCTTTTTGGATTTCAGTTTCGGTCAACACCTGCTTCAATTCGCCATCTTTTAAGAATATACAGCTGGAACACAACTCCACCACTTCTTGCATAATGTGTGTAGAAAACAAGACCGTTTTCTCTTGAGCCACTTTACGAAGAAGCGCCCGGATCTCCACAAGTTGTGCGGGATCCAAACCCGTAGTAGGCTCATCAAGAATTAAAATCTGTGGGTCGGGAATAAGTGCGGCGGCGAGACCTACGCGTTGGCGGTATCCTTTAGATAGCGCTCCAATCTTTTTATGCTGCTCGGGTCCTAAGAGGACCATATCTATGACTTGGCTCACTCGAGAGGTATCTACCTTGTAAATAGAAGCCACATATTCAAGGTATTCCTTGATGTATAATTCTAAGTATTGAGGGTTGTGTTCTGGTAGATATCCCAAAACACGCTGCACCTTGAGGGGTTCTTTGAGTACGTCCACACCGTTGACTGTAACAGCGCCTTGGTCTGGGATAACAGAACCTGTTATGATCTTCATGAGGGTACTTTTACCCGCACCATTTGGGCCCAATAGACCCGTAATTTGGCCCGATTTTATTTCAAGGCTCACCCCATCTAGCGCCTTTTGGCTGCCGTAGGATTTGGTGAGGTTTTCAATAACTATACTCATGATTTAATCCCCATTAAGTCTAAGAAGAAGGAATATTCCATAGCAGTCTCTTTAAGCGCCTCAAATCGGCCTGAAGCACCGCCATGACCCGTTTCCATATTGCAATACATGAGCAATACCTCATCCTTGTTAGTACGCATCTTGCGTAGACGTGCCATCCACTTCGCCGGCTCCCAGTACTGCACCTGGCTATCGTGTAAGCCGGTGGTGATTAAAAGCGCAGGATAATCTTGCGCCTTTACCTGATCGTACGGGCTGTAGGAAAGCATGTAGTCGTAACTGTCTTTGTTCTTTGGATTGCCCCATTCGTCGAACTCTCCGGTAGTCAGCGGGATCGATTCATCCAACATCGTCGTCACCACATCCACAAACGGAACCGCAGCGATTACTCCTCGGAATAAATCTGGACGCATATTCACTACAGCACCCATCAACAAACCGCCCGCAGAACCGCCCATAGCCATAAGCGTCTCTGACGTCGCATATCCCTGCTGCACGAGAGCATCACCACAAGCGATAAAGTCAGTGAACGTGTTGATTTTATTGAACATCTTTCCGTCTTCGTACCACGGTCTGCCCATGTACTGAGAACCCCGGATGTGTGCGATGGCGTAAACAAAACCGCGGTCCAATAAACTCAAACGTACCGTAGAGAATGAAGGGTCTATAGTATATCCATAGGATCCATAACCGTAAAGCAATGTTGGGTTCGGACCGTCCTTGCGGATTAAATCTTTTCTGTAGACAATAGACATGGCTACTTTTTTACCGTCATCAGCGGTAGCCCAAATGCGTTTGGTTTCATATTTAGACTTGTCATAACCGCCCAAGACCTCCTGCTCTTTGCGAACAGTTTTTTCACCGGTGGCAAAATCATAGTCAATAACACTACCCGGCGTGGTTAATGAGGTGTAGCCGTAGCGCAGGTGCTTCTGGTCGAAGCTAGGATTGTTGCCCACGTAGGCAGTATATGTTTCCTCTTCGAAAGGCAGGTAGTAAGCCTCACCGCCCCAAGGTTGGATGCGAATGCGAACCAATCCATTCGAGCGCTCCTCAGTAACAAGGTAATCTTCAAACAGCTCCATATCGGTGAAAAGCACGTTCTCATCGTGTGGAAGTACATCGGTCCAATTCTCTTTCGAAGGCGCCTCTACCGGTGCCTTCATCAACTTAAAATTGGTCGCCTCATCCGCGTTGGTACGGATGTAAAAATGATCACCAAAGTGACTAGTGCTATACTCCAAACCACGCTCACGCGGCTGAATAATCTGAAAAGCTCCTGTTGGATTATCGGCCGCCAAAAATCTGTGCTCATCAGCCATGGTTGAGGAGGAACCAATCATCAAATATTTGCGGCTCTTGCTCTTGTACACAAAACACGTAAAGGTTTCGTCTTCTTCTTCAAAAATGAGCTCGTGCGCGCCGCTTTGCGCGTCCCAACGCTTGATCTTATGGCTGCGAAGGGTCTCTAAATCCTTTACAGTATAAAACAAGTAGTTACCGTCGGCACTCCAAGTAGAACCTCCAGTACACTCATTTTCTGTTACAATATCAATAGCACCCGTAACTAAATCTTTAGTGTAGATGGTGTAAATACGACGACTCACAGTATCTACTCCGAAGGCAATCTTTTGGTTATTCGGGTGTATGCTCAATCCTACAATCTGGTAATACGAATGACCTACGGCCAATTCGTTGACGTCAAGCATCACCTCTTCTTCAGCCTCCAAAG
The DNA here is from genome assembly GCA_049611965.1 of Schleiferiaceae bacterium. Classification (GTDB taxonomy): domain Bacteria; phylum Bacteroidota; class Bacteroidia; order Flavobacteriales; family Schleiferiaceae; genus UBA10364. The sequence goes on along the minus strand of JBMZBC010000009.1, from coordinate 25,880 downwards.
AACCTTTTTTACGGCAATAAAGCGGGTACTCCTTTTCACCTTCAAAGCGCGTGTAATAGAAATAGCCATCCAACAGGTACGGCACCGAGCTATCGTCCTTTTTGATACGACCCACGATTTCCTCATAGAGTCGCTCTTGAAGCTTCTCTGTGCCCTTCATGATTTGCTCACGGTAGGCATTCTCACTATTTAGATAGTCAATGACCTCAGGATTCTCGCGATCACGCATCCAGTAATACTCGTCGTTGCGGGTATCTCCGTGGATGGTCATTTCGTGAGCTACCTCTTTTGCAATAGGCTCACCAGTGTTCGGGGTTTCATTCATGGTACATTGTGTCATAAGGGCTACAAAACTAAGGCCAAGTATTACCTTTTGTTGCATGGGAAGGGTTATTTTAGAGACTCACTTAAGGCCTATGAAATTACTGAATTCCAGCTATAACAGCACACTCCTTCTATTTGTGCTATGCCTATCAATTGCAAGCTGCTCCAAACCCGAAAGAAAAGTAGATTTCCAAGGTCACCGGGGCGCCCGAGGACTGTATCCAGAAAACAGTTTAGAAGGATTTGAATTCGCTCTTGGTATTGAAGAATTGACCACCCTCGAACTAGATATTGTCGTGAGTGAAGACAAAAACTTGATCATCTCTCACGAACCCTGGCTCAATCCTGAAATTTGCTCCTTAGACTCTGCCGTGCTCGCTGATAACCCAATGGCGTACAACCTCTATCAAATGACCACGGAGGAAATAAAAGCTTATGATTGTGGCAGCAAAGGCAACCCAAGATTCCCTGATCAAAAGGCCATGAACACCTACAAACCGGCTTTGAGCGAGCTGTTCAATATGCTCAGTCGTACTGGCAATTGGCGTAAAATGAACATCGAGACAAAATCAAGGCCTATTGGCGACGGCGTATACCACCCAAAACCTCAAGAATTCGCTCAGCTCATTGCAACGTTTTTAGAACGCTACGATGCTTTAAATCCACAGTTTAATCTGTACGATCTCGTGACCATACAAAGCTTTGATGTCCGTACACTCCAAGAGCTTAGAAAGCTACACATTGGAGTTAAACTATGCCTGCTTACTGAAGATGAATCAGATCCCGCAGCGGCCATGGACAAGCTCGGTTTTCCTGCGGATGTGTACAGTCCGAATTTCGAAACTGTCACCCCTGAAATTGTGAATTGGTGCCACTTTAGACGCATTGATATCATCCCCTGGACGGTGAATGAAATCGCAGATATGCAGCGATTGCTGGATATGGGTGTCGATGGATTGATTTCCGACTACCCAAACAAGTACAAGGAGCTCGTCTACTAGTTGACGCCAGCCTGAGTCTTCGCGTTTTGAATTCTAATTACGCCTTGACGAGAACCTTCGTGGTCTGGATTATAGCTCAACGCCTCTCGGTAATCTTTCTCGGCATTAGGCATATCGCCTAAGAGTTCAAAGCTGTACCCGCGGCCGTACAATGCCCTATGGTTGATGGGCTGAATGGCCAATGCTTGGGTAAAGTACCCTATAGCTTCACGTGGCAACTGCAATTGAAGGTGGATGTATCCAAGGTTAAAAAAGCTTTCAATATCTGCCGGGTCCAATTTTGTACAGGTCGTAAAATCCTCTAAGGCACCGTTCCAATCCTGCTGACCGAGATAGAACATCCCTCTGTTGTAAAAGCTCAACTTATTCTTAGGGTCCAATTCTACCAACCTGTTGAAATATGCGATGGCAATAGGATTCCCCATGGCACTGTATAGCACCCCGCACATATCAATAGCCTCTGCATAATCAGGAGCTATATCAATGGCCTTTTGAAACCATTGCAGGGCACGTGCCGTATCCCCAATAGCATCTCTCATCAACAAACCTTTCAAGAAATGTGCTTCAGGATTCTCTGGCTCTAGATTGAGCACAATATCTACTAGCTCCGCACTTTTCTCAAATTCTGTAACCACATGATACAGTTGGGCCATCTTAAGACGACAAGGCACATATTCTGGATCAAGACGCATACATTTCTGCCAAGCGTCCCTACTCTCGCGAGTTTTGTTTGAGGCAAACCCTAAATCACCTAGAATCTCTAACGCACCCACTCTATTACTATCGAAAGCCAAAACTGCATTGATATCTGCCTGCGCATAGGCAAGGTTTCGAGCCCCCAAATACAATCGTGCTCGCGACTCAAGCACATCCAAATCATTTGGATCATCAATTATAAGTGCATTCAAACTGTCTAATGCAGAACGCCCCTTATTCACTGGGGCCATTTCCACAGCGGCATCTTCCTGCTGTTTAGGCAACTCCTCATTTGGAGATGAACAAGCAAAGAAGAAGCTTACGACAATCGAATAAAGGGCGGCTTTGTGCAATAGGGTCCAATTCATTTCCCAAAAATGAGGCAAAAAAAAAGCCCCGCCAAGCGGCGGGGCTGAGAATCAAATAAATCGTCTCTTAGAAGTTGTAACGAACCCCTACATTGTAATTACGCGGAAGACCTAAGAAAACCTCAGCATCCTGTGCTTTGTTCTCTTTGTCAACTGCATTATAGGGAGAGTTGTTAAGTGCATCTTGAATATAAATGGCATTAGTGGCATTGAATACGTGTGCAAAAACAACTAAGCTGTTTTGTCCAAATTCAGCAACTTTAGCATTCAAATGCAAGTCCACAACGCTATAAGATGGTGCTTGCCATACTTGAACGCCCTCATCTGCTGCATCCGAAACATCAAATGGATTGAACGCAGAGTAATGCTTACCGTACCATCTGTAAGTCGCTTTCAAATTCACATCTTTCACCGGTGAATATGTAAGAGTAGTCATGACTTGGTTTTGAGGGGCATCACCAACATATAGACCTTTAACATAATAAGTGTCCTCAGCTGAACGAGGCTCGCCATCGGCATCGCGAGAAGTCCCGAGTACGTTATCAGTGTAAATCCAATCACCGAATGAAGCTCCTAAATCCAAACGCAACTGTTTATTAAACTTGTACGAACCCTCGAGCTCCAAACCACTGTGACGAGCATTCATACCGGTAATGTATACCAAAATATCATTACCCGTAGACTGATCAATAATCGTAGACGTTCTACTTCTATTTAACCATAGTGTGTAGTAGTAACCTGCCTTAAATGCAAAGTTTGAAACAGCGTACTCAGTTCCGAACTCGATAGACTGGAAAATCTCGTTTGGACGACCGGCAAATAATGTACCGTCGTAATCGTCAATCACACCATCAAAAATAGGATTCTTGCTCACGTAACCTGCATTACCATAAAAACTGGTATTCTCATTCATGAAGTACTTAAGACCACCCTTAATTTGACCTCCTGGGATGAATGAAGATTGAGTTACAGTTTCATTTCCATCCGCGTCCATTCTAAAGTGATTGGTATAACCATACTGATTGGCTGTTAGACCAGCTACAATATTAGCACTAAGCTTATCAGTTTTGTAGTCAGCTTGAAGATATGTACCTAACCAATTAACTGTGTTTGTAAAGTTGAAAGCGATTTTGTCACCAATACCTTTTTCATAATCAGCAGGAGCATCAAAATCATTACCGTCATAGTAGAAGGAATTACAACCTAGAAGATCACGAACTTCACGCCAGTGACCAATCTCCGCTGTTCTTGCATCTACACCAAATTGTAGATTCAAATTTTCATTTACTTTGTAGAATAACTTCGAAATTGCTCCAACCGTCCATTGTTGGTTGATCGAATTACGAAGAATTCCTTGGTAATCTTCGCGGGCTGAAGCAGAAGAATCATTATATGTAATGTTCTCGGCAATAGTTCGATCCCAGTCTCTTGCGAATCCGTTGGAGAAGCTCGACTCTACATCACCAAAAGTACCAGTACCTCCACCTTTACCACCAGACCAATAAGCAATTGTTGACCAGCGTAAATCATCGTTGATTGTCTTGTAGTAGTTCAAATTTGCCTGAGGCTTATGGAAGTAGTTCTCACGCTCCATCAACGCGTCATCTAAAAATCTGTTTTTAGTGTACGTTCTGTACATTTGGAAGTACTGCTGTCCATCATAATCAGTTGCAACAGGACTAACATTCTGGTTGTAAGAACGAGAGTTTAAATCTCCACCGCGTGCATAATCATCCCAAGCATCTTGTGAGTATTGGTCTTCATCTATACCAAGTCCTCTAATCTGATCCATTGTCAAATAGCGGCCCATATTTTGACGGTATAAATTTTGGCCGTGGCGCTGAGGCGCACCTACAATGTAAAACTCTAATTTATCCTTTTTAGTAACTTCATATGACGCACCTAGGTAGTATGAGTATGCATCAGTCCAAGTACCATCATAAAAGCCATTACCTGTCTTGCGAGAAATTGTCGTAGAAAGCGCTAAACCATTGTCCATCTTGCCTGTATTGGCATTGACGGTGGTCTTTAAAAAATTCCATGAACCTAATTCTTGCTTCACGAAGCCGCCTGCTTTTGTCGCAGCCGGATCAGTAAGGATATTAACCGTACCACCGATAGAAGGCACCGCTAAATTCACAGCAGACATACCTCTCTGAACCTGGATATTTGATGAAGCATCACCTAAACCATCCCAGTTAGACCAGTAAACCCAGCCGTTCTCCATATCGTTAACGGGAACGCCGTTAAGTAGAATAGCCGTATTGTTTTGGTTAAAACCACGGACATTTAATCTTGAGTCACCTGCACCGCCACCTTGGTTTGTTGAGTAAACTGATGGAGATAAGTTCAATACATTAGGAATGTCTCGTGAACCCAATTGCTCTGTCAACACCTTTTTGTCCAAAGTGGTTGCAGTATAAGGAGTGTTTTTGTTGTAACGTGATGATACAACTTCCATCTCGTTCAAAATATTATTTTCGAACAAGCTGTCAGCAACCGAGGTTGCATCTTGCGCATAAGCAGATACACCCATTACGAATGCACCCACAATTAGTAAAGCCTTTTTCATTGTTTGTTTTTTGAAATGGTTATTCATCTCAAAATTAACAAGGTCTTCACAGAATGGTTGGTTTCTACGTTAAGTTTATATGAACACGTTAATAACAAAAGACGCTGATTTACAGCGCCTTTCAAAAACTATAATGTGTACTTTTTACACTTAATCCGCGTCATTTAATGCAGCCTTAATCTTAGCTTCGACTTCTTCAGCCAATTCTGGGTTATCTACAAACAATTGTTTTACTGTATCACGCCCTTGACCCAATCTTGTTTCACCATAACTGAACCAAGATCCGCTCTTCGTAAGAATGTCATGAGCAACACCTAGATCGATAAGTTCGCCTGCTTTTGAGATACCCAAGCCGTACATAATGTCAAATTCTGCCAAACGGAAAGGAGGGGCTACTTTGTTTTTAACCACCTTCACTCTTGTTCGGTTACCAATAACCTTATCGCCGTCTTTAATTTGAGTTGAACGACGAATATCTAAACGTACCGAACTGTAGAATTTCAAGGCATTACCACCGGTAGTCGTTTCCGGGTTACCGAACATAACACCAATTTTCTCACGCAACTGATTAATGAAAATTACGGAGCAGTTGGTTTTACTAATAGTACCAGTAAGCTTTCTAAGTGCTTGAGACATCAAACGCGCTTGCAGACCTACGCGCGCATCTCCCATTTCGCCTTCAATCTCAGCCTTCGGCGTCAATGCAGCGACAGAATCAATAATGAGGATGTCTATAGCTCCAGAACGAACTAGATTGTCAGCAATCTCGAGAGCCTGCTCTCCATTATCTGGTTGAGAGACGATGAGCTCATCGGTGTTCACACCTAATTTTTCAGCATAAAAACGATCAAAGGCGTGTTCCGCATCAATAAACGCGGCAATACCTCCTTTGCGCTGACATTCAGCAATGGCATGTAAGGTCAATGTTGTTTTACCTGAACTCTCCGGTCCATAGATTTCAACTACACGGCCTGTAGGATAACCACCTACACCAAGCGCAACATCTAGAGTTAATGATCCGGTAGGAATAGAATCTACTTCTATAACCGGAGCATCGCCCATTTTCATTACTGTTCCTTTACCGTACGCCTTGTCCATACGGTCCATTGTGAGTTTGAGTGCCTTTAATTTGGCGTCTTTGTCTGCGCTCATAATCTTAGAATGCTAAAAATATTAGAATTTGTACAAATGTAGAACTTTGAATGAAACTTCAAAGCCTTTCTAATAATTTATGCAGAGAAATTTAATTTTCGAAAAGTTCAAGTACCTGTTCAGTGGCTTCTTTGGTTTTTACTTTTTCCAAAACTTGCTCGATCATGCCCGCTTCATCGATCACATAAGTATGTCTGTAGATACCTTCATATTCTTTACCCATGAACTTCTTCCAACCCCAGGCTTCAAATGCCATAATGATTGATTTTTCTTCATCAGCAATCAAACTATAATTGAGTTCCTCCTTGGTAGCAAAGTTGCTCTGACGCTTGACTGAATCTGCGCTTACGCCGATTACCTCAAATCCTTTTGCTGCTAAATCCGCGTAGTTGTCACGAAAGTTACAAGCTTCCATAGTACACCCAGGAGTACTTGCTTTTGGGTAGAAGAACAGGATGACTTTTTTACCTAAGAACTGCTCCGAAGAGATGGTTTCTCCGTTCTGATTTACACCACTCCATGCAGGTGCTTTTTGTCCGATTTTTAATGCCATTGTGAATTGATTTTATTTCTCAACAACTCGAAGTTAGCTTTGTTTTGTTCCTTAGAACCCTTGTTAGCAATAAATAGTTTTCCACATGACTAAAGCAGAAAAAGTACAATACGTCGTCGATGAACTGGAACGTCTTTACCCGGAAACGCCGGTACCGCTCGACCACAAAGATCCTTTCACCCTGCTTGTGGCAGTAGTGCTGAGTGCACAGTGCACGGACGAGCGCGTAAATCAAATTACTCCAAAGCTTTTCGCTGTGGCGGACAACCCTTACGACATGGCCAAAATGACCGTGGACGAGATCGCCGCCATTATTCGACCTTGTGGTTTGGTTCCAATGAAAAGTAAGGGCATCCACTCCTTTTCGAATACTATCGTAAACGACTACAACGGCGAAGTCCCGGCGAGCTTTGAAGCCTTAGAGGCTATGCCAAGTGTCGGTCATAAAACTGCTAGCGTAGTGATGAGTCAAGCTTTTGGAGTACCCGCATTTCCTGTAGATACCCATATTCAAAGATTGATGTTCCGTTGGGGGTTCTCAAACGGTAAATCTGTAGATCAAACCGAAAAAGATGCGAAGCGATTGTTTGCTCGAGAACTCTGGAACAAGCTGCACCTACAAATCATCTTCTATGGCCGAGAGTACAGCCCAGCTCGTGGATGGAACTTAGAAAAGGATTACATCACAAGTACAATTGGCCGAAGAAGTGAAATTAAAAAGTGGGAAGTAGAACAAGAGCGCAAGGCAAAGAAAGCTTCGCTTAAGAAAGCTCGCCGATAGTTGTTATTTTTGGGCAGCATTAAAAGACATTGACCTTTATGGGACGCGCATTTGAATTTAGAAAAGAACGCAAGTTTAAGCGTTGGGCAGGGATGGCAAAGACCTTCTCAAGAATTAGCAAGGACATCATCATGGCCGTAAAAGAAGGTGGTGATAACCCAGATTCTAACTACCGCTTGAGAATGCTTCTTCAAAATGCCAAGGCAGCCAACATGCCTAAGGACAATGTGGAGCGTGCCATTAAAAAGGCTATGTCGAAAGACCAAAGCGACTACAAGACCATCATCTATGAAGGCTACGGTCAGCACGGGATCGCTGTTTTGGTGGAGACAGCGACGGACAATAACACCCGTACTGTGGCGAATGTACGTTCGTACTTCAATAAATGTGAAGGGTCTCTCGGGACATCAGGTTCGGTAGAGTTTATGTTTGAGCACAAGTGTCATGTAAAGATTGCTGCCGGTGATATTGACGTGGAAGAACTTGAATTTGAGATGATCGACCACGGTGCTGAAGACGTGTTTAAGGACACTGAAGAGAAAGACGGCGAGGAAACTGAAATCATCATGATCTATGGCCAATTTGCTGACTACGGTAACATCGCAAAAGGTCTAGAAGGTTTGGGTCACGAGATTATAGAATCTGGTTTTGAATATATCCCGACTACAACGAAAGAACTGGACGAAGCACAGACCAAGGACATCGAAAAACTCATTGAAAAATTAGAAGAGGACGACGATGTACAGAATGTGTACACCACTATGAGATAAAAGCTGCGCGAACAGCGAAGCCAAAGCACAAAAAAGCCGCCCGATGGGCGGCTTTTTTAGTAGTTATTAAGCTGGAATTTTGCGCAGCGAACTTCGTTCAATCTGCGCTTTCGCATAGTCCTTGGTGATGTGAATGGATTTTTCCTCCATGCCCGGTGCATCGAACATATGGTCCGTAAGAATGGCCTCACATACACTACGCAATCCGCGAGCGCCAAGGCTGTAATCGAGGGCGACCTCAACGATGTAATCGTACACTTCTTCGTCAAAAGACAAGGCGATGTCGTCCATATGGAAGAGGTGCTGGTACTGCTTGACCAACGCATTCTTCGGCAAGGTTAAAATAGCACGAAGCGCATCTTTATCTAGCGGAGACATAAAGGTTACAATAGGCATACGACCTATGAGCTCCGGGATTAATCCAAAGCTCTTAAGATCAGAAGGTGTGATGTAGCTCAATACCTCATCATCTTCCACGTGATTACGGCTCTCTTTCGAGTACCCTAGTGTTGCCGAATTCAACCGCGAACCGATCTTCTTTTCAATACCCACAAAGGCGCCGCCTGCAATGAAGAGGATATTTGTGGTATCTACTTCGATGTACTTTTGGTCCGGATGCTTACGCCCTCCTTTTGGCGGTACGTTCACTTTTGAACCTTCAAGCAACTTGAGCAAACCTTGCTGAACACCTTCACCGCTGACATCACGTGTAATGGATGGGTTATCTCCTTTGCGTGCAATCTTGTCTATCTCGTCTATGAATACAATACCCACCTGAGCACGGTTCAAATCATAATCGGCTGCTTGCAACAGACGCGTCAATATGCTTTCAACGTCCTCGCCCACGTAACCGGCTTCAGTAAGTACTGTAGCATCTACAATGGTGAACGGCACATTGAGCAACTTAGCGATGGTGCGTGCCATTAACGTCTTTCCTGTCCCGGTGTTTCCTACCAGAACAATATTGGATTTATCGACATCCGGCGCATCCTTGAGGGGAACCAAACCAATACGCTTGTAATGATTATAAACGGCTACAGCAAGCGTGCGCTTAGCAGGCTCTTGACCAATAATGTATTCGTCGAGGTGTGCTTTGATTTGCTTTGGGGTGAAGTCAAACTCTGGCTTTGCAGCGACATCCAATGGATTAGTCTGCGGCTTTTCACCGAGTTCGGCGTGAAGAATACCACCCGCCTGGCCAACGCAACGGTCACAGATGTGGGCATCCACACCAGCAATCATCATCTCTGCCTCATCCTTACTGCGTCCGCAGAAGGAACAATGGATGTTCTTCTCTTCGCTCATTACTTCGCTTGATTCTTGCCGAGCAAAATTTCATCAACCATACCGTAGTCTTTCGCCTCTTGCGAAGTCATCCAATAATCGCGGTCAGAGTCTGCCTCTACTTTATCGAAAGGCTGACCACTGTGGTGAGAAATGATAGAATACAACTCCTTCTTCAGCTTGAGGATCTCCTGTAAGGTAATCTCCATATCTGAAGCTTGTCCCTGAGCACCACCCATCGGCTGGTGGATCATGATACGGCTGTGCTTCAGTGCTGAACGCTTGCCCTCTGCACCTGCACACATCAGTACAGCTCCCATTGAAGCAGCCATACCTGTACAGATGGTTGCAACATCTGGATTAACCACCTGCATGGTGTCATAGATGCCTAGTCCTGCATACACAGAGCCGCCGGGTGAGTTGATGTATATCTGAATGTCCTTCTTCGCATCAGCACTCTCTAAAAAGAGCAACTGTGCTTGGACAATGTTTGCTACCTGATCGTTGATGCCTGTTCCCAAGAAAATGATGCGATCCATCATCAAACGCGAGAACACGTCCATCTGTGCAACATTCATTTGACGCTCCTCAATGATGTAAGGCGTCAACGATGCGTCTACATACTGATCAACATACATGCTCTGAATGCCGACATGCTTGGTAGCGTACTTTTTAAATTCTTTTCCTAAATCCATGAATCAAAGTTGGTTTGAAGGTTAAGACAATTCCCTTAGATTTTGTTCTAAGTTATGCCTTTTCTGTGACCAATTTGATGAATTCATCATAAGTCACCTCTTTCTCATCAACTTTAAAAGACTCTTTGTAGTGTGCTAGGAGCTTTGCGTTGTATACTTGGTCGCTGATACGACGAACTTCCTCTTCGTTTTTCAGTGCGTTTTCCGCGATGCCTTTCAACATCTCGTCGTCCATCACTTGCTGACCGTACTGTTGGAACTGTGCTTTCACCATACCCACAGTGTGGTCTAGAAGATCTTCGCGGCTCACCTTAATCTCAGCAGCAGTGATTACTGCATTCTCGATCAACTGGTAACGCAATCCTTTTTCTGTTTTTTCCCAATCAGCCTCTACCTCTTCAGCAGTCAATGGCTTCTCGCCTGAAGTCTGCATCCACTTTTTCAAAAATGCGATAGGAAGGTCAAATTTGGTCTTATCGAGCAAGTACTCTGCAACATTGTTCAAGAAGTACTGATCCGATTCGTTTTGGTACATGCGCTCCGCTTCTTCTTTCATACGAGCACGCATTTCTTCTTCCGATGTCACTGCACCTTCACCGTATACCTTGTCGAAGAACTCTTGGTTCAACTCTGCAGGCTCCATACGGCTGATGTTCGTTAGCTTGAATTCGAAAGATCCGGTAGAAGCTTCCAACTGAGCATCAGTTACTCCGAGCAATCCTGCTACGTTGTAATCCTTACCAAACGACTTCTTCGCATCGAATGCGATGGTGCTGCCCATGGATGATTTGGCCAATTCACCTTGCGCTTTCTTCGTCTTCAAGTTGGTTCCCAGGAACTGTGCATCTTCCTTAACGATACCGCCTTCTACAGCTGCACCCTCAGCATCTACCTCAGTAAACGAACCGTGGAACATATCATCAGCTGCTGGCTTTTCCGGGGTAGACATCTTGCCGTAACGACCGCGGATATCTTCCATGTATGTATCAAGCACCTTGTCATCTGCAACGACCTTAACGCCTTTTACCTTGTTCTTTTTCGTGATTTTAACGTCAACCTCGGGACTCAAGCCTAGCTCGAAACCAAAGTTGTATGTTCCTGGAGTATCGAAATCTAGTTCCTCTTGCTCTACTGGAAGTGGGTTACCTAGAATGTTTAACTTTTCCTCTTGGATGTAGTTGTAGATTGAATCTTGAAGCATCTTGTTGATCTCATCAATCAATACCGCTTTACCGTACTGCTTCTTGATCAAACCCATCGGCACTTTACCTGGACGGAATCCTGGAATGTTAGCGCTCTTGCGGTAATTCTGTAGCACAGAGTTCACTTTGTCCTGGTAATCCTCAGGAGTGATTTCAATGTTTACCGTTAGGTTTAGTGCATCTACTTCGTTCTTGCTAATGTTCATCTGCTTTCAATTAGATTAAATACATCCTCTTAATTAGGGGTGCAAAGGTACTAACAATTTGTGGTTTATGGCGTTATATAATGGAATGAGCTTTTGTATTCCTTTAACGGTTTCAGTGTGGTCCAATTCATTTAACATCGTACCTTGTCCTTTCCTATGTATTCCAAGCTTATGCAGCGTAAAAACCTCAAATACCTCTTGCCACTTTTGGGTGTGGCCCTTATCATTTTTGGATTCAATAAATACGGTACAGAAGAAGATAAAGAAGCTGTGATTTTCGCCCTAGTTCGCGACGCGTTGACCAATGTGCACTTGCAGCCTAAGGAAATGAACGACGAATTGAGTGCGGAGATATTCGACGCTTACATAGAAGCTATAGACTACAACAAACTGTTTTTGACGAAGGCAGAAGTGGATGAATTGGCCAAAGACAGAAACAATCTCGACCAAGCTTTTTACACGACCAACACTGCTTTCTTTGACAAGAGCTACGGCCTAATCATCCAAGGCATTGACCGTTCGAAGGAGATTTACACGCGCCTGCTTGCAGAGCCCTTCGATTACACTGAGGATGAAAGCATTTATTCAGACGCTGAAGAGCGCCCATTCGCGAGCGACGTTGCAGCACTAGAGAACAGCTGGAAGCAACACCTGAAATGGCGCATCCTCAACCGTATCTACGAAAAAGACAATGCACAAAAAGAGGATGCTGAAACCGACGAAGAGGTAGAACTCAAAGATTTTGCGACGCTTGAAAAAGAAGCGCGCGAGAAGGAATTGGAACTTCAAGAAGAATGGTACGAAGATTTGATGGACGTCAGCCGTATTGAATGGTTCGGGATGTACATGAATGCCTACTGTGAAACCTTTGATCCACATACCAGCTACTTAGCGCCTCAGCAAAACGAGAACTTTGAGCTGAGCATGACGGGGCAGTTTGAAGGAATTGGCGCCCAACTAAAACAAGAAGGCGATTACATCGGTATTGAACGCATTATTGCAGGGTCGGCCTGTTGGAGACAGGGCGATCTAGAGGTGGGCGACCGCATCATTGCCGTGGCTCAGGGCAGTGAAGAACCCGTAGATGTTATTGGTTACAAAGTACGTGAGGCCATTAAGCTCATTCGCGGTAAAAAAGGCTCCGAAGTGCGCCTAACGGTAAAGAAGAAGGACGGCTCTCGTCAAATCATCCCTATCATTCGCGACGTTGTCGAGATCGAGAGCACCTTTGCTCGTAGCGCGGTATTGGACGGAAAAACCTACAAGAAAAAAGACGGTCAATACTCGATGACCGGTGAGCTTGGAACGAAAACGGGATACATCAAGCTGCCGAAGTTTTATGTGGATTTCTACAACAAGAACAACCGCAATGCTGCTGAGGACGTAAAAGCGGAAATCATCAAGCTTAAGGAGCAAGGTGTGGACGGCATCATTCTCGACCTTCGTAGCAATGGCGGTGGCTCACTACAAGCCGCTACCGAGATCGCTGGATTGTTCACTGAAAAAGGGCCACAAGTACAGGTGAAGAGCTTCCAGAACGGCACCCGTGCAAAAGGCAATAAAGACCCTAAAGTATACTGGGATGGGCCCTTGGTCGTGTTGGTCAATAACTACAGCGCCTCGGCTTCAGAGATTGTAAGTGCGGCCTTACAGGACCGCGGTCGTGCACTCATTGTAGGCCCGTCTAAAAGCACCTTCGGTAAAGGAACGGTTCAGAACATGTTCGACCTGGATCGCGCTGTAAACGGCCCACTAAATGACCTGAAGCCACTTGGAGCCATCAAGATTACCACAGAGAAGTTTTACCGCATCTCTGGAGGCACGACACAGCTTCAAGGTGTAGTTCCCGACATTTCACTACCGGGTGCCTACGACCTCATTGATATGGGAGAAAAAGAATACGACCATGCACTTCCCGTAGATTACGTTGCCAAAGCAAATTATACTGAAGAAGAAGGGTGGTCGAAATCCTTCAAGAAGGCACAGAAAGCCTCCATGAAACGTGTGGAAACAGATTCGGTCTTTATAAAATCGGCCGAGTATGCCAAATGGATTAAATCTGGTGAGGAAAACACCTTCATACCATTGGATTACACAGCTTACGTAAGTTTCCAAGATTCCATTAAAAAGGAGGGTGAACGATTCAAAAATCTCTACAAACTCAAGGACAGTACTGGCGTAGTTCCGCTGCCTGATCATTTAGTGATGTTTGAAACAGACAGCGTTCAAAAGGACATCTACACCAAATGGTACCGAAACCTGGCCAAGGATGCTGTACTCAGAGAAAGTGTTGAGATTATTGCTACCATGAAGTAGTCCTTTTTTTGAGCTAGATTAGCTCTTGTGATACGCACCTTTTCCATAGTTCAAAAACTAGCGCTCGGATGGCTTATAGCTTTGATTCTGGCTGCGCTACTCGCGGACTTTGTAGTCCTCGATACTGCGCCTCACGCCAATACCATGGATTTGAAGCACACCTTGCTCTCACCCGGGAGCAAAACGGTGAACGGATTCCACCTTTTTGGCACCGATAAGTTTGGCCGTGATCACTTTTCGAGAGTCGTTTTGGGCAGTCGAATATCCTTAAGTGTAGGCTTTATCGCTGTTCTGGTTAGCCTTGTCATTGGTATCCCCGTTGGGGCAGTCTCAGGCTATTTTGGAGGGAGAATAGACGCGGTGCTCAGCTGGCTCATGAATGTCCTCTGGTCCATACCTACCCTCCTGCTCGTCATCGCGCTGACCTTTGTTTTGGGCAAGGGACTGTTTCAGGTGTTCATCGCCGTGGGGCTTACTATGTGGGTAGAGGTTGCCCGTGTGATTCGCGGCCAATTCTTGGTGGAGAAAAATCAAGAATACGTCGAGGCCGCCAAGGTACTTGGCTTCAGCACCTCCCACATCTTGTTTAAAGAGATCCTACCGAATACCATCGCACCGCTCCTGGTCATCTGTGCAACTAATTTTGCCAGTGCCCTTCTGATTGAAAGCGGACTTAGTTTCTTGGGAATTGGCGCGCAGCCACCGCTGCCTTCTTGGGGCAGCATGATCCGGGATTATTACCCATATATCATCACCGGCAAGGGCTACCTCAGCCTTATCCCTGGGGTTCTCATCGCACTCAGTGTGCTTAGCTTGAACACCCTTTCAGGTGCCCTAAAGAGGTAGGGTAGTTTTAGGCAACGCTCCGAGAATGACGCGCTCTCTACTTTCAGAATGAAGGTGCAGCAGCTCCAAGAATTCTTCACGTTCAATGTTCCATGCACCTAGGCTGTCTAAGTGTTCTGTAGGCAGTTGATTGTCCACAAATTCCACTCCGTTGCGGCTCAAGTGCTGACACATCCCAATGTATGCAAACTTGCTTGCATTGGTGCGGGTATGAAACATACTCTCCCCAACAAACACACCACCGGTCATCACGCCAAAGGTTCCTCCAATGAGTTCATCGCCTTCCCAAACTTCAAAACTGTGCGCCATGCCTAGTTGATGCATGTGCAAGAAATTCGTTTGAAATTTCTCGCTAATCCACGTACCCGCTTGACCCGGGCGTGGAACTTCGCTGCATTTCTCAATGACCTTTTCAAAAACAGTATTGACTGAAAAACGCCATTGCTTTTTATTCAAATAAGGACGCATACTCTTTGCCACCTTCACTTCGGCAGTAGGCGTAATTGAGCGTACCTCAGGGGAAAACCAAAAAACCACACCCTCCTGCTCAAACCAGGGGAAGATGCCTTTGTGATAACACTTGTCGTATAGTTCTGGTGCTAAATCCCACGAAAGAGCGATAAGCCCTTCGCTATTTGCAGCTGTATCAGGATCCGGAACGGTCCAACCGTCCTGACCAATAAAGTGCAATGGATTAATGGAGCGCCCCACGGTTTAGATGAATTAGAACGGCAGGTCGTCGTCGAGAACGCTGTCGTCACCGCTAGGTGTAAATGGCTGACCCGCCGGAGGTAGATCCGAAGGTGGCGCCGGCGCAGCGGCTTGTTGTAAAGGAGACATTCTCCAAGCCTGGAGTGTAGTGTAGTAACGCGTAGCCCCACCCTGTGGAGGTGTCCACTCGCGACCGCGAATGTTGAACTCTACGTTCACTTCTTGCCCCGCTTGGTAAGCATCAAGAACCGAAGTTTTATCTTGAGTAAATTCAAAACACAAGGTTTGTGGATACTGCTCTTTCGTTTGTACTACGAATTCGCGCTTTCTGAATCGGTCAGAAATCACCTGCTCATCCATTATTTTCTCAATTCTCGCTTCAATGTTCATCTTCTTACCCTTTTAACGGGCCGATTTATCTATTAATAATACTTTCCAAGCCTCGTGAACGTGCCCGTTTTCAAGCAGTTCCCTTGCGACTTCATGCAAGGCTTCGCGACGTTCGATTCCGTCTGCATAATTCTGCAATAATCTCCGGATATCAAAGTCATTTTTCTTTTGTTCTATTTCTTCTTCAGTCGGCAGTACAGTCACCCCTCCCAGGAGCCCAAGGTCGTTCCCCGTTAAAACAGTCGAATTGCGTATAACCATAGGAATCTGGTCAACACCTATCCCTACTGTAGGAGCACCGACGCTGAAGAGTGCATCACCGGAGGCGCGTACCCACCAGTTTTTACCCATACGACCTACCAGGTCCAGTGCCTCTTGATCCAAGCCGCCTTCGTCCGACATCACATGAGCCGCACAATGAATCTTCTTGATTTCACAAATCACGAGATTACCTGCGCCTCCTTCTTCACCCAAAGCCACTACATCTTTAACAATACATTCAAGACTTACCGGGCTTTCAGCTACTCTCGGTGGCGCCACAAGCTCCGAAGGAACAGGGGTCAATCCGCTCTTGACAAATTCATCCACATGAGAAGGATATTCCGCTGAACTCAAATTTACCTGCTGCACGAGATCATAATTCACCACATTTACAACGACTTCCTGCTCACGCAACGCATTGTGCAACGTGTCTTTGGTTGTATTATCTCTCACGCGCCTCGCAGGAGAAAATATGAGCGTTGGCGGATTGGAGGAAAATATGTTGAAGAAACTGTACGGGCTAAGATTAGGTGTTCCAAACTCATCGACTGTACTCACTAGTGCAATAGGTCTTGGACCAATGGCACCTAATAAGATTCTGTGGCGGTCTCTCGTAATAAGATCTTCTGGGGAAAATGAAGGCATATCCTTGGGTTTAAATCAAAATTACTCTTTTCCCTCGGCAAGCAGAAATTTATTTAAAACACGATTCGATTTTATAGAAACTACTTATATTTGCCGTCCAATTTTGATGCGGATGTGGTGAAATTGGTAGACACGCTAGTTTTAGGCACTAGTGCTTTATCGCGTGAAGGTTCGAGTCCTTTCATCCGCACAAACAAAACCCTGGTCACTTCGTGACTGGGGTTTTTTATTTTTAATTCGAACCAAGCACGCGAAAGCGTGCATCGGGGTGGAGTTTGAATGCACCCTCCTAGGTCCACCAGTCTTTTGCGGAGCAAAAGCTGGTAATCCTTTCTTTAGAAGGAATTAGTGTTTACTCTTCCGTGAGCTGGGCAAAAATGTCGTAGGCCACCAACTGCATGAATGGCACGATAACCAAAAGTCCTAATCCAATAGTCAAAGCAGTCACTGGTATCGCAATGAGCGCCACTAAGAGTATTGCCAAGAAAATCTTTAAGAAATTCGGAAGGGCGAGTTTGATAGAATAGGCCAAAGATTCTAATCCATCCTTGCCGTTGAGTGATGCGAAATAAGGTGCAAACATCAACACGATGCTAAGGAAAATTTGCAAGCCTACGAAAAGGTAGAAGCTGCCGGTGTTGGCTTTAAGTACTTCACTTAAATCTTCAAAAGCCATCATCATAAGCTCAAAGTCCTGACTCTGTTCTTCGGTCAATTGAAAAGTCATTAATTCCGGCGGCATGAGTAGGGAGGCAATCTGTGAAAGCATAACTGTAGCTACCATGACCACTATCACCGATTTTACATTGATTCTGAATCCATCTAAAAAGTGGCCAAATTCCACATCTTCACCTGCTTCATCTTTTCGGGCAAAGTGTGCGAATCCAACGTTCAGAAGACCACTTACTATACCCGCTAAGATTGCAATGACAGTCGTTTGAATAAAGGTGTTGAAGGCGAATACCCCACCAATACGCGCTGCAACAGTTGCAACAACGATAGAAACGATCACGCTAAATAGTGTAAAGGCCGTATACATTCCTGCTTTGTTCTTGTATCTAATCCATCCGGCTTGAACGGCTTGTCTTGATGAAATCTTTCTCATTGGGATGCGGTTTGCAATGCTTAATTTTGGAGCAAATTACAACAGACGTTGAAAGTAACTTACGGTTTAGAGAATTTTCAGACACTTTCTTGTGCAGTGGCTACCACAGGGACCTTTGATGGGGTACATCTGGGCCACAGAAAGATTCTTGATCAACTTGTTGCAAAGGCCCGCGAAGTACAGGGGGAAAGCGTTTTGTTGACATTCTCACCACATCCAAGATTGGTTTTGCAACCCGATGTTGAGTTGGAACTGTTATCCAGCCAAAAAGAAAAGATAGCCCTGCTTGAGAAGACCGGATTAGATCATTTGATCATTCATCCATTTACCAAGGAGTTCTCAAGAACCCAGTCTTTGGACTTTGTACGAGAGCATTTGGTGAACACTATTGGGGTAAAGCATCTCGTGATTGGGTACGACCATCACTTCGGAAGAAATAGAGAAGGAAGCTTCGAACATTTGAAGGAGTTTGGTCCTATCTATGGATTTGAAGTTGAGGAAATAGCAGCATTAGATATCGATCAGGTCAATGTGAGCAGTACGAAAATTCGCACCGCGTTGGCTGAAGGAAAAGTTGAACTTGCCAATAACTATTTAGGTTCTACCTACAGCATTAGCGGTAGTGTGGTGAAAGGCGATCAGATTGGTCGAACAATCGGTTTCCCGACCGCAAACATAGAATGTGATTTCGAGCATAAACTGTTGCCTGCGGATGGTGTCTACGCCGGATTGCTCCATGTGAATGGAGAAGTGTATCGTGCAATGGCTAATTTAGGAGGTCGACCCACCCTAAAAAGTGCACAGCGAAAACTGGAAGTACACTGCATCGGAATTGAGATTGAGCTCTACGGTGCGGATGTGAAATTTGAATTGACCCATCATCTTCGTGATATACAGGAATTTGATAACTTGGATGAGCTTAAAAAGCAGTTGGCCGCAGATAAATCCGAGGCTCTACGGCTTTTGGCACAGAAATAGATTAGAAAAAGAAGAATTTTAATACAACCACATGAAAAAAATCGCCCTCATTGCAACCGTTGGCCTACTTGCTGTAGCATGTACGAAATGGGAAAATAAAAGCACAGAGTTTAAGGTAACTGGTCTGTGGACTGGTGTAAATCAAGAACTTCAAGTTCAAGCATTGCCTTTTTTAGATTCAAATGATGTAAGCCCGTCTGCTTTCATGGAAGCAAACTTCATGGAAAACGGCGGCCTGACAATAGATTCAGCAGGCGTTAGAATGGACAGTATGGGTTGGTCGATTAAGAACGACACCATCCTTGTTCTTAACGGCATAGATCTAGGTTTTGACAATCCTCTAGGAGGTGGTACAAGTTTAGTACCTAGCAACCTCGAATATGATATCAGAACGTTGACACAAGAGCAATTCAACTTCAGATTTGATACTGTAATCACTTTGAGCATACCGCAACTTCCGGTACCAGTAAATCTTACTTTAAAGCAGATACAACGCTGGGAGAGATAAGAGTAACAGCATTTATTTAAAGAGACCCACGCCTGCGGCGTGGGTTTTTTTATGCCCTACGCGCGCGCTGCTGCAACGAGCGCTTTGATTTTGTCTTCGTCGCGTTTCCATTCACCTTCAAAACCGAAAGAATCGTCCTCAGAAGCTGACCATTTTCTTGCGGTGCAATGATAGGCCTTTGTACCTACCTCCTTGAGATATGGAACGACCTCAGCATGTACACCGCTGCCGGCTTGAATTTGTATTCGACCACCAGCCCACTTTATGACCTTTGCGAGCCCCTGCGAATCAACTTTTGGCTGAAAACCGCTGGTCAAGATTCGTTCTACACCTAAATCAATAAGAGTTTGTACGACAGCCTCAGGGTCCTTGCACACATCAAAGGCACGGTGAAAAGTGATGCCTAGATTGTGCTGTTTCGCCTTAGCCGTAACGAGAGTAATAAAGCGCTCGTCCAACATGCCTTCCTCCGTTAATGCGCCAACTACAATACCTCGAATTCCGGTTCTCGATAACATTTCTAGATCGAGCAACATTTGGTGTTGTTCACTCGAGGAATAGTGGAAATTCCCTGCTCGTGGACGCAGCATGGCATACACAGGAAGCGGTGTCGAAGCAACAACCTCACGTGCCCTACCAAAGGACGGAGTTAGGCCTCCTTCTGCTAAATTCTCGCACAATTCTATACGATCTACACCTAAAGCATGAAGACCTTCTGCATGCCTTGCTTCTTCCAAAGCAATCTCAATTTCAATACGGTCGGCCATAGATCTGTACTTCGTCTAAAAAATGCCATACGGGCTGTCCCGCAGCGGGATGATTGTCGGGCAATTTTTCAGTATTTGGAATTTCGAAATTAATTGAATTTGTAGGTGGAAACCCGCCCTCTGGAGCCAAGGTCATAGTATGTATGAAGGTGCCTTCCTTGTCCGCACTCACATCTCGATCCCACTGGTATCTTTCGATCACATCGCTCTCGACGTAGATGTCAGCATAGACCATTTCGGGAACTAGAATCCAAGATAACCGGCTCTGCAGAAAATTGATTTTCACTGAATCTATAACGTATTTCTCTTTCCATCCGAAGTGGCCTCCAAATTGGTCGGGACCAAAATAACCTACCCAATTTCCGTCTCTAAAATTCGTGGAACCCAACACGCCATTGGCCATGGGGATGTCGTTTGTACCTGTATAGGGAGGTGTAGAGTGCGAGGTTAAACAGCTGTGGGTTAAGAGCCCTTGGTGAACGGCAAAATCATAGGTCAATGCTGGTCCCATGTTTCGCCCATCCCGCTGAGGCTGAACCTGCATCGAATGGAGTCCGAGACTCGAAAAAGTCGCTGTGGTATCCGATAATATGCCTGTAGATGAACGTAGTTCGAGTTGCAGATTAGGGAAGGCTGGGGTAGCTGTCGCTCTAAGCTCAAACTTGCCATTATAGCTCTCATTAGAAGACGACAATACGACCGGTACCTGTTCAACATCGTAACTATAACCCATGACATCCAACATAGGATAATGACGCTGGAGTCTTTGCCAAAACGCGTCATAATCACGCTCGGCAGGGTGTGACCACAAGACCTCGGACATTGCTATGCCTCGGGGCAAGAATCTTCGGTCAAGAGTTTCTGTGTCTGGAATGCGTTCCGACCACAGGTTGCACTCACCACCAATAATGTGATGACCGTGGGTGAATCGGTCTAATTTTTCAGGATATAGGTTGAAGTCATAGACCTTCGGCACGTCAATGCTGCTCACTGGATAGTCAAAATAAGCATGTGAGGTAGGGCTCACAATGGCATCGTGTCCTTGCTCTGCGGCATGCTGCGCGCCTTCAAATCCGCGCCAACTCTGAACGGTCGCGTTCGGACTCAAACCGCCCTCCAAGATTTCATCCCAACCAATGATTTGCTTGCCCTTGGCAGCCAAGTAATTTTCAATTCGTGTGTTGAACCAACCTTGCAAGGCCTCTTCGTTCGGTAAGCCTTCCTCTTTCATGCGCCGCTGACATTTCGGACAATGCTCCCACCGGTACTTTGGCGCTTCATCCCCGCCAATGTGTATGTAATTCGAAGGGAAGATTTCACAGACATAATCGAGCACATCCTCCAAAAATTCAAAGGTCTGCTCATTTCCTGCACAATAGATGTCTTTAAAAACGCCCCATTCGGTAGCCACGGCTACGGGTTCCCCGGTACAACCTAAATGAGGATAGGCTGCTAAGGCCGCCTGACTATGTCCGGGCAATTCTATTTCTGGTATTACCTCAATGCCATAACCGGCCGCATAGGCCACCACTTCCGCCAAGTCTTCTCTTGTGTAGAACCCACCGTAAACGCTATCACCGTGCGATCTATAAGCCGCTACTTCGGCCAATTTTGGATAGGCATCCATCGCAATGCGCCAGCCCTGATCTTCGGTTAAATGCCAGTGCAACACATTGAACTTATACAGGGCCATAATATCCAATTGACGCTTGACCTCATCGACCGTGAAAAAATGACGACACACATCCATAAGCACGCCGCGGTGCGTAAAAACCGGTTTATCGGAAATTTCACCCCAGGGTAAAGCAACCTCATTTCCCAACATGCCTAATTGACCCAAGGTGCTCTGTGCACGATGGTCGCCCTCGGCGCCATGGAAAACGGTAATGCCGTTTTCATCGGAAACGATCCGATAAGCTTCATCATTTAAATTCGAGTCCAATTCAAACACAGGTGCCTCCAAGGTATTCCAAGCAGAACTGTCAAAATCGTAGGAACGCACTGGCGGAATCAAGGCATCTACTGAAGCCCACTCTTTGCAAACTTGCGCTTCATTAAAATCGGACACCGACCTCGTGAAAAGGACAACTACAACACTAACAACCACTGCAAACACGCCCGTTATCCTGCGACGTTTCTGTCTATTTGTTACTCCCATGTTCTCATGTATTTAGCATCCACCATCTCATTGCGATCCGCAGTACGCAGCGCATAATTAAATCCGTTGTAAACACTGTATCCGCCGTATTCACCCTGCATGTTCATGGCTAAAAAGCCAACCTGCATACCTTCCACACCTGGATGTTTTTTCAATATTCTTTGTACGATGTCGTAGCAAGCCTCCTCAGGGGATGCTCCTCGGCGCATGGCTTCCACCACCGCAGAAGCACCAGCCGTTCTGATCATTGCCTCGCCAACACCTGTGGCAGTTGCGCCACCTACATCACCGTCAATAAACAACCCTGCGCCAATGATGGGACTGTCTCCAACACGACCTCTAATCTTGTAAGCCATGCCCGAAGTGGTACACGCTCCGGCCATTCGACCGCTCGAATCCAAGGCCAGCATGCCAATAGTGTCGTGATTTTCGACGTTGACGCCCGTCTTGTATTCTGACTTTATAAGCCACTCTTCATAGTCCTTCTGTACCTGCGGTAGCGGAACCTGGTAATCCACTTTTGAGAACCCGTTTTCTAACGCCCATTTTTGGGCACCTTCGCCCACCAACATCACGTGAGGTGTCTTTTCCATAATGGCTCTAGCGACATCAATAGGGTGCTGAATATCTTCCAAAAAGGCTACTGACCCACACCGGCTATAGTGGTCCATGATACAGGCATCTAGGGTTACGTGTCCGTCGCGGTCTGGCCTTCCACCAAGCCCTACACTCCGGTTGGTCATGTCACTTTCTGTAACTGCTACACCTTTTTGAACAGCATCTAAAGCATCTCCTCCTGCACCTAATATTTCCCACGCACCAGCATTAGCTTCCATCCCGTGTATCCAAGTACTTATGACAACGGGACTGTTCTTTTTTGGTGGAAGTGAGGAAGACGAATGTGTCTGAGCTGCGAGTGGTGAGATGACGGTTCCGGCACCTAGAGCACCGAGGTTTTTCAGAAATTTTCTGCGAGACATGGGTTCTGTGTTTGCTTAAACTTACTGCTTATTTCCCTAATTTGGGAAGATGCGAAACACTCTGCTTATCACAGCTTTGCTTTTCGGCCTTACCACCACGGCCCAAGAAGCACAATGGACCTCAATCAAAGACATTAACCCATTTATCGGAACCGGCGGCCACGGCCATACACACCCTAGTGCACAGGCGCCCTTTGGAATGATACAATTGGGACCAAACACTCGCTACGAGGGGTGGGACGGCTGTGGAGGCTACCACTATACCGACAGTGCGATCTACGGCTTTACCTGCACGCACCTTAGCGGTACAGGGGTCAGTGATTACGGTGATCTGTTGATACTCCCATATTCTTCACCAACGAAGGAAGGAAATCAAATCAAATTCTTCAAAGAAGACGAACACGCCCAGGCAGGATACTATGCTTGTATACTTGACGACGGCACACGTATCGAAGCCACGGCAGGAGATCGCACAGGCATCTTGAGAATCCGATTTGGTGAAGGCAGCGCACCTGGGATTATGGTTGATTTGAATTTCCGAGACCGAGTACTTAAAAAGTCATTCGAAGCCACTGGAATTGGTGAATGGCAAGGAAGTAGGATTTCAGAAGGTTGGGCAAGAGAACAGCATTTTTATTTTGGAATGGACATCACTGCTAGGCCTGATACCGCTATTGAGATCAGCGATGGTGTTTATTGGATTCCCATGCCAGATGGCGTTAAAGAAACCACTATTCGCATCGGGATAAGCGGTACTTCAGAGAAGGGAGCGTGGACAAATTATGTTTCAGAATTGACCAATAAAAACTTTGAAGAGGTATTTACTGAAACACAAGAGAAATGGGCGAAGGAATTGGCCAAAAGCACAGTGAAAAGTGCCTCTGCAGATGACCGTGCGATTTTTGCTACAGCCCTTTATCACGCTTACTCTGTGCCCAATTTATGGAGCGATGTAGATGGCGCTTATCGCGGTGCAGACGGTAAAATTTATACCGATACCGAGCATGCACATTATACGGTGTATTCACTTTGGGACACCTATAGAACGGCTCACCCTTTGTATACCATTACCCAGCCTGAGCGTACACAGGAGTTTATCTACGGCATGCTCGACATGTTCAAGCAGCGCGGGCGTTTGCCTATATGGGAATTGGCCGGAAATGAGACCGATTGTATGATTGGCTATCACAGCGTAAGTGTGCTCGCCGATGCCATTGCCAAAGGCTACCACACGGATACCGCCCTGACTTTGGAAGCCATGCGCGCCACCGCGGAGATGGATGTTTTTGGTTTGGGTGCTTATCAGGAATCGGGGTTCTTAAGTATTGAGGACGAAAGTGAATCGGTCAGTAAGACACTGGAATATGCCTATGACGATGCGTGTATTGCCTGGACCGCCGAACGCTTAGGAAATCCAGGTATGGCGATTAGCTACAAGCAACGCGCTTCTGCTTACCGTTCGCTCATGGATCCGGAAAGCGGCTTTGTGCGTCCGCGGACCAATGGAGATTTCTTATCGCCTTATGCCCCGCAAGAGGTCAATAATCATTTCACTGAGGCCAACGCCTATCAATACAGCTTTTCCCCAGTGCATGATATAGAGGGTTGGATGGAAGTATTGACCAATTTTAGAGCGGCGCGCGAAGGTTGGAATTCACTGCCGCGTAAAAAACAAGCCATGGTCGTTAAAAGCCGACATGATGTCCTTGAGGATTTGCTAGACGAGTTGTTTACCGCACCAAGCGAAACTACTGGCAGAGAGCAAGCCGATATCACAGGACTGATCGGTCAATATGCACACGGGAATGAACCTTCACACCACATAGCCTACCTTTACAATGCCACTAATAATCCAGGCAAAACGAGCTATTGGGTCAATGAAATTTTGAACTCACAATATCAAAATGCCCCAGACGGATTGAGCGGCAATGAAGATTGTGGACAAATGAGTGCATGGTATGTGATGGCCTCCATGGGACTCTATCCATTGGTGCCCGGTCAGCCACACTACCAACTGAGTACACCTAAATGGGACGCCATTCACCTAGAGTTGGTCAGTGGAAAATCATTGGATATAGCCGCCAAAGGAACGGGACCTTACCTATCAAAGTATGACCTGGGTGAAGAAGTTTTGACCCACAGACAGAAGCGCTACGTCACTCACGAAGCGCTGCTTGAAGGAGGTACTTGGGATGTGGAGCGTAGTACAGACAAGGGACTCTGGAAGGCCACACAACGATATAAAACAAGCCTCAATAATCCTACGCCTCCTGCACCCATCATTCGAGTAAATAGAACCTTTTCTGGGAAGACACCAGTGGAAATTATACCCACGGGCAGCTATGATCTATGGCGCTACGACCGCTACGAAAACGTGAAATGGAAAAAGGACCGCAAGGGTCGAGTGCGCATTGGAACAGCCTACGACGACGGCTTCGTTACCGCTGTTACGCCACATTTTGGCTACGGCAATCACGTGGCCCGGGCCGTGTTCAGCAAGCGCGACGATAACCTCGAAGCACAGTGGATCATGGGATATCCTTCTGGTCAGTACACCGCAGGGGGACCGGAGGCGATGGTCGACGGCATCACTGGTGATACGGACTGGCGC
>JBMZBC010000008.1:23113-63025 GCA_049611965.1 Schleiferiaceae bacterium | reverse complement strand
CTTTCTTCATGCCGTACGACCCAGCCATACCGCAGCAACTGCTTTTCACTCGGTCCACTTTGGCACCTAACAATACCTGAAGAACATAGGCGGTATCCCCAGCGCTCTCCAAGCTCTTTTGGTGGCAATGCACGTGCAACAAGATCTCTTCTTCGTACGGCTCAAAAGCCTCTTTTGCGTGGTCCAATTTTGGCAACTCGTCCGCCAAAAACTTGTCGAAGGTGGAAATGCGCTGGCTTGAAATCCAGGCTTTTTCTTCCGGTAACAAACGTCCGTATTCGTCTATAGCACTCAAAACAGCACTTGCCTCCAAACCCAAAACCGGTGCGTTTTTGAGCTTTTTTGCCGCATTTTGGAGCTTTTTTAGTGTTTTTTGGGCCAAAATCTTCGATTCTGGTAAAAATCCACCACTTATTGCTGCACGTCCACTTGGGCTACAAACGACTGCCGGAATGTACCCGAGTGCGCCGAGCACATCACAAGCCTTGCCCACTAACATGGGATCGTTCGTCTGGGTAAATTCATCCACCCACAAGATCACGGCGCGCTCCTGGCCTGCGGCGCTTTCTACCGAATAGCCTTTCTCATACGCCTTCATGTAGGCAGGATTTGCCAATCCAGGCACGGACCGTTCAGGATGTATGCCCATCAAACGCTTGGTCAGTCCTGATTTCAAAACAGGATTAATCAAACGCCACAACCCTTGATAGCTCAAACTTTTATGGAAGTTGGCAAAGGCTTTATCCGCCATCGTGCGTTTAGAGCGGTTTTGATAGAGGTATTCGGACTTCATGGAAGCCATATCGACCCCAGAAGGACATTCCTTGGTACAGCCTTTACAGCCGACGCAATGCTGCATCGCCTCGGCCAATTCTGGCGCCTTAAACCCGTCAAGGCTTTGCTCGGTTAGGACGCTGCGGAGCACATTCGCTCGGCCGCGAGTACTGTCCCATTCGTCTCTTGAGGCCATGTAGGAAGGGCACATAAGGGCTCCAGTGAATGGCAATCGGCGGCAATCGCCAGATCCGTTGCACTTCTCTACGGCACGTAAGAATCCACCTTCTTCGCTGAACGTGAACTGGGTATCCAAAACTGGCTCCTCACGGTCGACTTCATAACGCAAATCTTCGTTCATTGGTTTGGCACCCACAATCTTGCCCGGATTCAACCTGTTCTCAGGATCCCAAGCTTTCTTGAAGCTTTCCATCCAGGGGTAGACCTCAGGTCCGTAAAAGTCTTTAATAAATGCGGCACGTACGCGACCGTCGCCGTGTTCCCCAGATAAGGATCCACCGTATTTCTTGACCAGCTCTGCACTGGCCTTGCTGATTTCATACAGCAATCGGACCCCTTCAGAGGTCTTCAAATTCAAAATAGGTCGCAAGTGCAATTCCCCGGCACCGGCATGCGCGTAGTACACGCTTCCCTGGCCGAAACCTTGCATTAAGGCATCAAACTCGCGGATATAGTCTTGTAGAACCTCGATACGTACGGCGGTATCTTCAATACACGCCACAGGCTTTGCATCGCCGGGTACATTGGATAGCAATCCCAGCCCTGCGGCTCGGAGCTTCCAAACTTTATCGCTCTCTTTTCCAAAAAGCTCGGCTCGGGCATAACTGTTCTCGCATTGCAGGTCAGCCAATTTCTCGGTCAGTTCCTCTTCGCTTTTACCGCGAACTTCAACAAGCAGAATAGCAGCGGGATCGCCTTGCACGAAATCCCGATAGCTTGCATATTCCTTGCTCTCACGCGTACATTCTAAGATGATGCGGTCCATGAGTTCCAGCTGGTAGGGCTTGTGGGCCATAAGCTTGGGTGTGGCGCCCATGGCTTCGTCCATGCTGTGGTAGTGCAGGGCGGCTACGGCGACATGAGCAGGCGGGAGCGGATCTAAGGCTATACGAATCTTGGTAGTAATGCCTAGTGTGCCTTCTGAACCGCACATGACTTGTAATAATGCTTCCGGGTTCATCCCCAACAGATCTATGGCATAACCGGTATTTCTCCGGTGAATGCTCGGATCCGGGAAATGGGTCGCAAGATTTTCTGCGCTCCACGCCTCCGACCATTGCTTGAGCCAGTTTTCGACTGCTTCTGGAATTTCTCTAGAGCCTTCAGAGTCGATTGAACCCATGGCACGCAATACGCCATCCGCCGTCACGAGTTCTAGGCCAAGCAATTTCTCACGAGTAGTTCCGTAAGAAATTGAAGTCGAGCCGGAGCTGTTATTGCCCACCATGCCGCCCATCATACAGCGGTTGGAGGTGGAGGTATTGGGGCCGAAAAACAGGCCGTGTTCCTTGAGGTGGTGATTGAGTTCGTCTCGGACGACACCTGGTTGAACCTCTGCCCATCGCTCCTCCACATTGATCTGGAGAATGGCGTTCATGTGCCTTCCGGTATCAAGCACGGTACCGTCGCCTACAACTTGACCGGCGAGGGAGGTTCCTGCGGCGCGCGGGATTAGCGGCTTACCGGATGTAACCAGAGCAACCACCTCTTCTGCGGATGTAGGGAAAGCAACGTCCTGTGGTGTTTCTTGGTAGATGGAAGCATCCTGCGCATAGGCGCGCTTGAGTAGTGCGTTGCTTGGTTTGGTCATGCTGTTAGACCATAAAATTATCAGTGAGCTGTCCTTCGCCTAGTTCTGCATTGCCTTCGTTCAAATGACGAAGCAGTGGACACGGACGGTAGCGGTCGTCGCCGTAATGCTTATGGCAGTGATCTAGTACATTAAGGACTTGATCCCAACCCAATTCTCTTCCCCACTGGATGGGTCCCTTTGGGTAGTTTACCCCCTTGGTCATGGCCAAGTCTACATTGTCTGGATCTGCAATGCCTTGCCATACAGCATCTAAGGCTTCATTTATAATGAGGCAAAGAATGCGCTCCACAATCTTTTCACTCAAGAGCGGATCAATCTCGGCGGCTTCTTGAGCCACTACGGCAGCATCCATGCCAGAAGCATAATTGTAAAAACCGCGGCCGGTTTTGCGGCCCAGCAATCCAGCTTCTTTCAAGCGTTTTTGGGTAATAGAAGGACGGAAGCGTGGGTCGTAGAAGAATTGGCCCCAAACGGTTTCCGTCACGGTATAATTCACATCATGCCCGATCAAATCTGTTAGTTCGAAAGGCCCCATTCTAAAGCCGATACTTTTCACAGCTGCATCGATTTCTGCGACGCTCGCTACGCCTTCTTCGTAGAGCTTGATGGCCTCACTGTAGAACGGTCGCGCCACTTTATTTACGATGAATCCTGGGGTGTCTTTCGCCAATACGGGAACCTTGCCCCAATTCGTCATTAACTCCAGCATCGATTCACTGAATTCTTCACCTGTTTTAACACCGGGAACAATCTCTACCAGGGGCATCAACGGTGCTGGGTTGAAAAAGTGCAACCCGCCGAAGCGCTCTGGGTGTTTTAGGTCTGCGGAAAGTGCGGCAATACTCAGGCTCGATGTGTTGGTACACAGCCAGGCACTTTCAGAAATCAGCGGCTCAACTTGAGCAAACAAGTCTTTTTTTACTTCGAGGTTTTCGATCACCGCTTCTACGATGAGGTCGGCACCTGCAACGGCGTTAAGATCTTCCGACCAGCTCATTCTGCCCAAGGTTGCCGTGCGCTGCTCCTCGCTCATGCGTCCTTTCTCGACCAAGCGGCCAAAGATTTTCTCGATAGAACTATTACTGCGGTCAGTGGCTCCGGGGAAGCTGTCGTAATACACTACTTCACAACCGTTCTGTGCGGCAATCTGTCCAATCCCAGTGCCCATGGCACCTGCTCCTAATACGGCTACTTTCATTTTATTCTCCTTTGAATTCAGGTGCGCGTTTCTCTAAGAATGCCTGTACACCTTCATTAAAATCATTTGTTTTCCCTGCACGCACCTGTAAGGCTTCTTCGAGATCGAGCTGTTTCTGCAAGTCATTCGTGTAGGCTTTATTCAGGGCAGCTTTAGTCAATGCCAAGCCTTTGGTAGGCATCTGTGCCATTTTCAATGCTAAGCTGCGAACCTGTCCTTCATATTCTTCTTCAGAAAAGACTTGGTAGATCATGCCCATGTGTAATGCTTGGTTGGCAGGTACTTTATCTCCTGTCATCATTAATGCACTGGCACGTTGGAACCCTACCAATCGAGGCAAGGTGAAGGTGCCTCCGCTATCTGGTATGAGGCCAATTTTACTGAAGGCCTGAATGAAGCTCGCCTTTTCGTGCGCCACAACGATATCACACGCCAGCGCGATGTTTGCTCCAGCGCCTGCTGCTACGCCATTGACTGCGGCAATAACGGGTTTTGGTAGCTTGCGAATGGCCACAATGATGGGGTTGTAATGCTCACTGACGATGGTGCTGAGCTCCGGGCCGTTGGGGTCAATGGCCTCAGAGAGGTCTTGCCCCGCACAGAAGGCTTTCCCGTTGCCGGTAATGACCACGCAACGAACGGCAGCATCATCAGCTGCCTCTTTTAGCGCTGTTTGAACGCCTAAGGCTAATTCTCTATTGAAGGAATTGAATTTATCCGGTCGGTCAAAAGTGATGGTCATTACACCATCCGCGATGCTGGTGAGTATCATGCTTCTTGGGTTTACCCCCAAGGTACTGCACTAAATGCTTTTGGTCAACCGATTTTACCCTCAGTTTTACAGCTTGATGGAACGCATCATTGCTTCCATTTCTAGGACCACATTGCGCTTTTTCGCGGTGGGGCCATAAAGCAAACTTTCAACCGTTAATATGCGGTCGTTTTTCTCGTCGTAGATAGTGTAGGATAGAAATGGACCACCCATGAAATCGCCTTCCATGCGCCACAATCCGCGTGTTTCAAGCGCGAACATCCCACTGATTTCGGTAGTTTCAATAGACGGCGGGATCATCAACTCAGTCTCCATATAGGAGCCTTCATGAGTACCTTCGAAGTAGTTTTTACCGATACTATCTCTATGGGCGATAATATCATCGACGCTCACCATACCCTCGGTCATCGGGCGCTCGCTCACAATGACGTACTGAATGGTCTTTATAGTTTTCGTCGCAAAAATTTTCAACTCTTCCTTGTCCAGGGTAGGATCAAATCCTTTGTGAAGAAGCATGCTTTTAATGCCAATTTTCTTCAGGTTCTCGTGCGTATAAGCATAGGCGCTCTTGCGCAATCTGCTTTGGATAACAGACATATCGTGCTCCTGAAACGCATCAATCACTTGCTTAGCGGTACCCTTGATTTCTTTGGCAATGGCCTTTTCCGAAGGGGCAGTGAGGCGAACAATGCGCTGCGGACGTGCCCACAGGTCCTTCTGCATTTTCACGAAGGAGGTGTCGCTCTTCTCCACCCACATGATGCTCTTGGTCTTCTGCAAGATTTTGTTCACGTCTTTTGGCTCGACGCGCGAAGCATCAAAGTAGGCTTCTGACTGCGGCAGACCCTCTTGATCGGCGAGGTATATTTCACGGAATGCTTCTCCTGCAGGACCTTCCCACAACTCGTCCGGCATCACTAACAACAGCTCGCTGTGTGTACCGCTTGAAGGAGGCAAGATGCGGGTGTCTTTCTTTGAACCACTGCCTTCTTCTGACGAGGAACACGAGGTCATTGAAACGACAAAAGCAAGCGTTAGAAGTGAAAATAGTTTACGAGTCATAGCAGAAGTATTTGCTCTAAAGTAGTCAAAAAGTAAGCCAAAAGGACCGATGCGAATCTAGAGGCGTCTCGGGTAAACCACAATGCGCTGACCCACGCGAATCATATCGCTTTTCAGACCGTTCCAGCGTTTAATTTCGCTGACTCTAACACCGTATTTTCCAGCGATATGCCCCAAGGTTTCACCACTTTTCACGCGGTGCACGGTGCGCTCGTTCATCTGGGTGAAATCCGGCATGCTGCTGGCGCGCGACTCGAAGTAACCTTCGGCAACCTTGTAGATAGAATCTTGACCGATACGGAAGTGATTAGCGGCATCTTTTGGCAAGCTCAAGAAATAATCCTGGCCCTTTACCACAGGTACGATTTTATACTTGTATTGCGGATTTAAGAATTCCATCAAAGCTTCATCTACTCCTAATTCGTCTTGAATCTGCTTAAAATGTACTTGCTGGGTGATGCGCACCGTGTCAGTCTCCATGTAATAGACTGGAATATCCGCAGGACCTATGCCGTAGAGGTGGCCGTATTCCATCGCATATGTTGCCGCGATAAAGAGCGGTACGTAGGCTGAGGTCTCTCGAGGAAGGAACGGACGAATTTCCCAGTAGGAAGTTTTACCTCCACTGCGGCGAATGGCTTTGCGAACGTTTCCGGGGCCAGAGTTGTAGGCAGCGAGGACGAGGTTCCAATCTTCAAAGACATCGTACATCTTGAGCATGTACTGACAAGCAGCTTCGGTACTTTTTAATGGATCGTTACGATCGTCGACGTAGCTGTTGACTTTGAGGTCGTACAGTTTACCGGTGCCGTACATGAATTGCCATAACCCGGTCGCCCCAACATACGAGCGTGCTTTGGGGTTGAGTGCACTTTCTACCACTGCAAGGTATTTGATCTCGAGGGGCATGTCGTACTTGTCGAGGTGCTCCTCAAACATTGGGAAGTAGTACTGCCCGTGGGCCATCATTCGCGACAGACGCGCAGTCCCGTATTTGAGGTAACGCTCGAGGTAACGCTTGACAACAGGATTGTACGCCATTTCAAAGGGCGTTCGTGCGTCCAATTCTGCCATGTAGTATTCAAAAACACTGTCCGACAGCGGCAATGGGCTAATGGTATCTACCTCGGGCAGGCTGTGGAAGGCAAACATGAGGTGTTCACTGTCCAATCTCGCTAGTCGCACGTCCAATGCATGTAAGGCTGCTGAATCTAGATCTGTGGTGGGAGCCAGGAGGGAATCGGCCACCACGAAAGAAGAATCTACTCCCGTTTCTTGTCCAAAGGCAGAGAAGGCCAGTAAACCGGCAAATACTAGGGAGAATATGCGCATTTTTATTGCTTTTGAATCCATGCTGCGATGGCCAACGTGTCCATATCTGAACCGTTTGCACCCATCACTTGAAGTCCGATAGGGAGTCCGTTTGGATCCACACCGATAGGAATACTAACGGCTGGAGTACCAGCAATATTGGCTTGAACCGTGAAAATATCTTCGAGGTAGTTCACCGTAGGGTCGCTTACCTCGCGGCCCAGTTCAAAGGCAGTTGAAGGCGTCGTTGGACTTAGCAATACATCGTATTCACTCAACGTCTTATCCGTCCATTCCTTCACCATACGGCGAACCGCTTGTGCCTTGCCAAAGTAGGCGTCGTAATATCCTGCACTCAATACGAACGTACCGAGCATAATTCTTCGTTGCACCTCTTTACCGAAACCTGCACTGCGGCTTTTCTTGTACACACTCTCTAGATCGCTCACGTCTTCCGCACGGAATCCTGCGTGAACGCCGTCAAAACGTGCAAGGTTAGAGCTCGCTTCAGCTGTGGTAAGGATGTAGTAAACTGGAACGAGCGCATCCAGTAAGTCAAATTCTACAGGCTCTACCACACAACCTGCATTTTCAAGCAATTCTAGCTGCGCTTGGAAAGCCTTCTTGACATCGGCATCCACTTTCGGATGGTCTACGGCAGTTTTCAAGTAAGCTACTTTCTTTGGAGCTTCTTTCGTTGCAGCTGCCATGGGTTTTTGCATGGCGGTGGCGTCGAAATCGTCCGCACCGGCCATCACTTCCATGACCTTAGCCGCGTCTGCTACGTTCGCAGCAAATGGACCAATCTGGTCAAAGCTCGAAGCATAAGCAATCAAGCCGTGACGACTAATTCTGCCGTATGAAGGTTTGAAACCTACCGTTCCTGTAAAGGCTGCTGGTTGACGGATAGAACCGCCGGTGTCTGACCCCAATGCGACATGGCATAAGCCTGCTGCAACTGCTGCTGCTGATCCGCCGGAAGATCCACCGGGAACCTTTGTTGGGTCAACAGGATTCTTCACTGCGCCAAAAGCGGAGTTTTCATTGGCAGATCCCATGGCGAATTCGTCACAGTTGGTCCGCCCAATAAAAACAGCGTCTTCTGCCAAAAGGCGTTCTACGGCTGTGGCAGAGAATTGGCTTTCAAAGCCTTCTAAAATCTTCGAGGCAGCGCTCACTTTGTGGCCGCGGTAACAGATGTTGTCCTTTAGTGCGATGACCATACCGGCCAACTTCCCTGCAGTTCCTTGCGCGATCTTTTCATCGACGTGCTGCGCTTTTTCACGCGCCTCGTCGGCCCATACTTCCAAGAAGATGTTTAGATCCTTGGTTTGCTCAATTTTGGACAAAAAAGTCTCAACCGCTTGTGCAGTGCTGCTCATAATCGAATGATTTCGGGCTTATTCCTTAGAATCTTCTGTGTTTTCGTCGTCTGCTACGCCGTCCTTGAATTCCTTCACGCCACGACCTAGTCCGCGCATTAGCTCAGGGATCTTACGACCACCGAACAAAAGCAATACGACTACAAGAATCAAAATCATTTGGTTGGGACCCATGATCCCTAGAAATGCTGTGCTCATTTGCTTGAATTTTGAGCGACTAAAATACCGATTTTTTGCCGGATAACCCGCGGCTAATATTCGAGCAATTCTCTGAGCTTCGCAGCCACTTTTTCTGCATTCGGAAGCATGGCGTGTTCTAGAGTACTGTTGAGCGGTATTGCAGGCACATCTTCACTGCCCAAGAGCATCACCGGTGCATCCAAACTTTCGAAACAATCCGATTGGATAACTCCCTGAACGGCCCCTGCAAAAGATGGGGTTGCGCTTTCTTCGGTGAGCACAAGAACACGGCCGTGTCTGCGGCTTTGTTCCATAACTAGGTTTCGATCCCAAGGGGCTAAGGTTCTCAAATCAACAATACTGATCCTGCCCTTAAATTCTTCCGCAGCTTTCTGCGCCCAGTACACACCCATTCCATAGGTAATTAAAACGGCGGCTTCACCATTTTCTACCTTATCAGGAGCGGCTTCGAGCGCAATCCGTCCCTTTCCAAATGGAATAATATAATCAGCGCTAGGCTCCGGTGTTTTCGCGCCCTCGGTGCCTGGTATTTTGCTCCAATACAGCCCTTTGTGTTCAAAGATGACCACTGGGTTTGGATCGTAATAAGCACTTTTCATAAGGCCTTTTAAATCGGCCCCGGTTGAAGGGTAGGCAATCTTAATACCTCGAATATTGGTCACTACGCTTTCGATGGAAGAAGAGTGGAACGGTCCACCAGAACCGTAGGCGCCGATAGGTACGCGAATGACAGTGCTTGTTGGCCATTTTCCATTGCTGAGGTAATAGCTGCGGCTGACCTCAGTAAACAATTGGTTCATTCCGGGCCACAGATAATCGGCAAACTGAACCTCTACAAACGGTTTTAGTCCTGCGGCTGCCATACCCACGGTAGACCCTATAATGAAAGCCTCTTGAATGGGGGTGTTAAAAACGCGCTCGTCGCCAAAGGTCTGGGCCAATGTTGCTGCCTCACGGAATACACCGCCTAATCTGCCACCAACATCTTGACCGTATAGTAGGGCTTCTGGGTGTTCAGCCATCAGCTCCTTGATAGCAAAAAGTGCGGCATCCACCATCACAGTGGGCTCTGCATTTTTTGGTGCGCGTTCGCCTTTTTCTTCCGTAATTGGAGTAGGGGCAAACTGATGGTTAAACAGGTCCTCGGGTTGTGGGTCAGGCATGCTCAAAGCATCCTCGTATTGTGCTTCCACAAAGGCCTGTGCTTCCTTTTCCCATTGTTCCAATTCTTTTTCGCTAATACCTGCCTCAATACATTCCACGCGCAGCACGGGATATGGATCGCGCTTGGCCGCCTCTTTCAAATCGTCTCTATACCATTCTTTGCGAACACCGGAAGTATGGTGATTCAGCAGAGGAACATCGCAACGAATCAAGAATGGCCTACGCTCAGTACGCATGATTTCAATGACTTCTTCAAGAGCTTCATAGCATTCTTTGAAACTTGAACCGTTGAGGTCTCTCGTTTCTATACCTGTAAACCCTTTGGCATATTCCACCGCGTTGCTGTGGTGTACCTCTTCACGATTCGCACTGATATCCCAACCGTTGTCTTGAACAAACATGAGCAGCGGAAATTGCTTCAGTGCGGCCATGTGCAGTGCTTCAGAAATCTCTCCTTCGGTCATGGCGCTATCGCCAATACTGCATACCGCAATGGCACCTTTTTCTTCTTCAGAAGCGAGTCCTTGATTTTCGCGGTATTGTATACCCATAGCAACGCCAGCAGTTGGAATGGCTTGCATTCCAGTTGCCGAACTTTGGTGTGGGATTTTTGGCTTATCGTCGTCCTTCAGCGAAGGGTGGCTGTAATAGGTTCGGCCTCCTGAAAAAGGATCGTCTATTTTAGCCAGAAGCTGAAGCATTAAGTCTTTTGGAGTCATTCCAATACCCAACAGAATACTGTCGTCGCGGTAGTACGGTGCCACGTAGTCCTTCGGCTCTAGTTGCAGTGCTAAAGCGAGCTGTGCTGCTTCGTGCCCACGGCTGGTGGCGTGTACATATTTAGAGGTTGTGTCCTTTTCGCGCTCGTACAATTCTGCCATACTCTTGGCAGTGGCCATGAGCTTGTAGGCTTTGAACCATGGAATGGTCGGGCTTTTGGGCATTTCTGTGATGTATTTGGGTGCTCTAATTTACGGCCTTTCGCCCGAACTTAAAGACACTTGAAGTATTCAAAGGGCTCCAAGCAAGAATTGCAGGCGTATTGACTCTTACACGCTGTGCTTCCATGCCTGCTCAACATGCGTGTATCTCCACTTTTACATTTGGGACAATTCACTTTTGGAGCCTCCGCAAACAATACGCGTTTATCTGCACTTTCTTGGACCGGCGGTGCAATGCCATAGTCCTCCATTTTCTTGCGTCCTTCCTCAGAAATCCAATCTGTAGTCCATGAAGGTTGGAGCTGTTGTTCTACTACGAAGGGTAGTTGCATGACGTACATGGCCTCGCGTATGTCCTGTTCCATGCGGTCCATAGCTGGACAACCGACATAGGTGGGACTGATGGTGATTTTATAGACGTAGCGGGCGTTCTCTTCCGGGGCATCCGGGTGAGCGCTTTGAAAAGCTCCCATGGCATCTTTAAAACGTGTCTCGTTCTCATCTAGGACATCAACGCTACGAAGGATACCCATGTCGTGCAAGCTCAATACGGGAATCTCAGGATCCTTGACCCTTCCAAGATGCTCGTATATTTCCTTGCTTCTGTTCATCTAACCGAATAATGCACGCATTACATCGTTTCCGTTGGCGAAAATGAGTAGTGCAAGGAGCAAGAAGAATCCAATCATCTGAGCTATCTCAAGTACCTTGATCGATGGCTTTTTGCCGGTAATCATTTCGATCACTGTAAAGACCACATGTCCGCCATCAAGCGCAGGTATTGGCAAGATGTTCAAGAATCCAAGCATGATGCTTAGGAAGGCAGTAAACTCCCAGAAGTGTCGCCAATCCCAAGCTTTTTCGTACTGCTGTAAAATGGTCAAGAAACCACCCACTTCCTTATATGCTTCGGTTTTCGGGTTGAAGATGAGCTTGAATTGACGAATGTAACCGTCCAGTTTGGCAGCAACCTCGTTACCAGCACCGCTAAGGGCTGAAGCGAAGCTGTATTTTTTGTTTTTAATCTCGTAGTATTTGAATACCGCAGTGGTATTATAGACGTCCAATCGGCCCGATTCAGGTAGTGTGAAAGTCAAGGTATCCGCGCTTCCATCACGGAAGTATGCAAGATCCACTTCTTCTCCAGCGTAATTTGGGAGTACCGATTTGTATTGATCGAAAAACAACATCTCTTGGCCGTTTAAGCCAACGATGCTGTCTCCAACTTGCAGTCCAAGGGACTCACCGAAACTGTTTTCGGCGAAGGAGCCAACCACATATGGCATTCTAGGTTTGATCAGTCCAGGAAATTTTTTCTCCTTGATCATTTCCTCGATAAACTCCACTGCAATGGGGATGCGCACCTCTCTACCGTCTCTCTCAACCACTAAATCTTCGCCTTGACTCAAAAGGATTTCTAAGGCCGTTTCACTGTAGCTTTCTGGTGTGTAGTCGCCAATTCTTAGAATTTTATCTCCGTTTTCTAAGCCCATCTCTAGACCTATTTCATTGGTCCAGATCCCATTGACTAATGAATCATTGGGTAGATAATCTTTACCGTAACCCATTAAGAGGAAGACATAGATGAAATAGGCAGTCAGGAAGTTCATAAAGACGCCGCCGGTCAATACAATGATGCGTTGCCAAGCCGGCTTTGCACGGAATTCCCAATCTTCAGGCTCTTCGCTGAGGTTTTCGGTATCCATGCTTTCGTCCACCATACCTTCAATCTTTACGTAGCCGCCCAATGGTATCCAACCAATACCCCATTCCGTCTCACCAATCTGCTTTTTCAGCAGCGAGAACTTGTAATCAAAGAACAGGTAGAATTTCGACACCTTAATTCCAAAGTATTTGGCCGGTAAAAAGTGTCCGAATTCGTGAATGACGATAAGAAGAGAAAGTCCCAATAGGAACTGTGCGATTTGGATCAGCATGCTGTAAAGCTCTTTATTGAAACTGTAAAAGTAACGCCTCCCTGCTTAGAGTGTTTATCTCGCAGCAGTGTAAGACGCTAAAAAAGGTGTTAAAATTAATTTTCTAGTACGCCAAGCTCTTTGCCTACCTTGGTAAATGCAGCAATAGCGCGGTCTAAATGTGCTTTGTCGTGACCGGCGCTCAACTGAACGCGAATGCGCGCTTGCTCTTTTGGAACCACCGGGTAGAAGAAGCCAATAACATAAATGCCTTCTTCGAGCAATCGATCTGCAAATTCTTGGCTAAGGGCAGCGTCGTACAGCATAATAGGGACAATGGCACTTTCACCGTCCTTGTAATCGAATCCTGCGGCTTTGACACCTTCCTTGAAGTAGTTAATGTTCCACTCCAATTTATCACGGAGCTCAGTACTTTCGCTCAAAAGGTTAAAGACCTCGATAGATGCACCTACAATGGTTGGTGCTAGAGAGTTCGAGAACAAATACGGTCTCGATTTTTGACGCAACATCTCAATGATCTCTTTGCGTCCCGTGGTGAAGCCACCCATGGCACCACCTAATGCTTTACCGAGAGTTCCGGTAATGATATCTACACGACCCAGCACATTCTTAAGCTCCACAGTACCGCGTCCTGTTTTACCAATAAACCCAGTAGCATGACATTCGTCTACCATAACCAAGGCATCGTATTTATCGGCGAGGTCACAAATCTTATCTAATTGCGCAACGTAGCCGTCCATAGAGAAGACACCGTCGGTAACGATGATTTTGAATCGGGCACCCTCGGCAGCTTGAAGTTGCTTTTCAAGATCCGCCATGTCATTGTTTGCGTAACGATAACGCGCAGCCTTACACAAACGAACCCCGTCAATAATTGAGGCGTGGTTCAAGCTGTCTGAAATAATGGCATCTTCAGCGGTTAAAAGGGGTTCAAACACACCTCCGTTTGCATCAAAAGCAGCGGCATACAGAATAGTGTCTTCGGTATGAAGGAACTCAGCAATCTTGGCTTCCAATTCTTTATGAATATCCTGCGTCCCACAAATAAAGCGTACTGAACTCATCCCAAAACCGTGGGAATCGAGGGTTTTGTGCGCCGCTTCCAGAACACGAGGATGTGAACTAAGTCCGAGGTAATTATTGGCACAAAAGTTTAAGACCTCCGCTCCTTCGGTAGTTTTAATAACCGCATCTTGAGGAGTGGTAATAATGCGCTCTCTTTTGAACAGACCAGCTGTTTCTATATCGGCTAATTCTCTTTGCAAGTGGTCTTTTAAGTCTCCGTACATATTAGGTTGTATTTGGGTATAGTTTTGCTTATTCCATGAAGGTTTGTTCTGCCGCCCAGTCAATGCTCTCTTTCAAGCAATCCAACGCGCGGTCCGCACTACAAACATCTTGCTCTATATAATAGTGTTGCATACCGCTAAGTTCAGCATTGGCGAAAACTCGTTCCCAATCAATCACGCCTTGACCTACGGGAACCTGCGTTAAAGTATCGGCAGCAAAATCTTTAACGTGCCATAGCGGGAACATGCCTGGGTATTTCTCAAACCATTTCACAGGATCTTCACCGGCAAAAGCCACCCAGTGTACGTCCATTTCGAAGACCACGCCTTCGTCTTTTAAATTCTCAATAAGGTAGTCGTAAGGGATTGTGCCGTCTTCGAGCGGCTGGAATTCAAATTCATGATTGTGCCAAGCGGCGATCATGCCGCGCTCCTGACATGCAGCGCTTAAGGCTTTTAGATAATTGGCCACATGCGCATAGCCCTCGGCGTTTCTCCATGCCTCGCTCATCCAAGGGATAACCACCCATTTTTGATTCAAAGCTTGTGCAGCATCCAAGATATCTGCAATGGTAGAAGTGTCCAACGGTTCCACTTCATTAGTGGCCAACTGCATAGGCATATAATGTCCACTAGGCGAGCTTAGCGAAGCACTGTCAATGGTCTTTTTAAATTGCTCAGGACTTTGTCCAAAGAAGGTGCCTTGCATGTATCCAAACGACTCTACTTGAACATAGCCCATCTCTTTGGTTGCATGTAAAGCAGCGTTTACAGTCGAATCACTGACCATTTCTTCGCGAATGGTGTAGAGTTGATACCCTTTTTTATAGGTCTCCATTGTCTGAGGCGTTTCTTCTAAAGTAGTGTCCGAGGTACTGTTATTACAGGCAATTAGAGTTGCGAGTCCCAACAATGCGGCCGCGAAAGTGTTAGTTTTCATATTTAGGCGATATTCAGGCTTCAAAATACCCGAAATGTTTCAAATTTGCTCTGATGAGAATTGACAAATTTCTTTGGTGTGTCCGATTGTTCAAAACCCGTAGTCTTTCCGGCGAGAATGTGCGTTCTGGGCGAGTTTTAATGGAGGAAATACCGGTTAAACCTTCTCGAGAGATCAAAGTCGGCGATCAAATCACCATCAAACGCCACGGATTTGACCAAATTTGGGAGGTTTTGTCTATTCCCAAAAGTCGGGTTGGCGCAAAATTCGTCGAGGACCTAGTTAAGGACATTACCCCTCAGGATGAGCTAGATAAGCAAGAATTTCTGCGATTGGCACGTAATGTAACCCGTAAAAAGGGGTTGGGTAGACCTACTAAGAAGGACCGTCGCGATCTGGACGATTTTACAGTCTAAATGATCCATTTTGGACCTTGTCCAGTAATCTCAAGTCTTAATTTCATTGACTTTATAGCGAAAATGAACAATTCTGTCCGGTTTTTGTCCGGTAAGGGCGGTTGTATACCTAATTACTATTCAAGACTTTTGAGTGTACATCGAACACTTTATAAAATAACTAACGGTCGATTATGATTAACAACAAACACTTATTGTCGCTTGCTGCAACATTTGTCCTCGTGCTTTCTTCGTTTACGATGAGCGCTCAGTACAAAGGAGTAGTACTAGATGCGGCGGACAACTCGCCTTTGCCAGGTGCAGTTGTAAACGCTGGCCAAAAATCTGCTATGACAGATATGGACGGTCGCTGGAATCTAGATGTTTCGAAAGGAACGCAAGTATCTATTTCATTCGTTGGATACGAAAGCAAAACTGTAACGCTTTCTGACAACAAACAGATTACCACGAAACTAAACTACGATCAAGCTGCATCTACTTTGGATGAGGTCGTTGTTGTTGGTTACGGGGTGCAGAAAAAATCAAACGTAACGGGAGCGATCTCTAGCGTGAAATCTGAGGATCTCGAAGATCTTCAATTGCCACG
Organism: Schleiferiaceae bacterium; assembly: GCA_049611965.1. GTDB lineage: Bacteria > Bacteroidota > Bacteroidia > Flavobacteriales > Schleiferiaceae > UBA10364. Next base: position 47,218 of record JBMZBC010000008.1, on the reverse strand, counting down.
TATCGAAACCGCACTCCAAGGTCGTACCTCTGGGGTAAGTGTTGTTCAGAGTTCTGGTCAACCGGGTTCGGGTTCGGTGATTCGTATACGTGGTACCTCTTCAATCAATGGTTCTGACCCACTTTACGTTGTGGATGGAGTAATCATCGGTGGAGGTATTGACTTTTTGAACCCAGGAGACATCGAAACTATCGAGGTACTTAAGGATGCTGCCTCAGCTGCAATCTACGGTGCTCGTGGTGCAAACGGTGTAATTATCGTAACTACGAAGAACGGTTCAAAGGCTCGTGGAATGGAGGTGAAAGTATCTTCATATACGGGTGTTCAAAACCCATGGAAGAAAATTCCAGTCTTGAACGCTACAGAATATGCTACGTTGATGAACGAGATGTCGGCAGCAGCGGGTCAGCCAAAAATTTACGAGAATCCTGCTCAATATGGAGTGGGTACAGACTGGCAAAGCCACGTGTTTAATCCGAATGCAATCATGCAGAATAGCGATGTAAGCATCGCAGGTGCAACGAACAAAGGTTCTTACTACGCTTCGGTAAGCAACTTCAGCCAAGAAGGTATAGTTGCAGAAGGCAAGTCTTACTACGAGCGTCTTGCGGCACGCTTGAATACAATCACAAATGTCAACGACCGTTTGACAGTAGGTTGGAATGTTGCTTATACGCACAATCAAAGTAACGGTGTTGCTGAGAACACAGAGTGGGGTTCACCATTAGGTCGTGCGTTAAACATTGATCCATTAACGCCTCTTTATGAAACAGACCCAACAGTTTTGGCCTCTGCGCCATATTCATCAGGAGGTGTATTGAGAGGCAATTTGGTTCGTGACGAAGGCGGTATCTATGGTATTTCAAACCGTGTTACTTCTGAAATTGTGAATCCGGTTGCAGCATACAGCATCATTAACAATTATGGTTGGGCTGATAAGTTCGTGAACAATACTTACGCAGAGTTTGAAATCCTTCCTGGATTGAAAGCGCGTTCAAGTATGGGTATCGACCTCGCATTCTGGGGTAGTGAAGGTTTCACACCGTCGCACTATCTAAATGCAACCAACCTTTTGGACACTAATAACGTGTACTCAAGCTTTAACAGAGGCTTTACTTGGATTTGGGACAATACAATCACGTACAACCACAGTGTTGGTAAGCACAACATGAGCTACCTCGCGGGTCACAGTGCTCAGGAAGTGAACGGAAGATACATTGGCGGAAATAAGCGCGATGTTCCTACACAAGATTTCCAAGATGCAACTATAGACTACGCAAGAAACGAGCTTTCTGAGCAGGTTTATGGTGGTAAGTGGGAGCGCTATGCTATTGAATCATACTTCGCTCGTGCAAACTATGACTACGATGGTAAATATGTTGCTACTGCAGTATTGCGTGCAGATGCTTCTTCTCGATTCGGACAGAACTACCGTTGGGGTTACTTCCCATCACTTTCTGCCGGTTGGAACATGCACAAGGAAGACTTCTGGGTGTACGACAATATCAATCAGTTGAAATTGAAGGCGGGTTATGGTTTGAACGGTAGCGATGCTGCTGGTTCGCTAGAATACGCTTCAACAATTATTGGTGGTCGTTCGTACACTTTTGGTAGAAATGAAATCCTTACGAACGGTACGACACCTGCACAAGTAGCGAACCCTGATTTGCGTTGGGAGAGCGTTGCACAGTTGAACGTTGGTGCTGAGATTCGTGCATACGATTACTTGGTATTCGGTTTAGATGTCTTCAACCGTAAGACTAACGACATGAAGACACGTCCACCACTGCCAGATTACATTGGTAACGACCCGTCTACAGCAAACGTTGGCTCTATGTTGAACCAAGGTATCGATATGGAATTCGGTTACGACAGAACCTACAGCAAAGACTTTGCTATTGGTGTAAGCGGTAATGTAAGTTTCATTAGAAATGAGGTTGTTCTTATTGGTAATGACGCAGGCTACTTAACAGGCGCAGGCTGGGGACCTCAGGGTCTTGAGATCACGCGTATCACAGAGGGTCTGCCAATCGGTTACCTATTCGGGTACCAGACAGACGGGATCTTCCAGAACATGGATGAAGTTTATGGATACACTTCTTCTACTGGTGATACGATCCAACCAGGTGCAATGCCGGGTGATTTCCGTTTCGTTGATGTAAACGGTGACGGACAGATCAATGCTGACGATAGAACAATGATTGGTAACCCAACACCGGACTGGACTGCAGGTATTACGCTTGATATTCAGTACAAGAATTGGGATTTGAACGTATTCGGTCAAGGTGTATTTGGCAATGACATTTACAACGCGACACGTAGATACGATCTACCAACATCAAACATGCCTGCAACCGCTATTGACCGTTGGACTGGAGAAGGTACATCAAATACCTACCCTCGTCTAACCTTCGACGACAGAAACAAAAACTTCGCTCGTAGTTCTGACTTCTACGTTGAAGACGGTAGTTTCTTCCGTTTGAAATCACTTCAATTGGGCTACAACATCACAGGTTCAGTAGCTGAAAGAATAGGATTGAGAAAAATGCGTATCTACTACGCAGGTACCAACCTATTAACGTTTACGAAGTACAGTGGATTTGATCCAGAAATTGGTGCAGGTCTAGGTATTGACCGTGGTATTTACCCTCAAGCGAGAGTAAATACAATCGGTTTGAACATCACATTTAAATAAATAAATCATGAATAAGTTAAACCACACAAAAAGCATTTGGGTAAGCCTCACGCTAGCGCTGACCCTAGTATTGGGCTCTTGTTCTAAGGACTTTCTTGATACGCGTCCGGTAGGCCGTGTATTGGAGGTGAACTATTACCAAAATCAAGACCAGGCTTTTGAAGCTTTGGTAAGTATCTATGATGTTCTTCAGTGGAACGATCAGTACGGATTTACCATGTTCCGCTTCTTGCAGAATGTTGCTTCTGACGACACATATGCAGGAGGTAGCGATGCGTCTGATCAGCCTTCATGGGTTGCTTACGACAACTTCACGTTAACACCTAACCTAGGGCCTCAACGCGGTTTTTGGAGAAAGTGCTACAAAGGCATCTACAGAGCTAACCTATACTTGGAGAAGATTGACGGTATTGAGGAAGCAGCAGAATCTTTCCGTGTAAGAACGAAAGGTGAAGCCAAATTCCTTCGCGCAAAGTTCTACTTCGATTTGGTTCGCCTATTTGGTAACGTGCCATTAATTGACCACACGCTAGGCGCTTCTGAATACTACACTGTAGAGCAAGTAGGCCCAGAAAGCATTTACCCGTTGATCATCTCTGATCTTGAGGATGCAATTAGTGTATTGCCAACTTCAGTTTCTGAAAACCAATTGGGTCGTGTAACTAAAGGTGCAGCACAAGCATTACTTGCCCGTGTATACTTGTTCCAGAACGATGAATCTAAAATGAGCCAAGTTGCTTCTTTGTGTGAAGACGTAATCAACTCTGGTGAGTACTCATTGCTGTCAAGCTACGCGGATCTTTGGACAAAAGAAGGCGAGTGGTCTTCGGAAAGTGTTTTTGAAATCACATACAGCGAAAACTCAGCATCTGACTGGGGTTCATTCGGCTGGGGTGGCGGTGAAGGTAACGTTGGTGTTCAATTCATCGGTATGCGTGACTACAACGGACCGACATATGCTACTGGTTGGGGATTCTGTCCAGTTTCTACAGAGTTGCAAGCAGATATGGCAAATGATCCACGTTACGGACAGACCATTATTGATGCTGCCTCTCTTCCAGGTGCAGAATACACCCCGGGTTACCAAAACACAGGTTACTTCATGAGAAAGTACGCCCCTATCGCCTCTAATGTCGCACCTGATGGTGATCCAGCATTGAACTGGGGTAACAACATTCGTGAGATCAGATACGCAGATGTTCTATTGATGGCTGCAGAAGGTTTGGTACGTAGCGGCGGTTCAGAAGGAACAGCTCGTTCATACCTCAACCAAGTACGTAGTCGTGTTAGCTTGTCTCCAGTGTCTTCAACAGGTTCGGATTTGTTGGAAGACATTTATGACGAGCGCAGATTTGAGCTTGCGACTGAAGGACATCGTTTCTTCGACCTATTGAGAACAGGTAAAGCAACTGATGTTTTAGGAGATCAAGGCTTTGTTTTGGCTACACACCAATACTTACCTATCCCTCAGCAAGAAATTGACGCGAGTCAAGGAGTATTAACCCAGAATCCTGGATACTAAAATTTAGAATTATGTTGAAGAGAATCGCATTTTTCGCAGCACTAGCTATTGGTTTCATTGCATGTGAACCAAGTGAAGCTGGTCATACAGAGCTAGGGGCTTTGCCTCAAGCTGATTATACAATGACATACATTGATAGTAACAATGTACAGTTTACATCAAATTCCACGGGAGATCCATTCTTATTCTCTTGGGAGATTGAAGGCGTTGGCACATATACGGGTGAAACGGTTGATGTATTCATCGGCTCGATTGGTGTTTACAATGTAACGCATACTGTATTTAACCAAGGAGGTTCCGCCTCAACGACAGGTACGGTAGAAATCTTTAAAGAAGGTCCACCTCCTTGTGTTGGTGCTATTGAGTGGTTAACGGAATGTGACGAAAGAACCTGGAAACTTGCGCCTCAAGCGGGCTCTTTATGGGTAGGCTCTACCGACGGCGCTACGTGGTGGGCTGTCGACGCCAACGGCGCGACAAATGGACGTCCATGTACCTACAACGACGAATGGACTTTCACAGCTGATGGTGATATGGTGTACAATGCCAATGGTGATTTCTGGGGTGAACCAGTGTTCGGCTTCTCGCCAGAAGGATGTTACAATGAAAACATGCTTACAGGTACTTTGGAAGGTTGGAAGAGCGGCACGCACGGTTACCAAGTAATTCCCGCGAATAACGACCACCCAGATCAGATAAAGGTAGTTGGCACAGGTGCTTTCTTGGGTCTACATAAAGTAGCTAACGGTGCAGAGGTGAGCACACCTCAGACTGAGATCACATACGATATTCTGTCTATGACCGATGTTGCTGGTGACCGCTACATGGAAATTGAAGTGAACTTTGGCCCAGGATTGTGGCGTTTTACACTCTACTCTGAATCATAAGGAGAATACATGAAGACACTCTTAAACGTATGTTTAATTTTCGGAATGGGCCTTGCAATTTCTGGTTGCGAGGCACCTTCCGTTCCTCAATTAAGTGCAGAGGACGTTATTATCGACGAAGGCAATGGAACGCACGTTCTTGATTTCTACGTCTATCTAACGGAAGCTGCACCAAGGGAAGTTTCGATTGACTATACAACCAGTGCAGTAAGCGCTGATGAAGGTAGCGACTTCGAGGCTGCTCAAGGAACATTAATCATTCCTAAGGGCGAATCTGTAGGGGTTATTCCTATCACTATTGTCGGAGATGAGGATTCTGAAGACACCGAATCTCTTTGGGTCTCTTTCAGCAATCCTATTAACGTGACTACCCCTATACCTTACGCTCAGATTACTTTGAAAAATGACGACGGTGCACCTCCAATCGACAACACTGGCTATACGTCACCGTCAAGCTATTCTGGTCTTACCTTAGTTTGGGAAGAAGAGTTCGACGGAACCTCTGTTGATGGCGCCACCTGGAACTTTGAAACCGGAGCGTCTGGCTGGGGTAATAACGAAAGTCAATACTACAGAGCTGGAACTAAAAATGCAGAGCTTGATCAAGGTTTCTTGAGAATTACAGCGAAGGAAGAGACGTATTTAGGTGCGCCTTATACTTCTGCTCGTATGACTACACAAGGCAAAGAATCTTTCAAATACGGTCGTATTGATATTCGCGCCAAGGTGCCTTACGGACAAGGTATTTGGCCGGCACTATGGATGCTTGGAGACAACTTCAGTACTGACGGTTGGCCAACTTGTGGAGAGATTGACATCATGGAACTTATTGGAGGGGAAGGGTACAACGACCGTACCGTGTACGGTACTGCCCACTGGTCTAATAACGGTTCTCATGCAGAGTACAGTGGTAATACTAGTTTGCCGAACGGTGAGAAGTTTAACGATGAGTTCCACGTATTCTCTATTGTTTGGAACAGTTCATCCATCAAATGGTACAGAGATAACATGCTGTACCACTCGATGAACATTGGTAACTTGAGTGCGTTCCATCAGAAGTTCTTCTTCATTTTGAATATTGCCGTGGAAGGAAACTGGCCTGGTCCAGTTGGCCCTTCAACCCAATTCCCTCAGTATATGCTGGTGGATTATATAAGAGTTTTTCAATAATTACTAACCATAAATAAATGCTTAACATGAAAAAAATCTACGCTTTATTGATGTTGTGCTTGCCTATGCTAGGTTTCGCACAAAAGGATGTTACGTTTATCGTTGATATGCGTGACTATTCAGGTTCGTACACCACAGTTAACCTTAACGGTGACTTTAACAGCTGGTGTGGTACTTGTAATCCTATGGCTGATGCAGATGGTGATTCTATCTGGACAGTAACCCTTCCTTTGACTGCTGACTCTATTGAGTACAAGTTTACTCTTGACGGTTGGACAGGACAGGAAAACTTGACTTCAGGTACTGCATGTACTAAGACAACGGGTATTTACACTAACCGTTTTGCCGAGCTAACTGGTGATACAATTCTAACTGGTGTTGCTTGGGAATCTTGCGATGCTAAAGCAGGTCAGGTATACTTGACTATGCAAGTGAACATGTCTTACCAGGCAGTTGATTCAACTGGTGTATTCTTAGCTGGTGGTGGTAACTTCGGTAACCCAGGTGATAACGAAATGCACCCAATCGGTGATAGTATCTACAGCATCACTGTTGCTAAAGACACTGGTTTCACTTCATTCTTCACTTTCACTAACGGTGCTTGTCCATCTTGGGGTTGTAAAGAAAACTTGGCTGGTAAGCCTTGTGGTGACCCTAACAACTACAACGACCGTTCTACAGGTTCGCCATTGTACGGTGACTTCCACTTGATGACTTGTTTCGGCGAGTGTACTACTGACGGTACTTGTCCAGTTCCACCAACACCGGTAAACGTTACATTCCAGTCTGACCGTAACTCAATCTTGGGTACGTTCACTACCGCTTACGTTTCAGGTACGATGAACGGATGGTCTGGTGATGCAGACATGATGTCTGATGATGACGGTGACGGTGTATACACTGCTACTTTGTCTTTGTTGCCAGGTTCTTACGAATTCAAGTACACTGCTGATAGCTGGGCGATTCAAGAAAACTTTGATCCAGCAACTTCAGATTCAGTTTGTACTTTGACAACTGGTGCTTTCACAAACCGTTACATCACAATTGGTGCTGCCGATACTACTCTTGACGTTCAATGTTGGGAAGAGTGTGGTCCATGTGCTAACATCGGTATCGAAGAAGAGGCTGCTTCATTCGTAGTTAAGCCAAATCCTGCATCTGATGTATTGTTCATTGAGAACACTACTGGAACTTCTTCTAACGTAGCAGTATACAGCATCACTGGTGCTCGTGTAATGGAAGCTACTTTCGAAGCAGAGGCTCGTCTAGACGTTGCTTCTCTACCACGCGGTATGTACATCGTACGTGTACAAAACGGCATGACTGAGAAGGTTGTACGTGTAGCCTTGAAATAATATTCACTTACCTTTTGGTTAGTAAGTAAGTGTAGGGGGACCCGTTTCGGGTCCCCCTTTCATTTTGTACCTTGCGCACATGCGAAGGTTACTCACGTCATTACTTTTTGTCCTGTCCTTGTCCGGCTTTGGCCAGGAGGCTCGCCTTATTGATGCAAGCCAGGGATTGAACAACCCAACCGTATATGACATTGTCCAAGATCCATGGGGATTTATCTGGATTGGAACCAGGGACGGTTTGTACAGATACAATGAGGGAAAAGCAACAAACATTTCCTTTCTAGATTCTACAACTGAACGTCGTTCAAACAACGTACAGAGCTTGTTGGTCTCTCAAGATTCAGTTCTTTATATCGGGCTACAACTCGGTGGTATTGTGAGTGTAGATCTGGGTAATCTTAGCGCACGTCCAGACAAGAAATGTCCGCAGTTGCCTGCCAATTATTCCATTATCTCTTTGTATGAAACTAGGGATGGAACTATTTGGGCCGGGACAAGTGGTAACGGATCCTACTTTTTGCGGCCCGGGGCGGATCGTTGGCAACAGTTAATCGGTAAAATTCACGGAGCGGACATTGCATTTTGCTTCGATTTTGCCGAACAAGGCGACACACTATGGATGGCCACAACTGGTTCAAAATTGTTGTACGTACTTCAATCCAACAACACTATTCTATCAGCACTTGTAAACGGGGAAGTTAGTTCCTTCCGTAAATCGGTTGATGTTCTAGGAGGCGATGTTGTTTTTGGGGTAGAAGATCAAGGACTATTCCGATTAAACACAACTTCGGGTGCTTTTGAAAGAGACTCGACTTTGGACCCAATCGGTCCGCGGGATGTTCATTTTGACGGAGATGATCTGTGGGTAAGTACGGATGGAGAAGGCTTGTACAAAATATCTCAAGGCCACATAGATTACTATTCTAAATACCAGCCACAGTTAGGCTTCGCATCGGACCAATTCTATGGTATTTATGACTTTTCCGATCAACTGTGGTTAGGTACCTTCAACTCTGGAATTACTGTGCTCCCAAAAAGCGAACGTATAGTTAGAACTTTACAGAAGCACGAGGACTTTGCTTATTCAGGGTTGCAGAGTTCGATCGCTTTGTTAGAGCACGATGGCCTTTGGGTAGGTTACGATGGTGACGGTTTGGTTCGATACAATACAGATGCTGGAAAGGTCACAGTGAGGAGGATAGACCCTGATGTATTACCCGATGTTGTCACGAGCCTCGCTACCTACGGTGAAGAATTATGGGTAGGCAGTCTATCTGAAGGGCTGTTTGTCTTAAACGGACAAGGCAATCTTAAGCGCCGTTTCTTGGCAAGCTCTGGAATCGCCTTTGGTTTGAACAATAGTAACATTTGGTCCATGGAGCAAACTTGGGGCGATAGTCTTTGGATTGGGACCTTGAGCGGACTCCAATATTGGAACGGAGAGGAGTTTATCTCGCCTTTTAAAGTGCCTTGGCGTGTTGGTAGAAATATCATGGATCTCGAGTTTACCGGTAGCGAGCTATGGGTTGGGTCGGAATTTTCCGGACTGCACTCTATAGATCGCAACGGAGGGATATTCGCTGTAGCGTTAGACAATAGTGTGCTTGATTTAAGTTCTTACGGAGGTCAATTGATTATTGGGACGGAAGGGGCCGGGATTCTTTCCTACAGGGAGGGAATCTTAGACACAGTGCTTAAGAATGCAGACTACACCAACTGTTATGCATTAGCGGCTGGCGAGCATTACATTTATGCAACAACCTCTCTGGGACTAAGTCGCATACAGTATATCGATGGCCAATGGGAATTCGAGCTCATCCGTGAGATTGATGAATTACAGATTGGGCTTCCAAACAGGAAGTCACTCGTTCTCAAGGGTGAAAACCTTTATGTAGGTGGAACCAAAGGCGTAGCAGTGGTTAATGTCAATGATATACGTACAGCGGAGGTTCCGGATTTGCTATTGACCGATGTCTTTGCAGATAACGAAAAGCAATCTGCGAAATTGATTAAAAATACCAATGAGGCCCGCAAACCTATTACCTTTAACGCAGGGACAAAATCCATAAGGTTTTCATTTGAATTGATGTCTCCTTCTTTTCAACGAGGTGTGTCTTTTCATTATAGATTGTCTTCAAACGACGAACGCTGGATGACCCTGCCCCAAGGCTCACGAATCATTGATTTATCAGAACTGGATCCGGGTAAATACACGATTGAAATTTCAGCGACGAAATCAGGCGTAGCGCCTAAAGTACTTTCGTTTGATTTTGTCATTAAGGCTTTCTTCTGGCAGCAATGGTGGTTCAAACTTATCCTCTTTGTAGTGATCACATTCTTGGTGGGAGCCGCAGTATTCTTTTTCCAAGACCGTAAATTCAGATTGACGCGTTTAAAACTGGTAGAAACTGAGCGTGAGCTTTTAAAGGCAAAGGCGGCAGAGCTTGAAGTGAAGACAGAAAAGCAGAAGACAGAACTCAGCTTTCAGTTACTGAAGACTTCTTCACGACTAGAACTTCTTCAATCCTTTAAGGAACGTTTGGTGAAAGAAAGCGAGAAGAAAGGACGTTCAGAAGAGGTGCTCAGGTTTCTTAAAGGCATGACCAGAGAGTTGAATAGAGAGCTTCAAAGTGAGAATTATTGGGATCATTTTGAGCGGAACTACCGTGAGCTGCACGAGGACTTTTCTGCAAAGCTCAAAGCAGAATACCCAACCTTGACTAAAGGCGAGATTCGATTGAGTTATTTGCTTCGTCAGCAGATGAGTAACAAGGAGGTCGCGAACGTGCTAAACGTGAGTCCGGCAGCTGTTGAAAAAGCCAAATACCGTTTAAAGAAGAAACTGGACCTCGAAAAGGGAGACTCTTTGGATGAATTCATCCAAAAAATTTAATTGTCCGGCAACTGTCTTGCTGTAAAAAACACGTTCTTAAGCAATTATCGCATCTTTGAAAAAGTGTTACCGATTGCCAAAACTGCGCATCAATAAAACGAGGTTCGCTTCCCAAGGGAAGCGCCTCGTTTTTTTTATATTGTGGCTAGACAACTACACAACTACACATCATGAAACGCTTATTTCTCCTAGGGGCATTCTTGGTTACTACCTTGGCATCCGCCCAATACGTAAAATCTAATGGCAAGGCTATCGTCGATGGATCTGGTGATACACTGCTTATTCGTGCTATGGGAATAGGCGGTTGGATGGTCCAGGAAGGCTATATGCTTCAAACCGCTTCATTTGCGAATCCACAACACAAGATAAAGGACACTATTGAAGACCTTATTGGGGTTACAGCGACACAAGCTTTTTACGATGCCTGGCTAGAAAACCATTTTAATAAGGCAGACGTGGATAGCATGGCGGCTTGGGGTTTCAATACCATCCGAGTTCCTATGCATTACAACCTCTTCACCCTGCCGATCGAAGAGGAACCTGTGCTTGGACAAAATACCTGGCTCACGAAGGGATTTAATCTTTTAGATTCAGTGGTAACTTGGGCGGAGGATGCAGGGTTGTATGTCATTTTAGACCTTCATGCCGCGCCCGGAGGTCAGGGCTACGATCAAGGTATTAGTGATTACGATCCCACGAAGCCTTCGCTGTGGGAAAGTGTCCACAACAGGACAAAGACTGTTGCGCTTTGGAAAAAGCTGGCGGAGAAGTTTGCCACAGATACGACCATCGCTGGGTATGATTTAATCAATGAACCCAACTGGAATTTACCAGGTGGGACCTTGCTTAGAAATCTTTACGAAGACATAACGGATAGTATAAGAACCGTAGATACCAACCACATCATCTTCATAGAAGGGAATTGGTTTGCAAATACATTTACTGGATTGACACCTCCATGGGATAACAACATGGCCTACTCACCGCATAAGTATTGGTCACCGGTAAATAGTGTGGCCGATATCCAGTATGGTTTGGACCTGAGAGATACGTACAACGTACCTATCTGGTTTGGTGAAACTGGTGAAAACTCGAATGCTTGGTATACGGGTTTAATCAGCATCATGGAATCTGAAGGAGTCGGTTGGGCGTGGTGGCCATTAAAAAAGGTGGAGACCATTAATGCCCCATTAAGTATTACTAAAAACCTTGGGTATCAACAGTTGTTGGATTATTGGAGCGGTAATGCTAGCGCTCCTTCTGTTGCCGATGCTACGGCTGCGCTCATGCAGCTAGCGACCAATCTGAAAGCTGAGAATTGTACCTACAATAGAGGGGTCATCGATGCGATGTTTAGACAGATTTACGATCCTACTGCATTGCCATGGAAGGAGCACACTATTCCGGGTATTGTTCACGCTTCAGAATACGACATGGGTCCTTTAGGAGTCGCTTATTACGACACGGAATCCATGCAATTGAATCCTCCGCCTGCATGGAACAGTGGCTGGACGTATAGAAACGATGGGGTAGATGTGCAGGCATTCTCAGATTTCGTGAATAGTAATGGCTACTGTGTGGGCTGGGTAGATACGGACGATTGGATGCAATACACCGTAGATATTGCACAAGACAGTGTCTACACAATCAAAGTACGACAAGGTGCAAACGGTGCTACTGGTGGAAACTTTTACTTTGAAGCAGACGGTGTAAAATTGACCCCGAACTATTACGCTTCGAATACAGGAAGCTGGTCTATTCTGGCGGATAAGGTAATTCCCAATGTCATTCTATCTTCTGAGGATAAGACGCTTCGCTTTGTAGCGAATAGCGGTGGCTTCAATGTCGCCAGCTTTGAATTTATCCCAACGGGAAGTACAACAGCATTGGATGCTGAGTACGTTAGTTCAAATACGTACAGCTATACTGAAATTGAGGTCAAAACCAACAAGCCTTTGGACACGACCCAGCTTGGAAATTTCGCCTCTTATTACGTTACGATAAATGGAAATCAGGCATCGGTGGTGAACATCGCACCTAGTCCAAACAATGTTCGAAACTTCATCTTGACGCTGAATCAGAACATGACCTTTTTAGATGAAATGAAGGTTTCTTATTCAGGAACTGCCCTTAAGGCTAAGGATGGAACGGCTGTAGATCCATTCACTCAGGAATTGGTTGAAAACACATTACCGACAGTACATGTCATTCCGGGTAAAATAGAAGCAGAAGCCTATTCTAGCATGGATGGAATTTCATTGGAGAACACATCCGATGTTGGTGGCGGGCAGAACATCGGTTATTTAGACGGTGGCGATTATTTGCTGTACGACATCAAGGTGTTAAACAATGCTACCTATTCTATTAATTACCGCCACGCTTCGCAAAGCAACGGAAAGATTCAATTTGAACTGTACGATACCTCAGGAACGTACTTAAGTAATATGCCGGAAGCAACACTACCGTTGACGGGTGGATGGCAGACATGGACCACGACGAGTGGAAATGCCGGTGTGCTGACACAGGGTGATTATATCTTGAAGCTAAATGTCATTCAAGCTCCGGTGAACATCAATTGGTTTGAGTTTATTCAAGGTATTGGTGTAGAAGAGGAAATGGCTTCAGACAACCTTATGGTATATCCAAATCCAGCACAAGATGGATTCAAGCTAGGTGGCATGTGGACTGAAGGAGCCCCATTAGAAATCTATGTGTATGACGAGTCTGGCAAACTTTGGATAAAAGAGTCGCTTGTATATGATTCAAGTCGCGTTATTTCTACCAAGGAGTTATCTACAGGGACCTATCTCGTGACTGTAGTTTCTTCTGGAAAAAGGTTTACAGAAAAACTCCTAATTGTCCAATGATACGTTTCATAGCCGTTCTACTTTCTTTTGCTGCGTTATTTGCTGCTTGTTCTACACGACCTTCATGTGAAGAGTCTGTTTTAGTGGATGAGGGAATAGTAGGTAATTGGGAAATCTATCAGAGAACAGATGCAGTCACGATGCTACCCGCATTCCTTCAAGGCGAAGACTTGATCATAACAGACGATTCTCTTTGTGACGATCTCCAAGGTCTTTGGGAGTACAAGTCGTCAAACAGCGACAACGGTGGAGAATTTACTTTGGATACGGCACTTCAAGAGATTGTCTTTTTCACTCCCACCTATAGTTTTAGATGGGACTACATACTTGTTGATTATGACAATTTGGTTTTTGAATACAACGATGGCGGCCTCGATATTCGAGAACTTTGGCGTCGCAAATAAATTAGTTCGAGAACCAAAGCATTTGTAAGGATGCCTCGGCAGTAGTCATGTCTTTCGCTTCTCTGATGTAGTGGCTTTTTGTGCCCTCTACCGTCCTAACGGTGTACGGCAGTTTAATATTTTGACCGTCGCGTAGGACGCTGATCTCGATGGTCTCGCCCGGTTGAAGCGCCTGTGGCCCAGAGAAAAGATTGTCGTCTAGAATACTCACCTTATCGCCTGGTTTAAATCCGACAAAATCATTTTTGCCAACCTTCTTGATGGTCATTTTTTGACCAACAATCAATCTCCTGCGCTTCACATCGTTATCGTTCACCGGATGTGCAATCAAGGGACCCACATAGTTTCTATCGTATTCGACGCCGACTTTTGCCAAATAGGATTGAATAGGGAGTTCTTCCCGCCCTGTGACATAACTATCAAAGAATTGCTGAAGATCAGGATGAACAAGACTGACAAGCTCTTCGATGATTTCATCGTCATTAAAACTTTCATTGGGGCCGTATTTGTCGCGGAGGGTAAGGATGATATCGTGTAAGTCTTTTTCACCTTGGGTCAACTCCATGATGCGAATATCGAGTAGCGCCCCCATTAGAGCACCTCTTTGGTAAACTTGACCGTATTGCTTTTTGTATGGTTTATCCAAGACGTTTTCACTCATCTCAGTGAAGGACATTTTCTTCGTTGGATAACGTGCGGCACTACGGATCTTGCCTTTTAAAACCTTGGTGAGGTACTCGTCTTTGGTGATGACACCGCCTTTCACCTGGCTGATGCCGGCAAAGTACTCAGTGATGCCTTCGTACAACCAAAGGTGTTTACTCATCTTTGGCTCGATATAGTTAAAGTTTCCAATTTCAGCGCTGTGCAGTCCTAATGGAGTAAGGATGTGAAAGAATTCGTGGATGCAGACATCGGCCATACCGTCAAGTACAGTTGTACCGCCAAAATCGGGGAGGTAGTATACTGAGCTGTTGCCGTGTTCAAGTGCTCCAAACCCTTTGCCCGCTAATTTTCTTAATGCTTTAAATATGGTGCCGATTTTAATCTCTGAACCGTTGAAGAGGCTTTCAAATTCTGTGTGGTCTTTGATGTAAAAGATGAAGGCGTAATTGTCTACCGGGAGGTCACCTTGTAAAAAGGCTTCAATGGCCTTCATGCTAGTTTCTACCTGTTTGTAGATGTCCCTAGAAAGTTCGCGACCGTTCTCAGTGAATACGCCAATGGTCACTTTGGCGCCGCCTAACATAAATGAAGTAGTATCTGGCTTGCTCACCATTACGGGGCAATCCAAAAAATGGTGGTAATCGCGGGCGTAGAAGTTTTGAGTGTTTCCGTAGGAATAGCTTTCCATAGCGCTTAAGCCGTATAGACTAGGGCTTTTATTTACTTCAAGTGATACTGGTAAATCTTCAAGTCCTTCAAAAAACCCAAAATAACCAGCGGCATTCAGCAGGAAATTTCGGCGCTCCTGGTTATTTGTCCCAGCAGGCTCAAAGACTTTATTCTTGCGAATTTTGGCATCGAAACTGTCTTCTGCCCAATATTCAATTTTGGTTGGCTTGCCTTTAATGGTGTAGGTATTCTTTTTCTTGGAAACTTTAAGCGGCTTGCCGTCGCCATTGAATGCTTTGAAATCGTGAATGAATCGACCGTAATCTAATGTTGCATAGGTACCAGGGATAGTCGCGGGGAAATTAAACCTGTATTTACCGTCGAAGCTGTTGCCAAGGTTAGTTAGCGTTGCGTCGACGGTGACTTTCACACGATCGTCTACCACGTTGGTGAGGTCGATTTTATAGGAGTGTGAGCCGGTTTTCTGGGAAAAGGCGCTTAAAGAGTAGAGGAGGGCTAAAACAAGAATAGGGTTCTTCATTATCCAAGTATTTGTGACAATAAAGATACACCAAGGGGGGATTAGGAAAGGTCCTAAAAATAGGAACCCCCACCGAAGCCGCGGTGGGGGTTCCAAACACTCTGAAACGTATGATTAAGCCGCCTCTTCTTTCGTGCTAACAGCAAGAGAGTAGATAACTAGACCGAATCCAATTTTGTTAACCGCATCACCAATGTTGTAAACAACATCCATGTATGCAGATGCAGCAGCTGGGTCAGAAACTAATTGCATTCCGAACAAACCGCCTGGTGTACCCAAGATGTAACCTAATGGGTAAATTGCCCATCCTACTAAAACGAACCAGAAAAGAACTTTTACTGCTTTCGCTACTGCAGGACCAGCGTTGGCTGCCAACTGAGCCACTTCTCCTTTCCACACCAAGAATACGATGTAGAAGTAAGCAGCACCAGAGATAACACCCCAAAGAACTGAAGACTCACGGTAAATTGTCTCACCGAGGTAACCAGTTACAAGCATAATTACAGACGCAAAGATGAGTTTCCATAGAAGACCCATTTTAGCACCAGCTTTCTTAGTGATCAAGTAGAACTCAACACACATTAGTGGTACAGTTAGCGTCCAGTCAACGTAACGGAAGAATGTTGGAGATTCTCCAGTTTCGAAGTGGTAGCTTCTCATGTAGTAGTAGTGTACGAACGCGATGAACGTAATCAAACCACTAACCAATAAAGAAGTACGCCATTTCTTATCTACGTTCCACATTTCGAAGAAGAAGAACACAGATGCAGCCATCATAGCCATACAGCCTACGAAGAACGTAAACGAAGTAACGGTTGTGATGTCAGTGTAGGCAGTTAAATCTACTGCCGCGTTGCTAGCACTTACGCTAGCCAATAAAGTTGTCAGTGACATGGTGTATAATTATTAAAGGTTATAACTACCACTTAACTGCCCTCTATGGAATTTGTTCACAGATGTTTAAAATTGAGTAAAAAAACTTAAACAATGCCTGTTTTTCATCCTTTTACACGATGATTACATCCGTTTTTACTCCTTTTCGAGAACAAAACAACGTGTTTTGGGTTAGTTAAAATAAAAGGTCATTTAGACATTTAATAATATTCGTGTATACTTTTGGACTCATAGGATTAGGAGCTGCAAATTCTTTGCTCTTGTTGCACATGGAAAAAGAAGGCTTGCTGGAGGAATCCGCAGGTATAGTATTTGACCATAGCTTCAAAGCAGCGAACGATAAGACCTATTGTTTTTGGGCCTATCCTGACGATGAAATCGTACAGGACCTAGGAGCAGAGATTAAGCATAGCTGGTCTAGAGTAGTTTCTGGTAACAAGGCAGAACACCTGAAGGGTATGCGTTATTATATGGTCGAAAGTATAGCGCTCTACGACAAGACTCGAGCCTTATTGGAGCGCCATCCAAATATTAAAGCTTCCAATGCGGAGGTTCAAGTGATAGAAGACCACGATGTTTACATAGATCTTCATACCAATGAAGGAAGCTATCAAGTCTTAAAGGTGTACGACAGTCGTCCGCCGTTAATCAATGAGGTTATAGGTCAAACCGTTTGGCAAAGCTTCGAGGGTTGGAAAGTTGTTTTTGATAAGCCAAAGTTCAATGAGGACACCATGCGCCTGATGGATTTCAATATTCCACAAAGTGGCTTCACACAATTCGTTTACGTTTTACCCACGAGTAAGAACGAAGCACTCATAGAGCTTACAAGATTTGGAAATGAATTACTCTCACCAGAACTGGCCAAGGATTTATTGCGCAACTATCTACTGACCTTCAACGGCAATTACAGTATTAATGATATTGAGCGGGGCGTATTACCTATGTCTCAGAACGCGGAGCAGTACCACCGTAGTCCAAAAGTAATTTCAACGGGTGCTCGTGCGGGCAAGTTGAAAGCGACTACAGGCTATGCGTTTAAAAACATGTACGAGCACGGCCGAGAAATTGCGGTGAACGAATCATTGAATAAATCCACAAATCCGTGGTTTGGATTGCCTTCAAGAGGCGGAGGTCGCTTTGCTTTTTATGATTTTGTCTTGCTCTTTATTTTGAAGTTTAGACCGCACTGGGGAAAGAGTATTTTCACCCGACTTTTTAAATCAAAGCCTACCGCAGAGGTATTTACCTTCTTGGATGAAAAGAGTAGCGTACGATGGGAAATTGGCATGTTTGCACGATTGAACAAACGCAAATTTATTTGGAGTGCCGTGGTATCGGCTTTTGCTTTTATGTTGTCCAAACCACAGCGCTGGGTGCCTATTGTGTTTTCCCTTTTGGCACTTGCCATCAACCATTTTGCGCCAGGATACGGTACGAATCTAGGTATTGGCTTGTTGCTGTTCTTCCTTTTTTTGGTTGGGATTCCTCACGGAGCACTCGATGGATTTTCACATGCACGTAATTTGAAGTTACCCACATTTATAGCTCGTTACCTTGGTATAATGGCATTGGTTGTATTGTTATGGTTGGTTAGTCCGATAGCAGGCCTTGTGTTCTTCCTTATATACAGCGCGTGGCATTTTGGCGAGACAGATCTTATTGAATGGCAACGGTCAAACGCCGGACTATCATTTTTATGGGGCACGTTGTTACTAGGAATAATCTTGTTTTCTCATATTGAGGAAGTCAACACCATGATGGGTTATATGAATGTACCTGCCTGGCCTGTCGAAGAGGGTCTAGCGGCCTCATTAGTGAATATGATGCTCTTCCTCGGATTTATGTGTGCCTTCTGGTTCAGATCGGCCGCTTGGGCACTTTCTTTAATGGCTTTGGCATTAGGGACACAGTTGCCTTTGGTATTGAGCTTTGGCGTGTATTTCGTTTTGCAACACAGCTTAACGGGTTGGGGACATTTGCGCACGACAGAGAACTGGACACATAGCGGTATGTTCATTAAAGCACTGCCTTTTACAGCCGGTGCCGTGATTATGTTTTTGGTGGTATACCAGTTTGACCGCAGTTCAATTTGGCAGTGGTCGAGCTATTTCCTCATCTTCTTAAGCGCATTGAGTCTCCCTCACATCTACTTTATGTCGCGCCTATACAAAGAGATCTAGGCCAATTTTCTACGCAAGGTAATGTGCGTGATCTCAGGCCACATTCCTACACGACCCGGGAAGGCCAAGAATCCGAATCCTCTATTTACATGTAGGACCTGACCGTCCGGTTCAGGGTACAATCCAGCCCACTTTGGGTATTTGAATTTTACAGGAGACCATTTGATCCAACCGGGAATCTCAATCCCAAACTGCATCCCGTGCGTATGACCACTTAAGGTGAGGTGCACTTTTTTAGAGTGTTGTTTGACTTCGGCATCAAAATGCGATGGATCGTGACTCAGCAGTACGGTAAAGGCATCTTCTGGAATACGGTTTAAGGCCTCTTGTAAATCACCGTATTGGGGGAAAGGGGGCAGGCCCCAGTTCTCTACGCCCGCAAGATAAAGACGTTGCCCGTTACGCTCGAAGAATCGGCTTTCGTTTAAGAGAAGGTCCATGCCCATCTCGGCATGGATTTCTTTGAGTCGATCCAAATTATCCACCTTCGCTTGAGCGGAAGGGAAGCGCCAATAGTCGCCATAATCGTGATTTCCCAGGATGGAGAACACACCGTTCTTCCCGTTGAGTTTTTTAAAAGTATCGATCCACGGCTCTGCTTCAGTGGCAATATTGTTGACCATATCTCCGGTGAACATAATGGCATCCGCACCGAGTTCGTTGACCATTTGAACACCATATTCTACCTTTTCTTGATTGTCAAAGGATCCGCTATGAATGTCTGAAATCTGAGCAATAGTGAATCCGTCAAATTCATCAGGAAGGTCTTCAAATTCTAAAGTGTGGCTGATCACGCGGTAACGGTAGCGTCCTTTCCAAATACCATCGATTATGCCAATAAATGGAATGGCCGCGAGACCTAAAGCAATCTGTGAAATGAAGGTTCGGCGTCCCGGTAGGGTGGTAGGCTGGGTAGTGGCGGCACGGAAAAGGAATTGGCCCAAACGGGTAATATCCTCGATCAATAATGGGATGATGGCGACCAATTTCGGAACGGCCAGCAAGATGCTCGCTCCCATGAGGACACCGAGGTATTTGTAATCTACTTTGCCGCTGCTCATGAGTACGGAAATAATGACGCTCAGTATGATGTAAGCGAGTGTGATTCCCCAATAAATCCATGGGGTGGCGGTAGAACGGAAGACGGTTTTGAAAGCTTGATAGGCGTATAGGTCTATGGCAAGTACAAATCCCAGGGTAAAGAGGATTCTAAAGATCATAATATCTGAATGTATACTGAGTATCAACGCCATGGGTAGCGTATTGTTTTCCGTCCACAAAACTCGTTATTTAAGTGGGAAGTAGCTAACTTCCGATTTCAATATTTCCACTCATGGGTCAAGACACTCCTGCAGCTGAAAAGAAGCTGTTTTTATTAGATGCTTACGCGCTTATTTTTCGTGCATACTTCGCTTTCGCGAAGAATCCACGAATTACTTCAGGCGGTTTAGATACTTCTGCGATTTATGGTTTTACCAGCGCACTATTGGATCTATTAAGTAAGGAGAATCCGTCTCATATCGCTGTTTGTTTTGATTTGCCGCAGCCGACAGAGCGTCATGAAATCTTCCCAGAGTATAAGGCGAATAGAGATGCTACCCCGGAGGCCATTAAACTGGCTGTTCCGTACATCCATAAAATTTTGGAGGCATTCAAAATTCCAGCCTTAGGTGTACCAGGCTATGAGGCGGATGATGTTATAGGCACCCTAGCAAAAAAGGCGGAGCAAGAAGGTTTCACCACCTATATGATGACACCTGATAAGGATTTCGGGCAGCTGGTGAGTGAGAATATATTTATGTACCGCCCGGCACGCGGGGGAAATCCTCCCGAGGTTTGGGGCGAGGCTGAGGTCTGTGAGAAGTTCGACCTCGATAATGTTCAACAGGTTATTGACTACTTAGGAATGATGGGCGATGCTGTTGATAATATCCCCGGTTTACCCGGAGTAGGGGCAAAAACAGCGAGCAAGCTGTTGAAGCAATACGGTTCGCTAGAAGAAACCTTGGCACATGCCGATGAGATCAAGGGAAAGTTGGGTGAGAAGATTCGCGATAATGCCGAGCTGGGCATCTTGTCGAAACGATTGGCGCGGATCATCACTGAGGTGCCTATTGATCTGGCACCGGAAAGATTGACCAGAGACCCGTGGGACCAGGACGGTCTGATGGACATTTTCGAAGAGCTTGAGTTTAGAACGCTTGGCCGTCGATTGGGATTAAAAAGAACCGGTGAGGAATCGGCCGCAGCTTCCCCAACGCCAACAAAAAAAGTAAAGCTTACCTCCAACGATCAAATGAGTTTGTTCGGAGGAGACGATGCGCCAACACAAGAGGCTACGGTGGTAAGTTCAAGAAACTCTGTGGCCAATTCCGACCACCTTTATCAACTCGTTGAAACTATAGAGGAGGCAAGGCAGTTGGCCTACTTACTGGCTGAAAAATCTTCAGTGGCTTTTGATACGGAAACGACCTCCTTGGACGTCTTAGATGCGGAAGTGGTGGGCATGAGTTTTTCGTTTGCTGCCGGTAAGGCGTATTATGTTCCTGTGCCCGCGGATAGAGCCGAAGCCGAAGAGCGGATCATGGCGTTTAAACCTTTCTGGGAAAGCGCCGGTGAAAAAATTGGTCAAAACATCAAATACGACTTGAGTGTCTTGATGAACTATGGCGTTGAGGTGAAGGGGCCATTGTTTGATACCATGATCGCCCATTATTTGATTCAGCCCGACATGCGCCATAATATGGATATTCTCGCAGAGACGTATCTAAATTATGAGACCATTTCCATTGAGTCTATCCTTGGTAAGAAAGGAAAGAATCAGAAAAACATGCGGGATATCGAACCGGCTGCGGTGCTTGACTATGCTGCAGAAGATGCGGATATTACGTTCCAACTCAAGCAGGTTTTTGAGCCAAAACTGTCAGAAACAGGCGTAGATAAGGTGTTCCACAATATTGAAATGCCGCTTGTACCTGTGCTCGCTCGTATGGAGCGCGAAGGCATTAAGGTGGATGTAGATGCTTTGAATACCTATAGTGGAGAATTGGGTGATATAATTGTTCGTTTGGAGCGCGAGATCATCGAGATGGCAGGCCGTCCGTTCAATGTAGGCTCCCCGCGACAGTTAGGTGAGGTGTTGTTCGATGACTTAAAGCTCTCGGACAAGCCTAAGAAAACCAAGACCGGCCAATATGCCACGTCAGAGGCGATTCTTGAAGGATTGCGCAAGAGCCATCCCATTATCGAGCATATCCTCAACTTCCGAGAGTTAAAGAAGTTGAAGAGCACATATGTAGACGCCTTGCCAGAATTGGTTCACGGGAAGACGGGAAGAATACATACAAGCTTTAATCAGACAGTCGCTGCGACGGGCCGATTGTCTTCAACCAATCCAAACCTTCAAAACATTCCGATCCGAACCGAAAACGGCCGTAAGGTGCGTGCGATGTTCGTGCCAGCCAATGAAGAGCACATACTCATGGCGGCAGATTACAGCCAGATTGAGCTCCGTGTAATTGCAGCACTAGCAGGGGATGAGGCAATGATTAGTGCTTTTAAAAACGGCGAAGATATTCACCGTGCTACTGCAGCAAAGGTGTTTGAGGTGGCTCCTGAAGAAGTGACTCGAGAACAGCGTTCGAATGCAAAAACGGTCAATTTTGGAATTGTCTACGGGGTAAGCGCCTTTGGATTGAGCCAGCAGACCGACATGAGCCGTAAGGAAGCGAAAGCAGCCATTGACGGATACTTCAGAACTTACCCAGGCATCAAGGAGTACATAGATAAGCAAGTGGCTGTTGCTCGTGATAAGGGATATGTTGAAACGATCACAGGTCGACGTCGCTATTTAAAGGATATTGATAGCCGTAATGCAGTAGTTCGTGGACACAGCGAACGCAACGCGGTCAATGCACCCATCCAAGGGTCTGCAGCAGATATTATCAAACTTGCCATGATTGAGCTTGATCGTGCCATGCGTGATGCCAATATGAAGTCAAAAATGCTTCTGCAGGTGCACGATGAATTGGTCTTTGACGCTCGTATTGAGGAATTAGAGGCTTTAAAATCATTGGTCATTGAAAAAATGGAAGCGGCTGTTTCCCTAGCTGTTCCTATGGTTGCAGAGGTGGGAACCGGAGCGAATTGGCTCGAAGCACATTAAATTTTCTAGGAGAACGTCAGAACGTTGTGAAATGTGGTATATTAGTAAGTGATTACTTACTATGTCTAATAAGCGCGACGACATCATAGCTGCTGCCCTAGATTTGTTTTCTGAAAAAGGGTATGCAGCAACTTCTACCGCCCGTATTGCCCAAGCGGCAAGCGTGAGTGAAGGCCTTATATTTCGGCATTTTAAGAACAAGCGCGGTTTGGTGGAAGAATTGCTCCAACAAAGCGATGAGCGTTATCAGAATGAAATTCAACAGTTTATTTCAGCAGAAGATCCTGCAGACCTCCTTCGTGCCTTTATAGACTACTCAGTGCACACTATACAGTATGTGGATAGTGCCAAGATGTGGATTACCTCACTTCGACTTTCCCAGGAGTTGGGTATAGATCATGAGTTGCGTTATGCGGTATTGCTGGAGCGACTTGCTTGGGCCTTAGGCGCTATAGGACATGGAAAACCGACGGATGTAGCGCGGACTTTAATCAGTGCACAAGAAGGAATGTTGGCATCGGGTGCATTGGGTCACATGGGTATAGTCGAATCCATTGCAGCTGGAATGCGGGAATTGGTGCTCAATGAGTAAGTAATTACTCATTATTGATTAGATTTGTAATCTCAACGAATATTGTTTGATTTTCATTGAGGTTATAACACGAAATCCTGGGCACATGGTGGCCCGGGATTTTTTATTAAAAAGATGTTTTGCGTGAACGATTATGGCCTAATTGTTGTAATTATGCAACAATTGTTCAAACACCCTTAGCGCCTTGACCTCGAACATCACCAATTTTCTTCCGTATCTATTAGGGCGAGCTCATAAAAACCTGAGAAACATCATGGTTTCTGAGCTCCAAAAGGAAGGGCTGCATATTAATTCGGCCGCCTTGCCTATTCTGGGAAAAATGGTGTTGAATGGCGGTCATGTCCAGCAAGGAGCCCTTGTGGAACTCCTTGAGGTGGATCGGCACCGAGTGAGCCGTATGGTCAAGGAGTTGCAGGAGGCGGACATCGTAGCCGTAGAGCAAAATCCAGAAAACAAAAGAGAGAATTTCTTGGTGTTCACTGAGCAAGGGAAATCAGTGATGAGGGTCATTGATGAAACGGCTGTGGACATTACAGAATTGGCTTTCAAAGGAATATCAAAAGAAGCTCGAGAAATTACAGAGCAAACATTACGACAAATCA
>JBMZBC010000008.1:0-23014 GCA_049611965.1 Schleiferiaceae bacterium | reverse complement strand
CGAAGGCAAGCTCGAGAAGTTTTTGATTGCCCGTGGCATTCAAGGCGCCTTCTTCCAAGCCAAGAGCGCTGAGGAGCGTCTTGCAAAGTTTAGCATTACTGCACCTTTTAATGGAGTTGTGGCTGCGGCGAACGTAAAGCCGGGTAACCTAGTGAGTCCAGGACGCGCCTTGGGAACCTTTGTAAATACCGACAGCTATGAATTGCGCAGTGCTGTGAGTCTTCGTTATGCCGACCAGTTAAGCGTGGGGCAAAAGGTGGCTTTCAGCTCTCCAGATATCGCAGGGGATTGGACGGGTACCATCTCGAGAATAGCTCCAGTGGTGGACGCGGCTTCGCAAAGCATCAATATTATTACCACAGTGCGTGGTTCAGCTTTGCGCGAAGGCATGTACCTGACTGGTCAAATTCAAGGTATTGCCGTAATGGATGCCCTGAAGCTACCCGCGTCAATGGTCTTTGACAATAAGTACATGTACATGATCGAAAGTGACAGCGTTTTGGCAAAGAACGAGGTTGAGGTTGTGGAATGGTTAGACAACGAAGTGATTGTTCGTGGCGTAGCAAATGGTGCTACGTTGGTGAACGAGCCGACGCTGAAAGCGGCGGCGGGATTGGTTGTTGTACCTGTGAAATAAGGGAGCCATGAAGAGATTAATTGAATTTTTTATCAAATATCCCGTTGGGGTAGACGCCCTATTGATTGGGTTCTTCTTCTTCGGTTGGATCAGCTACGGAAAGCTGAACACTACCTTCTTTCCATTGGTGGAGAGCCGTGATATCACCATCAGCGCGGTATATCCGGGTGCCTCCCCTGAGGAGATTGAAGAGGGTGTAGTGAACAAGATTGAGCAAAACCTCAAGGGCTTGACCGGGGTGGAGCAGTACACATCTACCTCGAACGAGAATCGGGCCTCTATCAATGTTAAAGTTATTAAGGGCTACGACACAGACCTTGTGCTGGAGGACGTTAAGAATGCCGTACAGAGCGTGCCTTCTTTCCCCACCGGTTTGGAGCCAATTCGTGTGGCAAAACGCGAGAACAGAACGCTCGCTATGAGCGTAGCGCTCACTGGTGAAGGAGTTGACCTTATAAGTTTGAAGCAAGAAGGACGCAGAATAGAGCAGGAGCTGCGCCTACAAGACGGCATCTCCAAAGTTTCCTTGAGCGGATTCCCGGACGAGGAAATTGAGATTGCCTTGGACAAAAGCACCTTGCGCAAATACGACCTGAGCTTGTCTCAGATTGCTAATGCATTACGCACAACCAACCTAGACATCACAGGAGGTACTATTAAGGGTACCCAAGAAGAGATGTTAATTCGCTCACGCAACAAGCAGTATGACGCGAAGGATCTTCAGAACATTGTAGTATTTACGCGCCCTTCAGGACAAACAATTCGACTGAAGGATGTCGGTGAGGTCCGCAACCGCTGGGCCGACAGCCCTTCTAGAGCAGCCTTCAACGGGATCAATTCTGTTGAGATTAGCGTAAACAATACCGACCAAGAGGATTTGTTGAGCACCTGTGAGTTCGTGAACAACTACGTGAAGGAGTACAATGCGAGCAACGACCATATGCAGCTCGATGTCATCACCGATTTCTCGGTAACCCTGCAGCAACGTAAAGACTTGCTCTTTGAGAATGGGCTGCTTGGATTCTTCCTTGTACTCATTCTATTGACGCTTTTCTTAAACCTCCGATTGGCCTTCTGGGTAGCCATTGGTATTCCAGTTTCATTTGCCGGGATGTTCATTTTGGCGACCTATTTCGGCATTACCATCAACGTTATTTCGCTGTTCGGTATGATCGTGGTTATCGGTATTCTCGTGGATGATGGAATTGTCATCGCGGAGAACATCTATGCGCACTTTGAGCGCGGAAAACCACTACTTCGTGCTGCATTGGACGGTACCGTTGAGGTTATTCCTTCGGTAGTGAGTGCCGTTTTGACGACCATTATTGCCTTCTCTTCGTTCTTCTTCTTGGACGGTAGAGCCGGAGACTTCTTCTCAGAAATGTCGTTCATTGTAATTGCGACGTTGGCAGTTTCTTTGATCGAGGGGCTCTTGTTCCTTCCGACCCACTTGAGCCACGCAAAGTTGGAGCGCAACGCGAAGATGAACCCGGTACAAAGCGCAGCGACGAAGGCGTTGTTTAGGTTTAGAGATAAGATCTATGCCCCGTTCTTACGTTGGTCTTTGCATAACAAGATCATCACCATTAGCTTCTTCTTCGCAATCATGTTTGTGACCTTTGGGGCCATTGGTGGCGGTATCATTCGGACCCAATTCTTTCCATTCATCGAGCGTGATAATTTGAACATCAGTTTAGATATGCCAGCGGGCACCAATGAGGCGGTGACGCAGAAGTGGATCGACCATATTGAAGCTACCGTTTGGAAGGTAAATGAGCAATACAAAAGCGAACGTGAGGATAGCCTCGATGTGGTTCGTGCCATTCAAAAGAACATCGGCCCAATTTCTTCCAAAGCGCGTCTTAACGTCCTTTTGCTAGATAGTGAGACTAGATTAACGCCTTCTTACCTCATTCAAAACGACATCCGTAAGGCTGCAGGGGAGATTGAAGGTGCAGACAATGTGAGCTTTGGCGGCGTTCAGGCCTTTGGTAAGCCTATTTCAATTTCGCTGGTCAGCTATGACCTCGTGGAACTCAAGGCAGCCAAGGAGGCGCTTAAGGCAAAACTTAAACTCATGGACGCCCTGACCGATGTAATTGACAACGACCAGAAAGGAATTCGTGAGGTGAGCCTTGAGTTGACCGATAAGGCTCGTTATTTGGGGCTTACTCCAGGAGCAGTTATGACCCAGGTTCGTGAAACCTTCTTCGGGGCGCAGGTGCAACGCTTGCAACGCGGTGAGGACGAGGTGAAAGTATGGGTGCGCTTGGACGAAAAGGACCGCAAGCAATTGTGGGATTTGGAGGAATTATTAATCACTACACCACAGGGAAATGTGCCGTTAAGGGAATTGGCCACCTATACCATTGAAAGGGGAACGGTGAACATCAACCACCTTGACGGGCAGCGCGAATACCGTGTGGAGAGCGATCTGAGCAGTCCTAACGGCTCAGCGCCAGCGCTACTTTCGCAGATCAAGACTGATATCTTGCCTGAAATTTTTGCAAAGTACCCATCAGTGACCGCACGTTACGAAGGCCAACAGAAAGAGAGCCAGAAGACGCAAGACAGCTCACAAACCGTGATGCCGCTGATTCTCTTCCTGATTATTTTGACCATCACCTTTACCTTCCGTTCATTGGTGCAAACCATAGTAATCATGCTGCTTATCCCGCTCAGTTTAACCGGGGTCGCTTGGGGGCACTGGTTGCACGGTATGCCAATGTCTATCCTCAGCTTCCTAGGGGTTGTGGCACTCATCGGTATTATCGTGAACGACAGTTTGGTATTGGTGAGCAAATACAACATCAATGTGAAGAGTGGCGAGAAGGTGTACGATGCCATTTTTAATGCAGGTATCAGCCGATTCCGTGCCATCTTCCTAACCACTGTGACTACTATTGCTGGTCTGGCGCCGCTCATCTTCGAAACCTCCTTCCAAGCACAGTTCCTCATACCGATGGCGGTGGCTATTGCTTACGGAATTGGTTTTGCGACGATGTTGACGCTCGTGGTCCTGCCGTCGATGATGGCCTTAGTGAATGATGCACGCGTTTTGATTCGCCACATCTGGACGAATGAGAAGCCTACTCGCGAAGAAGTCGAGCCGGCCATCAAGGAAATGAAGAGTGAACAATACTTTAAAGAATTAAACAATGCTGAATAAGAGAATCTTCATCGCCGCAGCTCTGCTTCTAGGCTGGAGCAGCTACGGACAGAATGTGTTGACATTGGACAATGCATTGAGCTTGGCATTGGAGCACAACCACGATTTGCACATTGCTCGCTTAGATGCTGAGCAAGCGTCAAATTCTGCTACACAGGGTAATGCAGGTCGGCTACCTACCCTTACAGCTTCGGCAGGTACCAACTACAGCAATCAGAATTCAAATCTTGAATTTGCTACGGGACAGACCCAAGATGTCGAAGGCGCGGAGTCGCTTTCACAGAACGCGTCGTTGGGCGTGAGCCAGGTATTGTTTGCAGGAGGCCGCATACAACGCAGTTACCAATTATTGAATAGTGCTAAAAAAGCAGCAGACCTCGCTCAAAGGCAGGCCATGGAAAATACCATTGCCCAGGTCTGGTCGCAATACACAGGCATCTCATTGTTGCAACGCACGGTAGCAACGGCAGCAGAGAACTTCAATATTAGCAAAGAGCGTTTTGATAAGGCACAATTGACCAACGAGCTTGGCGGATCAAATTCAACGGACCTCATGGCCGCGAAAGTGGACATGAATCGCGACAAGGTAGAATTGATGGAGGCGCAGACGCAGTTGGAATCGGCCAAGAATTCATTTGCAGTATTCATTGGATATGAAGATGCATTTACTGTTTCTGATCAGACAGGATTGAACTTGGAGGAGCACTTCGACGAGGAGGAAACGCTCGAGATTATGCGTGCCGGCAATACGGCTTTGCAGCTGGCTGAAATTTCAGCAGAGACTGCTCGTATCCAACAGCAGTTGCAACAGGCGACGCTCTTCCCAACCATTGCAGCCCAAGCGAGCTATGGCCTAAATCAAAGCCAAGCAGAAGCAGGGTTTTTAGCAGCTTCACAACAGACCGGTTTGAATGCAGGCATAAGCGTACAGTACAATCTCTTTAGCGGTTTCCAAAGTCGCACGCAGCGTCAGAATGCGAAGCTCGAAGTATTGAAAGCAGAGCATCGAGAAGCGCAAACCCAGGAGCTTATCGAGAACACGGTAAAGAATGCGGTTCGTGCATTCAACAACGCGGCTGCTGTAGCCAAGATTGAAGCGGACAACGCTGAGGTTGCGAACCAGCGCATGCTTAAAGTGAATGAGCTCTACAGCCTTGGCCAAGCTTCCTCCTTGGAGCAGCGTCAAGCTCAGCTGGCCTGGTTAGCCGCAGAAAACGGAAAATCTTCAGCCCAGTTTAGGGCCGTTAATGCACAGATTGCCTTGTACCAACTGATGGGTACATTGCTCACAACAGAGAAATAAAAAAAGGCGCCCATCGGGCGCCTTTTTTATGCAATAATATTCGCTTACAATTTCATCTCAGGAACATCGCCTTCAACGACCAATCGTCCGGCGGTCTTCTCCTGAATTTCTTCAACGCTCACACCTGGAGCACGCTCCAATAGCACGAACCCGCGATCAGGGTCTACTTCCAGAACAGCAAGGTCAGTGACAATCTTTTTGACGCAGGCCACACCAGTTAGTGGCAGCGAACAAGCCGAAAGCAGCTTGCTTTCCCCGCGTCTGTTGGTGTGTTGCATGGCTACGATGATGTTCTCCGCTGAGGCCACCAAATCCATGGCGCCGCCCATTCCCTTGACCATTTTGCCAGGGATCTTCCAGTTGGCAATGTCTCCGCCGTCGCTGACCTCCATAGCACCCAATACGGTGAGTTGCACGTGCTGGCCACGAATCATGGCAAAGCTGGTTGCGCTCGAAAAGAACGAAGCCCCGGGCATCGCAGTAATGGTTTGCTTACCGGCGTTGATTAAATCGGCATCTTCCTCACCTTCAACTGGGAAGGGCCCCATGCCCAAAATGCCGTTCTCACTTTGAAATTCAATGTTAATGCCCTCTGGAATGTGGTTGGCCACCAATGTTGGAATGCCAATACCGAGGTTCACGTACCATCCGTCGCGCAGCTCCTGTGCAATACGCTGTGCTATTTGATCTTTACTCAATCCCATACTATTCAGCTTTTGCACGCACAGTGCGTTGTTCTATTCGTTTCTCGTAGTCGGCACCTTGGAAAATGCGCTGTACAAAAATGCCGGGCACATGAATATCATTCGGGTCCAATTCTCCCACTTCAACCAACTCCTCTACTTCAGCCACGGTAATTTTTCCAGCCATGGCCATCATTGGGTTGAAGTTTCTTGCGGTTCCTTTAAAAATCAAATTTCCCGCTTTGTCTCCTTTCCAC
The DNA here is from genome assembly GCA_049611965.1 of Schleiferiaceae bacterium. Taxonomy (GTDB): domain Bacteria; phylum Bacteroidota; class Bacteroidia; order Flavobacteriales; family Schleiferiaceae; genus UBA10364. The sequence goes on along the minus strand of JBMZBC010000008.1, from coordinate 16,965 downwards.
GCTTTGACAAAGGCGAACGGAGCATCAAAGGCATGTTCGAGAATGTGTGGCTTGCCGTTAAATACACGGACTTCCTTACCCTCGGCTACCTCAGTTCCGTAGCCTGCAGGTGTGAAAAAGGCAGGAATGCCCGCGCCTGCGGCGCGGCAGCGCTCCGCAAGCGTGCCCTGCGGAACAAGGTCTACCTCAAGCTCACCAGAAAGCATCTGGCGCTCAAACTCATCGTTTTCTCCCACGTACGAAGCAATCATTTTTACGATTTGGCGGGTCTTTAAGAGTAGTCCCAAACCAAAATCGTCCACGCCGGCATTATTCGAAATACACGTGATTCCTGTGGTGCCTTTATCGCGGATGGCTGCAATGGAATTTTCGGGAATCCCGCACAATCCAAAGCCGCCGAACATTACGGTCATATTGTCCTCCAAGCCGTCCAATGCTGCATGAGCGTCGGAAACCACTTTAGAGATGTAGTTTTTCTGTGACATATTTTGGGTTAATTAGGTCGATTAAAAGGTAAGAAAAAAGCCCCTTCATTGTTCGAGCAACGAAGAGGCTTTACCTCAATTTCTTAATCTTCAATGGCCGGGAGAAGCTTCGTGCTTACTTCGCCAAAACCAATGCGAACCTCACCGTTTTCGCAATGCCCACGCATGCTTATAGTATCGCCATCTTCAATAAAGGTACGCGTCTCTCCGGTGTCTAAAGTAATGGGCTCTTTACCAGCCCAGCTCAGCTCCAACATAGAGCCATAGCTGTCCTTAGATTTTCCAGAAATCGTTCCTGACGCCATCATATCACCGGCATTTATATTACAGCCATTGACGGTATGATGGGCCAACTGCTGACGCTGGTTCCAGTACATGTATTTGTAGTTCGAACGTGAAATCACAGTCCCTTCTTTTCCTTCTGGGGCCAATTCCACTTCCAACTTAATATCATAATTATTCTTGCCCTCCGTTTTCAAATACGGCAGCACAGGGGGATCCTGTGCTGGTCCTTCCACTTTAAAGGGCTCCAAAGCATCCATGGTCACCACCCAAGGGCTGATGCTTGATCCAAAGTTCTTTCCAAGGAATGGGCCAAGCGGCACATATTCCCACTTTTGAATATCACGAGCGCTCCAGTCATTGAACAACACCATACCGAAGATGTATTCGTCTGCTTCCTCAGCTTTAATACGGTGTCCCATAGGCTTGCCTTCGCCGGTAATAAATGCCAGTTCAAGTTCGAAATCCATGCGGATGCTTGGGCCAAAAGTTGGTGCATCGGCACCTGGTGCCATGCGCTGTCCTTTCGGGCGATGTAAATCCACGCCGCTAATGACAATAGAAGAGCTTCTTCCGTGGTACCCAACCGGAATATGTTTCCAGTTCGGCAACAAAGCATTGTCGGGATCACGGAACATCTTTCCTACGTTAGTGGCATGCTCGATAGAGCTATAGAAGTCCGTATAATCTTGCACGAAAACGGGCATGAGCATCTGCACTTGACTTACTGGGAAAAGTGCTTTGTTTTGATGTGCAACATTACCTTTTAGTGCGTCATTATTCTCGTCAAAAATTTCAGCCAATCTGTTGCGTACTGCTCTCCATACCGGTCGGCCCAGGGCAATGAAATCATTCAATGTATCTTGCAAGAACACATCGTCCGGTAGATCTATACCGTCAAAATAGCCAAGCTGATGGAGAACGCTCAGATCAATCGCTATGTCCCCGATCCGTGTTCCAGTGGTGATGATATCATCTTCGGGAATGAATACCCCGAACGGTAGATTTTGAATGGGGAAATCACTTCCTGCTGGAACAGGAATCCAACTCTTTCTCGAAGGGTCGTTCGCTAATAGGCTCATTAATTCGTGTATTTGGGGTTAGAGGGTTCCTCGGTTTTCTTGTTCTCGTTCGATGGCTTCAAATAGGGCTTTAAAGTTCCCCTTTCCAAAGCTTGTCGCACCCTTACGCTGAATGATTTCAATGAAGACCGTTGGGCGGTCCATTAAGGGTTTCGTGAACAGCTGGAGCAAATAACCTTCGTCGTCGCGGTCCACGAGAATTTTGTACTTCTTCAACACTTCCATGTCTTCATCGATCGCACCAACACGGTCCTTAAGATCATCGTAGTAGGTGTCCGGAACATCCAAAAACTCTACGCCGCGCTCACGAAGCTCGTGAATGGTGTGAATGATGTTGTCTGTGGCCAACGCCAAATGCTGTACACCAGCGCCGTTGTAGAAGTTGATGTACTCTTCAATCTGAGAGCGTTTCTTGCCTTCGGCCGGCTCATTGATTGGGAATTTGATACGGCCGTTGCCGTTGGACATCACCTTAGACATCAACGCAGTGTATTCCGTAGAAATATCTTTATCGTCGAAAGAGATGATTTGAGAGAAGCCCATCACCTCGGCATAGAACTTCACCCAAGTGTTCATCTGCCCCCAATCTACATTACCCACCATATGGTCAATGTATTTCAGGCCAACAGGTCCTGGCTGGTACTTGGGACTGCGGGCAACATAACCGGGTAAAAACGGCCCGTCGTACTCGTTGCGCTCGACAAACATGTGTACGGTCTCGCCATAAGTATAGATCCCTGAAGTCACCACCTTTCCATGGGCATCTTCAATGACTTTAGGTTCTTGATACGGCTTCGCACCGCGCTTGGTCGTTTCTTCAAATGCCTTCGTTGCATCAGGCACCCATAGCGCCACAAACTTCACCCCGTCACCGTGGTCGTTGAGGTGTCTGTTGATGTCGCTGTCTTTCACCATGGAAGAGGTGATCACCAAGCGAATTTTATCTTGTTGGAGCACATAGGACGTGCGATCGCTAACGCCTGTTTCTAGTCCTGCGTAAGCCACCTCTTGGAAGCCAAAAGCCGTTTTGAAGTAATAGGCACTTTGCTTGGCGTTACCCACGTAGATTTCCACATGGTCCGTGCCCCAAAGTTCCAAGAAATCTTGGGCGTCTTCGTATTGTTTAGGTAATGTATTGGTCATTGCAATAGGTTATTTGATCCAGCTCTTGTGGTAATCACCAGCATCAAGAGCGAGGGCTTGTTCTGTTATTTTTAGTGGCGCAAAAGTATCGACCATTACGGCCAATTCTAGCGTCTCCTTTTTTCCAATGCTTGCCTCGTACGTGCCAGGATGTGGCCCGTGAGGAATGCCTGCGGGATGTAAAGTAATCTGTCCCCGTCCAATGTTGTTGCGCGACATGAAATCTCCGTCTACATAATACAAGACTTCATCAGAATCAATGTTGCTGTGGTTATATGGAGCTGGGATCGATTCTGGGTGGTAGTCGTACAAGCGCGGCACAAACGAACAGATGACAAAGGCCCCTGTCTCGAAAGTCTGGTGTACCGGTGGCGGTTGGTGAACACGCCCAGTAATCGGTTCAAAATCATGGATGCTGAAGGCATACGGGTAATTAAAGCCGTCCCAACCTACAACGCCAAATGGATGTGCTGCATAGGTGTAGGTGTGAAGCATACCTTCTTTCTTCACCTTCATGGCAAAGTCTCCTAATTCATCATGTGCTTCACCCAATACAGGCGTACGCAGATCCCGCTCACAATACGGACTGTGCTCGAGCAATTGCCCAAACCAGTTGCGGTAGCGTTTTGGAGAATATACAGGGTGGCTGCTCTCGATGATAAAGAACCTATTGTCGGTGGTATCGAAGTGAAACTGCTGAATCATCCCGCGAGGAATGACCAGATAATCGCCTTCAGAAAAAGCCAATTCCCCAAACTGCGTCTTCAATGTTCCGCTCCCTTCATGTACAAAAACCACCTCGTCGTTCTGCGCATTTTTATAGAAGTAATCCGTCATGGATGTTGTGGGGGCAGCAAGGGTGATAGTACAATCTTTGTTGGTCAGAACAGGCACACGACTATCTAAATAATCTTCTGTCGGCTTTACGTCAAACCCTTTTAGGCGGTAGGCCTTCATGTTTTTCTCAACGGCAATCTTCGGTGCAATGTCGATGCTTTCGCCCACCTCTTTGACCATGGTTGGCGGATGATTGTGGTACAACAACGAGGACATGCCGTCAAAGCCTATAGTCCCGAAAAGTTCTTCATGATACAGCTCGCCATTTTCCTTGCGGAACTGGGTATGACGCTTGTGTGGAAATTGTCCTTGCTTTTGATAAAACGGCATAGGATTGACTCTTTAGTTTGTGCGGGTTCCCTACAAATATACACTACTTTAGAGGAGTTAAAATCTCACCTATGTCATTGCACAAAGACCTTGGAAAACAACTGTTCGATTCTTTGAATTCTGGCCAGAGTATTGCGCCTATCCGTGACCACATTGATAATAATGTGGATGCAGCCTATGCCGTACAGAAAGAGCTGGTTGCCCTTCGCAAGGAACGCGGCGAGAAAGTGGTGGGAAAAAAGATTGGTTTAACCTCTTTCGCGGTTCAAGAGCAATTGGGTGTAGATCAACCGGATTACGGCATTCTCTTCGACACCATGGATGTTTCGCCAAGCGGCAGTTTTGATACTTCAAAAGCCATTTTGCCAAAAGTGGAAGGCGAATTGACCTTTGTGCTTGGCAAAGACATCACTGCGAGCAACATTACTATGGCACTGCTCAAGGATGCCATTTCAGAAATCCGTGCATCCATTGAAATTGTAGATTCCCGTGTTGAGGGCTGGAACATCCGTATCTCAGATACCATCGCTGATAATGCTTCAGGCTCGCATTTTATCATTGGCAAAGACTTCAAAACTTTAGATGAAATGGATCCTTCGACTGCGGTTATGCGTTTGTACAAAAACGGCGAATGTTGCAGTGAAGGAACGGGTAAAGCCTGTATGGACAATCCGCTAAATGCTGCCTTGTGGTTGGCGCAGAAAATGGCCGATCAGGGCGAGCCGTTGACCAAGGGTGAAGTTCTTTTATCTGGTGCTTTAGGCCCCATGGTACCTGTAGTTCAGGGGGATGAAATCCGTATGGAGCTGGACGGTTTTGAGCCAATCTTGCTAACCATTAAATAATACTTTTCAAGTAGTAATTGCTTTATCTTTAAAGGGTTGTGTGATTCGATTATTCGATTACATTTGCGCACCTTTTTTTTTAAAACGATGAAAAACAAGTACTCGGACCTTGTAGAACAGACGTTCGATTGGCCTACTGAGGAATTTAATCTGACGGCAGAGAAAACACTGCTGTGGCATGGCCTAGACATCAAGCCACTTTTGGATCTATACGGCACCCCAACGCGCCTTACGTATTTACCCAAGATTGACGAAAACATCCAACGTGCGCGTCGCATGTTCCATGTAGCAATGGCTAAGGTGGATTACGATGCTGAATACCATTATTGTTATTGTACAAAGAGCAATCACTTTAGGTTCGTTATGGAGCGCGTTTTAGAAAACGAGGTTCATCTCGAAACATCCAGTGCTTTTGATATTAATATCATCCGCAAAATGGCCGCTGCAGGTAAGCTTCCACAGGACAGACATATAGTTTGTAACGGCTATAAGACGGGTCGATACCTTGATAACATTGCAGGTTTGTATGAGGACGGCTACGACAATACCATTACGGTTATTGACCACGTTGAAGAATTGGCTGAATTACAATCTAGAACTCAGAAGAAAGTAAAACTCGGCATTCGGATTGCCTCTGAAGAAGAACCAAAATTTGAGTTCTACACCTCACGTTTGGGGATTGGTTACAGAGATATAGTAGACTTCTATAAGAGCAAAATTCAGGACAATGAACGCGCTGAATTAAAAATGCTTCACTTCTTTATCAATACAGGCATCAAGGACACGGCATATTACTGGAACGAGCTGCGCAAATGTGTGAATGTGTTCATTGACCTAAAGCGCATTTGCCCTTCGCTTGACAGTCTAAATATCGGTGGAGGATTCCCTATAAAGACTAGTTTGGGAATGGATTTCGATTACGAATACATGGCCGAAGAAATCATCAATCAGATTAAAACGATGTGTGATTTCGCAGACGTTCCTGAGCCCCATATTTTCAGTGAATTTGGGTCTTACACCGTAGGTGAGTCTGGGGCCAATTTTTACAGTATCCTAGGTCAGAAAAAGCAAAACGACCGCGAGACGTGGTATATGATTGATAGCTCATTTATGACGACACTTCCGGATACATGGGCTATCAATAAAAGATTCATCATGCTGCCAATTAATAAATGGGATAAACCTTACGAAAGAGTATTGTTGGGTGGTTTAACATGCGACTCTGATGATTACTACAATGCAGAGCAACATGTAAACGCCATCTTTCTGCCAAAGCTCCGTAAACACGACTTGGAGCCGCAATACATTGGATTTTTTAACACAGGAGCTTACCAAGAATCTTTAGGCGGTTACGGTGGTACCAAGCACTGTCTCCTTCCTTCTCCTAAGCACGTAGTTCTAGATATTGAGGAAGATGGAACAGTAAAACACGAGCTATTTGCTGAAGAGCAAAGTGCTGAAAACATGTTAAATATTTTGGGTTATGAGTGATTTGAATAAAAAAGGACCTATTTCACAGTTCATGGCGCACAACTATCGCCACTTCAATGCTGCGGCAATGATGGACGCGGCAAAAGGGTACGAAGTTCATTTGGATGCCGGTGGTAAAATGATGGTTACACTTGCTGGTGCCATGTCAACGGCGGAATTGGGCATTTCACTTGCGGAAATGATTCGTGCAGGAAAGGTGGATATAATCTCTTGCACCGGCGCGAATCTCGAAGAAGATTTAATGAATTTGGTGGCTCATTCTCACTACGAGCGCGTACCTGAATATCGTGATCTCACTCCTCAACAAGAGCGCGATTTACTCGATAGAGGTTTGAACCGTGTGACGGATACCTGTATCCCAGAAGAGGAAGCGTTTCGTAGACTTCAAGGTCATATCGAAGACATTTGGAAAGACGCGCAGGCCAAAGGTGAGCGTTATTTCCCCCACGAATACATGTACAAAATGTTGCTTAGTGGTGTGTTAGAGCAATACTACGAGATTGACCCAAAGAACTCATGGATGCTTGCTGCCGCTGAACGTAACTTACCTATCGTTGTTCCAGGATGGGAAGATAGTACTATGGGCAACATCTTCGCATCGTATTGTATCAAGGGCGAATTGCAACCTTCCATAGTCAAAAATGGTATCGAGTATATGATGTGGTTAGCGCAATGGTATACCGCCGAGAGCAAGGATTCTTCTATTGGCTTCTTCCAAATTGGCGGTGGTATAGCAGGAGATTTCCCTATATGTGTGGTACCAATGTTGTATCAAGATCTCGAATTAGAGGATACGCCATTCTGGGGATATTTCTGTCAAATTTCGGATTCGACGACCTCCTACGGTTCTTATTCAGGGGCAGTTCCTAACGAGAAAATCACTTGGGGAAAACTAGATGCAGATACTCCAAAATTTATTGTTGAAAGTGATGCGACTATAGTTGCTCCTTTAATTTTTTCTTGGATATTAGATAAGTAATTAGCCGCGGACGGGTCAAAATACTGGCTCGTGATATTAGCTTAATAATGTGTGTTTTAGCCGATTTACATTACTAGTTTTTATCAAATACATTCAAGCAAATGGCAAAGCGATTTGTGATCAAGGACGTGAAGTCGGTAGATGAAGCGTTAATGGCGTTGCTCGTCAGAGAGTATCCAGAAGGATTCGAAGGCGAGACAGAATTCTTCACCAATGCCAAGGGTGAACGCGTCGAATGCGTGCCCTTGGAAACAGAGGATACCAAATACCTCATAAAATTAAGTGCATCGCTTGAAAAGCAGGTGGAAGCCTTTGACCTCGAAGAATTCGAGAACGAAAGTGACAGCAACTCTTTTGATGCGGATGATAATTTGGAGGATTAAGCTCTGTCAGTTTTTAGTGTTGTATTTCTATTCATACCTTGAGGGTATGAAATTCATCCTGACGACTCTGCTTATTACATCTTCACTTCTATTAGGCGCACAAGGAAAAGCATTCATCCCGGAGCCGGGCGAGGGGGTGAGCTTCAATACCTCATCGTTGATGGTTGTGGGCGCTGGAGGTACTTTTGTACCTGCATGGCAGGCAAATTCACAAGAGGTGCAGCTTCTTCGTGAAAGCACATTTGGGCTGACCCATTTCGGCTTGGCGTATGGCGTGGGATACAGCGGTCATTTCTACCACGGAAACTTACACATTGATGTTTCAGCAGACGGCAATCAGACCCTTCAGAATTTAGACGGTGAAGCCTACCTCTCAAACCGATTGGCCGCGGAATATGTGGACGGTGTCTTAGAATTCAGGTACCGTTCGACTGCCAATAACAAAGGAAGATACAACCGCTTTTATGTTGGTGCTATCGCTGGCTATCGAGTAGATTCCTACGCCTACCTGCAAACAGAAAACTACCGTGTGAAGTTTTACAACATTGGTGGGTTCAGTACCCTTCGATACGGGGCATATCTAAAGGCAGGCCGAGGACCGTTTAACTTGTATTACTACTACGGCCTTAATCCAATTGTTGAATCTGGTGTATTGGTTCCGGAATTAGGGGCTGCGACGAGCCAGAACATCGGGCTGTCTATAACCCTCTAACTATTTCAGGGGTACTGCGGAGCAGGCTTCCCCGTAACTAATTTTCTTTGCGATGCCTTTAAGCGTATCTGCCGTTTGGATATACGCATCCTGCGGAATGCGAGCATCGCCACACCCTTTAATGATTATCGGTTTTCCTTCAAAGGACGACCAATGTACTTGGGCCAACTTCCACCGATAGTATTGCGCAAAAAAGGCCTCTTCTGTAGGTGCCCAGAAGCTTCGGATATCATGGTCACTAAGCTTTGAAGCGACTAAGATAGAAGCCCACGCCGGGAGTATAGCATCCGTAGAACAATGGATACGAACCGTGGCGCCAACGAACGGGGAGTAATCGAAATCTTTAAGAGAAGCTCGGAACTCTTTTTCACGCAAGAGGTAGCCTCCGTCAAGGAACTGAGCAATATCTAGTTGCTCCACCTTTGCAGGTAGGTAGTCTTCAAGATTGAAGGTAATTAGTGGGCTCTGCGCGACTTTGTTTACGATTTCCCCCTCGGCCATAATAACGGATTACTGTTTCTTGTAATCTCGGAAAAATTCTTGGTTTTCTGCTGTTCTGAGACCGTCAAAAACGAAGCCTGATTTCGAAGGAAGAATTGGACCGTCTAAACGCTCATTGTGCCAGTTCTCATACGTGGTAAAATCTACAGCTGTACGTTTCTCCAGACTGCCAAACAGATCTAATCCGCCAACTTTTGACCATCCAGCCTGCACGTGACCTTGGAAGACCTTCGCCTTACTTCCTGAACCGTAGCCCATGAAACCGATACAAGCACCTTCGATGTTCTCGCCTTTATCTGCTGCATCACACAGCGTGCTTAGCAATCCCATGAAGATGGAAGCTGTATACATATTTCCAATCAAGCTTGAAGCTCGTTCAGCAGGAGCCAAGGCTTTTGCCACATAAGCGCGGTAGTAATCACTCTTACTAAATGCTTTCACCCAAGCTTTCGCCTCGTCTTTATCTGCTGGTTTGTCGCCGCCCATAGCAGAAACTACTTCGTCCCATTTTCCGTTAGCGTTCATCCAATCCAGGTAGAAATTCACCAGCATACGGCGCCCTTGGAAGGCGTAAGGCAAGTGCATCACTACGCGGTCCCAATCCAATGCAGGATTCAGGTCCACCTTGCTTTCAAAGTGAGCGAGTGCCTCTTGGATACGGCCAACATAAGCGCCGTTGCTGTATTGACCGTCAAAAACCGGCTCTTCAACATAGCTGCGGATCATGCTGTTTCCGCCCCAGAAACCTTCTGCCTCTGCAAGCTTAGCAGCTGCCTCTTCTTCACTCAATTCAACGCCTAACAAAGAGGCTGCTTGAACGAGAACTGAAGCTTTTGTATGAGTTCTACGTGGTTTGAAGAAATCACGCTCTCCTTTAGTGGCTACGCCGATCTCGGCATCCAATGCGACAATCGCTGGATCTACACTCACGAGCAATGCCACAGCACCGGCCCCTTGGGTGTATTCTCCGGTTGAACCTAGGTCATATTTGGCCAAATCGGCCGCGATAATAATGGCTTTCTTTTCTGGGTTTTGCTGCACATATAGGCAAGCATTCTCCAACGCATCTACGGCACCGATACACGCGAAGGTCATATCTACAGCATCCACGTTTTTTAAACAACGCTCGCCGTGCTCAGCAGCCAATTCCCGTTCTACTAAATCTAGAATATAGGTGGCGGTTGGTTTAGCGCTATCCAAAGCACTTTCTGTACCGAGGTACATTCTACCGACCGCAGCTGGATCTAGAGATTCTCTTTGGAACATATCGAGAACGGCATTCGCTCCCATGGAGGCGGCATCTTCGTCGACATCCGGGAAGGACATAGAAGTCAGACCCAAACCTTTGTTCAGCTTGGCGTATTCAATGTTTCTTGCATTCGCAAGTGCTTCAATAGGGAGGTAGTGGCTAGGTACGTAGTATGAAATGGCGTCTATTCCAATTTTCATTTGGCGGAAATTTTTCTAATTCACAAAAAATCGCTCGATTCTTTGAATTGCGAGCAACAAATTAACGTCATCCTTAACGGATTAAACGTAATAAGGTTCTTGTTTTGGGAAAATTTTAAAGAATCGGACGAATTAAAGCATACCGAGCTCCAGTTTCGCCTCTTCGCTCATCATACTCTTGTCCCACGGCGGATCGAAAGTGATTTCTACTTCAACGTCGTTTACGCTGTCCAAAGCTCTAGATTTCTCCTTCACTTCTTGCGGCAAGCTTTCTGCTACGGGACAATTCGGCGAGGTCAACGTCATCATAATATGCACATCACGTTCTGTACTGACCTTCACATCGTAGATCAATCCCAACTGGTAAATGTCTACCGGAATTTCAGGATCAAAGATGGTACAAAGGACTCCTACGACCTCTTCTCCAATCTTTTGCATTTCGCTGTGCGTCAACTCTTCACTCATGGCACTTTTGTATTAGCCGGCAAAAGCCAAGGCGTAAAATTTCATTTGTTTGATCATGCTCATTAGACCGTTCGCTCTCGTCGGACTGAGATGGTCTTTCAACCCAATCTCTTCCAAGAACCCAAGGTCAGCAGCAGCCACTTCTTTCGCAGGCTGATTGTCAAAAACATCAATCAACATCGCCACAATTCCCTTGGCAATAATGGCGTCTGCATCTGCTTGAAACCTCACGTTTTCGCCGTTCTTTTCTGCATGCAACCACACCTTGCTTTGGCAGCCTTGTACCAAAAGATCATCGTTCTTCTTTTCTTCCGGTAAGGCATCAAGACTCTTCCCCATCTCAATGATGTGGTTGTATTTGTCCATCCATTCGTCGAAGAATTCAAATTCTTCGACCAATACTTCTTGTCTTTCTTTTATCGTTGCCATTAGCGGAGCATCGTTACAGCCTTCTCAAGGGCAGCCTTGAACAGGTCAATTTCTTCTTTGGTATTGTACATCGCAAAACTGGCTCTTGCCGTCCCGTCAATGCAGAAGGCGTCCATGATGGGTTGCGTACAATGTTGTCCAGTACGCACAGCTACACCTTGTTGATCTAACAACACCCCCAAATCATACGGGTGTGTTCCGTCGACGACAAAGCTCAGCACGCTGGCCTTGTTCTTGGCGTCACCAATGACTCTGAACCCTTCAATCTTTGAACACTCCTGCGTCGCATATTCGAGTAGTTCTTTCTCATGGGCTGCGATTGCTTCAATCCCGATTTCATTGATGTACTTCAGCGCAGCCCCAAAGCCAATAATTCCTTCGATATGGGGTGTGCCTGCTTCAAATTTATGTGGGAGTCCCGCATAGGTGCTTTCTTCTAAAGTCACTGTGGCAATCATTTCTCCACCGCCTTGATAAGGGGGAAGGTCTTCTAGTCTTTCGCGTTTGCCGTAAAGTACGCCAAGGCCTGTAGGACCATACATTTTATGACTGCTGAGTGTAAAGAAGTCAACGTCCCAAGCGCGTACATCTACTTTGGCGTGTGGTCCACTCTGAGCACCATCAATTAAGGTCCAAGCGCCTACTTTCTGGGCACGCTCCAAAATGGCCTCCACAGGATTAATAGTCCCAAGTGCATTAGAGATGTGATTGAACGCAACCATAGCGGTATGCTCGTCAATGATATCTTCAATACCGTCTAAAACGACCTCACCGTGCTGGTTCATCGGTAAGTGACGAAGCTCTGCACCCGTGCGCTGACAGAGCATTTGCCAAGGCACAATATTACTGTGGTGCTCAACGGCTGTGATCACAATATTTTGCTCTTTCCCTACGAGTGCTCCCATGCCAAAGGCTATGGTGTTTATGCTATCGGTGATGCCTCGTGTAAAGATGATTTCAGCCGTTTCCGCTGCATTGATATGGGCACGTACATCCTCACGTACGGCCTCCATCGCATCGGTAGCGCGTTGGCTCAATGTGTGTACACCGCGGTGTACATTGGCATTATAGTTCAGGTAATAATCTGAAATGGCATCAATGACGGCCATGGGCTTCTGCGCAGTGGCAGCATTGTCCAGATACACCAACGGCCTTCCATTAATCTGTTGATTCAGGATGGGAAATTGCTGGCGTATGCTTTGGACATCATAGCTCATTATAGCGCGAACTCTAGGTTGATACCGAGCTTTTCAGCGATCACGCCGTTCAGGCGCTTCTCTAACTGAGGGATCTTAATATATTCAAGTGCGTCTGAGGCGAATGCATACGTCATTAAGCCTTGTGCTTCGCGCTTTGGGATACCACGAGAACGCAAATAGAACAATGCATTTTTGTCCAATTGTCCTACGGTACAACCGTGTGAACAACGCACATCATCTGCAAAAATTTCCAATTGAGGTTTTGTATCCACCTTCGCTTTATCGCTCAATAGAATATTGTCGTTCTGTTGGAAGGCATTGGTCTTCTGTGCCTTTTGGCGCACCAAAACCTTTCCATTAAAGACACCGTGACTCTTGCCTAGGTAAATGCCTTTGTACAACTCACGGCTATAGCAATTAGGCTCCTGGTGATCTACCAAGGTATGGTGGTCAACAGTTTGGCCGTCACCGATAATAGTGATGCCGTCCATGTGACTTTCAGCGTGTTCTCCGCCAGAGTAGAAGTGCAGGTTATTGCGGACCAATTTTCCTCCGAAACTATACGTGCCTACATGCACGTTCGAGCCGGTCGCTTGCTTCACATGGGTGTTGTCCACCAATGAAGCCTTGTCGCTATCGTTCTGAACTTTGTAGTAGCTCACGCGGGCATCACGAGCAGCAAATACCTCACTCACAAAGTTTGTAAAGCTCTCAGTATTGCCAAGATTCTGGTGACGCTCTAAAATCTGAACCTCCGCGTTTTGCTCAACAATAATGAGGTTGCGGTTCTGCGAGAATGAAGTGCCGTTCTCATCCGTCGTGATGTAAAGAATCTCGATAGGCTTGTCTACCGTTTGATTTGCTTTCACTCGGATATACGCCCCGTCGTCGGCAAATGCCGTATTGAGGTCTACAAACGTTTCCCCAGCAGGAGCAGCTTTGCCCAGGTACTCGGCAAGAACGTCAGGGTATTTGTTCAAGGCTGCAGCAAAGGTGCAAATGTCGTAGCTCTGGTGTGTCGATTCGCTCAACCAAGAGCTGTACTTACCGTTGATGAATACCAGTTTGTAGGTATCTAGATCGCTGAGAAGGTATTGTTTGATGTCTCCAAACGAAACGGCACTCTCGCTTTTAAGCATGATCTTGTAGTCGTGCTTTAATACGGGCTTGAGGTTGGTGTATTTCCACTCCTCGTCACGCGTAGTTGGGAATCCGGCAGCTTCAAAACGGTCCAATGCTTCTTTACGCATGTTGACCACGCCCAAATTCTTGGCTCCGTTCAAGCCGGCTTCGGCAACAACGAATGAAGAGAGTAAATCCTGTGCTAAATCTGTCATGCGTTTTCTGCCTTGATCCAGTCGTATCCTTTTGCTTCTAGTTCGAGGGCCAAATTCTTATCGCCGCTCTTCACAATCTTACCGTTGTACAACACGTGTACGAAATCTGGCTCGATGTAATCCAACAGACGCTGGTAGTGGGTAATAACTACGACCGCATTGTCTTCGCTACGCAGTTTGTTGACACCGTTGGCTACAATACGAAGGGCATCAATATCCAAACCAGAATCGGTCTCATCAAGGATGGCCAATTTTGGTTCCAACATCGCCATTTGGAAAATCTCATTGCGCTTTTTCTCACCACCGGAGAATCCTTCGTTCAAGCTGCGGCTGAGGTAGCTCTTATCCATCTCTAGAAGCGCAGTCTTCTCGCGCATCTTTGCCAACATCTCTCTCGCCTCCATCGGCTCTTCACCGCGGCCCTTACGGCTCTCGTTGATGGCTGTTTTGATGAAGTTGCTCACCGTGACACCTGGAATTTCAACAGGGTACTGGAAGCTTAGGAAGATCCCTTTGTGTGCGCGTTCTTCCGGGTCTAGGTCCAACAGGTCTTCGCCTTCGAAGTCAATGGCGCCACCTGTAACTTCGTAATCCTCACGACCAGCGATGACGCTACTCAAAGTACTTTTACCCGAACCATTTGGTCCCATGATGGCGTGAACTTCACCCGGGTTGATTTCTAAATTAATGCCGCGGAGAATTTCCTTTTCCTCAACGCGTGCTTGTAAATCTTTGATTTTAATCATGGCTTATCCTACCGAGCCTTCTAGAGAGACTTCCAATAGTTTTTGTGCTTCCACGGCAAACTCCATGGGAAGCTGGTTCAATACTTCTTTACAGTACCCATTTACGATTAGGGCAATAGCTTCTTCTGTTCCAATTCCTCTTTGGTTACAGTAGAAAATCTGATCCTCACCAATCTTCGAGGTGGTTGCCTCGTGCTCAATCTGCGCACTTGGGTGTTGCGCCTCTATGTATGGGAAGGTGTGTGCGCCACATTGGTCGCCCATCAGCAGCGAATCACACTGGCTGAAGTTTCTGGCATTTTCGGCACGAGCGCCTACGCGAACAAGACCTCTGTAGCTGTTGTGGCTCTTGCCGGCACTAATACCTTTAGAGATGATGGTACTCTTGGTGTTTTTACCCAAGTGAATCATCTTTGTTCCGGTATCGGCTTGCTGGTATTTGTTGGTTACTGCAACACTGTAGAATTCACCTACGCTATTGTCTCCTTTAAGGATACACGACGGATATTTCCACGTCACTGCTGAACCAGTCTCAACTTGTGTCCAGCTGATCTTCGCATTTCGCTCACAGATACCGCGCTTGGTTACAAAGTTGAAGACACCACCTTTTCCTTCGGCATCGCCAGGGAACCAGTTTTGTACGGTGCTGTATTTGATTTCGGAATCGTCCATAGCAACAAGCTCAACCACTGCGGCGTGCAACTGGTTTTCATCGCGAGAAGGCGCTGTACAACCTTCGAGGTAACTTACATAAGAACCTTCATCGGCCACCAGAAGTGTACGCTCAAACTGACCAGTACCTGCTTCATTGATACGGAAGTAGGTACTCAATTCCATAGGACAGTGAACGCCCTTTGGGATGTAACAGAAGGAACCGTCGGTGAAGACGGCACTGTTTAGGGCAGCATAGAAATTATCGCGCTTAGGAACTACGGTACCCAAATGCTTGCGTACCAGCTCTGGGTGCTCCTGTATGGCCTCACTCATCGAACAGAAGATGATTCCTTTTTCTGCCAAGGTTTCCTTGAAGGTGGTGGCTACCGAAACAGAATCGACCACAACGTCCATGGCTACTCCGGACAAGCGTTTTTGCTCGTCCAGACTAATACCCAGCTTCTCGAAGGTCTTCAAGAGTTCCGGGTCGACCTCGTCCAGACTGTCTAAGGTTTTCTTTTGCTTCGGAGCACTGTAGTAAGAGATGGCCTGAAAATCTGGTTTCTCATAGGTGACATTTGGCCATTCCGGTTCGATCATTTCTGACCAAGTGCGGAAGGCGTCCAAGCGCCACTCAAGCATCCATTCAGGCTCGTTCTTTTTCGCGCTAATCAACCGAATCACATCTTCGTTTAAGCCTGGAGGCACCTTATCGCTTTCGATATCGGTAGTGAATCCGTACTTATACTCCGATGCGGTGATTTCGTCTAAGATTTCGTCGCTCATGGGGTATTATACTGCGAAGCTTTCGCCACACCCACAGGTGCGCGTTGCGTTCGGGTTATTAAAATTAAAGCCTTTACCGTTCAAACCGCCGCTGTATTCAAGCGTCGTTCCAATCAGGTAGAGCAGGCTCTTTTTCTCAACTACCACCTTAACTCCATTATCCTCATAGAGTTCAGCGTTTTCAGGCATATCAGGGGTAAATTCCATCTTGTATGACAAGCCGGAACAACCACCGCTTTCCACACCAACGCTGATGTAGGTAGTTTCAAGACTCTTGCCTTCCTCTGCCATTAGGGAAGCCAGTTTGTCTTTCGCTGAAGTTGATACTTTGACCATATGTATTTAGACTAATTCTAAAAAAGCACTGCAAAGTTAATGAATATGGGCGTTTTATCTTGCAATAGAGTCGTATAAGGTGATAACTTTGCTCTATGTTTGATTCGAAGAACCCACAGCGTACCCCAATCTCAGATCTAGGCGAATTTGGTCTGATTGATCACCTGGTAAAAAATGCAAAAACGAAGCTTGCGAATACTGCACTTGCGGTAGGCGATGACGCGGCATTAATAGACCATGGCGATCACTTCACAGCGATCTCAACTGATCTTTTGGTTGAGGGCGTTCATTTTGATTTAAGTTATGTGCCATTGAAGCACTTGGGCTACAAAAGCGTCGTGGTGAATTTGAGCGACATATACGCCATGAACGGTATTGCAGAACATATCACGGTAGGTATTGCGGTATCAAACAGATTTCCGGTAGAGGCACTCGAAGAAATTTATGAGGGCATCCATCTCGCGTGTGAACGCTACAATGTGGATCTTGTTGGA
>JBMZBC010000007.1:0-66036 GCA_049611965.1 Schleiferiaceae bacterium | reverse complement strand
AGCGCATCAAGTTCCTGCTTGAGCGAAGTCATGTAGCTTTTGTAGGCATCCATACGATCGGACTCCAGCGGTTTTGCATCGGGTAGTTTTTGCTTGTACGGATCAACTTGCTTGCCGTTTACCCAGAAGCGGTAACACACGTGTGGCCCAGTAGCCAATCCTGTTGAACCGACATAACCAATAACATCTCCTTGCTTTACGCGTGCACCATTTTTGATGCCGGGCTTGATCTTGCTCATGTGCAAATACTGCGTGGTATAAGTACTATTGTGACGAACCTTGACATAATTACCATTTGCAGAGGTGTATTTAGCAGCAATAATGACACCGTCTGCCGTTGACATAATCGGTGTGCCAGTAGGTGCGGCATAATCTGTCCCTAGATGGGCCTTCCAACGCTTTTGAACCGGATGAAATCTGCGACCGCTGTAGCGCGAAGAAATGCGGGTAAAGTTGAGCGGTGCACGCAAGAAGGTCTTACGTAAACTGCGGCCTTCCTCATCGTAGTAATCGTCAAAGCCCAATTCATTTTCGTACGGGAACGCATAGAAATCATTGCCAACGTGGGTAAGGTTAGCCGCAACAATGCGCTTTAGACCAACATAAGTGGTATCGTCCACATACTCCTCTTCGTAAATAACTGAGAAGGCATCGCCCTTTTGCAGGCGGAAGAAATCAATGGTCCAGGCATAAACTTCCACCAAAGACATGGCCAGCGCCTGAGTACCACCTGCACGACCCACACTTAAGTAGAGGGCGTCATCAATGGTACCGCTGATTTCTCGGCGACGAACCTCACGCTCTTTCTCCACTTTTTTAGCGAATACAGAATCGTTAATGCCAATGATCCAATACTCGAATTTGCTTTCCGGGTAGATGAAATACGACGGGAAAAGTGAGCTGTCGCCCGTGGCGAATTGGACCTCAACACCGGCACGAATGCGGCGTACATTGAACTCGTCCTCGACGGCAGCAGCTATCTTATAAATCTGGGCAGTACTGATCCCTCTTTTGCCCAATAAAGCGCCAAAGCTCTCCCCTGAAGCAATCTTGTGCGATTCAAAACGAAGTGTATCTGCAGGCAGGGTCAAATAAAACGTGGGCTCCTCAACCACAGGCTCCTCATCTGCTAAAACACCAGGAGCATCCGGGTTAGAGGTGATTACTGCAATGATTATGACAAGAAAAATGGAGGCTACAGCCACCCATGCAATCTTCTTTGTACTCATGTATTCTTACGATTCTAATTCTGCCAGTACCTCGTGCACCCAACTCTTGCCCCATTCGGCTTTCTGCTCAGCAGTCCACAGTTCTGGGAAGAATATTCTACGTTGAAAACGCGGTGGCAGGTATTTCTGCCAGTTGGTACCGCCTGTTGCAGGAATGTCGGTTGGCTTCTTCGATAAGTAACGAACGGCCGTTTTATAATGTTGTAGGGGCCAATTCACATTGATATTCAAATCCAAAGCCCGTAAGGCATCTTCAAGTTGCTTGCGCTCATCGTCACTAGCATTTGATTTTAATTCTTGGAATCGAACCCAGATGTTGCAATGTTCATAGGCTTCTGCCGTGAAGAGCAAGTCGTCCCAATACTTGTCCATGAACTGAGTAGCAGTGTAGGCCGGTTTGCCATTATCTTCTCTTGTTGCACCATTCTTCCAATAAATCCCCTCCATCTGATCTTCAATAGAGGCATCCGCTAATTCCTCGCGGCGAGATTCACTGACAATGTTTATAAGCGGGGCACAACCCAGCTCAATGATGCGGTATTGTACGCTTTGAAATCCCGAGGCTGGTGCAAGAGCATCTCTAAAGGCCAAGAATTCTTCTTTCTTCATCCCCAACTCCATCACACCAAAGCTGCCTCTAAGCGCACCGAAATACCTGTTGATTCGATGGATACGCTCTGTAAAATCGGCCACCGTATTGGCCTCATTTTTTGCGATCGCATCAATCTCAATGCGGGCAAGTTTGAAATACAACTCCGTAATCTGGTGATAGATGATAAAAATGGGTTCGTCCTCAACTTGTGTCACCGGGCGTTGCAGACTCAACAGGGTGTCTAGCTGGATATAATCCCAATAATTCTGAAAACGCTGTAATTGCCAGCCGTTGACGTAGGTCTCAAAATCTTGACCAGTCTGTTCGATTTTGGAGCGCAACGCTTCAAGTTTTTTCATCAAATCAGGACTCCATTCCATAGTGGCGATAAGTTGGGTTTGATTCAAAAATACGGGGAATAAGGCGAGCGGCAGAACCCCAAAGGAAGAGGTTATAAACGATTATGCCTTGTCTAAAGTAAACTTAAACGTCGTCCCTTCTCCCTCCTTCGATTGAACCATAATGGTTTGATTATGACGATCGATAATGTGCTTAACAATAGAAAGTCCTAAACCCGAGCCGCCGGCGTCTCTAGTCCTTGCCTTATCTACCCTGTAGAATCTTTCGAAGATTCGACCTTGGTCTTTTTCCGGAATACCGAAACCGTTGTCTTTCACTGAGATTTGCACTTTATTTTCGAGATCAGTAATGGCAATGGCTACTTTTTTTTCTCCATCGCTATACTTAATTGAGTTAACAATGAGATTGTCCAAGACCTGTTCTATGCGGGCAGTATCACATAAAACATCGGTACGTTCATCGACCTGAAAATCTACGCTAATGTTGGCGTCATTTTTTCGAGCATAGGATTCTACGCCCTGTAATGTATCTTCTATGAGTAATTTAAGCTGTACGGGCTCTAGTCGAATATCGTATTGGCCAGTTTCTACCTTAGAAAGAACATCCATATCCTTAATCAGTGAAGTCATACGATCGACTGATTTAGCGGCGCGTTTTAAAAATTTAGAAGCGATTTTGGGATCATCCAATGCACCGTCTAATAAGGTCAAAATATATCCTTGAATATTGAAGATAGGCGTTTTAAGCTCGTGGCTCACATTTCCCATATACTCGCGGCGAAATTCTTCACGACTTTCTAACTCTTTTACAAGCCGAGCTTGCTTGGCGGTCCATTCGCTTACAGCTACCTCCAACATATTGAGCGTCATTGTTTTATCTGTTTTAGAAACGGAATCCATGCCACTTTCTTCTATTCGCTCCTGAATACGACGAACACGACGCGTAATATTCGTGTAAATCGTAAACAAAATGAGGGCTAAAACGAGAAGAGCAAAAGATAAAAGCCAAAGCCCATCGGGTACAGTTTTATAGGCACTATTAAGTTGAATGAATAGATAACCTATTAATGTTATGATAAACGTTAAGAGTAATGAAACTGGAATGAGTCGTCCTATCCTCATTAGTCTTGGACTTCGAATTTATACCCAACACCTTTTACGGTCTTGATTCGATCGTCTCCAATTTTTTCACGAAGTTTTCTGATGTGTACATCGATTGTTCGACCGCCTACGATAACCGCCGTTCCCCAGATGCGATCCATAATTTCCTCTCTTGGGAATACTTTACCTGGTTTAGATGCGAGTAAACTCAATAACTCAAATTCTTTTCTTGGAAGATCAAGTACTTTGCCTGCGAGCTCAATATGATAGCGTTCTGGATCAATTACTAAATCTCCTAGACTCATACGTTCAGGCACTTCTTGTTCTGCAGTAGGTCTGCGGCGAAGCAAGGCTTTCAATCTAGAGGTCAACACCTTTGGCTTGACCGGTTTTGTAATATAGTCGTCCGCACCCGCTTCGAATCCTGCTACCTGAGAGTAATCCTCACCGCGTGCCGTTAAAAATGCAATGATGGTTCCTTCAAGCGCTGGCACTTTACGAATCTGATCACATGCCTCGATACCGTCCATTTCCGGCATCATAACGTCTAATAAAATAAGATCCGGCTTTACTTCTTTTGCAATCGCTACACCTTCTCTACCGCTAGACGCAGTAAAAACCTGGTAGCCTTCGTTCTTCAAGTTATATCCTACAATCTCTAGGATATCCGGTTCGTCATCCACTAAGAGTATTTTTGCGCCTGTTGCTTTCATGGTGTTATTTTTGATTAGGCAAAAGTAAGTGGTAAAATATACACTTTTCGTGGAAATGCTAGTTAAATAGGCACTTAACAGTCTGGTAACATTGCCGTAAAAATTCTTTCATCACGTCTTACCTAAGGTTCACAACTGCTTAACGACGAGTTAACAATAGTAACCTTCATTTGCAGTGTCACAAATAAAACAGACACAACAATGAAATTTAACAAACTCATGGCATTCGCGGCAGCTGCCACTTTACTTGCCGCATGTAATGGTGGCGGAGGCGGTACTGAACCCGTTGACCCATCAGTATTGGTAACGAAATCAGGCTTGATTTCCGCAAATGAAACTTGGAGCGCTGACTCAATTTACATCCTTGAAGGGCGTGTAGTAGTTGATGCAGGTGTAACTCTTACGGTTGAAGCCGGAACTATCATCAAAGGTGAAGAAGGTGATGGTGCGAATGCATCAGTTCTTATCGTAGGTAAGGGCGGTATGGTAGACATGCAAGGTACTGCAGACGAGCCGATCGTTATGACATCTGTCCTTGACAACATCAATGTTGGTCAACGCAACGGTTCTAACCTTGACGAAACTGATAAGGGTCTTTGGGGAGGTTTTATCATTCTTGGTGATGCAACCATCTCAGCAGACGCTTCGGAAGCATTAATCGAAGGTCTACCTGCTAACGAGCCATGGGCTGTTTACGGTGGTTCTAACGATGCTGATAATTCTGGTACTATTTCTTACGTAAGTGTACGTCACGGTGGTACCTTGATTGGTGACGGTAACGAAATCAACGGTATCACTTTCGGTGGTGTTGGTAACGGTACAACTGTTAACAACATCGAAGTATTCGCCACAATCGATGATGGTGTAGAATTCTTCGGTGGTTCTGTAAACGCGACTAACGTAAGTGTTACAGCTCAAGGTGACGACGCATTTGACATCGACCAAGCATACTCTGGTACTATCGACAACTTTGTATATGTAGCAGGTGACGATTCTGACCACGGTCTTGAGATTGACGGTCCAGAAGGCTCTGTAACAGGTTCTTTCACTTTGAAAAATGGTACTTTGATGGGCATGAACGGCGAGTACGCTGATTTCCGTGATGGTGCAATGGGTAATGTAGAAAACCTATTCTTCTTTGGCTTCTCTGAGTCTTCAGACTTCGAATTGGATGATTCTACTTCTTCTTACAACTACGACAACGGTTTGTTGAACTTCTCTAATGTAGAAATTAACACATCGCACTTGACTGCTGGTAACATGTCAGCTGTTTCTATCTTCATGGATAAATTCAAAGGCGAGCATTTCGCAGGTGGTTCTGTTGTTAACGAGCCTTCATCTGGTGCAAACGCAGCAGATTTCGCATGGACGTTGACTGCGAAGAACGGTAACCACGACGACTTCGCTGGTCCATTCTTGGCGCCTAACAACGTAGTCGTTTCGGGTACTACTGGTGATGCGACGTGGTCTTCTGCTCGTATCTACGAACTTCAAGGTCGTGTTATCGTTGCAGCTGGTGATACACTAACTATCGAGCCAGGAACTATCATTAAAGGTGGATACGGACAAGGTGCAAACTCATCAGTTATCGTAGTTGCTCAAGGCGGTTACATTGAAGCTCTTGGTACAGTTGATAACCCAATTATCATGACTTCTATCGCTGATAACATCGAATTGGGTCAGCACGCAGGTACCAACCTCGACGAAACAGATGCTGGTCTTTGGGGCGGTTTGATCGTATTGGGTTACGCTCCAATTTCTGCTGATGCTTCTACTGCACTTATCGAAGGTCTTCCTGCGAATGAGCCATACGCAATCTACGGTGGTTCTGATGCAATGGATAATTCTGGTATCATCCAATACGTAAGTGTACGCCACGGCGGTACTTTGATTGGTGACGGTAACGAAATTAACGGTATCACATTCGGTGGTGTTGGTTCTGGTACAACAGTGGATAACATTGAAGTTGTTGCAAACGTAGATGATGGCGTTGAGTTCTTTGGCGGCTCAGTTAATGCTTCGAACATCGTTGTTTGGGCACAGGGTGATGATGCGTACGATATCGATCAAGCATACTCAGGAACCATCGACAACTTCGTATACGTTGCTGGTGCAGATTCTGACCACGGTATGGAAGTAGACGGTCCAGAAGGTACTCTAGGTGCCGGTTTCACCGCTATCAACGGTACACTTTACGGGATGGTTGCAGAGATTGCTGACTTCCGTGACTCAGCAATGGGTACTGTACAAAACATCTACATCGAAGGTTTTGATGACTCAGGCGACTGGGAGATCGACGAAACTGGTGGTGCTTACAACTACAACAACGGTTTGTTGAACTTCTCGAGCATTGAAATCGATTTGAGCACATACTCTGCAGGTACAACACTAGCAGATGTGTTCCTCGATAAATCAGGTGCAGTTACCTCTTGGGATCCATCAACATTTGCTACATCTGTTACAGCTGCAACTGTAGGTGCTGACGAGAGCAAATTGGCTTGGACATACGCTGCAATGAAAGGCGCTTTCTAAGGAAGCTACTTAACGTAAAGTTAACACAACATTAAAAGGCTCGAGACTTCGGTTTCGGGCCTTTTTTCGTGTTTTGCTGTTGCAAATGAACTAGACATTCTATGAAAATCAAAGCGCTTTTTGCAGCCCTTCTATTCAGCCTTATTTCTTATGCACAGAACGGCATCATCCGCGGAACTGTTTACGAGGATGAAACAAATGAGGCATTATTTTATGCAAATGCACAAATACCTTCAACAGGTGCTGTAGCATTCACTGATTTCGATGGAAACTTTGAATTGAATTTGGAACCAGGTACCTACGATCTAGAGATCAGCTTTTTGGGTCTGGCAACACTAACCATTTCGGATGTAAAGGTCGAAGCAGGGAAAGTTACTGCATTCGAAAACTTGCGACTTAAGCCATCCACAAATGAATTAATGACGGTCACTGTTACTGCATCTGCGATGCGTAACACTGAAAGTGCACTTCTAGACGTAAAGAAGAAAAGTGCCACCGTGATGGACGGTATTTCAGCACAAAATTTTAAGCGCGTTGGTGACGGTAATGCAGCAGCAGCGGTAACTCGTGTACCGGGTGTGAGTATTCAAGGCGGTAAATATGTGTTCGTTCGCGGTCTTGGAGATCGTTATACAAAAACACAATTGATGAGCATGGATATTCCTGGATTGGACCCTGACCGCAACTCGTTGCAAATGGACATCTTTCCAACGAATATCCTACAAAATATCGTTGTACTTAAAACACTCACCGCAGATTTACCTGCAGATTTCTCGGGCGGCTTGGTGAATATTGAATTGGTCGATTTTCCGACAAAGAAAACACTCAACATAAGCTCATCCTTAGGATATACGCCAGGTATGCATTTGGTCGAAGGACTTGGTCATCAAGGTTCGGTAACAGACTTTTTAGGTTTTGATAGTGGATTTAGAAACAATCCGCTTCCCAATCAGTACATCTACGAAGGCATTCCTAACCCTGCACTTGATGATCCAATAACTACCCAACTTACAGAAGGATTCAAACCCGTCTTAGCTGCTCAATCACGTACAATGCCTTTAAACGGAACCTTAGGTATAAGTGGTGGTAATCAAATTAAAAAAGACAATGGCAAGACTGTGGGCTACAATGGCTCATTCTCCTATAAAGCGAATACTGATTTCTACGGAAGTATGAGCGGGGATTCATCGCGTATGTATGAGCAAAATTTTTACAGAAAAGGAAACTTGCCAGACCAATACACTTTACAAGCTGACCGCACGCAGATAGGTTCTCTCGCAGTAAGCAACATCTTTATGAGTGGGCTCTTTGGCTACTCTATTAAAGACGATAATGACAAGTATAGGTTTACCATGATGCACTTGCAAAATGGTGAAACGAGGACAGGTAAATTTATTGAGACTTCGTCGATTGAAAACTCATTCGTAGGAGCTCGTGATAACCTAGAATATTCTGAGCGTTCGATCACTTCTGTATTGTTCAATGGTCAGCACAGTCGAGATGATAACAAACTAAAAATAGACTGGAGAATAGCTCCGACATATAGTCGTATTGCTGATAAAGACATTCGTTCAACTTCTTACCGTACTGAAGATAATACCTTCGCTATTGCACCAGGGGAGACAGGTTTCCCGAATAGAATATGGCGTAATCTGAACGAATTCAACCTAGCGAATAGAATTGATTTTACGCGTACTCACGAAGTACGTGGTCGAGATGCGAAATTGAAGTACGGCGCTAGCTATACCTTCAAATACAGGGATTACGAAATCCTTCGTTACCAGTTGCGTGCGAAATCTCTTGGTAGCCTACCTGATTTGACCGGTGATGCCGATGAATTACTAACTGATGCATTTATTTGGGATGTGGTAAGTGATGCCGGTACTTACTACAGCGGTAACTACGAAGCAAATAACGCCTACCAAGGTATCCAAAGCAACTTGGCGGCATACGTTAATGAAGAGTTCAGCGTGAACGCCTTGATGAAGGTAGTTGTAGGTCTTCGCCTGGAGCGCTACGACCAGTTCTACACAGGTGTTGACCAGCAAGAAGCTGCTGCTCCCGGTACCGGTTTGAATTATTACTATGAACCTGTATTGAACAACTTCAACCTGTTCCCTACAGCGAACTTCATCTACAGTGTAAACGAGAACAGCAACCTGCGTCTAGGTGCCTTCCGTACGGTAGCCCGTCCTTCATTCAAGGAAAAATCAGCTGCTCAGATTGAGGATGTATTGACAGGGATTACCTTCATTGGTAACCTTGATCTTCAAAATACCATCATCAATAACTTAGATGCTCGTTATGAATATTTCTTTGAAGGTGGTCAGACTGTAGCTTTATCAGGGTTCTATAAGTCGTTTACAAATCCTATTGAATTGGTAGCCTATTCTGCTGCCGCTCCTTCGAACTTCCAGCCACGTAACGTAGGTAATGCCACCGTTGCAGGGGCAGAATTTGAAGTACGTAAAAACTTAGGTTTTATGGGCTTAAAGAATTTCGAAGTGAATTCTAACTTCTCTTACATCTACTCTGCAGTAACGCGTGATTCGGCAGAATATGCTGCACGTGTAGCTTCTGCTAGAACGGGTGAAGTGATTTCTGAAGTTCGCCCGATGCAAGGGCAAAGTCCTTACATGATTAATGTTGGCTTGAACTACAATAATCCTAAAAAGGGATGGCAAGGCGGATTGTTCTACAACGTCCAAGGTGAGAAGCTCTACATCGTCGGGGTTGCAGATAACCCAGATGTTTACGAAGTACCTTTCCACAGCCTAAACTTCAATTTGCTGAAATCCTTCGGTGAAGAGCGTCAATACCAAATGGGCTTTGCAGTGAGCAATATTCTTGATGACACGAGAGACCGCATCTTCGTGAGCTACGAGAGCTTCTCTCCGTATTTCTCTCGTTGGGCACCGGGAAGAACGTTTAAACTAACCTTCCGCTACTCGCTTTAAGCAAATTCAAAAACGTAATTTTGAACCGCGGCCCTGGGGGCCGCGGTTTTTTTATGCGCAACTTCACAGAAATTACTGATCAAAACTTTGAGGAGGCAGCACTTGAAATGTACCGTCATCAATACGCGAACAACCAAGTGTACGGGCAGTTTTGTGATTTAATTCGACGCACGCCAGAAACCGTCAAAACGCTAAAAAACATTCCCTTCCTTCCGGTAGAGATCTTTAAGAATCATGAGGTCGTAACGGGAGAATTCAGCCCTGAAGCAACATTCACTTCTTCCACTACGACTGGAGGCACCCCGAGCAGTCATATGGTGAAGGAATTGGCCCATTATGAAAAGGTTTATGTGGAAGGCTTCCAACGGGAATTTGGTGCTTTAGAGAATTGGACCGTATTGGCCCTATTACCCAGTTACCTCGAGCGTAGTGGCTCTTCCTTAGTGGTGATGGCCGAGGGCATGATTAAGCGGTCCAAAAAGGAGGAAAGTGGTTTTTACCTCTACAATCACGAGGAATTGGCTGAGGTGCTTCATAGTCTTCAAAAACAGCAACGGCCCACCTTGCTTATGGGTGTGACTTTTGGGCTTTTAGACTTTGCGGATAGCATTCCTACTATAGATTTCCCTCAGCTCCGTGTTATGGAGACCGGCGGTATGAAAGGACGTCGTAAAGAGCTCATCCGTACGCAAGTGCACGCTTTGTTGAAAGAGAAATTTCCCTCCAGCCCTATTGATAGCGAATACGGCATGACTGAGCTGTTGTCGCAGGCGTATTTGAAAAATAGCGGACTGTTTGCTTGTCCCCCTTGGATGCGCGTATATACCAGAGACATCGCAGATCCACTCGGAGCACCACAGCAAAACGGGTCACGAGGTGCCTTACAAATTATAGACTTGGCCAATAAGGACAGCTGTTGCTTTTTAGCCATTAGCGACCAAGGCAGGGTTTTTGAAAATGGTACATTTGAAGTCTACGGCCGACTCGATAAGAGCGAGATACGCGGTTGTAACCTAATGGTGAGTTTATGAGAAAATTAGCAGTTATTACCCTACTAGCGTGGGCATCCGTCGCACATTCACAGGTCGTTCGTCGCGAGGCAGATATGACCTCAGGTGAAGACCGTCTAGAACTTCGAGATTCTGTACGTGTGAGCGCTTCTAACTTTAATGGCGGCAGCTACTATGCTACCGTTCATCTTTGGGTACACGACGATTATATCAACGTCCTTGATAAACGATTGATGGCAGGTGCGGCATTACTATCAAATAAAAAAGATACCCTAGGTTTTTGCGAGGAAGGATACCCTATCGACAGCCTCTGGGAAAGCAATGCTCGTCGTATGAGTAAATACCACGAAGTGGTACTTAGTGGTTCTATCAATGGTCGTCAACTCGAGCGACGCAGCTTCCCAACAATTACTGTAGAGAATTTCTTCGAAGGAAAACGTGGGGGTGCGGTTCGCGATGCCCTTGTTCAAGTTCTTAAATCCAAAGATTGGGAAGGCAAAAACTTCGGAGAGTACGAGTGTTGGGCCTACTTGAACCGAAGCGCGAACCCTTCACAACCAGATTTCCAAGCATTGGTAATATTCCGCAGCGGTATACCCTATTGCCTTGTGAACAAGGGCGAAGAATTTGAGTACGCCAAACTTAAAGGCGTAGAGATGCGCGACCACGGCATGTTCTACTTCTTCCAACGTCCGAACGAACGCTTCTTGAAAGACATCGACGATATTGTCTTTGACTATGTGGTCCTTTAAAGACCGTTTTAAGCATAAAAAAAGGCGCCCGGTGGGACGCCTTTTTTATTCAATTATCAAAGCCTTAGCTCACCTTCACTAGGAAGTAATTCTTCTTTCCTTTTTGAACGATGATCAGTCCACCAGCGACAACATCGTCTTTGGTGAGGACTTTATCTACGCCCACTTTCGTTTTATTAATGGCAACACCATTGCCCTGCACCATCTTGCGCGCCTCTCCCTTTGACGGGAACACCGCTGTATGCTCAGCGAGCGCTTCGACGATATCAAGACCGCCTTCAAGATCTGAGGCAGTCAATTCAAACTGCGGTACACCCTCAAAAACACTTTCAAGCGTAGCTCTATCTAAGGATCTCAACTGATCTTCTGTAGCCTTACCAAACAAGATCTGAGAGGCTGCTAGTGCATTGTCTAAATCTGCCTGGCTGTGAACGCGAACTGTAATCTCCTCAGCCAAGGCCTTTTGCAAGGCACGCTTGAACGGCGCCTCTGCATGTTCCGCAATCAATGCTTCGATTTCTTCACGTGATTTAATGGAGAAAATCTTGATGTAGTTCTCAGCATCTGCATCCGAAGCATTCAGCCAAAACTGGTAGAATGCATAAGGCGAAGTACGTGCTGGATCTAACCAAACATTACCGCCCTCGCTTTTACCAAACTTCGTTCCGTCCGCTTTCTTAATTAGCGGTGTAGTCAAAGCATGCGCAGAACCTCTACCTAAACGACGAATAAGCTCTGTACCCGTGGTGATGTTGCCCCATTGGTCCGAGCCGCCCATTTGCAGCTTCACACCATTGTTCTTCCATAGGTGGTAGAAATCGTACCCTTGGATCAATTGGTAAGAGAACTCCGTAAAGCTCATACCTGTATCTAAGCGCTTTTTCACGCTGTCTTTGGCCATCATGTAGTTCACACTCATGTGCTTACCTACATCACGGATAAATCCTAAAAAGTCGAATTCTTTGAACCAGTCGTAGTTGTTGACGATTTCAGCACTATTTGCGCCACAATCAAAGTCCAAGAACTTTTCTAGCTGCTTTTTCTGGCAATCGAGATTGTGTTGAAGGGTCTCTAAATCAAGTAGGTTACGCTCAGCGCTCTTGCCTGACGGATCACCCACCATTCCTGTGGCACCACCTACCAGAGCGATAGGCTTGTGACCAGCGCGCTGAAAATGCACTAGAGTCATGATTTGTACCATGTTCCCTACACCAAGGGAATCCGCTGTTGGATCAAAACCGATATAGCCAGAGACCATTTCACTAGTCAATAGTTCTTCAGTTTCAGGCATGATGTCGTGCAACATGCCTCTCCAACGTAGCTCTTCTACAAAATTTGTGTCCATGTGTTTCTCTAACTGGCTGTTCGAACCGCTAAAATAGGACCTTAATCGTCTCTAACACCCAACTCGCGCATTAAATCTGGCTGGGAGAACAAATAGGCTCGAAATCTTAAATCTTCAGCCGCAAAGAGCGTCATGTCCTTCACGTTAAAAGGAATTTCAAGCGACGGGTCGTTGAGATCTTTGATGATAAATACATCTTCCTTTTGTCCCCAAAGAATACAACCCATTCTATCCCGGGCTCCTTCGAGTGCGTACTCAACAATATCCAGCTCGTACAGCGGTCTATTGTCTAAATCCTTGATACCGATGCATTCGTCCACACGATTGTGCTTAATGATTGCTCCGTTCCACCAAAACTGATCTTTGGAATAATAGCGCGTCCTGCCTATCTCTCTAGCATATCCCACAATCTGATCGTCCATGCGCAGACGGTAGCGGGTTTCGTATGGATTGAGTTTTGAGAACATGTATAAAAAACGAAGCCGGGATAAGAAAAGTTCTTGCCCCGGCTCAATTTAAATGTCGTCGTATTATTTAAAAGCAGCTACTCCGCGGTCCAACCAATCGATGTAGGCATCTACATCAAGGTTGTAGGCATTTTTCTCTACCAGCGGCGTTAAATCGTCGTGCCCTAAAATCACATAAAGCGGCTGGCTTACTTCTTGGAAATTCACCTCCTGAAATTCACTCCATTTATTTCCAACGTTCTTGATTTTACGACCAGTGATTTCGCTGATGTATTGCTCATCTTCTGGTAAATCAGGGCGCGCATCTACATACAATGAAACCAATACGACGTTGTCGCGAAGACGCTGATGAACGCGTTCGTCAACCCATACATTTTCTTCCATTTTACGGCAATTCACACAGCCCCATCCAGTGAAATCAATCATTATGGGTTTACCTACTTCTTTCGCATAAGCCAAACCGGCTTCATAGTCGTTGAAACAAGGAAGTCCATTGGGACAATGTTCGCCCAATTCAGGCTGAACACTAACCTGTTCGCCGGATACCACTGTTGTGATGTTTGGCTGCGCGAAGGCCCCGCCGCGTTGCTCAGCATAATGCTCTGGCGGCGGGAAACCGGCGATGAGTTTCACTGGAGCCCCGAAAATTCCTGGTAGCATGTAAAAGCCCATGATTAGGAAAGTCAACGCAATAAACAATCTACTCACACCAATGCTCTGCACGGGGCTGTCTAATGGCAAACGGAAGGCACCAAGCAAATAGAAAGCTGTTGCGAATGCGATAGCTACCCATATGGCAAGGAACAATTCTCGTTCCAGTAAATGCCACTGCATCACCATATCTGCAGTAGATAAGAACTTCAAGGCAAAAGCCAATTCTAAAAACCCAAGGGTCACCTTCACTGTATTCAACCAGCCTCCGGAAGAAGGCAGGGAATTTAACCAGCCCGGGAAAGCTGCAAAGAGGGTGAATGGAATAGCGAGCGCAAGAGCAAAACCAAACATTCCAACTGCTGGACCTAATAAGGATCCACCTGAGGCGGCTTTAACAAGTAGCGACCCAATAATTGGTCCTGTACAAGAGAAACTAACTAAGCTCAAGGTGAAAGCCATGAAGAAAATTCCTACCATACCTCCTTTATTAGATGCATCGTCCGCTTTATTCACCCAGCTCGAAGGCAAGGTGATTTCAAAAGCGCCAAAGAAACTTGCTGCAAAAACCACAAACAGGGCAAAGAATGCCAAATTAAACCACGGGTTAGTAGCCATTTTATTCAAACTGTCCGCTCCAAAAAGCAGTGTCACTAAGAGCCCTAATCCTACATAAATAACAATAATGCCTATTCCATAAATGGATGCCTTGAATATGCCTTCCGCTTTGGTCTTGCTTTGTTTGGTGAAGAAACTCACTGTAAGCGGAATCATCGGGAAGATACAAGGCATGATCAGGGCTGCGAAACCGCCCAAGAAACCGAGCCAAAAGGTGGTCCCCAAACCGTCCCAAGGGGAAGGAAGCGGTGCATCTACTATTTCGGTTTTAAAGTCTACATAGGTTGGTGGAAGACACATCTCGTCGTTACACACCATAAATTCTAACTCACCCTTCACCGTGAAGTCAGTCTCTTTCGGTTCTAGAAGAATGGTGAAATCTGCCGATTCTGAGAAGAAAGCCAGATCCATTTCAAAATTCGGATCGTACTCCACGTGAGGCTCCCCTTCACTCCAGCTACCCAAAGGTGCAAAAGCACTTGACGTATCTAGATAAAAAGACGTTGGGATGGGTCCGCCGTCTTCCAGGTTTTGGCTGTACAAATGCCATCCTTCTTCAATATCTGCATGCACAATCACTTTGATGTAGGGGTCTTGAACCTCGTACGAAGTTGACCATTTCACCGGCTGAGGCTGCGCAAACAGGACAGTTGCAAATACTACCGCAAAAAGGGTAAGAATGCGTTTCATAGTTTCGGGTTTATCACTGCAAGATAGGCCATGTTGTCGCCTTCGGCAACTTTCATCGAATCATCAATTCGGTGCCCCAACACCCATAAAATTTTGCCTTCATGGGTAGCCACGCAAACGTGTTCCTTGTGGTGTCTTGGCAGTCTTAAATCATTTAAAAAGTCGGCTACTTTCTTTGTGCCGCTCATGCCCAAAGGCACGAATTTATCGCCAGGCCTCCACGTTCGAATGACCAGTGGAAGTGGCACATTTGTCGTCATCCACTCTTTATCCGGACCAAATTCAACCTCCGCTTTTGGTGTGGCAATGAATTGTAATTCAAAAGGCAAGTGATCGAGCTCTTCCAAATTGGTAATGGTGTACTCCTTGCGATCAACGGGGACATTGGGTCCAACGATGAATTGGCCCCGATCCTTAATTAAAAGATGTGTTCGACCCGCAGTTCGCTGCCCGATATCGCCTTTAAGCACATGCCCCACCTCCTCGTAGGAAAGTCCAGCGTCGATGCTTAAGCAGAAACGCCACAATAAAACTTGGGCATAAGACTCCTCGGTCCAAGGGCCCATTTTAATGTAATGCTCTCCTTTATGCAGTGTGACAAACTGATCGGACCATCCCTTCAAAAGGCCACCCAGCAGCATTCCGTCGCGGTAGAGGTTATCAACGGTCTTCTTAAGACCACCTTTCCATCGTGGTTCGACCTGGTCAAGTACCGGCGTGAGTAGGTGACGAATTTGATTCCGCTTGTATTTCAAGGTTGCATTCGAGGCATCTTCCACCCAGCTCAGGCCACGCTCCTGTGCGTAGGCCAGCACCTCTGCCTTGTCCATGTTGGCCATAGGGCGGATGAATCGGGTATT
The DNA here is from genome assembly GCA_049611965.1 of Schleiferiaceae bacterium. GTDB lineage: Bacteria > Bacteroidota > Bacteroidia > Flavobacteriales > Schleiferiaceae > UBA10364. Next base: position 50,160 of record JBMZBC010000007.1, on the reverse strand, counting down.
ATTCATGCCACTTACACTGGTTAAACCGCTACCGCGAAGTGCATTCATCAAGAAACTTTCGCGTCTGTCGTCGGCGTGATGGGCGGTGAAAATATAGGCTGCTCCTAGTGCTTTCGCTTGCTTTTCAAAAAAATCATAGCGGATGTTTCGGGCCCAATTCTGGACATTCTCACCCTCGCGCTCCTTAGGATCAGCCTTGAGTACAATGATTTCGAAACGGTACTCCTGAGCGTACCATCGGCACCACTGCTCGTCGCTATCGGCCTCTTCACGGAGTCCATAATTCACGTGCAACAAGTAAGGACGAATGTTGTAACGCTCGACAAGCAGCTGACTGAGCACCACAGAGTCTACGCCCCCGCTAAAACCGAGGACAGCTTTTTTACTAGGAAGTAATTCTGGAAGATCCATGAAACGAAAATAGGCCTTTTATTTTGCGGCCATTAAAACACTTTCGGCCTTGAGCAAGCACTCCCCATATTCTTCATCGGCATCGCTAAGAATGGTAATGGCACCACCCACGTGCAACGTCGCTACACCGGTGGATTTGTTCAAGGCAATGCTTCGAATGACAACGTTAAAATCAAAATCACCTTCCGGAGTGATGTATCCTACAGCGCCTGAATAGATCTCTCGAGCCACTTTCTCATAGCGCTCGGCCAACTCCATGGCGCTTACCTTGGGAGCCCCAGTCATCGAACCCATAGGAAAACTTGCTGCGATAATGTCCCAATTGCTCACTCCTTCTTTGACCTCAGCCTCAACGGTACTGATCATCTGATTGACATTTTTAAAAGCATAGGTACCAAAGAGCTCGCTCACTTTTACCGTGCCCTTCTTTGCCACTCTAGACAAGTCGTTTCGCACCAAATCGACAATCATCACATTTTCAGCGCGTTCTTTGTCACTTTCTAGTAGTGACGCTTGAGCCGCCTCATTGTCTGTATTAGAATATCTATTTGTGCCCTTAATAGGTTGAGAACAAATTCGACTGCCCTCTCTTTTGATGTAGCGTTCAGGGGATGTACAGAGCAGTTCGTGGTGCCTCATCTTGATATACGCCGAGAATGGGGCCTTTGTTCCTTCAACCATATTGTTATAGAGACCAACGCTATCCAATTCCTTAAAATCTGCTTTAAAGGCAGTACAATAGTTCACCTCGTAAATATCCCCACGCTGAATGTGGTTCTTCAAAACATTAACATTGGCAACGTATTCCTCCTTGGTCTCAACAGGTTCAAAATGCAATGAAGTGTTGCCTGAGGCCGCACGCTTTGGGGTATCCATAACTTCTCGCAACGCCTGTTCTGCCGCAACAGCATCCTCAGCCCAAATCTCCAAGGTTCCATCCACATGTAGAACCCCTGCCACCTCAGGGGTAAAGAATTGAGCATGTGGCCATTGACCTAGGGCATCATTTTCCTGGGTGACCGATTCAAATTGGGTCCTAAGCTCGTAGCCTAAAAAACCAAACTTCCAACCATCATTTAAGGTATCTGAATCTACCTGAGCATCAGTAAATACCTCACGGGCACCCCAACCAAAAATGAGCTCGTAACGCTTCTCAGAATTTGGATAGCTGTTGCTTGTATAGAGTGCAAAAAAAGATCGACCACTGGAAAGTTCCAGCAGTCGATGCTCTATACCTCTCGGATCGACTTTGTATGTCGATGCCTTAGTCATTAACTGTGTAGTGCGCGATTTGCAGTAGCTGCCAATGCTGCCTCTTTCAAGGCCTCTGTATACGTTGGGTGACCGTGGCAAATGCGGGCAATGTCCTCTGCGGATGCGCGGAATTCCATCGCCGTTACTGCCTCCATGATAATATCAGCAGCGCGCGCAGCGACGATGTGTACGCCCAATACCTCATCGGTATTCTTATCGGCCAACACCTTGACCACACCATCAATATCGCCAGAAGCTCTAGAACGGCCCAAAGCACGCATTGGGAACGAGCCTACTTTGTATGCAGCGCCTTCTTCTTTCAATTGCTCCTCTGTCTTTCCAACAGCGGCAACCTCTGGCCAAGTATACACGATACCTGGGATCAAATCATAGTTGATGTGCGGTTTCTCTCCAGCGATAGATTCTGCAACAAATACACCTTCTTCTTCCGCCTTGTGCGCCAACATAGCGCCGCGAACAACATCACCAATGGCATAAATATTAGGAACTGCAGTCTGCAAGTGATCGTTCACCGAAATGCGGCCACGCTCATCTGTTTCAATGCCTACGTTTTCCAAGCCAAGCTTCGCAGTGTAGGCACCGCGACCCACCGCTACAAGACAGTAATCACCTTCAAAAACGACTTCTTCTCCTTTCTTGTTGGTAGCTGTTACCTTAACCACATCCCCGTCGCGACTTACATCGCTAACCTTGGTGCTCAGACTAAACTTCACACCGAGCTTTTTCATACTGCGCATGAGCTCTTTACCCATAGCTCCGTCCATAGTTGGGATGATGCTCTTGGCGTACTCCACCACAGTCACATCAGCGCCTAGACGCGCGTATACTGAACCCAATTCAAGACCAATAACTCCACCGCCAATAACGACCATGTGCTTTGGAATCTCCTTGAGGCTTAGTGCTTCCGTTGAAGAAATGATGCGCTCCTTGTCGAACTTCGCGAACGGAAGCTCGATAGGCTTCGATCCGGTTGCAAGGATGATGTGCTTGGCACTCACTGTAGTGGTCTCTTCACCAGCTATCTGAACCGTGTTTTTATCTACTAACGAACCGAACCCGTGCAATACGTCGATCTCGTTTTTCTTCATCAAGTAGTCAATACCGTCACAAGTGGTGCTTACAACACCTGCCTTGCGCTCGATCATTTTAGCGAAATCAACCGTTGGCTTCTCTACATTAATACCGTGCGCCTCGAAAGAATGCACGGCTGCATGGTAATGCTCTGAAGAGTCCAGCAAAGCTTTCGAAGGGATACACCCCACATTCAAACAAGTACCACCCAAGGTGCTGTACTTTTCTACCAATGCTGTTTTCATGCCTAATTGGGCACATCTGATTGCACTTACATAGCCTCCAGGACCTGAACCGATTACTACTACGTCGTATGAACTCATGTAAAATTGTTTTAACGGTATGCAAAGTTACATACCGCACCTAACTACTAAGGTTTAATTCTGAAAAATCTGCTAATTAGAACTATAAGGAGGGTACACCCGAAGAAGATGCTCATTAAAGGTCCAAGCCAATTGCCTGTCTTCACATACAAGGTCTCTCCTTCCATCAAAGGGACTTCACTCAGAAGCACCCCTTCTTCTTCCCAATTTAATCGGTCTAAAGGCCGTCCTTTGGTATCAATTATCGTGCTTATGCCCGTATTCGCACTACGCACCACATACTTGCGCTGCTCGATGGCTCTAAGACCGGAAAAACGCATATGTTGCACGTGTCCGTCGGTATCGCCCCACCAGCCGTCGTTTGTAATCACTGCCAATAGATTTGCACCGGCTCTCGCGTATTCCGTCGCATATCCAGAAAACTCATTTTCCCAGCAAATGATAGGTGCCAATTTTAATCCGAGAACGGTATCCACAAAAACCTTTCGCTCTGTCGAGGTCCCCAACGTTCCTGATGTGCCGCCTAATTCTAGGGCCCAATCGCCAAAAATCGGCTGTAAATACTTAACAAAAGGCATAGTTTCACCGCCGACCACCAACTTTCCTTTATGATAAATGTCCCAAGGCTTCATTGTACTGCTCTGGAATAGCGCGGTGTTGTATAAGGTGTAATAGCGGTCTCCCATGGGTCGATTGAAGTACGTCTTCTCCTCCTGAAAATCATAAGTCGTTGCGCCAAAAATGGCCGACTTCCCGTAATTTTTCAAGACTTGATTAATCATCGCGTCATTGACCGATTTTTCTAAAACCAATTCCTGTCGTGCCTTTGGCAGGAATGTTTCTGGGAGCACAAGCAAGTCAACGTCCGAGGCACCACTCTCTTTAAGTAACCGATCCACTTTCTGTATCTGTGTGCGTTCCGGGGTACTCCATTTTTCTGTGTACGAGTTGATGTTCGGCTGTACTACTGCTACTGAAAGGGATGTATTAGAACTGGCCTCTGGCATAAAAAACATCCCCAAGCTCAATACAACCGGTGCAAGCAGAACTCCTGCTCTCACAAAATTCTTTGTGGTGCCTTGCCAGATGATGGCCACAATCAATACCCATAAAGTTCCTCCAGCATTACCAATAAATGAATACCACTGTACGAGCTCTGGCCATGCGTAAAAGGTATTTCCTAGATGCAACCAAGGAAAAGCCAAACCCCAATATTCGTGGAGATGTTCAAAAGCCATCCAAGAGGCAATGACGGGCAACCAGGCAAATGCAGAACGAAGCCCTAGACGGGTGAACATTGCTCGGGCCCGAATACCGAACCACAGCGCAAATGCCATGAGCCACGCATTGATTCCAACTGTGGCAATGACCCCGAGGGGATGGGCATTGGCTATCCAATAAGTAGTACCGCCATTCCATATGGCGAAGGCGAGGTACAAAAAGAATAAGGGACGCTTTTTTCTTCCGGCCAACTCAAGGAGCATGACCCAAGCAGGAAACAAGAACACCACGAGGGGGCTCCAAGTCCAAGCGGCAATCAAACAAATCCCAGCCAGCAGACTCAGATAAAATGAATTGAGTTTTTTCCAATCGGTCATAGCGCCAAAATAATGCATCTTTGCACCCAATGAAACACATTCCGAATCTTTTAACGCTCATTAACGCCTCTTGCGGAGTTGTAGCCATCTATTTCATCGTGGCGCAGAGTACAAATGGTGTTGCAGCTTGCTTATTAATCGCCGCACTTTGTGATTTATTGGACGGAATGCTCGCACGTCGATTGGGCGTACAAGGCCCTCTTGGTCAACAACTCGATTCACTGGCTGACGCCATTTCATTCGGAGCGGTTCCTGCATTCTTATGGTCAAGCATCCTCAGTGATTACGGCACCTTAGACCAACCTTGGGCCATCATTTTGGGGGCGACTGTGGCTGCCTCGAGCGTGTATCGTCTGGCGAAGTTCAATTTGAGCACCGACCAGAGTGTAGACTTTATTGGGATGCCAACACCTGCAAATGCCTTGTTTGCCCTAGGACTTTGGATCTGGCTAGGACGATGGGAGCAATGGGATTGGATTGTTAACATGCCCGAAGAAGAGCGCACTGCAATGACCCTCATACTTATCAGTATTCTCAGTCTTAGCGTGTACTGGCTAAACTCTCGCATGCCTATTTTGAGTTTTAAATCTACTGATGATAAGATTCGTAGAAATGCACAAGTAATATTGGTCGTACTCTTCTGCCTATTGGTTATTTTTGTAGGACCATTAGCATTTACTGTAACCGTTGCAACGCTTCCTTTATTGAGCTTTGCAACAGATTATTTATCAAAAAGAAAAATCAATTAAGATGAAATTCACTGCTCAAATCAACGTGATGCCACAAAAAGCACTACTCGATCCACAAGGAAAAGCGGTTGGTGCAAATTTGAAAAACATTGGCTTGGAAGCGTGTGGTAACGTACGTATCGGTAAGCACATCACAATGGAAGTAGATGCTGCGGATGCTGCAGCAGCAGAAGCAATGGTGAAGGAAGCATGCGAAAAGCTTTTGATTAATCCTGTAATGGAGGCTTTCGAATTCACCGTCAGCGCATCTTAATCATCCCATTTTCTCAATCATTCAGAGGCATTGAGTTCGACGATCAACTCAGGACTACCTCATGAATTTTCTAGCGCATCTTCACTGCAGCCCGAAAAATGAATCCATTCGGTTCTTTAACTTCACCGGTGATGGATTTAGAGGCAATGCATGGAAGGAAAAAGCGAACCCTGAAATAGTCCTTGGGGTCGAACTCCATAGATTTATAGACCATTTCACCGATGAACATCACGCATCTAAGGAGGTCAAAAGTCATTTACGACTCGTAGCAGGAAAAACCGCACCTATCGCCTTGGATTTATTAGGCGACTACTTTTTACACAAACATTGGAGCAAAATGGCATCGCTTCAACCCCATACGGAACACCTCACCGCGGTTGAATTCATAGATATGTGTACACTCGAGATTGAGCACAACAAGAAATTACTCGTAGGAAAAGCCGCGGGAATGTGGCCATGGATGAAGTTGGAAGGATGGCTTGTTAGTTATCAAAACTTAAAAGGAATTCAACGTGCGGCCCGTGGTATGAGCCGACGACATCCTGCCATTGCACCTTTGGGCCAATTTTTCAAAGATTTTGAAGCTGGTTCCGCCAATTATCTTAAGGCAGAGCAATGGTTTTTATCTTTTTATCCAGAGTTGATTCTCGCCTGCCAAAAATTCGTCAAAGAACACCCGCTAAGCAAAGCCGCAGGGCTTTAACAAAACCACCGTTTTGGGTTGTATCTTTGCATCAAACTTAACGTCTTTCAATGATTTACATCAAACGAAAAGAACAGTTCTGCGCAGCACACAAACTGTGGAACGACAAGTGGGACGCCGCTACCAATAAGCGGATTTTCGGGAAATGCTCGAACGAAAACTACCACGGTCACAACTTCGACCTCGAGGTTACTGTAAAGGGAGAAATTGACCCTGAAACAGGATTCGTAATGAACCTCTTTGATCTGAAGACCATCATCCGAACACATATTATCGATGTGGTAGACCATAAAAACTTCAATCTTGACATTGATTTTATGCAAGGCAAAATGCCTACTGCAGAGGTCATCGCAATGGAATTCTGGAAAATCTTAGCACCAAAAATTACCGAGTATAATGCCACTTTACATCGCATTGTACTAGCAGAAACGAACAACAACATCATCGAATATTACGGAGAGTAATTATGAGTACAGCTTACGTTTTCCCTGGACAAGGGGCTCAATTCCCAGGAATGGGTAAAGATTTATACGAAAACAACGCCGAGGCCAAGGCCCTGTTTGATAAAGCAGATGAAGTACTAGGGTTTTCTCTAAGTGCCATCATGTTTGAAGGGACTGCCGAGGAATTGAAAGAAACTAAAGTGACGCAGCCAGCCATTTTCACACTAAGTGTAATTATGGCAAAATTACTGGGCGAAGATTTTAAGCCAACGATGGTTGCCGGTCATAGTCTTGGAGAGTTTTCAGCCCTTACGGCAGTGGGTGCTTTAGATTTTGAAAGCGCATTAAAACTTGTCAGTGCTCGCGCTATGGCCATGCAAAAAGCTTGTGAGATGAAACCGTCCACCATGGCAGCTATCCTTGGATTGACGGATGAGCAGGTCGAAAACATTTGTGAATCAACACCAGGGGTTGTCGTTGCGGCCAACTACAACTGTCCTGGACAGCTTGTGATCTCCGGAGAAATTGAAGCCATCGAGGCAGCATGTGAAGCGGCCAAAGAAGCTGGTGCACGTCGTGCTCTAGTACTGCCAGTAGGTGGCGCTTTCCACAGTCCAATGATGGAACCTGCACGCGCAGAACTTGCAGCAGCTATCGAATCCACTGAATTTCATACTCCTTTATGCCCTGTTGTTCAAAACAGTGTTGCCGAAGCAATAAGTGACCCTGCTCAAATCAAACAAAATCTCATCGATCAGCTTACCGCTCCAGTGAAATGGACCCAAAGTGTACAACAAATGATCGCCTCAGGTGTTACAGACTATGTAGAATGTGGCCCAGGTAAAACATTGCAGGGCCTCGTTAAGAAAATTGACCGCTCCACTAATGTAAGCGGCGTGAGCTTCGAATAATGAAAGAAACCGCCTGGAAAAGCCCGTCGAACATTGCCCTAATTAAATATTGGGGGAAGTATGATGTTCAAATCCCTGCCAACCCGTCCATCTCCTTCACGTTGAGTGAGGCTGCAACAACAACGCGATTGCGTTATGCAGAGGGCACAGGTAAGATTTCGGTTTTTCTTGACGGTGAAAACACACCTTCTTTCCTGCCTAAAATTCAATCGTTCCTAAATAGAACAAAGGACTTTTTTCCTTTTGCTAGCGAAATGGATTTTGAAATCCACACCAGCAATAGTTTCCCGCACAGTTCAGGAATTGCCTCCTCTGCTTCTGGCATGAGCGCATTGGCACTATGTATGATGAGTGTAAAAAAGGACCTAGGATTACCTATTGACAATTTCTTCGAAGAGGCATCGAATGCAGCGCGCCTTGGTTCAGGATCAGGCTCACGCTCATTGTTTGGGCCACTAGCAGCTTGGGGAGAACACGCAGAGATAGAGGGAAGTAGCAATGAATATGCTGTTGCATTCTCCGATGTAGACCCCGTTTTTAAATCGTTCCAAGACACCATTCTGCTGGTAGACAAGGGCGAAAAAACGGTAAGTAGTACAGTGGGTCATGGGCTTATGAACGGTCATCCGTACGCGGCTACTCGATTTGAGCAAGCACATGAAAACCAAAGTGCACTTCTGACGGCTATGCTCGAAGGCGATCTAGAGACCTTCGGGGCCATAGTAGAAAGTGAAGCACTTACCTTACACGGTATGATGATGACTTCTATGCCTTACTTCATACTCATGAAACCAAATACACTAGAGGTCTTAAACAGAATATGGGCGTATCGAGAAGAAACAGGCCATCCCGTTTACTTCACGCTTGATGCAGGTGCAAACGTACATGTGTTGTATCCAGAATCGCATAAAGATATCATTATGAGCTTTATAGAAAGTGATTTGAGAACATTCTGTAAGGATGGTAGTTATCTTTGTGATGAAGTTGGTAATGGACCAACACAATTGTAAATAGAAGTATGAGTCGTTCAAATCCTTTGTTTTACGGTAAAATCCTACTCTTTGGCGAGTATGGGATTATCAAGGACAGCATGGGCCTGAGTATTCCTCATACCTATTATAAAGGGGCCTTTCAGTTTGAGCCGTCCTTTAACGAAGAGCAATCCAAGAGCAACGAGAACCTTTTCAAATACCTAGCCTATTTGAAAAGTGATGAGGCGCCTTGTCGCTTCAATACAACCGCATTTGAGAGCGATCTAAACAATGGATTATACTTTGACTCTTCAATACCTCAAGGTTTCGGTGTAGGTAGCTCAGGTGCCTTGGTGGCTGCTATCTACGACAGGTATTGCGAGGAGAAAATCTCAAAGAACCCACAGCAATCATCCGATATTAAAGCGCTGAAGAAAATCTTCAGCTGGATGGAGAGCTACTTCCATGGCAAGAGCAGTGGTATCGATCCAACGATTTGCTATATGGGACTTCCCCTTTTGATTAAAAGCAAAGATGAGCTAGGCTCTGTTCGTCTTCCATCTGCTTCTACCGGTGATGGTGCTGTATTTTTATTAAACTCTGGAGCCCCGGGCGAAACGCAACCCATGGTAGAAATATTCATGGAAAAGCTCAAGGAAGAGGGTTTTAGAAATATGCTTAAGAACCAATTCGTCAAATATAACGATGCGTGCATCAAGGCATTTGTCGAAGGAAATACTACCCCTCTGTTCAGTAACCTTAAGAAGTTAAGTAAGCTAGTATTAGAGAATTTTGAGCCCATGATCCCTAAAGGGTTCCACGATTTATGGAAACAAGGATTAGAGTCTGAAGAGTACTTTCTTAAACTGTGTGGATCTGGTGGCGGTGGATTCGTAATGGGTTTCACTCGGGATTATGAAAAAACGAGCGAATTACTCAAAAAATACCAGCCCGAAGTCGTCTATAGATTTTGAAAAAACTAAGCCAAAGCCGCCTTCAAGTTGTCAAAGTTCTGGCACTCCTTAGTCAGATCCGCTGGTACAACATTGCACTCTTACTTCTTGGTCAATACCTCATCGCCATCTTTGTCTTTGCTCCGGAGGATGGGCGCTTAGATACGCTATACGACAGCAACACCCATTGTATTGCTTGGGCCGGTGCATTCATTATGGCTTTCGGCTTTCTCATCAACTCCTTCTACGATCAACAAGCCGACAGTATTAATCGTCCAATGCAAAGTGCCTTTGAGCGACTTGTCAGTAAACGTACGAGTCTAAATACTGCGACTCTCACCTTGGTTATAGGTCTGCTTCTTGCTTGGAGCGTTAGCATTACTGCGGCTATCTTTTTTGGTTCTTTCGCTGTGGGGCTTTGGTACCACAGTCACCGATTGAGAAACATACCCATTGTATCGCATACCAGCGCGGCCATATTAGCACTAACGCCTTTTTTCGGTATGTCTGTTTACCATAATTACAGTTCCCTGCACACCTTCGCCTACGGGGCGCTTCTTGGCCTTACCCTTTTCTCTAGAGAATTGCTCAAAGACTTATTGATGCTGAAAGGCGATATACTTTCTGGTCGCAGAACCGTTGCGAGCGAATACGGTGAGGAAAGCACTAGAAATACCCTTATAGTCAGCGCAATGATTGCATGGATACCTGCATTCTTTACTAGGGATCTTTTTAACGAGTACGCAGCAACAGGCATATTTGTGATTCTCGTACTCCTAAGCACGGCGAACTTCATTGCACTAAAGGCGAAAAATCTGCATGGATTGCGTTGGGCGCATTTGACCTATAAAGTGATATTGATATTAGGGATACTAACCCTCCCGTTCTTGTAGCTTAACGGAGGATGTTGAGAGTGCCCGTAAAGATTTCAATCTCGTCAAAGGGCAAATCCGCAATGAGTCGGTAGCTGTAGGCGCCCACTGGTAATGGCTGACCATTAAATGTTCCGTCCCAACATTCATTGATATCCTCCGTATGGAATACTTCATTGCCCCAACGGTCGAAAACAGAGAATTCATAGCCTTCAAAACCAACACCTTTGATTTCAAAACACTCGTTTAGTCCATCACCGTCTGGTGTAAAAGCATCTGGTATGTAGAGGTAGAAGTCTGTTTCCACAGAAACCGTAATGGTGATTGAATCAATACAGCCGAAGTCGCTGGTGACCACCTGTAACACTTCATATTCACCTGGGCGCGCAAAATCGTATTCAAACGTCTGTCCAGTGAGTACAACACTATCGATGTACCAAGTCCAACTGACCTCATTTTGAGCTTTCTCGTTAAACAAAACCCTTAGAGGAACGTACGGATCGTTCAAGTACTGGAAACCTGCGCTAGGCTGCGGCATATTAATCGCTAGTGCGCTATCAATAAGCAGTTCGCCACAACCATCCGCTAAAGAAAATGTGTAGTAGGACGAATCAGTAAATGGCAATACCGTTCGAGGAATGTTGTTCGTCAGATTATCCAACCATGTGAAAACTACTGGATCCTCACCACCTAAATAATAAGGTACCAACATCGCAGAATCTCCCGGACATACGCGCACCGTATCCTTTTCATAGACCATAGGGTTGTAAGGCTTCACGAATAGATCCTGTTGGAATAATAAAGTATCTCCACATTCATCATAGAGGGTGAAGAATACGGTAGTGTCCGTATTTACTTCCACATATCTCGTAAACGCTATAGAGGAATCCCCGTGCCAAAACCCATAGTAATTACCTTCGAAAGAATTCAAAAAAACCGAAAGCTCAATACTATCCCCAGGACAACTCACACTGTCTGTTGCGGCTGGCAGTATCAACTCTCCAATCAAGGAGTCTTTATCTCGAATGTAGTATGGGAATCGACGAACAGGGTAATTGTAACAATCCGTATACACATAGTCTTGGATAATGACTAAGGTGTCTATCCCTTCAACTAGGTTATCGTCGTATGCCCAAAACGTCAATGTATCCGAAGTTTCACCAGGTGATAAAGTGATGGTATCGGGTAAGGTTGAAAAATCAACTCCTTCAATCGCCGTACTTAAAAGAGTATCTACCGCGATAGGAATCTTCATCTCCACACTCAGATTTGCCGATCTAGAGAAAATAATATGGTTTTCACTACAACCCTCTACAACTAAGGAATCATTAAAGGAATTTCCAACATTCGTAGTATCAACTACTGTAATTACCGGCCCTTTCAAGGAACTTTCTTCCAAGAATACCGCTGAGCTCAAGGCGTTATCACTAACATTGGCCAACTTCAGTCGAATAGTGTACCAGCCCCCGCACTCCACTTCTGCTGTAGCAGTAAACTTATCGGTGTAACCGTCAAGCGTCGTGATGGAACCGTTTGAGGCATTGTAATACGCGCTGTGGGCTACAAAATTTGGATTGGCAGAGGTACAATTTGATGCAGGATAAGACCCGGAAGGGCTTCCGGAATTAATCGTATTCACCGCAATGGGTATGGTTGTACCAGGAATGGTTGCAATATTTCGAACAATCGTCTGTCCTGTAGGTGCTGTCGTTCCATTGATATAGCTTCCCTCCAAAAAGAAGCCGAATACATCGTTAAAGTTTGAGCAAGTATATCCGTCGTATTCGTGTGAGCCGAAGCAGTAATTGAATGCAATACTATCAGATTGAGCGATAAAACTAAACTCTATCTCAACCATATCCTTGATGGCATAGCCTGAACTGCCCAATTGTGTAAGTACACTGGACAATTCAGCATCTGTAAAAGTCACGTTGTTCCCTGCACCATTTGTCGAAGCGATGACGTCGCTCGCATTCTGGGCTGCAACCATAACAATCCCACTTGGAATAGGAAAAGCAGTATCGTTTGCTTGAAAATAACCGATCTGATTCGTGGCTGTTTGCGTTAATGGCAATCCGTTCTGCCCGGAATTATAGATGGATAATGTAGAGTCAACCAAGATGTTGGCCGCCATCCAATACGGTTTATTGTAATTCCCTGTAGAGCTAACCGTCATACTTGGGGTTTGAGCACTCAAAAAGTACCCCATGAACAACAAAAAGATGACCAAAGTCTTGCGCATGCCCGAATATAGAAAAATCCGCGGTTATAAGCCGAAGTTCGTGCGGCACGTTTAACTTTGGAGAACAATCAAAACAACGACGAATACATGGACCCTAAATCCTTTATCGAAAATCATAAAGACCGTCTTCTCAACGAACTGTTTGAGCTTTTAAGAATCCCTTCAATTTCTGCAGATCCAGCCTACAATGACGATGTTGCAAAATGTGCTACAGCCATTGAAGGCCACATGTCTGCACTAGGTCTAGAGAATGTAGAAGTCTTCCCAACAGCAGGACATCCTATTGTGTACGGCGAATGCTTGGTAGACCCTTCGCTTCCAACAGTGCTAGTGTACGGCCATTATGACGTTCAGCCTGCTGACCCTATTGAGCTTTGGGATGCAGACCCGTTTGAACCGGTCATCAAGAAGACCGACCTTCACCCGGAAGGGGCCATCTTCGCTCGCGGTGCGTGTGACGATAAGGGTCAAATGTTCATGCACCTGAAAGCCTTTGAAATACTAAAGGCAGAAGGCGATGTTCCTTGTAACATTAAATTCATGATTGAAGGTGAGGAAGAAATAGGTTCGATAAATCTTGAACCATTTATCAAAGAACACAAAGAAAAATTGGCATGTGATGTCATTCTCATCTCTGATACAGGAATGATTGCAAACGATGTACCGTCTATTACGACAGGACTTCGAGGCTTGAGCTATGTTGAAGTTGAAGTTACTGGACCTAACCGCGACCTTCACTCGGGTCTTTACGGTGGTGCCGTAGCTAACCCGTTAAACATTCTTGCCCAAATGATCGGTTCCCTGCACGACGAGAAAGGTGCCATCACTGTGGAAGGATTTTACGATGGTGTTGAAGTAGTAAGTGATGAGGAGCGTGCTCTAATGGCAAAAGCCCCGTTCTCACAGGAGGCATTCAATGCTTCTATCGCCATTCCTTCTGGCAAGGGTGAGCACGGCTACACTACTCCTGAGCGTACCTCAATCCGTCCAACGTTAGATGTTAATGGAATGTGGGGCGGTTACATTGGAGAAGGCGCAAAGACCGTCATCCCTTCTAAAGCATACGCAAAAATTAGTATGCGGTTGGTCCCTGGGCAGGATCCTGACGATATCACTGAAAAATTCACAAAGCACTTTACCGCTATCGCACCAGATAGTGTGAGTGTCCAAATTACACCGCACCACGGCGGTTTACCGTATGTTACTCATACGTCGGATCCGGCCTATCAAAGCGCATCAAAAGCCTATCAAACCACCTTCGGGGTGCCGGCTTTACCAGTCCGTTCTGGTGGCTCTATTCCCATTGTAGCACTGTTTGAACAGGTACTGGGTGCAAAAAGTATCCTTATGGGCTTTGGCCTTGATTCAGACGCTATTCATAGTCCAAACGAACACTACGGTGTCTTCAACTTTTTTAAAGGAATTGAGACCATTCCTTATTTCTACAAATACTACGCTCAAGCGTAAAATTGTGTAGTTTGAAAAGAAAAAACCACCCGGATCGGGTGGTTTTTTTGTTTCGGTCATTAAAAGGGTTTTACCCTTGAAGGGTATCCTTGTTGAAAGAGTTGTGTATGTGATAGATACTCTCTGCATGCTTAACCAACTCTATGAGGTCGAGAATGATATTCACCTGTAATTTCACCAATCGATTACTCACCTTATTCATCGAGTAAAAGGACAATTCGTTGTTGAGGTCTTTGTTGAACTTTGCGACAACCTTTTTCGCCTTCTCACCTAGCTGTCCACTTTCTTCATCGCGACCGCTAAGAATTTGACGACGAACATCGTCTAAATATCTCTTGATTTCATCCTCAGCATCGATAATTAAATCGAGGTATTCGCTTCGTGGGACACCGCCAAAGTTGGTAATATGATTCAAGCAATTCACGCTTAGTTTCGTTGCAACGCGGTAGAGCTCAACCATATTATGGTGTGCGTTCACGTGGAGCTCCGCATAGAGTAATTGGTCCTCAGGACTAAAGGTTTCGTTTGAAACAAAAGCCTTCTTGAAATTTTTAGACAGCTTTTTTAAATCCGAGTCCAAACGCTTGGTACACTCTAGCAATATGTCCTTGTTAGAGCCTACTAAAGAGCGCAAAGACAACGTCACCATCTTATCTAAATTCCGAATATCATGGCCTACCTCGCTCTTATGTACTTCAAACTGCTCGCTAAGTTCCGGTTTAACCTCTACCGCTTCAACATCTAATTCGATGGCATCGGCATTTTTAAATTTTAAATGCGACCGAATTAAAGCTATCGCTGCAACGATGACAATACTAATTACCCCGACCTTTCCGCCATAAAACATAATCAGGCCGAATGCAGCAGCAGCTACGAAAGCTATGACAGCGGTCATGATCCAACCACCCACTACTTGTAAGACACCCGCTACACGATAAACGGCGCTGTCCATACCCCAAGCACGATCCGCAAGTGACGTACCCATAGCTACCATAAAACTCACATAAGTTGTTGAAAGGGGAAGTTTTAAAGAGGTCGCGTAAGAGATTAAGATAGAGGCTGTCATCAAATTGACCGATGCACGCAGGAGATCAAAGCTTGCAGTACTGTCTTCCATCTTGGAGCGGTCGTGAGCAAATCGGCCATTAATAGTGTTCACTGCATTCTGTCCTATGATAGCACCGAGTACCTTGCCTAGAGAAACAAAGACACCCACTATGCCCCTAGAGAGGGCATTCGAGCTAAAGCGCTCGTCACCGTCGCCTTGACGGGCCAATTTTACCTCCGTCTGGCTCACGTTTCTTGCCTTTTTAGAGGTCCATAGTGTAATGACCATGATTGCCCCAGCACCTAATAACATGAAAAGTGGCGCCTTGGCCTTATCACCTAAGATATCCATGAAGAATAAATCAGGAGCCATACCAGAAGCCGACCAGGCTTCCAATGATTGCCATCCAGCTACAGTGACGCCGATGAAATTGACTAAATCGTTTCCAGCAAATGCCATTGCTAGGGAAAATGTCCCCGCCAAGACAATAAACTTCAATGGATTCAGTGCCAAAACACGTTGCATGATGAAGGTCAAAAGAGTCCAGACTCCTGCACTAATTCCCAGAATTGTCACAGTGTTTTCGCCAATAAATGTTCGAATATCTGCACTAATAAAGCTTGCCCCTTTCAACCCTTTAATTACCAGGAAATAAGTAATCGCAGTGATCGCTATACCTCCAAAGACTGCCCCATACCGACGCAAGCCTTCCTTTAGGTCAAAGGTGAACAATAGACGCGTAATGAATTGGACCAAGGCTCCCGAAGAGAACGCCACCAAGACGCTCAAGAAAATTCCGGAAATGATTTTGGTTGCGGTAGAAAAGTTGATGAACTCCGCAAATTCGACTTCCATGCCTTGCTGATAGCTGTATAATAGTCCAATAATAAAGCCTGCTCCAAGAAGTTCGAATACGATACTTACCGTAGTTGAAGTCGGCAGCCCAATGCTATTGTAAAAGTCTAATAGGATGATATCCGTTAGCATAACCGCTACGAAGACCAACATGATGTTATCGAAGGTGAAGAAACTCGGCACGAATATTCCTTTTCGTGCCACTTCCATCATGCCTTCTGAGGATACAGCCCCGGCGAAAACCCCTATTGAAGCGATAATAAGGATAGTTTTGAACGAAGCAACTTTTGATCCGATCGCCGAGTTCAAGAAGTTGGCAGCATCATTACTCACCCCTACGGTAAGATCAATGATTGCTAAACAAAAAAGTACAAATACTAATATCTGATACCACATACGTGAGGCCAATTTAGTGCGCTAAAATAGCGCAATCTCTGCGACGAAAGGAAAGTTAAGGTTAAATTTGATGCACTCCATAGTCCATAAAAACTACGTCCAATGGCCTCAAACATGCTCTCAGAATCTAAAAGTCTCTACCTGCTGCAGCATGCCAGCAACCCGGTTCATTGGCAAATGTGGTCGAAGGACCTGCTGCGTGAAAATTCTCCTAAGAATAAGCTGATGATAATTTCCATAGGCTATTCTTCTTGCCATTGGTGCCATGTGATGGAGGAAGAAAGCTTTGAAGATACCGAAGTAGCTGAACTTATGAATACCTATTATTGTGCTGTAAAAGTCGATCGAGAGGAGCGCCCTGATATTGACGCGCGCTACATGAACGCACTTCAACTCATGACAGGTACAGGCGGTTGGCCGCTAAATATCATCGCACTGCCCGATGGAACACCGGTTTATGGAGGCACCTATTTTTCTCAAAAAGATTGGATGGCCGCATTAACCCAAGTAGCTGATATGTGGCAAAAAGAACCAGAGCAGGTACTTTCTTATGGTGTGCAGATGCGAGAAGGGTTACAACAAATGATTCAAGTGACACTTAAGACGAAGCCAAATTCGTTCAACGCGCAAGATTTTGAAGATGTTGTAGGATTTTGGATGCGCACTGTCGATCCTGTGAATGGCGGGCCTAATGGCGCACCTAAGTTTCCCCTTCCCTCAAACTACGCTTTCCTCTTGGATTATGCTTGTCATTCCGGTGATTCAAATGTGCTTAATCATTGTTTACTCAGTCTAGAAAAAATGGCACTAGGCGGGATTTTCGACTGGGTACACGGAGGAATTACTAGATACAGTACAGACCGATTTTGGAAAGTGCCACATTTTGAGAAAATGCTCTACGACAATGGTCAAATGATGGGCGTATTTGCAAAAGCATTTCGTGCCTCTTCTAACAACACTTTTCTCACTGCCGCAATGTCTATCGCTGAGTTTATAGACACTGAGATGAAGCTTTCTAACGAATTATATGCAAGTGCTCTTGATGCAGATTCAGCTACACCGGAGCAATCAAGAGAAGAAGGCGGTTATTACACTTGGACCTCAGCCGAGCTAGACAACCTTGCACTAGAGCAAAGGACACTGTTTAACGATTACTTTGATATTACCCCCTATTCGGCCTGGGAAGGGAAGTATATTTTACACCGTACAAACAGCTTAGAATTTCATTGTAAAGAGTGGGGCATCTCCATCGTCGAAGGGCTGCGATTAGAAAATAATTGGCACCAGGCCTTAAAAAATGCCTCGAAGGAGCGTATTCAAACGCACACGAAGCCCGTTCGAGACAATAAAGCATTGTGCACTTGGAACGCACTTGTAGTCTTTGGCTTCTTTGAACTCCACCTTGCTGCACCGCAGAAAGGCTACATAGGTAAAGCCGTTGAATTACTTAGTGCCATGAGAAAGCATCTTTTAAAGGAAGGCATGGTCTTACACGAATTTGGGGGTGATCAAGGATTTCTTGACGACCATGCAACCTTTGGTCTTGCACTTCTTAAAGGCTATGCCTTGACGGGCGAGGAAGGGTACGTAGTTGATGCGAAAAACATCGCCGCTATAATTGGTGAGAGGTTCTCTAAAGAAGAGAGTAACTTCTACTTGTATGCTGCTGGAGGAGATAACGCATGGGAAGAGGTCATCGAAATTGAAGACAATGTCATACCGAGTGCAAATTCTTATACCGCTCAGTTCTTTTATGAGCTTGGCTGCTATACTGGGGAACGCACCTGGAGAGATCGCAGTACTCAGATGATGGAATCTATACACGGGAAGGTTTTTAAGCACGGGCAGAACTTTTCGAATTGGCTCAATCTTGCCTTAATGCAATCCTACGGCTCAAAAGAACTTGTCGTGCTTGGTGAAAAGGCAGGAGCTTTATTAGGAAGTTTGACAGAGAACAATTACCGACCGAACACCCTCTATTTGCAGAGTGAACGACAGGGGACACTCCCGCTCACTTTGAACAGAAAGAGTGATACCTCAAAAATCTACGTATGTGAAAATGGCGCCTGCAACCTGCCTACCTCATCTACCGAAGAAGCTGAACGACTATGGAAAGCTTAGATACTAGATGCCCTTGGTGCCTTGGTTCCGATCGCTACAAAGCATACCACGATTTAGAGTGGGGACGTCCAATTCGAGACGAACAGAAAATGTTTGAGTACTTAATTCTTGAAACTTTCCAAGCTGGACTTAGTTGGATTACCATTCTGAATAAACGGGATAATTTTCGTGAGGCCTTTTTCGATTTTAATGCGGATAAAATCGCTAGGATGGATGACATAGATGTGAATCGTCTGATGCAGAATGCGGGAATCATCAGAAATAGACAGAAGATCCAAGCTGCCATCCATAATGCCAAAGTGCTCAAAGCGATGCACCACCGTGATGAGCGACTTGTAGATGTTCTTTGGAGTTATCTCGACGGAAAACCCTTGAATATGAAGCGAACTTCCATGGAAGAGTTACCGGCAGTAACCGACCTAGCAGCTACGATTTCTAAAGACCTTAAGAAGCTCGGCTTTAAATTTATTGGCCCCACAACGATGTATGCGCATATGCAGGCCAGTGGCATGGTCAACGATCATTTGGTAAGCTGTCCTGCTTATGAAGAATGTCTAGAGTAATTTCTTGGTAGACTTCAGGGCTACAAAGTCCTTCAGATAATAAGGCTCGAAATAAGCTACATCCTCTTTCACCATAGCCGGTGTTTCTAGGAGATTGACCATATCCTTGGCACTCGGAAAAGCATTTTCTGCATAGACCCAGTTGGAATTACCGTGCAAGTGACCAACCTTTTCAGCGGCATCACCAATGACATGAAGCTGCTGATCGGCCAAATGTTCCCAAGAATTTTCAGTCACTACAACTGCTTCAACAGCCGATGCTGGATGAAAAACCCCTTCTTTTCGAACCCAATGTTGTGCGTAAACCTCGTCTCTACGCGCATCAATAACAGCCATAACATCATCTCCTTGTACGTAGCTCATATCAAAGCAACCCAATGTTGGCAGACTGTATAGCGGCAACTTCGCTGCATAACAGATGCCTTTAGCAGCACTCACGCCAATCCGTAAACCTGTGTAAGAACCGGGGCCTTTACCCACGCATACCCCTTGAATATCGGAAAAATCGAGACCAGCCGTCCGCATGCATTCTTGCACAAGAAGATGCAGACGCTCACCATGAACAAACTTATCCTCGCGCTCCGCGCTCTGGGCAATTACCCGACTGTCAGAAACGATGGCAACACTACAATTCTTGGTTGCTGTTTCTATACAAAGGATCATTTTTCTTCTTTGAGTTTAATGGATGCGCCGTTTTTAAGCTCTCTCGATACAGCGCTGTAAGGTCCAACGACTATTTCTGTACTATCCTCTACTCCCTCAAGAATGATGTATTCATCGTCTTGGATGCCGCTCTTGACTACCTGAACATTCACCTTTCCTCTTTGGGGAACGAAAACCACTTCGAAGCTTTCGTCCGAGTCTTCTGAAGCACCGTATCTCTTCGCAGTTGTACTGGTGTCTTTACGCACTGAAACAGCTTGGATAGGTGCGACTAAGGCGCCTTTGACTTTGTTTGTGATAATCTCAACCGTTGCCGTCATTCCAGGACGGAACGGATTGGCACCATAGGAAGAACGCAAGTGCTGGTAGCTGCTGTTGAGAATGCGAATCTTCACCTCAAAGTTTGTTACCTGATCTGCAGAAGCACCAAGAGCGAGGTTCGCACTGTTGGCGATCTCGCTCACTACACCTTCAAATTTTTCACCTAAAAAGGCATCTAACTCAATGTAGGCCGTATCACCAAGCATCAATTTGACAATGTCATTCTCATTAACCTCAACCAAAACCTCCATGGTATCCAGCTCTGCAATCCTGAGCATTTCTGTTCCTGTCATGGTAGCGGTTCCAACCACACGCTCACCAAGCTCAACATTTAACTGAGTAACGGTACCCGAAATTGGTGCAACAATGGACGTTCGCTTCAAATTCTTGTATGCTTCGTCCAGATTTGCCTCCGCACTCTGTAAGTTATATTGTGCACTTTCCTGCTGCAATTCAGCCACGGTGATTGCACGTTGAGCGGCATCAAACTCTTGCTGAGAAATAGCGCCCTTTTCAAACAAAACTTTATTTCTCTCCCAAAGCTTGTTCGCCTCTATCAAACTGGCCTTGCTCTGTGCTAATCCAGCTTTTGCGCTGTTCACTGCTGCGCGTGATCTTGTAATGGCACTTTCGTAAAGATCAGGATTGATCTTCACCAGCAATGTTCCTTCTTCAACATATTGACCGTCGACAACATTTACCTCAATGATTTCACCACTCACTTCTGGGCTCATTTTAACCTCGACCTCGGGTTGAATCTTTCCACTAGCAGTTACGGATTCAACAACCGTTCTTTTGTGCACGTAACCCACCTCTACCTCTATGGCATCGGCGCTTGAATCTATCCAACCCTTCTTTTTTGCTACGATTGCCACGATGATCAATAGAACAACGGGAACAATTATTTTATAATTCATTTTCATCGGTAGTGGTGGTTAAAGGGTGATCTGATTGAATAAATAAAACTCAAGGACTTTAACCTTGAACAGGTAATCAAATTTGGTTTGAATCTCTTGACTTTTAGCAGCTAGAAATTGGTTTTTCGAAAGCCCTAGATCAAAAGCGCTAATAACACCTTGATCAAAATTTAATTGCGCATTGTTGAGTGCGAGTTCCGCAGCTGCAGCTGAAGCATTGGCTGCATTGTATAAGGCCAAAGAATTCTTCGCGTCAATAAGTGCTCTTTCGATGGTTTGGCGCACCGCGAGCTCACTAGCCTGCTTATCCAAGGCGGCATTGTTTTCTTGAATCTTAGCGCGTTGCACAGCAGCATGTGTCTGTCCTCCGTTAAATAAAGGCACTTGAAAACCAAAGCCAATGAATTGGTTCCAATTATCTGCCAGCTGATTGCTTATGGTATATTTAATCTGTGAGTTCGGATCAGGGACATTAACCGTTTGCGGCAATTGAAGGATGGTACCCGTTGTTGGGTCCTCTACCAATGTGTAGGTTGTGAGCTCAACGTAGTCTGTAAAATACGGCAGACCTTGAACGTAGTTAGAATTCAGCTGGGCCAAGAAGAACAGACTAGGATACCTCGCTGCATTCGCTAGCTGAATGCCGTATTCGGCGCTTTGTAAATTTGCCTCTGCCGCTCGAACCGAAGGTTGTTTGCGGATCGCTTCTTCCTTTAAATCGGTTCTGCCGTAATCCTGTAAACTCAGCTGGCTGAGATTGACCTCAGGCATTTCAATAGTAAAATCTTCAAAATCATCTTCAAGCTGTAAGAGCTGATACAACTGCAGTTTACTTAAAAGCACCGCGTTTCTAGCACTGGTAAGGTTGCCTTCATCGTTTTTAGTTTGAGCAACACTTTGCAGGTAATTGTCCTTAGAGATTGCTCCATTATCAAAGAGAAGTTGCGTTCTTTCCAAGCTTTGGACAGAAGTATTCAACTGACCTTGCGCAACTTCTTCAAGCTGCATGTTCACAATGATCTGCAAGTAGGCCGAAGCAATATTTAGAAAAGTATTGTTCTTGACATCTTCCAGCTGATAGAGCGCAGCAACACTACTCATTCTCGCTTGTTGAAGCTGGTACAAATTTCTACCTCCTGATAGCAATGTCCAGTTTCCAGATGCTGTGGTACTGAGGGTTTGTCGTGAACCAGGCTGACGCGTATTGGTGATTGGATCAATGGTCAGACCGAAGTTCCAATAGTAGCCGCCATTAATGTTTGCCGTAGGAAGGAATGCCAGTTTGCTCTGCATTTCTGTCAATTTCGCATTGGCCAAAGCATTCTGACCGCGCTGAATATCGATACTATGCGTTCGTGCATGCTCGATACAGCGGTTGAGCGACCAGCTTTCCTGCGCCCAAGAAGCAGAGGTGGTAAACGCTAGAAGTATTAAAAAGAATAAGAATTTCTTCATCAGTACTACGGTAAGGTTAGTGGTACCCCGAAGATAGTGGATTTAGTCGGCTTTTTTCGCTCGGTACAAACGGTAGGCAATACCCCCAATAATCAGGTAGGGGAAAATCATCAAATACAAGATACCGTAGTTCAATCCAGCGCCAAATCCGCCACCATCTGCACTCTCAGCAACTGCTTTACACATGCTGCACTGAGCCATACCAATAAATGGCAGTCCGAAAAAAAATAAGGCAAGAGCTACGCGTTTCATCAATAGTACGGTTGCATGAACAGATACACCAAAACACCAGTCAGGCTTACATACAACCAGATTGGGAATGAGAACCTTGTGAGTTTTTTGTGTTTTACAATATCATTCGTCCAGCCTCTCCAGATACTCAATAAAGCCAATGGAATTACAGGAATACTCAAAATGATGTGAGAGATAAGAATAAAGAAATAAACATAGCGTACCGTGCCTTCACCAAGGAACTTGGCACTTGGATGCGTGGTATGATAAATCACATAAGAGATCAAGAATACTGAACTCAATACCAAGGCAGATATCATAAAGGTTCTGTGAATGACAACACGTTTATTCTTTATCGCCACGAGCGCCATAAGTAAGAATAGAAAGGTTAGACCGTTCAATACAGCATGTACCAGCGGTAAGCTACTTACCGGTGTATTCTCCGTCATGCCCAGGCTCATTTTCCACTCGGTAGGCATGATCATCAATAATCCTACAGCAACCGGAATAACTGCGCTAACGATGTAAATAAAATTGAGGACCTTCTTGTCCTGAGCTACATTAGTCATCTAACAAATTGTGTTTGTCCCGCTCGTATTCAGCGATTAATACCTTGATGTCCGATTCTAAATCGTTCAACTGTGTTACGTCTAAAACATCATAAGAGCCTACAATGTTTCCTAAATCATCCTTTCTGCTGCGGATGTGTCCGTTCCAATCCACAATAATGGCATTGGTACTGTGTAAGAATCCACCTTCTGCAGTCTGGTCTTCAAAGGCATTTAGGAACAAGCTTTTCGCCAAATCATAAATGGGCTCTTTCTCACCCGTAGCAAAAAGCCACTTACCCTCTCTGTAATTGCGCTCTTTCTGATAAGTCGCCAATGCTTGTACAGAATCCTTTTCAGGATCCACAGTGATACTTAGTAGCTTAAAGTCCGGGTATCCCTTGAAACGACTCTCAATATCATTGAGATGAAAGTTCATTGCTGGACAAATAGTAGGACACGTTGCAAAAAAGAAGCTCACTACATAGATGGTGGAATCCATCGTAGTTTTATTAACGGGTGTTCCCTGCGCATTGATAAGGTTAAACTCGGGTATCTCATAATAGACAGTATCTCCTATCTCCTCATCATATACCTTCTCTCCTACGTAATCGAGGGTCTGAAAGAATACTTCGTTTTGTCCATAAACAAAGATGATGTAAACTAAAGCGGGTAGCACTAATACTGCGATTAGTGCTACCCGTTGAAATACTGTTATCGCTTTCATTAACTAAAGAGGTAAGAACCTTCGGTCAATAAGATAAATGTCAAATACGGGATAAGAATCAAGCTAGGAAGGTACAATGCGTACTTCATCGCTTTCTTTTCATACTTCACGTGCATGAAAACTTGTACAATGTATCCTGCTTTTACCAACGTCAATAGGATGAATACGATATTCAAGATTGACGTTCCAATTACTTGAGTCAATAAAAACTCCGGCTTAATAATACCTAGAACCACCTCGACTCCGGTGATCACTAAAAGGATCCAGAAAACTTTCCAAATCCACCATGTTCCATTGTGTTCTGCCATGATTTCTTTTTTTTATACGAGGTAGAAGAATGTAAATACGAATACCCATACAAGGTCTACAAAGTGCCAGTACAAACCAACCTTTTCGACCATGCGGTAATGACCTCTTCTCTCATAGGTTCCTAAGAGTACGTTGTAGAAAATTACAAAGTTGATGACTACCCCAGAGAATACGTGGAACCCGTGGAATCCTGTAATGAAGAAAAAGAAGTTTGCGAACTGCTTTCTTCCGTATTCGTTGTGAATCATATTCGCCCCCTGAACAACATCACCAGCCTCTAGAAAAGCAACACTCTCAGCGTGGGTAAATGCACGACCTGCTTTACCTGGTTCTTTCAGATAAAGAGAAGCGTCGCCTTTCATCGAAGAGAGAACTTCTGCTTTAGTAAATGTTTCGCCATGGTTACTCGCGTGACCTTCTTCCATGCCATGTACAATCTGGCTAAAGCTCAATCGCTCACCTTCTGCGTTGTACACGTGCAGAATCTCCTGACGCGTTGTTTCAACTGCACCGCTATCACCCATTATGAAGTGGTACCACTCCCATGCTTGCGAGCCAACAAAGATGAAACCACCTACAATGGTCCATAACATCCAGTTAGTAACGGCACCTCTGTTCATTTTTTCACCGGCATTTACTGCCAATACCATAGTCACCGAAGACATGATCAGAATGAACGTCATCAAGGCCACATAGAGCAATGGCTGGTCGCCCTCTAGACCTGGAAAGTGAGTAAATACGTTTTCAGCAATTGGCCAAGTGCTTTCATACTTGAAGCGCATTAAACCGTAGGCGGTTAGGAAGCCCGAGAAGGTCAATGCATCTGATAACAAGAAGAACCACATCATGAGCTTACCGTATCGAGCGCCCATAGGTCTCGATCCTCCGCCCCAATGGTTGGTATCTTGGATTAAATCAGCATTAGAAGACATAACGAGTGTTTTGAATTATGATTCGTGCAAATCTAACGAATAAGAGTCAAAAAGATGAATAAATATATCCACAAAAGGTCCACAAAATGCCAGTAGATTGACGCCAACTGAACACCGTGATAATCCTCCTGAGAATACTTACCTCCGTAAGCTCTTACAGTCGTGTAGAGTAATGAGATTATTCCGCCACCAAGGTGAGCGAGATGGAAAAGGGAAATAGCATACACCCACGAACCTGCGGGGTTAGAGCCAGGCCCTGTAAAAAATACTTGTTCATTGATCAACTCTCCCCAGCCTCGAACCTGTAATACAGCGAAGACTACGCCAAAAACAATAGTCATCCACAAGAAGAGTCGCAAACGTCCTTCCTCACCATTTGAAATTGCTTTTTTGCCCAACCAAAGTGTCAAGGATGAGGCTATAATTGCTACGGTGCTATAGTTAAAGGCAGTAGGCAATTCAAAAACAAGCCAATTTCCAGATTCTACCAACGTCGTTCTACTCACCACATACCCTGAGGTCAAACCTGCAAAGGCCATGATAATCGAGCCGATACCGATCCATAGAAGCGGCTTAGATGCTTTTCTTCGTTGTTGTGCTAATGTTTCCATTCTTAGATAAATCTATCAATAACATAAATGAGCTGCATACCCGTTAGATAACCGATACTGCTCAGCATAAGTTTTCTTGCAACCTTGTCGTCCCCGCTCTTCAAAAGTTTCATCCCATTGCTAAGTACCCAAAGCCCGAGAAGTAATACCAGCGCAGCGCCCGCATAACTCAAGGTGAGTTCCCCTGTAATTCCAAATGCAGGGAGAATACCAACTACGATCATCCAAATCGTGTAGATAATGACATACAGCTGGCTTGGACGGTCTTTTGCACCTGAAGGCAGTAAGTTATATCCTGCTCGCTTGTAATCTTCAAAGGAGAACCAAGCAATGGCCCAGAAATGCGGAAATTGCCAGAAAAATTGTTGTGCGAACAAGGTGCCCGTTTCTATATCAAAATCGTTTCGGGCTGCTACCCAACCGAGCATATAAGGTATGGCTCCTGGAAACGCTCCAACAAACACTGCTAAAGAAGTTCGTGATTTCAACGGGGTGTAAATCACCGCGTATAAGAAAGCGCTTAACCCCCCGAAAAACGCGGAAAGCACATTGATACTGTAAAGCATAAACAATCCGACCAAGAGAGCAAGAACCGCTGCCGTATAGGCTTGAGCAACCGTCATCGTGCCTGCTGGAAGTGGTCGATTTTTTGTCCGGTTCATCAGGGCGTCCTGCTCCACTTCATAAATTTGATTGAATGCGTTTGAAGCCGCAACTACAAGCAATCCTCCAAGAGTGAGTAGCAAAAGTTCAACCCATGAAAAAACCTCATATCCTAAAAGGTAGCCCGCTATCGAGCTGAATACTACAGATACTCCCAACCGAAGTTTCCCTAATCGGATGACTTCCTTAAAAAGTGATGGTTTCTTTTCGTTTGACACCTAATAGAAATTTGACGGTGCAAAGATAAGATACACCGCTGTGAAAATGTGAGACTTATAGCACAATAAAGTGCGGATTCAATAAGTCTTCCTTATTGTATCTCAACGGAGTTCTACCCTCCTTTTCTACCATGCTAAATCCAGCCGCCTCAACTACTGCTTGACCCGCAGCGGTATCCCACTCCATGGTTGGCGCAAAACGCGGGTAAACGTCAGCCAATCCCTCTGCCACCATGCACATTTTAAGCGAAGAGCCCTTAGAAAGGATGGCAACCTCTCCGTGTTTTTCACGGTATTGTTTCAAGAAGTTTTCCGTTTCTTCATTCATGTGACTACGAGAACCCACAGCAGTAAACGGTCGATCTAGCGAAACCGGCAGATCAACACCTGTTTCTAATGTCTCGTTACTCACTACAGACGATGGAGGCAAAGTGAGTTTCTTAGCGCCTTTTGAACCTGCACCAACATAGAGCTCGCCGGTAACAGGCACATAAACCACACCCATAATTGGTCGACCTTGTTCAACCAAAGCGATATTCACGGTAAACTCACCATTGCGCTTGATGAATTCTTTGGTACCGTCCAGAGGATCTACTATCCATAGTCTCGACCACGAAGAACGCTCGTTGAACGGAAGGTGTTTGCCTTCTTCACTCAGAACTGGAATCCCTGTGGGCTCCAGCAAAGACATTATGGCTTTATGGGCCCTGGTATCAGCCTGTGTCAGTGGACTGTCGTCGCCTTTAACTTCAACCTGTGTCTCTTCATTATTGTAGACCTCAATGATTTCGATTCCCCCGTGCAAAGCCGCCTGGGCAGCGATAACCGTAAGTCGATCCAATGTCTGGCTCATAATTGTTTTTTTGATCGTTCAAAAATAGAAAAGCCCGAGCCAAAGGCCCGGGCTTTTTATAGGATGATTTACCGATTACTGCAATCTTGCATTGATCGGCACAGTGTACTGCATACGTACAGGCTTACCGCGCTGCTTGGCAGGGATAAATGTTGGAAGCTTCTTGATTACGCGCATTGCCTCGTCATCAATCAATTTGTCCACACCACGTGCAATAGTTACTGAGCTTACTTTTCCGTTTTTCTCAATTACGAAGTTGACATACACCTTACCCTGGATACCCATCTGGCGTGCCAATTCTGGGAATTCAAAGTTCTTACCGATGTGTTTCATGATTTCCTGGTTGAAACACATGAATTTGTCATCCTCTGTAGCTTTCTTCTCACAACCTGGGAAGATTGGCTTGTTCTCTACAACAGCGAAGTTGAAGATTTCATCGTCCTCTTCCTCTTCCTCAACGATTTCGATTTCCTCGCTCTCGTCAGTTTCAGTCGATTCAAATTCCACTTCCTCGATTTCCAGATCGTTTTCTACAATCTGAATAACCTCAGGCGGTGCCGGTGGTGGAGGTGGAGGTGGTGGAGGTGGCGTTCTGTTTGTGATAATCGCAATCTCGTCTTCATCGTCATAGCTCATCTTACCCAGCTCACCAGGACCTGATTCGTAAGATCTGTATTCCAATACGAAGAGCGTGAGCGCCAAAGACAACGTAAGACCGATAAGCAAGAAGAGATTCTTCTTGTTCTCTGCGTCTGCATTGTAGGTTTTTCTATTCTTCATGCGTTAGAAATAATTGAGGTGCTAAAATAGCCAAAACTACCGTTAGCACAAATGTGTTTTTAAGAGTTATTTCTTGAATTGGACAGGTATGGTGTAGGTAATACTTACGGGCTCGCCATTTTCTGTGGCAGGACGTACTATCTGTGGCAAAGAGCGCATCACCTGGACCGCTTCATCAGAAGCCAATTCTGAAAAGCTTTTCAGCACTTCAGGCTCCTGCAAAACGCCTTCTTCGTCAAAGGTGATTTTTATAAACACCTTCCCTTCCTCATTCAATCCTTCAGGATACTTCAACGTGGTCATCACATGCTCCATGAGCGTCCTGTTGAAACAAACCTGCATTTCCTCACCCACCTCGATGTGCTGGCACCGTTCAAAGGTCGGCGCGACCATTTCTTGCGACATAGCAGGGATAGCGGTTAGAAGAAAAAATAGAAGTACTGCTTTGAATTTCATGATTACTGTAGCTTGACATTTACGGGCAAAATGTACGACATTCTAACGGGCTTACCATTGATTTTAGCTGGGGTGAATTTTGGCAAGCTCTTCACCATTCGAATCGCTTCCTCAGAAATCAGCTCGTCTTCACCTCGAACAACTTTGGCCTGACGTACATGACCGTCTTTTTCAATAATAAATTCTACGAACACCTTCTCAGCGTTGGAAAACATCATCATGGCATCGCTAACCTCGAAGTTTTTGCCAACAAACTTCAACAACTGCTGCTGAAAACACACGAAACGTTCATCGTCTGTTACCAATGATTCACAGCCTTGGAACACGGGCCTAGACTCCACTGCAGTGAACTTGTAAATATCATTGTCAATGGGATCAGGATCAATAATCTCGACAATTCCATCGTCGATAATACCTGAAAACATACTAAGGTCTATGGCCGGAAGCGACGCTGTATTTGGGACTATGGTTATGATGTTAGGATTCACCTTTGAGCTTTGTTGTGCAATAGGTTTTGCCGGCATCGCTCGTTGGGTAATGGGCACGACCCAATCCACCTCTTCGATGTAATAGCCGCCATCATCTTCTACAACCATTAAAGGACGCTCACTCACGGTCCACTCTAAAGCGGTATAGGCCGCGCTAAGAGACAAAACCAATCCTAGGATTAAGAACAAGGGACGCTTGTTTTCTAAATCGGCTTTTGCTGTTTTTCTGATTTTTAGGCTCATAGGTTCTCATTTTAAGGGGTTATGAGAATTAGAATCAAAAAACTATGCCAAAATCCGGTGAAGTACTCGAGAGGCGACCATACCGGATACGGCACCAGCCGTGTTGGCCAAGGCATCCAAAAGATCTGCAGAGCGTCCTAGCTCCATCCAATCCTGTAATAATTCTATCAGACCTCCTACAGCAATTGCAATGAGCCAATAAAGGACAGCTTTTCTCTTTTTTATGGATCGCTTGTATCCTCTTGAGGAAGCGAAATAGAGTAAAATAGTCCACGAGAAGTACAGGATGAAGTGAACCAGTTTATCGCTGACATTCATTTCCCAACCTGGGTCTAAGTTGCTGACAGGAGCCAGGCAAGCATAGAAAATTAAAAAGCCCCAACCAATGGCAGGGGCTCTATATATCCAAGGATTACGCATGATTATCCAAGCATTGCTTGGTACGCTGCAGCATCCATTAAACCGTCCAATTGAGACGCGTCGTTAATCTTGATTTTCACCATCCAGCCTTCACCGTATGGATCGTCGTTCACAGCCTCCGGAGCATCTTCAAGTCCTTCATTGAATTCAAGCACTTCTCCAGCCACTGGTAAGAACAAATCACTCACTGTTTTTACAGCTTCAACACTTCCGAAGACCTCATCCTGATCTAAAGATTCACCTTCCGTATCGACATCAACAAATACGATATCACCTAATTCGCTTGCTGCAAATGCTGTAATTCCAACAAAGGCTTCATCACCTTCAACGCGGATCCATTCATGATCCTTCGAGTACTTTAAGTTATCTGGGTAGTTCATTCGGGTATGTTTTTGACAAATGTAAACTGATTTTTATTTCCGTGGGGGCTATTGTGCAAGATTAAATCTAAACGCAATTCCAGCGTTCGTGTTCAAGGTTGGGAAGGCATTTGACGTCTTAAACTTGCTCACCGTTTGATCGTAGTACAAGCGTGCGGTCAATTTTGACGATAGCATGTAATCTGCACTTGCCTTCACAGACCAAATACGCTGACCTGCTGTTACTTGGTCAACCCCTTCTTGAATACGACGAATTACGGTTTGATTGTCGCGCAAACTGAAGTCCAATTTCAAATCGAGGTTAGAGGTAATCTTCTGCGGGCGGCCATCACTGACTATATTAAAGCTAACGTCCTTGATAATATATCCGGTTCCAACGACTACCTCCATACCGCGGGTATCACTCAATTGATTATTGACTAGCGATAGGTTGAGTTGTCTGTTGCGCTTGATATCCAAGCGCAGACTCGCTTGATTTTTCAATCGCATATTCAAACCGACAAATGGACCAAAATTTTCTGCGATACTCACCTGAGAAATTTGCTCCAATGGCAAGAAGTCTCCATTTGTATTTCGAATATTATTTGGCGGCTCCCCGTTTTGTATGCGCTGCTGTAAAAGCATATTGCTCTGGTACGAATTCATCGTATACATGCTCTTGTAGGTATGGGTAAGTGTGAACGTCTGGAAGTTTTTCTTGAACCATGGAATCTTCATGAGTCCATTAAAATTCACGTTCCAATTTGGCATTGGTAAATCTGGACGTCCATTCATTACCACCTCGCTAGGATCCATACCGCCATAGGCCGCTAAGAAAGCAGGCACAAGAACTTCTGCACTGTTATAACTATAACCGTCGTACCCTTCGCGAGTCCCTGTGCTATCATCCGCGGCCGTGATGAAATTCCCTACATATGTCGGATCGTTGGCAGCCTTATTGTCTCTTAGACGCTGAGAAATGGTATTTCTATTCGCCAAAAAGAGGTCATAGACTGGAGAATTCGATGAATCAATCGGTTCAAAAGCACTTCCAATAGAGAGAAAACTGATGGAGTAATTCCCATTGTCCATCGGGTTGAAATTATAGAATCCAGCCGGTAAGCCTAGAGTGGTGTCAATAAGCGGATCATGATACCTGAAAATGGACGAACTGTTCAGACCAGCCACCTTAGATGCCGTAATCTGTATTCTGAAATCTTGCCAAGGCTCCACAGTGGCACGGAAGTTCAAATTCTCAGTAAAAGTCTTTTGGAACTGGTTCGGTTGCTTGGTGTTTTCCGTGAGCCATCCATTGGCAGCGGCGAGCGCTTTGATATCACTCTGACGACCAAACACAAAATCCAGACCGGGCGACATCAAGGCACTTGGATCCATCCCAAAATACGTCGGGTTGGTAATGAGCCCCGGCAATAATGTACCGTTTGTTTGCGCATAGGTCAATGAGGCCGAGCGCACCATCATGGCAATGCGTGCCGCGCCGAGGAGAATCTTGCTGTCTTTCTTTTCCTTTTCTTTTTCTTCTTCCTTACCCTCTTTTTTAGGCGCACCTCTTCGCTGTGGTGCACCACGTCGTGCCACAGGCTGCGGTCTTCCGCCTTGATTCGCTTTCCGCAAGAATGGCACCTGGTTGTAGAAGTTGATAAAGTTGGCATTTGCAGAGAACTGGATGTTGTTTGAGTTCTGTGCACGATTACCGAAGTATAGTTCAGGTTTCGCCTTTGGGTTCAATGCCGCGGTAGAATTCGTCTGCCAATCGTAGTTACCTGAATAGCGAACACTCGCAGATGTCCAGTCCATAAACGGCAACTTACTTACCGGAATCTGCCAGTTTACATTGAGTGTTTGATGGAATTGGGTTGGTCTTCCCAAACTAGATAGGCCAGCGATGATTGTATCTCTGTTTGCCTGTGTTTTAGGATCACCCGGCATTTCATCCACCCTACTCTGTGCAGTCGCATTATAGTCTAGCTTCAATCCTTTAGATAGATCGTAGGCGACGTCGTACATCCTTTTCGAGGTCAAGGCCTTGTTATACGTTACAGGCAATGCGATGGAAGGATCAAACGTATTGCGCATTTGCATCGTCGCCAATTGTCTCCTTAATTCCGTTCTCATGCTCACCTTTGAAGGCAAATAGTAAAAATTGAAATCGCGAATCAACGCCAATTGCTTGCTTTGAATTTTGTTTTTAAATGGCGCAATATTTTTTGGACGTGTCTGGTAGTTGTAATTCACCGACGCAGTGTGCATGATGCGGTGATCTTGCACAATATTGATGTTTCTACGGTCGCTTTCTGTGAAGGCGTATGAGGTGTTGAAGTTGCTAATGGCAAACGGTGAGTTGGCCCAATTTATTCCTTTCGCTTTTGTCGCTCCGCCTTCCTCTTTGCCACCGCCTTTTGGAGGTGATTTTGGTGCAGCCGGCCGTGGACCCCCGGCGCTCTTTTCTTTGCGAACATTCGTAAAGTTGATGCTCTTGCGCATCTGGTACTCCTGACCTGCAAACCTCAGGCTGTCGCGTTCCTCTTGCGTTTCTACTGCTGCTAAGGATTCCTTGAAATTAATATCCGGATCTAGTGGGTTAAACTGTGGGTTTTTGAAGCTCTCGTTGAAACTGAAGAACATCGGGAACTTGATGCCCGCTTCTTGCGGCAAGAACTTATCAAGATTTACGTTGGTTTGAACTCCATACGAGCGCTCCGCGAATTTATTTCGTTCGTTGACCGTTTGGTCGATGGACCCAAAGCCTATGGTACTCATCGTGCCTGTAAGATTCACATTGGCAACGTCTGCAAGTTTCGCACTTGCCGTTGCTGTCGCAGCCCATCCGCCGCGGTTATCAAAGTCACTCAAGCGCAATTCATTGACCCAGATTTCAGCACATTTTGCCAAGCCGTCGTCCCCATCACTAGCTGTTCGCTTTTTCGGGTTTCGTACACCTACAAGTAAGGTTCGGATGTTGCCCAAGTTTGGTGCACCGACGACAGAAAGTTTATGACCTTCAGGGGTAGTGACGGTGTATTTATTGACCAGACTCAAGGTTGGATCGCTTTCCATCGCGGCATTTCGCGTAAGCTTTAGCGTTTTCAAATCCTCAAATACCACATCAATATTGTTGTCGTTCGGCCATATGTCTTCAGGCAATAACGCACCCCAAGGAGTCACCTTTAGCGGTACCTCGTATTCGTAATAGTTGCCATTGTAATCGGAACCGAGGCGCACAAAAATGCTCAAATCGCCGTCATTCAAATCCTCAATCTCGCCAGCGGCCTCCGCGTGAACGAACATGCGTAGACGCTTGTACATCCGCATGTCAAAATTGAAGTTGCGGAATACCGCACGAGCATCACCGTCTTGGATATCACAGATTTCGAGCGACATACTTTGCTCGTTCTGCTGGATGATTTGTGTACCGCCGTACACCAACTGACGTTCGATATCGGGAGGCAATACATATGGAATAGGCGTACGCCCGCCGTTCTCTTCGAGGTTCACGGCATTTACATTGAACGAGGTTTCATCGTCCTCGTCAATAGGCACATTGTCACGAATATCGTCCAAAGAGAATGGGAATCGACGCCATTCGCCTCGAACCAGTTCAAAGCGTGCAAATCGCATAACGATAGGATCCTCGAAATCTCGAACAAACATTCTGAGGAATCGAATAGAGCGGAAGTCGGTGATTCCGCCCACCTTCTTTTCTGGCTCGAAGACCGGAATCTTGAATTGGACCCAACGGGTAGGACGTGATAAACCGTTTGGTAAATCGTGACTGTTTGTCTCGTAAATATCGGTGATGTAATTCTGGCCAACCACCAAATCCTCGGGGCGCATTGATACGCGGTATTGGAAGTAGCTCTCTGTTTTACTCAACGTCTGATCGCGGTTGGCGTCCTCCTTATCCGGTACGTTGGTTGCCGATGCTGGTGCCCCGTTGACCGTTAAAGTTGCACTGTTTCCTTGTGTCCCATTGAAGGCCTTGTAGCGCTCCATGATATCCGCACTCTCATTATCGAGACTATCGCTGCGGTAGAAATGGAAGTTGTCGCGAGACGGATCAGGATACGCACTTTGGTAGGCTACTGAACCTGTACCGTAGGCATTGGAAATTCTATTCAAGTAGCTCGATGAGCCGCTTGGCGCCCAAGTCCGTTCTTCACTGTCGAGCAATGCATCAAAACCTACATCCTGAGCATCACGGGCACCTGCTGCGTTGTCGAAGAATTCTGTAATGGGTTGAATTTCGCTCAAGTATCCCCAGCGCGTACTGTCCATCTGGCTTTTATCGCCGGTGGCCGGAATACCGTTTTCAAAGCTTTGTCGACCGTCTTTCAAGATGTCCTCGCTCACACTACCGAGATTGAAGTACAAATCCCCTCCGTCGGGGGCATTGTCGTTTTCGTAGAACGGGTCCATCACCCAGAACTGGATGAATTCTATGTTTTGCTCCTCAAAGTTGTTGATCTGTAGCGGACGCATAATTCCCGCCCAGCGTGATGAGGGATCGGCCAACGTACCGTCTGCGCTTAAACCAGCGCTAATATTCGGTTCTCCTTCCACATCGAAATTGTAAGGCCCTGGCTCGCTCGGGTAGTAGGCCAAATCAAACATGGCCAAGTTACGTGCTTCATTTTGCGCTAAAGAGTAGTTCGGGAAGACCTCTTTGACCAAAACTTCACGCATGCGTTGGTCGGAGGTTATCTCGGGATCGTTGCGAATATTATCTGGCACTGCACTACCTCCTGTGTACAAGGATGGATCAATGATGTACCAGGCCAATTTTGCACGGTTGTACCCATAAGCAAGATCATTGTTCAGTGCACTCTCTGGGAACAAGTCCTCCTGATTCCCTGGGGTGGACGCTAAATTCCAAGCGTTCAAACTGCGCAGGTCAATGGTTGTCTGTGAACTTTCAAAATCATCGAGGTAAGTGGTCTCCGAACCTGTAATTCGAATTCCGCGAGGAGAGCCTGGAATGAGGTGGGCAAATTCACCACGGAATTGGACCTGACTTTTTTCTTTAGTTTCGATAAATGGCAGTGCATCCATCAAACGCGTGAGGTAGGGCGCCTCATTGCTGTAGTTGGTGTTCATCCCCCAAATCGTATTTGAAATAGGTTCATCACCGATATTCACCTTTTGGGTCAGTGGACGTTCCGTCAAATGCAACCAAGTTCCACCCACATTCAAATGGTCGTTGACTTTATGGTCGATGTTTGTTCCGTAGAACGTCTTGGTCTGAACGTTAAATAAGGTGTTATTTTCAAAGTTCACCTTGATTGGAGAACCCGAATTCATAACTCCTTCGTTGATGATGCGTACTCGGCCCAAGGAGTAATCTACCGTATAGTCCTGGTTTTCGGTTAAGGTTCGCCCGCCAGCCGTTACGGTAACGGAGCCTCGGGGGATGTTGAATGCACCGAGGGAAATTTCAGACCCCGAGGCGCTCTTGTACTGACCGCGGAGGATGAATTTGTTTTTTTGGGTCTGCTCTTGAGCACGGAAGCGGGTACTGTCGTAAAGCGCGTTGTAGACGTACTTATCTCTTGCCTGTTCCGTGTCCAATTTTTCTTCAAGGTTAGAACCAAAGGGCTCAATAACCGGGAAAATAATTCTACCGCGCTGCTGGTCGATGGTCACCCCAGGAACAAAGTCAAATATCCCGTCCGGGAACGGGTCATTGTTGTTGTTCAATCGGTCCAACTCCATCACCCCGACGAGCAATGTATCGCTCAAATTGCCATCTGGAAGGAACGGAATAGGAACTCCCGTCTCGTCATTCATGTACAACACGTCCATGTAGAAATCTTCGCGGTCTAACTGGAAGGCGTTCAATGCATAGATGTTCTTCATCATCAAATCCCAAGTTGGCATGCGTACATCAAGCACTGTACTCTTCAGGAGTTTGAGGATCAAGGTCTTTGGCGGAGTAACACCGTCGTTCGAAAATTCCCCAACCTGGTACGTGCGACCTCCGGCGGTATATTGGAAAGCTACCGCGAGCACCTCATCTTGGTTAAGCGCTTGATTCAAGGTGATGTAACCGAGCTGTGGATGGAATTTATATTGATTCTGCTCTAGCTTTCGAGCATTGGCCAACTCTACATACTCCCGAGCCTCCAAAAATCCCGATGTACTCAGATCTTGGTTCGCTGTGGCAATATCTCTAACCCCAGGGATATTTGCCTCCAAGGCCAAAGGATCCAACTGGTTGTTCGCATTGTTTGGGTAGCCTTCGATGTTCACGTTCGAACCTGGGAAGATGCTCACACCGGGTAAGGTGGAATTTTGGTCTCGATACGCATACTGTGCATCTGCACCAAGATCCAAGAAGGCGACAATGTTGCGAAGGTTTTGCGTAGAACTACGTTCGTTCGTTACCCATACCTCCACCTTGGTAATTTGGACCGGTGAAGTAACCAATGGCATATTCTCCAGGTATTCTTCATAGTGCTCTCGGAAAAATTGCGCCAAGAAGTAGTGGCGGTTTGCCTCGTATTGGTCGCCTTGGATGTAGAACTCTGTGGTAGTTCCTCCACCCTGCACATTGATGCTCTGGCTTTGTGAGCGTTGCTCCGAGAAGACCGTAGTAACGGTGGTGTTTCCAAATTGGAATTGGCCCTTTAAACCGAAAAGGCTTTGGGCGCCCGTAATCAACGAGCTGTTCAGCGGCATGTTGATGTTACCCATCTCTAGACGCTTGATGATATCGTCTTCTTCGCCTTCAAAATCCAATTTCATTTGATTGTCAAATGCAAAAGACGCCTCGGTGTCGTAATTCACACCTAATTCCAAACGGTCTCCAATCTTACCCTTGACGTTCATCTGAATGCGCTGGCCGAAATCAAAGGCAA
The DNA here is from genome assembly GCA_049611965.1 of Schleiferiaceae bacterium. Taxonomy (GTDB): domain Bacteria; phylum Bacteroidota; class Bacteroidia; order Flavobacteriales; family Schleiferiaceae; genus UBA10364. Next base: position 12,866 of record JBMZBC010000007.1, on the reverse strand, counting down.
AAGTCTTCTGATTACGAACTGGAATTCCAGGATTCTCAACATATTGATAACGACCTCCAAAACGTATTTCAGCCATACCCTGGGGACGAATTTCTACAAGGTCGCTCCCGAATACCTTCCCAAGAGCTTCATTGCCCGTTTGAATTTGAGGGACCAATCCTTCTCCGTCACGCGGATTATCGCCTGTAGGATTGTACAACGCAGCTTTATCAGCCATGTAATCCTCCTCGGCCATATCGTACATGTACTGGCGGTATTGATCAACGGTCCATACATCGGGAATAGGAAGGCGGATATCACCAATCTTTTTGTACACCAAGTAGTTGCCCGTAGTAGGATCGTAAATGATTTCCTTCGCGTAGTTCGAAGGTTCGGGCAATGAAACTGTAACACCACCTGTTCCGGTAGTGTCCGAGCTTTCCTGTCCGTAGCTCATCACTGGAATAAACAGCAGAGCGAGAACCGTTCTACTTATATATTTCTTCCAATTTCTTGGCATTTACAGCAGTTGCAAAGCTTTTCTTACTAATTCTTCTGTACTCATGGCAGGATCTTGCTTGAGCAGTTTGTTCAGCGCACCTTCAGCTTGTTTAGCAGAAATACCGAGCGTTGTCAAGGCGGCATGTGCCTCTGCTCGTGCACCCCCTGCCCTTGCAAGCATTGGTGAGTCGCCAGCTGCAGCTACCTTGGCCACTTTATCTCGAAGATCAATCACTATACGTTGTGCCGTTTTTGCACCAATGCCTTTGACCCCTTGTAAGGTCGCAGCATCTTCCGACATAATCGCTTGCTCTACCTCAGCAGGGGCAAGTGAACTTAAAATAACTCTGGCCGTATTGGCACCTACGCCACTCACTGAAATGAGTAGTTCAAAAAGTGCCTTTTCTCGTTTTGTAGAAAAGCCGAAGAGCATTTCCGCATCCTCACGTACCAAATGATATGTGAAAAGCAAGCCTTCAGCCAATGGCTCAATGTCCGCGTAAGTATTCAAAGAGATCTGAACATCGTAACCAATTCCAGCGCAGTCCACAATTACATTGGTTGCAGTCTTCTCAATAAAATTGCCTTTTACGTAGTAAATCATAATCGGTATTTCAATCTAAGGATAACGTCTTAAAATGGTCTTTCGTACGCCTAAAATGAAAAAGCCGCGCTGGCAGCGCGGCAGTTTCAAAAATTCAAAAAAAATCTAGTGATTAATGACCACTCTTTTGAAGGTAGAGCCGTCAATGCTATAGAGATAAATACCGTTGGAGCAATCCGCAACAGAAACTGCATTCTGGCCGGGTACCAAATAGGTACGTTTTACCTCTTCACCCAAGGTATTAAACAAAGTAAATGTTCCAGCTTTCTGGGTTTCAATATGAAGCACGTTCACGGCTGGATTAGGGTATACCTTACTCTCAGCGACGCTTAACTCGATAGTCCCAACTGTTGGACCCGCAGAAATGGTCACCCAAACACTCAAAGAGTCACTGTTGTCTTTCCCATTGTAGAACACGTAGCGCGTGCTATCAGTACAAGAGCTTCCAGTTGTTGGTGAGTATACATGGCCTGAAAAGTCCCCTTTAACAACTCCCGGCTGGATATTTATGTAACCTATTGAGCTATCGATTTCACTACCGTAGCAGTAGTCCCAGCAGAAATAACCGCTGTCGAAAGCACAATCCATCTCGTGGTAGGCGCGACGGACATATACGTCTACATCGGTAGCACTTACGTTCTTGATATCGATAGAAAATCCATAATCTGCCATTGCTGTAGAATTTACCTCAAGCACTGTATCCATCTCGTGGACGGCAAGCGATTGAGCATTTAGACCAGCAACGGTAAACACGAACGATAGGAGTAATAGGGTTCTTTTCATTTCTAATACATTTTCTATGCTCAAAGATAACCAATGTTCTCCAAGAAGAAACGGTAAAATTTTCGGTGTTTTTTTGTTAAATTCACGCCTCATAATTTCAATTACATGAAAAAACTTCTACTATCCCTATTTGCAGTTTGTACTGCAACAGTAGCGATGGCGCAAGGACAAAGCGTTATCTATTCTACTGATTTCAACAGCGGTATCCCAACCGGATGGACGCAATCGACACAAGCCACAGACGGTGGTTTCCTTTCTGGTTCGGCCTCAACTTTAAGCTCGAGCTACTTTACTATCACAGATCCAGGTTCAAACTTCGTTGCTACAAACGACGACGGTTGTAACTGTAACAAAGCGGACGAGTACCTAATTACGGATACTATTGATTTGAGCAACTATTCAGTAATGCACGCTACGTTTAAATCGTTCTACTATGGAGCAACTTACAGCGGAGCGACTGAAGCTGCAGAGTTCTTATACACTACAGATGGTGGTTCTAACTGGACTACACTTGCAACTCTTGATCCAGCAGGTGATTGGGTAAGCCAGTGGATCGACGTAAGTGCTGCGTGTGGTAATGCAAACGTACAGTTCGCATTCAACTACCAAGACGGTGGTGGCTGGTTGTACGGTTTGGGTATCGAAGACTTCGCAGTATTCGCACCATACAACTTTGACGTAGCAGTAGAGTCCTTGGACATGCTTTCTACAATTGGTTTGAACAACGCACCTTTCACTTTGGAAGGAACTTTGAAGAACTGGGGTGGTACGACGATCACTTCAGCAACTATTAACTACTCTGTTAACGGTGGTACTGCAGTGACTGCGAACTTGACAGGTTTGAGCATTGCTCCTTACGACACGTACACTTGGACACACTCAACAAACTGGACGCCTGGTTCTACAGGTAATTATACTGTAGACATTTACGCTTCTCCAGTAAACGGTACATTTGATCAAAACACGTCGAACGATACGCTAAGTGCAGCTATTGAAGTACTTACCGCAACAGCGGATCGCGTAGTATTGGCAGAAGAATTCACCTCTTCAACTTGTGGACCGTGTGCTTCATTTAACCCTAGCTACAAAGATTTATTGGACGACAACGATGCGAACACATCTACCGGTCGTGTAACTTCTGTGAAGTACCAAATGAACTGGCCTTCTCCAGGTAATGACCCTGCATACAACCAAGAAGCGGCTGACCGTCGCGTTGCTTATGGTATCAACGGTGTGCCAGATGTTGTTTACGCAGGATCTAATATCCCTACTTCTCAAGCGAACATCGACCTCGTGAAAAATATTCCAGCTCTTGCTGAACTAGATGCGGAGTGGAGTGCTACTGGTAACTACATTCAGTGTGATGCTACTGTAGAAGCATTGGCGAACCTTGGTTCAAATGTTGTTTTGCACATGGCAATGATCGAGAAAGAAATTTCTCACAATGTTCAAACGAATGGTGAGACGACGTTCTACCACGTATTCCGCAAGTTCATGGACGGATCAAACGGCCACAGCATGGCAAACATGACTGCTGGTAACACCTACACACATTATGCAAACTCAACGATTTCTGTAAACTCTGCGCCAGCGCAAGGTTCTTACGATTTCTGGGTAGGTACTTCAAACATGGACGTTATCGTTTGGTTGCAAGACAACTCAACAGGTGAAGTATTGCAGAGCGCTTACGCTATGTACACGACTTCAGGCGTAAATGAAATGGACGACATGGCGCGTTACATCGCAGTATACCCGAACCCAGCAAACGAATTTGCAGGTGTTGAGATCGATTTGATCGATCGCTCAGATGTTACGTTGAACGTAGTGAATGCTATGGGTCAAACAGTGTACACTGATGCTATGAATATGGACGCAGGTACTCAGAAAGTTGAGCTACCAACAAGTGCTTTGAGCGCTGGTCTATACTTTGTGAATGTTAACGTAAACGGCGTAAGCAAGACCTTGCGTTTGAACGTTGCTCACTAAGCATTAAATATGTTATTTTTACGGGGGGCCGAAAGGCTCCCCGTTTTTTTTGATATACCCTAGAGAACATGAAACAACTTCTTACCGCAATCGCCTTTTTTGGTCTATTTCAGCTTGGCGCTCAAGAATTGCCGAGTACTACTCTTAAGACCCTCGACGGTCAAAGCATCAACATCCAAGATGCCATCAGTGATGAAGGACCAACAGTCATTAGCTTCTGGGCAACATGGTGTAAACCGTGTATCAAAGAATTGACAGCATTTATGGATTACGCCATTGACCTTGAAGAAGAGGTAGGCGCTAAAGTGCTCGCAGTAAGCATCGATGATTCTCGCAATTCCGCACGTGTTGCACCTATGGTACAGGGACAAGGATGGGAATACACCGTATTGCTGGATGAAAATCAAGATTTAAAGAGAAACTTGGGTATAGTGAATGTACCCTTCACTCTTGTACTCAATAAAGAAGGTGAGGTTGTGTGGAAACACAGCGGATATTCACCCGGAGACGAAGAAGAACTTGCTGAAGTTGTCGAAGAGGTAGCAGCAGGTCACGATCCAAGTCACTAATCCATGAAAAAACTCCTTTTATTTGCTTGGGCTATTTGCAGTTCTACCACATCCTTTGCGCAAGAGCAAAATACTTTTGGTGGCCAACTGCACGGTAATTTTCAACTGGACGGTCAGTTGTACCTCCGCGACGAAAGCATTGATCCAACCGGTGAGTTTTATCCTGACGAACGCTTTTTAGGACAAGGCTATGCGAATTTCGTGTACACCGACGGTAATTTTTCTTCGGGCCTACGTTATGAAAACTATCAAAATGTAATGCTCGGTTTTCCGGAAGGGTACCGTGGCGAAGGCATCACCTACCGCTACTTACAATTCAAACAAGACGGATTGGATATTACTGTTGGTAATTTCTACGAGCAGTTCGGAACAGGTATGGTCTTCCGTTCCTACGAAGAGCGTGGCCTAGGTTATGATAACGCCATGGATGGCGTGCGCATTAAGGTAAATCCAGTAAGTGGCTTAAGCTTGAAGGCAGTGATGGGGCGTCAGCGTTTTTACTTTGAGAAAAGTCCAGGACTCCTTAGAGGGATTGATGCGGAGTACAACCTAAGTAAAGAACTATTCCCTAAACTAGATTCAGCCGGTCTACGATGGACCGTCGGCGGCAGCTACATGAGCAAATACCAACGCGCAAATGACCCGTTTTTAGTGTTGCCCGAAAACGTTGCCGCAGGTGGAGTAAGAACTCAAGTTTCAAAAGGCCCTTGGGCGATGCAAGTAGAATATGCCTACAAGGCTAATGACCCTTCTGCCGATAACGGTTACATCTATAAAGACGGGAACGGTATTCTAGCAAATGTGAGCTACAGCAAGAACGGTCTTGGCATTATTGCCGGCGTGAAGCGCATCGACAACATGTCATTTAGAACGGACCGAAACGGTTCTACTATAGATATGCTTGTAAACTACCTAAGTCCAACCGCTCAAGTACATACCTATGCCTTACCTGCGCTATATCAATATGCCACACAGATTAACGGAGAGGAGGGCATTCAGTTGGAGGCCAACTACAAATTCAAACGCAATACTGCCTTAGGCGGTAAATACGGTACGCTACTTAGTGTAAACTACAGCGTCGTACAAAGCATCGATAAGGATTTTGTTGACCCTTCCATGGACACCTTGAGAACACTTCAAGGCTACTACAGCGATCCAATGATGCGTGGAGACATTCCCTATTTCCACGACTTCAATGTGACCCTTAGCAAGAAGATCAATAAGAAGTTCAAAGTAAATGCTATGTACCTCAATCTGTTCTATAACCGCAGCGTGTTGGAAGACGGTTTGGGCGATGAAAGCATCTTACTAAATCCTGACGGTCAAAAGCTAATGAGCGGGGATATTTTCATCTTAGAAAGCCTCTACAAGGTGAAGCGCAAGCATTACTTGCGCACGGAATTTCAGCACTTAAGCACTAAGGACGATCGTGGCTCTATGGCTATGGCATTGGCGGAGTACAGCATTGCCCCGCACTGGTTCTTCAGTGTACAAGATATTTACAACTACGGCAATCCTGACGAGGCGCAAAGGCTGCACTATCCCTTGGCTTCTGTGGTCTACACAGCAGGCACAAGTCGCTTCCAACTCTCGTACGGGCGTCAACAGCGCGGTATCTTCTGTGTAGGTGGTGTGTGTCGTGTCGTACCTCCATCAAACGGTGTGAGCTTCTCCCTAACTACAAGCTTTTAATGATGAGAAAGACGTTCCAATTCCTTTTTGCTTCGCTCCTTTTAAGCCTAATGACCACACAATGCGATGTGATCGACCAGCCGTTTAAAAACGGTGGTCCACAGGACACCACATCCACCGCCCAGCTTAGAAATGTGCTCATTGAGGATTTCACCGGGCACCGTTGCAAGAACTGTCCAAAAGCCTCGAAAGAAATTGAAGCTTTGGTGGACGCATTTGGGGCGAACAGAATCATTGGTCTAGCTATACACGCAGGTCCAGGTAACTTTACAGGTACTAACGCCGATTACCCTACAGATTTTACCACACAAGAGGGAAAGGACATTCAAAATTTCTTTGGTACGAACTTCCTGCCCGTAGGCATGGTGAATCGTGAGAATTGGACGTCATCAGGCAACTCACACTGGTCGCCCTACTCCAACTGGCCTACCCTAAGCGCTGAAGCCATGGACAGCACCTTACGCGTCGAACTTCAAGTCGAGGCGGCAGTGAGCAGCGATACTCTAAATGTTGAAGTTAGCGCACTACCTCAAGTAGGTATTTTACACGACCTCGATGTGGTAGTCATGGTAAAAGAGAGTGGTATTGTGAGCCCACAGTTGATGCCCGATGATACGCGCGATGCTGAATATGTCCACAATAATGTTCTTCGTGACTTTGTAACTCCAACTTGGGGAGAAGAGATTGGCACAAGCCCTATGGTTCCCGGAGATGAGTTGACCTCCTCACACAGCATTGCCTGGAACACGGAATGGGTACAAGCCAATAGCGCAGTTGTGGTTTACGTATTCAATCCTGAGAATTACCGCATTCTGCAGGTGATCGAAGCTCCAATCAACTAAGACTTCTTCGCGAAGCTCAGGTTTCTCTTGAACCCTTCGAAGCCCGTTCTTCGGAGCGCTGAGCCTTTCATGATCTCATCCCAGAGCTCATGAGTGATTTCTTCCCACGCTTCCCAATCATTTTCTTTAATGGGTGTTCGCAGGTCAAAATCTTTTTCTTGGTGGGGCGTAGAGAATCGATTCCAAGGACAAACATCCTGGCAGATATCACAACCGTATACCCAATCCTCCATTTTCCCTTGATATTCTGTTGGTAGGGCCTCTTTGTACTCTATCGTCAAGTAGCTGATGCACTTGTTGCTATCTACAACTGTGGGTGCGATAATTGCCTCTGTTGGGCAAGCATCGATACATGCAGTGCACGTACCACAATGATCTGTTGTAGGGCCATCTGGTTCCAATTCTAGATCCACAATCAATGCGCCTATAAAGAAAAAGCTTCCAGCCCCCTTACTGAGCAACAGGCTGTGTTTCCCAATCCAGCCCAAGCCGCTTTTTCGCGCCCATGCCCGATCCATCACTGGGGCACTATCCACAAATCCTCTTCCTTCTACCTCACCTATCTCAGCCTGTATGCCTTGTAACATACGTTTGAGCTTACTACGAACGACCTTGTGATAATCGCGGCCGTACGCATATTTAGAAATCTTGGGTGTACCCTCCTCTTGTATTTCTTCAGGGAAATAGTTCAGCGTTACACTAATGACAGATTTAGAACCCGGAACAAGCTTTCGTGGATCCAAACGAGCATCAAAGTGATTCTCCATCCAACTCATCGTACCGTGGTATCCGGCCTTAAGCCAGTTCTCCAAACCCGTCGCCTCTTCCTCTAAAAATCCTGCAGCAGAAATACCACAGGCGTCAAAGCCCTGTTCCTTAGCAAGGCGTTTTACAATCTGAGATGCCTCAGTCCGCGTCATCAGAATAGGGATCCTGTATTGCCCTTCTGTGGACGATTCAACCCCAGATGACTGTAGGCTCTTTCCGTAACCATTCTACCGCGAGGCGTTCTGAGTAAGAAGCCTTCCTTAATTAAGTACGGTTCGTATACCTCTTCAATCGTCTCTGCCTGCTCCCCTATGGCCGTGCTCAAGGTATTGAGCCCAACGGGTCCTCCAGCAAAATTGTCGACCAATACGGATAGGATTTTGTTGTCCATCTCATCCAGTCCCTTGCTGTCCACGTTCAAGGCATTCAAGCCGAATTCGGCTATTTCCACATCAATGGTTCCGTTCCCTTTGACCATGGCAAAATCCCGCACCCTTCTTAGAAGCGCATTAGCTATACGCGGTGTTCCTCTAGATCGAGAAGCCACACGAATACAAGCTTCATATTCGGCAGGAACATCCAGAATTTCGGCGCTTCGCTCAACGATGGTACTCAACAGTTCGACATCGTAATATTCCAACCTTGAATTAATACCAAAACGTGCACGCAGTGGAGCTGTTAAAAGTCCTGAACGAGTAGTTGCTCCGATAAGGGTAAATGGGTTCAAACTGATTTGTACACTTCTCGCGCTAGGACCAGAGTCAATCATGATATCAATCTTGAAGTCCTCCATCGCACTGTACAGGTACTCCTCTATCACTGGGGATAGTCGATGAATCTCATCTATAAACAGCACATCATTCGGCTCAAGATTGGTGAGTAGACCCGCAAGATCAGAGGGCTTGTCCAATACAGGGCCTGAAGTCACCTTAATTCCTACACCGAGCTCGTTAGCAAGGATATGACTTAGGGTAGTCTTACCCAATCCCGGCGGACCGTGCAACAAGACATGATCCATAGCTTCGTCGCGCATCTTGGCAGCCTCAACAAAGATTTTTAGGTTCTCCAATACCGCTGCTTGACCGGTAAAGTCGTCAAAGCTCAATGGCCTTAACTTCTTTTCGATCTCACGTTCCGTATTCGTGAAGTTTCCTCCTGTAGGGTCTAAGTGCTCGTTCATCGTGTTACAAATTACCACAAAAAATCCCCTTACCGGGAGGTAAGGGGATCTAATATTTTAAAGTGAGACGGGTTCCTAGTGACCGCTCTCCTCTCCTTCTGCCAATGGCACGTTTTGAGGAACGAAATCTTCCTCAGCACCAGGCTTAGAGTAGTCGTATGCCCAACGGTATACTACAGGTACATCACCTGGCCAGTTACCGTGGATGTGCTCTACAGGAGTTGTCCACTCTAGAGAGTTACCTCTCCAAGGATTTTGCTTCGCCTTAGGACCTCTCCAAATGCTGTAGAAGAAGTTAAAGATGAAAATCAGCTGCGCAGCACCTCCGATGATGGCAAAGTAGGTAATCAATACGTTGATGTCCGCCAAATTATCGAACATTGGGAATGCTGTGTTGCTGTAGTAACGACGTGGTAAACCCGCCATACCCAAGAAGTGCATTGGGAAGAACACACCATAAGCAGTAATGAAGGTCAACCAGAAGTGCGCATAACCCATTGATTTATTCATCATACGGCCGTACATCTTCGGGAACCAGTGGTATACCCCTGCGAACATACCGTAGATCGCACTAAGACCCATTACAATGTGGAAGTGAGCAACAACGAAGTAAGTATCGTGAACGTTGATATCCAAAGCACTATCACCAAGAATAACACCTGTCAAACCACCAGTAACGAACGTACTAACCAATGCAATAGAGAAAAGCATTGCTGGCGTAAACTGGATGTTCCCTTTCCACAGTGTAGTGATGTAGTTAAAGGCTTTAACTGCTGATGGAATCGCAATCAATAGGGTTGTGAAGGTAAATACAGATCCAAGGAACGGGTTCATACCTGTTACGAACATGTGGTGACCCCATACGATAAAGCTCAAGAAAGCAATCGCCAAGATTGAACCGACCATCGCGCGGTAACCAAAGATTGGCTTACGTGAGTTAGTGGCAATAACCTCTGATGAAATACCCAAAGCAGGTAAAAGGATAATGTATACCTCAGGGTGTCCCAAGAACCAGAACAAGTGTTGGTACAATACTGGAGAACCTCCGCTGTAACTCAATACCTCACCACCCATGAAGATATCACTGAGGTAGAATGAAGTACCCAACATACGGTCAAACATCAAAAGCAATGCTGCACTAAGAAGAACAGGGAATGAAAGTACCCCTAGAACTGCTGTTACAAAGAATGCCCAGATCGTCAATGGAAGACGCGTCATGCTCATACCTTTCGTACGCATGTTCAATACAGTTACGATGTAGTTCAATGAACCCAATAGTGATGATACAATGAACAATGTCATTGAGATCAACCAAAGCGTCATACCCGCGCCTGAACCCGGCATTGCTTGCGGAAGTGCAGAAAGAGGTGGGTATACTGTCCAACCCGCAGCTGCAGGTCCTGATTCAACGAACAATGACACTACCATTATTACAGAACTGGTAAAGAAGAACCAGTATGAAAGTGCATTCATAAAGCCAGAGGCCATATCACGTGCACCAATCTGCAATGGAATAAGTAGGTTCGAGAAAGTACCTGATAGACCCGCAGTCAATACGAAGAATACCATAATGGTACCGTGAATAGTTACAAGAGCCAAATAGATGTTTGGATCCATCACACCGTCAGGTGCCCATTTACCCAAGAAGAACTCAAGGATTGGGAAACTTTGCTCAGGGTATGCAATCTCCAAACGGAAAAGCATTGACATCATCACACCGATGATACCCATAATCATACCGGTAATCAAAAACTGCTTACCAATCATCTTATGGTCCATCGTAAAGAGGTACTTCGTGAAGAAGTTCTCCTCGTGGTGGTGCTCCATCAAGTGATCTTGGAAGTGATTGTTTTTTTCTGTTGTCGTTGTAGTTGACATAGCTAAATGTTTATTACTTCTATTTACAGTGTCTCAGCGACGGTTTTTTGTTCTTTTAACCAAGCGTCGAATTCATCTTGAGTTTCAACGACGATATCCATTTGCATGTTGTAGTGTGCAGCACCACAAATCTTGTTACAAAGGAGTACATAATTGAAATCCCAAACGTCTTCGCCTTTGGCTTTTCTAATCTCGTTTACTTCCTCAACGTGCGCTTTTACGTCTTTGTTCTGACGAATTTCTGCCGTTGTAATGGTCGGTGTAAACTGGAAGTTTGTTACCGATCCAGGAACACAGTTCATTTGTGCACGGAAGTGCGGGAAGTAAGCAGAGTGAATGACATCCTGCGAGCGGAAAGCAAACTGGATAGGCTTGCCCACTGGTAGGTGTAATTCTTTGGCGATAATATCATCTGCAGAAGCTGGATCTTGAGTATCAACACCCACAATGTTCGCACCTGCAATTTCATGTACAGTTGCATAACCCAACTCGTTGTCGCCACCACTGTAACGAACAGTCCAGTTGAACTGCTGAGCATATACTTCAACAAGGATAGGCTCTTCTTCATTCTCAGGCATCATCAAGGTGCTCCATACGTTGAGACCCCAGATGATCAATACGGCCAATGCAAGCGCAGGAACCATGGTCCAGAATAACTCAAGACGGTTGTTGTGCTCGTAGTAGGTAGCTTTCGTTCCTTTCTTACCTCTGTATTTGTACGCGAAGTAGAAAAGGATAGGCTGTACAATAAAGAAAACAATGTTGATGATCAACATACTTAGGTTCCATAGGCTATCGATCTCCGCACCATGTGCTGAAGATGGTTCTGGAAGGCTGTGTCTTCCCCAAGCGATGTACATCACTACAACGCTGATGATAAAACCGAAACCTACCAATAACATTAGACGCCCTTGGGTGTCATTGTCCTTTGGACTTACATCGTTGTCTTTTCCCTTCTGAATTTCAGAAGAAATCTCAGAGATTCGCATCACCTGTACCAAGGTGAGGACGACTAAAACAACTAATACTATGATTGAAACTGCACTCATTATTTAGTGTCTTTTCTAATTATTGATGGAAGTTTTTAGACTCCGTTAGCATTGGGTGGTTCTTGTGCAACAATGGCGCCTTAGCTACTGATGACAGAACTACGTAGATGTACAATCCGGCGAAGAATAGAATTGGACCCAATTCTACCAAACCAAAGCCATAGTGATCACCAACCGTACCCGGCATAATCATGACGTAGTGGTCCATGTAGTGACCTACTAGGACGAACACAGCCGCCATAACTACAGTACCTGGAACACGCTTCGCTGGACGACTTAAAACAGCCAAAACAGGAAGAATGAAGTTCAATACCAACATAGTGAAGAACGGTACTTTGTACTGCTCGAAACGTTGCATGTAATAGGTTACCTCTTCTGGAATGTTCGCGTACCAAATAAGTACAAACTGTGAGAACCAGAGGTACGTCCAGAATACAGAGAATGCAAACATGAACTTACCCAAATCGTGCAAGTGGTTTTCGTTCACCCACTCCAAATGACCTTGACCTTTTAAGTAAAGTGTCAATAGAATCAATGCAGCAAAAGAGCTTACAAACATACCTGCAAAGGTGTACCATCCAAATAGCGTAGAGAACCAGTGAGTATCAATAGACATCACTAAATCCCATGCACTTGTCGAAGATGTTACTGCATAGAATACTGTGAATGCAGCCGCAACACCGCGGTTCTTTTTCCACATTGCAACACCGTCGCCGGTATCAGAAAGCAAAGAGTTCTTACGAAGAACCTTCGCAGCCCAAATCCAACCACCGATGTAGATAAGAATACGAATGGTAAAGAACACTGGGTTCAAAAATCCGCGCTTTCCAGCAATGATGGCATCGTAGTTTTCGTGGCCTGGAACATTGATTCCCTCAACCATCCAGTGGAACATGTGGTGTACGTGTCCAAACCCGAGGAAAGTGATTAGGGCGATTACAATTAACGGTGCTACAATTGCAAATGATTGCGCCTCCATAAGTCTAAGAAGACCAGCGGACCAGCCTGCTTGTGCTACATATTGAATACCTAGGA